>JAQUOU010000009.1 GCA_028716975.1 Methylobacter sp. | reverse complement strand
AAATAGGGTTGGTTACGGTCATATGGGATAAAGCGGCTCCTCACATCATACCGGTGAAAGGGTTGAATTTAGTGCTATTTTACAATAGATGAAGCTTAATAGCTGATAAGTCCGACAGGCTCCTAGTACTGAGTCAATCTTGATATGTCGAATAAGTAGCCCCCTGTAAAGGAATTTACGTGTATGAGGGTATTGGTTTGGCTAAGCAATACAGAGTGCGGCTCACGCAGGAAGAGCGTACAGGTTTAGAAGATGTGGTTTACAAGGGAAAAGCAGCGGCGCACAAACGGCTTCATGCTCAAATTTTGCTCAAGGCAGATGTCAGCGGCGCAGGCGAAAAAAGGACCGATAGCGAAATCAGTGCAGCCTTGGGCATTTCAACGCGCACCGTGGAACGAGTCAGGCAGCGTTTAGTTCAAGAAGGGATGGAGGCGGCGCTCAACCGAGCCCAACCGCCGCGGCTCAGAAGTCGGGTGATTGACGGCGAAAATGAAGCGCATCTGATCGCGCTGGCCTGCACAGACGCGCCTGACGGGCGCAGTCGCTGGACCTTACGCTTGCTGGGACAACGGATGGTCGAACTGGGCTACGTGGAAAGCGTAGCGCACGAAACGATTCGGCAGACGTTAAAAAAATGAACTGAAACCCTGGCAAAACAAAGAGTGGTGTATTCCAGCGCAAGGGCGTGCCGAATGTGTCTGCGCCATGGAGGATGTGCTGGATATTTACCAAGGTGGGTATGATGAAGAGTCCCCGCTGATCTGTATGGATGAAAGCAGCAAGCAGCAGATTAAAGAAGTACGCCAGCCGCTACCGGCCAAACCAGGCTCGGTCGAAAAGTACGATACGGAATATGAGCGCAATGGGGTCAGTCATCTGTTTATGTTCTTTGATCCGTTAGCAGGGCAACGGCATGTGACCGTGGGCGATCAACGCACGGCGGTGGACTGGGCACGCCAAGTTAAACATCTGGTGGCTGTGCTTTACCCCCAAGCCGAGCGTATTACCTTGGTAATGGATAATTTAAACACCCACGCGGGAGCTTCATTGTATAAGGCATTTCCGCCAGAGGAAGCGCGAAGAATTCTGGAAAAATTGGCGATTCACTACACGCCCAAACATGGCAGCTGGCTGAATATGGCGGAAGTAGAACTCAGTATATAGCCGGCGCCAATCTCAGCCCGGAACATATTAAAACCTACGAAGCCATCATTGAATATCAGCCCACCCGTTCCCTGCGATTAACCGCAGTAGGTTTCCATTACGATATTAAAAATCTGATTCAACTTAAGGAAATTACGAATACCGATACGGGAGATGTGAAAAACCAATTCATCAATGCGGGAAACAATAAAGCCTGGGGCGCGGAATTTGAAGCTGAAAAACTATGGTACACTGGTTCGCGTCTTCGAGCCAGCTACACGTGGGCAAACGCTTACGACCCCAGTGATAATCAACGGCTAATCAACTCACCCGGCAGCCTCTTTAAGCTGAATTTTTCAACGCCCATATTTGATCGCTGGCTACGAGCCGGCGTCGAAGCGCAATACACCAGCAGCAGAAATGGCCGGGACGCTACCAAAACCGGCGGCTATCCACTGTTCAACCTGACCTTGACCAGCGGCGAGAATCTATTTAAAGGCCCGCTTAATGACCTGGAAATCTCCGGCAGCGTTTACAATCTTCTGGATCGTGATTATGCAAGCGTAGCCAGTGATGAATTCGTTCAGCATTTTATTCCGCAAAACGGCCGTAATTTCCGCTTGGTTTTTAGTTACCGGTTTTAAAAAGTTGGTAACTCTTGTTTCTTAATAAATGGCTGGTTGCAGTGCCTGAACGCTTATTTTCACACGAGAAATTCAGACAAGGAATGCTGATAGCGGCAGTGCTATGGCTTTACGATGGCATGATGCCTGCTTTTGCGGATGCTGTTCAGGAATATACCGCCAAATCAGTATTAGCATTAAATTTAGCGCGTTATAGGGAGTGGCCGCCTGAGGCATTCAAAGCCAACAGTTCGGCAGTTAATCTATGCGTGCTAGGCGATGAGGTAGTTCAACAGGCATTTATTTTAATAGATAAAAAGCCGGTCGGCAGCAAAATGCTGTCCGTGCATAACCTGAACCGCAGCAAAGACCTGAATCAATGTCAATTGCTTTATATCAGCGCTGAAACCGGCAAAACCGCCCAATGGTTGGGAGAAAGCTTCAAACGACACATTTTAACGATAGGCGAAGCTGATGATTTTCTTGAACAGGGAGGCATGGTTTATTTGGAAATGACTGACGCTAAAATCAATCTTCACGTAAATGTGACTGCCACCCAAAAAGCCGGGGTGAGGATAAGTTCGCGCGTTTTAAAGCTCGCCACTATTTTCAATCCGTAGCTTTAACGGCTTACCTGGGATGAATAGAAAATGAGGTAGTAAAACTAATCCACAAAAAATGTCACTCGATTCCGGCCTTCATGCTTGGAGTGATACAGCGCTCTATCGGCGCGTTCAAAGAATGCCGTGATAGGCTCATCCGGCTGATAGCAGGCAACGCCAATGGAAATTGTCACCTGACTGATGTCCTGATGATCACTGGCGCGTTTTATACGGGTTTTTTCTATGGTTCGCCTGATAGTTTCAGCCACCTTAACAGCATCCGTCAGTTCAGTTTCCGGTAGCAATACACAGAACTCTTCGCCGCCATAGCGGGCCGCTGTATCTTTTCCCTTGATTTGATGGGTTAAAATATTGCTTACAACCTTGATTACCCTATCTCCCATCAGGTGGCCAAAGGTATCATTTATTTTTTTAAAATGATCAATATCCATCATTAGTAAGCACGGCGATGAAATTAACTCACCCACCGATAACACCGCCTCTTCGATCGCTCTGGCAAAGCCTTTGCGGTTAATCAGGCCGGTTAACGGATCAGACAGCGCCTCTTCGATAGCATTTCCCAATCGCTCCTGCAACGAATTAATTTCCCGTTGGCTGGCCTGAATTTGCTGCGTCATTATCCCCAGCTTGGCCTGCATGGATTGGGTGCTGGCCAGCAAATGCACCACGATCGATTCAAGCGGACTGTTGGCATTGATTAGGGCTTTTTCACTGTGACGCAGGGTTTGGTCAAATTGGCTCACCTGCGCTTCGGTCAGGCTCGTGGATTCCATCAATTTTGAAATAATGTCTACCAGATCGGCTTTGGATTGTTTCAAACTGGCCTGGTCATAGCCGGATAGAAAAGTGTTAAACCAAGTTTCCATCATCGGGTCGGTTAGCTGAATTTTTTCCGCAATAGTTTTTTCTATTTTTTGTTTTAATAAGGGCTGATTACCCAATAGATACTCATAACAGACCGTATAATTAACAGGATTGGCTGATAACCGATGAATTCCTAGAAAAGTGATTGCAAGCTTAAGCAACTCTTTGCTGCGTACACTGGATTCAAAATATTTGGGAGCAGCCATAATTAATTTTATTAAATAATAGTCAGTCCATGTTCCTGATCTTCAGCCGAGACAGTTGCCTTACTGTGAGCTGGAATTTTTTCATTGGAACATTCCTGTATAAAGTAAAGGCTTAACCCGTCGAAGCCGGCTTCAACCTGGACACTTTATTTAAGTGGTTGGGGAAATAGCATCGGTGCGGGCTCAAATGAATTGGCGCGCCGTTTAAAACCCCGGCCAGGCTGTTTGGCGTATATGCCGCCGCCATGACCACAGGGAAGCCGCTATTCTTCATTACGCCAGCAATTTTCCTGACCCTGGAAAATTGGTGCAGGCTGACGCTGATAATGACAATCATCATAAAAATGATAGTACAAAATTCAAAAAATAGGCGGGACTTGAAACTAAAGCTTTTAATTTATCCCTGACCGCTAACTTAACAAACAATATATGGGAATTTGAATGCTTAGATGAACTGAGCTCCGGAATCAGAAAACACAGCGAAAAAACCGGATAAATAATGGTGCTTATATTAGAATTCCGCAGTATTTAAAAAATCGGAGATAGATAGTGAATTCAAGTTTTACCGAAACATGGACAACTCAGCTTTCAACCCAGACTTACGCTATAGATTCCTGGGGCGATGCCTATTTTTCCATTAACAGCATCGGGCATGTCTGCGTAAAACCCAGCTCAGACAGCAATGTCGAACTGGATTTGTATGAGATTGCCCAATCGCTAAACGATAAGAAATTATCCTTGCCCGTGCTGGTGCGGTTTACCGATATATTAAAAGATCGCGTAATGCGATTGTCCGGGGCTTTCCAAAAAGCCTGTGCCAATAATGATTACCACGGCAAATACACGCCTGTTTACCCCATAAAAGTTAATCAGCAGCGCAAAGTGGTCGAAGGTATTTTAGCGGCGGACAATATCGGGCTGGAAGCCGGCAGCAAGCCAGAATTACTGGCAATTATGGCCTTGTCCGGCCAAGGCGTAGTAGTTTGCAACGGCTATAAGGATAGGGCTTATATCCGTCTTGCGCTGATCGGTTTAAAGATGGGCTTGAACCTTTACCTGGTCATCGAAAAGCCGCTGGAACTGGAATTGGTTATTGAAGAAGCGGCTCGCCTTAATATTAGGCCGCAGTTAGGCGTGAGGGTTAGACTGTCCAGCATCAGCGCCGGAAAATGGCAAAACAGCGGGGGTGAGAAATCCAAATTCGGGCTTCATGCGCATGAAGTCCTGCAGTTGATTGAGCGCCTGAAACAAAGCAATTTGCTGGATACCTTGAAGCTCATGCACTTTCACATGGGCTCGCAAATCGCCAATATTCACGACATAAAAATAGCCCTGAAAGAAGCCGGGCAATTTTATGCTGAACTGCATCGTTTGGGCGCGCCGATAAACATCGTTGATGCTGGCGGCGGGCTGGGTGTTGATTACGACGGCAGCCGTTCGCGCCGCGAGTCGTCAATCAATTACAGCCTGGATGAATACGCCCAGAATATTGTGCGCAGTTTTGCTGATATTTGCGCCGAAAAACAGGTTCGCCAACCTGACCTCATTACTGAATCAGGCCGTGCGCTTACAGCGCATCACGCGGTATTAATCACCAATGTGACGGATATTGAGTCGGTCTATACGAATAATGTGGAACTGCAGGCTTTGCCGGATACGAACAATTGGGTAGAGCATTATCATGACATCCAGTTTTATTTATCGGAAGCCCGTGCGCAATTTGCCCAGGATAAGCTCAGTATCAATGACCTGGCTCAAGCGGAAAATGACTACGCGATTCTCTGCCAGCAGATTAAAAGCAAGTTGAACCCCAGTATTCAAAGCGAGGCACTCATTCTGCAGGAACTGAATGAAAAACTTGCCGACAAAGTCTTTTGCAATTTTTCCTTGTTCCAGTCCATGCCCGACATCTGGGGTATCGATCAGATTTTCCCCATCATGCCTATCCACAGGCTGGATGAACAGCCTCTGCGCCGCGCCGTTATCCAGGATTTAACCTGCGATTCCGATGGCCGGATCGACCAGTATATCAATGGTCAAAATATTGAAAAAACGCTGCCTATTCATGAAATCGACGGCAATGAGCCGTATCTTATCGGCTTCTTTATGGTCGGCGCTTACCAGGAAATCCTGGGTGATATGCATAACTTATTTGGCGACACTCATTCCATTAATATAAAACTCGATGACAAAGGCTACCATTTTTTTGACTTGCAGGAAGGGGAGCATGTTTCGGATTTGCTCGACTATGTGCATATCAGCAGCGAAGAACTGAAAGCAGCTTACCGGGAAAAACTTGCAAAAAGTAATCTGAACGAATCGCAAAGACAGCAATTTGAACAGGAATTAATCGCCGGATTAACTTCCTACACTTACCTGGAGAAATGACATGAGGGCGGGCATGATAGGCTTGGGAGCGATGGGCACAGGCATGGCCAAAAATGTCGCCAAAGCCGGATACTTGGCAGGAGTTTATAACCGCACCGCGGCAAAAGCCCAAAGCCTGGCCGAAGAACTGCAGGTCACGGCTTACAATCAACCTGAAGCGCTGGCGGAAGATGTCGATATTGTGCTGATTTGCGTGTCTGCCGATAGCGATGTTCTGTCAATCATTGAAAGCATAGCAAAAACCGTAAAGCCCGGTTCAGTCGTCGTCGATATGTCTACCGTCAGCAGCGAAACGTCGAAGAAAGCAGCAGCCCTTCTGTCTGTAAAACAGGCAGATTTTCTTGATGCGCCGGTGTCGGGCGGCGTCGAAGGCGCTAAAAACGGCACACTGGCCATGATGGTCGGCGGCGAGGTGCAGGCACTGGAAAAAGCACGGCCGGTATTGGCAGCCATGACCGGGCGCATCCTGCATATGGGTCCAACCGGCGCAGGCCAGGCAACCAAAGCCGTCAATCAAATCATGGCGGCAGGCATCAACCAGGCGGTGACAGAAGCCTTGGCCTTTGCACAGGCTCAGGGTCTGGCTATGGATAAAGTAATAGAAATCATTTCAGGCGGCGCCGCCGGCAACTGGTTTCTTGAGCATCGCGGCTCCGCCATGACCCAAGGCATATTTGCGCCCGGATTCAAGCTGGCGCTGCACCACAAGGATTTAAAAATTTGCCAGGCGATGGCCGAACAGGCAGGGTTTTCACTGACTTTGACCGATATGACTGTCCTCGATTATGAGCGATTAATCGCAGAAGGTTATGGCGATGAGGATATTTCGGCGTTGCACCGGCTGAAAATAAAGCCCTGATTAACAAAAATATTCAGCTCCTTCATAACACGTCCCCGCTTCCGCTGTTCCGGCAGGGTATGCCCGAACCCAGGCTAGAGGGAGATGAACTATTCAAGTCCTCCTGGCTTTTGGATGCCGGCAATTCCTGCTCTGTGCAGGAATTGCCGACAGAGGCTGTCTTCGATTAGCCTTGCCGCCGTAATTCGTAATGACAAATTATTCAGGCCCTTCATAAGGTATCTGGAACCACGCCCCGAGGTTAATGCTGCCATGCTGGGCTGGATCCTGAGGGTTATCGGTGCCCGGATGTCCGGGATTGAGGGTAGACGCTGTGTCATCGGGGGGAAATAAAACCAGCGTTGAGAGAAACTCCAGCACTTTACCGCGGCTATTTTCGTCTAATCTTTCAAATGCTTCCCTGGCTGCTTGAGCTTCTCCGCCATGCCGCAATATCACCTCTTCCAGATTAATACTGCGTCCGTCATGGCCATAAGGCGCAGTCGTGGCGACGCCCCAAAGCGGCTCGGTCATGGTTTCTGTCAGCAGGGTGCCGTCGTAGTTTCGTTCGTGGAACGCAGGCCCAAGATCATGGCGTTTGAAGTCGGCAAAGATATTTCGTACCAGGAAGGATTTTTGCCTGGGGAGAAGTTTCGGATAGCTTTGTCCATCATTTACAACTTTGAATAAGGGAGTAGCCTTGGCAAACAAGCGATTAAATAGTCCACGTTCAGGGTCAAACCGCGTTTCCAGGTCAGCCACCCGCCGATCCTGCTGTACGCGCAGGTTTTGTTTGTGGCAGGTGGTGCATTCAAGTTCATGCATCAGCTTCAAGCCCTCTTTCGTTCTCCGGGTGGTGCGTCCTGTTCCGGGTTTAAAATAATTCAAGAGATAGAATTCCATATGATCGACGAGAGCCGCATCAATTTCATTGGCAACGCCATCGTCATCCCCGTCTTCGGTGGCGCTGCAAACCGAGGGATGCTTGATCTTGTCCAGGCTCGGATCTAGTATCAGCCCGGACGGCGTGGTAATTGCCGGGCGGTTCGGTTCTGTAATGCCGCATAAAACAGGATCAAAGGCTTCCAGCCCCATTTCGTCCTTGAATGCCCCGACAATAAAGGCGCGTATCGAAAATTCCCCGCCGTGGGCAAAAAAAGGTCTGACCCGCAGATCAGCGTTCACTCCTTCAACCCCCGACGTATCTAACGTGCCGTCCGGCAGGGCCGTGATAAAGCCGTAATTAATTCCCTTGCTATTGAGCGGTAGCGTCACTGGGCGTTTGGAAGCGATGGCCTGATTTTGTGCCTGGGCGCGGATAGCGCGAAGGTGACGGGTAATTTCATCACCGAGCATTTCTACTAGTCCGAGTCCAAATAGATGCGTGGCGTCACGACTGTCAGGCCGTGTGGCTACCTCCCCGCCTACGCCGCCTGATCCTCGTGGTCGGCCGTGGCAAGCAGCGCAGCTATCCGACAATCCGGCGCCCAGCGCCGGATTTTCCTGTATGTCTCCCGTAGAATCGAAACTGACTCTCGGCCCTTGACCTTGTTCAAGCGTGAATTTACGTTGGAATAGTTGCCGGCCGCGGCGGATGGAACGCGCCGGATCACGCTTTATCAGATAAAGTGAAGATTTCTCTGTAATCTCGTCACCTTGACCTGCGCCTATCTGCTGTGCCAGTGATTTTCCAATTGCGCTGCCGGTTACATGAGGGGATGTTTGGGTGGCATCGGTCAGCCCTGCCAGCGCTGTATCGGGAGTCAGGCAATAAGCCAGACAGAAGAATCCTGTTGATAAAAGTCCCGGTTTCGGTTTCATATATTTCTCCGAGGTTTTCTACCTGATTGATAAATAAACCTGCATCTGTGTTGCTGGGTCGGAAAAATATTGACACTACTATATTGATTTTACTGTGACTTTTTTAATAAGGAATGGGTATGTTATTTACTTTGATCAAAATTCTTATTGGTATATTGCAGCGGGTTAAATCTATAGATTTTCGTAGCTTAAGGCATAGAAATAATCTCGGCAAAAGCCTGGCTAACCCTTACCTTAGTGTGTGCCGGGGCTCATGGATTTTTCAGGTTCCGGTTTGCTGCCTACTTCCTCCACGATCTGTTGCTCGGCCTTTTTATTCATGACTATGATTGAAATTCGCCTGTTCATCGGATCCAGGGAGTCTTTGGAATTATAGGGAATACTGGATGATAATCCGATAACCCTGAGAACCTTTTCTTCTGCAAGTCCGCCGTGATTTAATTCGTACCGGGCGGCATTGGCCCGGTCACTGGAAAGCTCCCAATTAGTGTAACCCGTTTGATTAACCGGAAAAGGCAGCGCATCGGTATGTCCATTCACAGTGATTTTGTTGGGTAATTCATTAATAACCGGCGCCAGTTTTCTTAAAATAAGCTGAACATCAGGTTCCGTCTCAGCGCTGGCAATTTTAAACATGGGGGTATTTTTGTTGTCCACGATTTGAATGCGTAACCCTTCCTGCGTTATTTCCAGTTTAATTTGATCCTTGAATTCGGCTAAGTTAGCAGTCGCCTCTATCATGGCCTTAATTTTTCCCTTAAGCAGTTCAAGCTGCTTCAAGTCCATTTGCTCCGCTTTCTTTTCAATTTCTTCCTGCGACTCCTCTTCAGTTTTAATTGCCTGGCCATTGTTAATCTGGCCCTGTTCTTGCGATGATAAATCTGCACCCCCTCCCTGGATCAGGCTGCTTCGGGTCGCACTATCACTTTTATCCGACAATACTATTTTATCGGGGTCTTGAAAGTAATCGGCAATGCCTTTTCGCGCTTTTTCATCAGTTGCCCCTAATAGCCACATAAGTAAGAAAAACGCCATCATGGCTGTTACAAAGTCGGCGTATGCCAGCTTCCACGCACCTCCATGATGTCCATGGCCTTTGTTTTTCTTAATTTTTTTAATGATAATCGGTTGGTCTGCCATTTCAATTATCACCCTTTATTGGCTTTCAATTGCTCTTCCAACTCAGCAAAGCCGGGCCGCATATTGGACGTGATCATTGACCGCATATATTCTGCGGTCATAACGGGAGGAACGCCTTGCGCGCAGCACAGCAGGCCTTTTTGAGCGCATTTAAAAGCGCTGCCCTCACCTTCAAGCCGCTCTTCCATTAAACCGGCGACCGGCGCAATAAACCCATAAGCCAGTAAAATACCCAGAAATGTTCCCACCAAAGCTGCGGCAATTAATTTTCCAAGCTCAGCCGGCGGCAGATTTATCGATTCCATGGTATGCACAACACCCATTACCGCAGCGACAATACCGAAAGCAGGCATGCCGTCACCGATGCGCTGGACGGCCTTTATAGGTCCATGACCCTCTTCGTGATGGATTTCGATTTCTTGGTCCATAAGGTCTTCGAGCTGATGAATTTCAACGCCAGTAACAATCAACCTCAGATTGTCGCGGATAAAATCCATTAAGTGATGATCACCGAGAACTTTGGGAGGGAATATAGTACTATCTTCCGGGTTATCTATCAGGGCTTCCAGTGATAGCAGACCTTCTTTACGCGTTTTATTGCTGATCGCATAAAAACATAACAACAATTCCAGGTAAAAGTCCTTGTTGTGCTTTGCCGGTTTTAATGTACTGGTGGCCTGGGCGATTGAGGCTTTTACAAGTGTCATTGAATTGCCGCTGATAAAAGCACCTACGGCTGCTCCTATTATGATGACCACCTCAAAAGGCTGAATCAAAACACCGATATGTCCACCCCCGCCTACAAAACCTCCAAGGACAGAGCCCAGGACAAGCAGATAACCAACTATAACCAGCATAACTTCCTCTAAGTTAGATTTCGTTTAATTAAATATCAGATTTCACAAATGCCGGCGTCTTGTTTTATAAGACGCAAGTCATAACAAATATTCTATAAGGATAGCTACATAACAAAAATTTGCATGGGGTTTGCAGTTCCGGACAAATTTAACTTTAAACAAAGCCTGTGATTTGAATAAGTTATTCAGGATGCGAATAAGATTTAAGAATGAAAGCTGCCGGGGTACCGATTCGAGATTATCGGATGAAAAGGATTAAAGCCGCGGCGCAATTATTAGGGAGCGGCTTGAGAGCAAAATATTAATGAAAAGCTATGCCAGTTTCAGTTGTTTAAGCTTTGCAAAAGCTTCATTACCCTCGATATTCGGGACAATTGTTAATTTAAGAGCCTTTAGTTGAGTGAGATTAACCGTGTAATGTTCGATTTCCTGCGTAGTATTGGGAGGACTGAAATGGAATTGTTGACGTAGAATCTCTCGATAAGACTCCATGTTATTGTCTAACCAAAGCAATACGAATTCTTGTGTGCGTGATTGCTCTTGTTCATCGAAGATGAGATCAATATGATTGATAGTCAATGGTTGATCAAAAACTATACAAATTGTTTGCTCACCGGGCTGGGCGGCTTGCCAGCCTGTTCCGCCGTCCTTCACCAGAGCTGATTCAATGGGGTGCTCCCGGCATTCGGAAGTAATTTCTACTTGCGCCAACTGCTCCAGATCTAAAAATACTAGATCGCCAGGTGAAATTTTTTCAGTGGGTCGATTAATAATTGTTTTGCGCATAATGGATAAATTTATTGTATTAGGGAACCTCTAAAAATTGCGCTTCGACAAGGCTCTCCTGAGCATGGCCGAAGGGGCACTCCTGAGTTTATCCCAGCGTGTCATGAGCCCTTCAACTACGCTCAGGAGAGCCTTGTCGAAGCATGAACGGATAATTTTTAAAACTTCCCTTAAGGCCATAATGCGAATAATACAATTATTCGCATATTTAATGCACTAAAGATATAAAGCTATATCGCCTTTCAAGATGTCGGGCGACCTCGCAGATAATATGCCCGTAAAGCATAACCTCAACCTGTTAGTTCCTCAATGCTTGCATGGGATCCGTATATTTCAAATCAAAAGCCTCAGCCACGGCAGGATAAGTCACCAAACCCTGGGATGTGTTAAGCCCATATTGCAGCGCCGGATCTTTACGCACGGCATCCAATCCTTCATTTGCCAAACGCAGCGTGTAAACAGCGGTTTGATTATTAAGCGCAAAGGTGCTGGTGCGCGGCACTGCTCCCGGCATATTCGCGACGCAATAATGAACGACCCCAGCTATTTCGTAAGTCGGATTACTGTGAGTGGTGGCGCGCGTAGTCTCTACACAGCCCCCTTGATCGACGGCTACATCCACGATCACCGAACCCTTGCGCATTTCCGGCAGCATGTCGTGAGTAATCAGCCAGGGCGCGCGGCCGCCGGGAATTAATACCGCGCCAATCACAAGATCGGCTTCGTAAACAACATCTTCGATATTATATTCATCACTGATACGCGTTTGTAATTGGCCACGGTAAATGTCATCCAAATATTTCAACCGCGCATGGCTAACATCCAGCACGGTGACATGCGCGCCCAACCCAACAGCCACACGCGCGGCATTGGTGCCGACAATACCGCCTCCCAGAATTGCTACATTTGCAGGGGCCACGCCTGGAACACCGCCTATCAATACGCCGCGGCCGCCATGCGATTTTTGCAAATAAGTTGCGCCGACTTGAGTCGCCATTCGTCCCGCGACCTCACTCATGGGTATCAATAAAGGTAATTGACCGGTTCCGGTTTGTACGGTCTCATAAGCGATCCCTGTCGTTCCACTTGCCAACAAAGCTTCGGTAAGCGGCTTATTCGACGCCAGATGCAAATAAGTAAAGAGAATCAGGCCTTGCCGCAAATATTGATATTCCGATGCCACCGGCTCTTTCACTTTTACTATCATCTGCGCTGCCCACGCATCCTCAGCATAAGGAACGATTTCAGCGCCGGCAGCCTGGTATTCTTCATCGGAAAGAGAACTTCCTTCACCCGCCCCGGTTTGAACCAAAACCTGATGCCCGCGTCTTACCAAGGCCTGGACTGCACCGGGCGTCATACCAACACGGTTCTCGTTATCCTTAACTTCTTTGGGTAGTCCTATTAGCATAATGTGGCTCCTGAGGATAAATATGTATATGTGCTTATGAAAATTAAGCCTTAAACTTCTTTAAATGCGCATTCAAACGGCTATCAACTCCCACCGGGATTTGAGCGGACATTTTATAAGAAAACCGCTTAAGTAAGTATCCGGTTTTTGTTGACGCTTACACATGACATAATAGTAAGTTCGTAGCCAGACTGTGAAGATTTTAACCTGACAATTACCAGCCATGCCGATCGCGTGAAAGAGACAAGGAGTTATTCAGAGGATTTCATTTGGTAAAAAACAAAATACTTTACATAAAACCAGGATATATGGCTGCAATTTTAACCTTCTCAAAACCATCGATTGATAGCTTGACATAATTTGGGCGTCCAAGCGTGGCGGTAATTTTGCGCCCCGGTTAATATTTAAATATTTAACCGAGTGGACATAATTGACTCAATGCATGGTCTATGCTAATTAAGAGATGTAACAAACCACTGTGAGAGTTGTAATGAGTATATTTGAACACTATAGGACAAAGTTTGACGAACAGAAGGAAGAAGAACTTACGATTCAGGAATATTTGGATTTATGCAAGAAAGATCCTCTTGCCTATGCAAGTCCGGCCGAGCGCATGCTAAATGCCATAGGCGATCCGGAACTGCTTGATACGCATAATGATCCCAGACTTAGCAGGCTGTTCCTCAATAAAGTCATAAAAATTTATCCTGCTTTTCGTGAGTTTTACGGGATGGAAGAAGTGATCGAGCAAATCGTTTCTTTCTTCAAACATGCCGCGCAAGGCCTGGAGGAAAAAAAGCAGATTCTCTACTTGCTGGGGCCGGTCGGTGGAGGTAAATCATCCCTCGCTGAAAAACTTAAATGGCTGATGGAAAAAGCCCCTTTCTACGCTATAAAAGGCTCGCCTGTATTTGAATCTCCATTAGGTCTTTTTAATGTTCTTGAAGATGGCGAAATACTTGAACATGATTATGGAATACCCAACCGTTACCTGAACACTATCATGTCGCCCTGGGCAACCAAGCGCCTGGATGAGTTTAATGGCGATATACGGCAATTTAAAGTGATCAAGATACGGCCGTCGATCTTAAAACAGATTGCCGTTACCAAGACCGAACCCGGCGATGAAAATAACCAGGATATTTCCTCGCTGGTAGGCAAGGTCGATATTCGTAAACTGGAAAAATACTCACAGGACGACCCGGATGCCTATAGCTATTCCGGCGGACTTTGCCGGGCAAATCAGGGCTTGCTCGAATTTGTGGAGATGTTCAAAGCCCCGATTAAAGTATTGCATCCGTTGCTGACGGCCACTCAGGAAGGAAACTATAAAGGCACGGAAGGTTTCCCTGCGATTCCTTTTCAAGGCATTATTCTTGCCCATTCGAACGAATCAGAATGGCAAGCTTTCAAAAACAATAAAAATAATGAAGCCTTTCTCGACCGTATTTATATCGTTAAAGTGCCTTATTGCCTGAGAGTTTCCGAGGAAATCAAGATTTACAAAAAACTTTTGGAAAACAGCTCCTTGTATGATTCGCCTTGCGCCCCCGGCACGTTAAAGATGATGGCGCAATTTGCGGTGTTATCCCGTTTAAAAGAACCGGAAAACTCCAATATTTTTTCCAAAATGAGGATTTACAATGGGGAAAATCTGAAAGATACTGATCCTCAGGCCAAATCTTTTCAGGAATACCGTGACTATGCCGGAGTCGATGAAGGCATGACCGGCCTGTCCACCCGGTTTGCCTTCAAGATACTGTCCAGAGTATTTAACTTTGATAACACAGAGGTTGCGGCAAATCCCGTGCATCTTTTATATGTTTTGGAACAGCAGATTGAACGCGAGCAGTTCCCCGCCGAAATTGAGGAAAAATATTTATCTTATTTAAAAGGCTATTTAACTCAGCGATATATTGATTTTATAGGCAAGGAAATTCAAACGGCATACCTGCAATCGTATTCCGAATACGGACAAAATATATTCGATCGGTATGTGACCTATGCCGATTACTGGATACAGGATACCAATTACCGCGATCCGGATACGGGTGAAATGTTCGATAGAAGCGCATTAAACAATGAACTGGAAAAAATTGAAAAACCGGCTGGTATCAGCAATCCCAAAGATTTCCGCAATGAAATTGTCAATTTCGTATTACGTGCCCGTGCTAAACATGAAGGCACAAATCCTGCTTGGACAAGTTATGAAAAGCTGCGCGTGGTCATTGAAAAGAAAATGTTCTCAACCACCGAAGATTTGCTGCCGGTGATTTCATTTAATGCCAAGGCATCTCCTGATGACCAGAGAAAGCATGAGCAATTCATTGATCGCATGGTGGAAAAAGGGTATACCGAAAAACAAGTGCGTTTACTTAGCGAATGGTATTTAAGAGTACGCAAATCATCTTAACCCGTGGTGAATAAAGTGGTTCAAATCGTAGACCGACGTCTGAATGGAAAAAACAAAAGTGCTGTTAACCGGCAGAAATTTATCCATCGTTTCCGCGCGCAAATTAAAAAGGCGGTTGCCGATGCGATAATTAAGCGTAGCGTGACAGATCTGGACAAAGGCGAAAAAGTCTCCATTCCCGCCAAGGATACGTCTGAACCTTTTTTTCGCCATGGTCAAGGGGGATTTCGTGAACGCGTTCACCCGGGCAATAAAGAATTTCAACAAGGCGATAAAATTGCCCGGCCTGAAGATGGCGCCGGGCAGGGCAATGGAGCTTCAAACAGTGGCGAAGGCCAGGATGAATTTAGCTTTGAACTGACACGCGAAGAATTCCTTAATTTCTTCTTTGAGGATCTTGAGTTGCCAGATCTGGTGAAAACTAAATTGGCTGCTATCAATGAGACTAAAAAGGTGCGCGCGGGCCATACCAGTACAGGCATACCCACCAATATCAATGTGATTCGTTCATTACGAAACGCCTTAGGACGAAGGATCGCCTTGCGCGCACCTTATATCGAAAGCTTGAGTGAGGCTGAGAAACAACTGGAGGATCTGCTCAAACGTTTTGTAGAAACAGACCCTCTGGTCATCAGGCTTCGTAAAGAAATTGAACACCTCAAGGAAAAAATAGCAGGCATTCCCTTCATTGATACCTTTGATTTGAGATTTGACAACCGGATTGACCGGCCAAAACCGATTACTCAAGCCGTCATGTTTTGCATCATGGATATCTCAGGCTCCATGGGGCCTGAAAAAAAAGACATAGCCAAACGGTTTTTCATGTTGTTATACCTTTTTCTTATAAAGACGTATGAAAAAATTCAGGTCGTTTTCATTTCTCATCATACAGAAGCCCAGGAAGTTGATGAGCAAACTTTTTTTTATTCAAGAGAAACCGGAGGCACGGTTGTTTCCAGCGCGCTCAATCTCACAAGCGCCATTATCAAGGAGCGTTTTCCCACTTCGGAATGGAATATGTATGCCGCTCAAGCTTCCGATGGAGACAACTGGGACAACGACTCAAAACAATGTACGGCTATTCTGTCCGAACAAATCATGCCTTATCTTCAGTATTATGCCTATATTGAGATTACCGAGGGCAGACATCAGAATCTCTGGCAGGAATATTTAACAATTAAAGATCAATGGAATAATTTTGCTATGCAGCGTATTGAAGCATTAACGGATATTTATCCGGTATTTCGAAAACTTTTTGAGAAAAAGAACGCATGATTAACAAGCCTCTGTCAGAAACATCAGAATGGACTTTTAAGCTGATAGAAAAATATCATAAGGAAATTGCCCGCATTGCCGGAAATTTTGGCCTGGACACCTACCCTGTTCAGCTCGAAATTATTACGGCTGAACAAATGATGGATGCTTATGCCTCTATCGGCATGCCGATAGTTTATAGCCACTGGTCATTTGGCAAGGAATTTGTCACTAATGAAGCACGCTATAAGAAAGGTCATATGGGTTTGGCCTATGAAATCGTGATCAATTCCAATCCCTGCATCGCCTATTTAATGGAGGAAAACAGTATGACGATGCAGGCCCTGGTGATTGCCCATGCAGCTTACGGCCACAATTCTTTTTTTAAAAATAATTACTTGTTTACCACCTGGACCAGTGCTGACTCCATTATTGATTACCTGCTGTTTGCCAAAAATTATATTGCCGAATGTGAGGAGCGCTACGGGGAAAAGCAGGTTGAGGAAATTCTTGACTCCTGCCATGCGTTAAAAAATTTTGGTGTCGATCGCTACAAACGCCCATCCCGGCTGTCCATGCTGGAGGAGCAGGCCAGGCAAAAGGTGCGTGAAGAATATCTACAATCTCAAGTCAATGAATTATGGCGGACAATTCCTACAAAAGAGGTATTGCGCAGTGATAAAAAAGACTGGCAATTTCCCCAGGAACCCCATGAAAACATTCTCTATTTTATAGAAAAAAACGCTCCTTTCCTGGAGCCCTGGCAACGGGAAATAGTACGTATTGTGCGTAAAATCGCCCAATATTTTTATCCCCAGCGACAGACCCAGGTCATGAATGAAGGTTGGGCTACTTTCTGGCATTACACACTGCTTAACCAGCTTTATGCAGAAGGACTTGTGACAGACGGATTCATGATTGAATTTTTGCAATCCCATACCAACGTCATCTATCAACCCACTTTCGATAGTAAATATTATTCCGGTATTAATCCTTATGCACTGGGTTTTGCCATGATGACGGATATACGTAGAATCTGCGAATACCCTACAGATGAAGACAGGTACTGGTTTCCGGATATTGCCGGCAGCGACTGGAATAAAACGCTCCATTTCGCCATGCAGAATTTTAAGGATGAAAGCTTCATCGGCCAGTATTTATCACCTAAAGTCATTCGCGACTTCAAGCTGTTCTCGATTCTTGATGATTATAAGGAAAGCGAAATGGCTGTGACATCCATACACAATGAGCCTGGCTATCAATACATCCGGCAGATTTTATCGGAGCAGTACAACCTGGGCAGTAATGAACCCAACATCCAGGTTTATGATGTCAACCTTAAAGGGGACAGAAAGCTGACCTTGCGGCACACTCAATACCATCGCATGCCGCTGGACAAAAGTATCGATGAAGTATTGAAACATGTGGTCAGACTCTGGGGTTTTGATGTGCGCCTTGAAACCCTAAGCGAGGCTAATTCAATTATTCAAATTTTTGAGTGTAAACATTAAGATTTATAATAGATTCTCGGCAGCTCGATCATACAATGATTACTATCGCTTCTTCAGTGGTTATTCTTTAATAAACCTCTAAAACTTATCTGTCCATACTTCGGCATGGCTCTCCTGAGTTTATCGAAGTGCAATTTTTTGAGGTTTCCTTAAGTAATATAAACCAAGAATGGTTTCCACCTTTTGCCAGATTAACCCAATCTTATCATCGATTTGCCGGGACACTATAAACCGGCCTGCATAGCTTTTCTGTTGTGTGACAACCCTTAAAGTTGTGAGAAAGACGTCAATATAGCACCTGAACTTACCTGAACTGTTTTCACTCTTATGAAGTGTATAACTTTCGGAGAATAACGTGAATTCAGTTCTTTGGCAGCCTTCTGCGGAACGGCAGGAAAACGCCAATATTAACCGCTTCATGAAATTGGTGAGGGAGAAGTTCGGTGTAGATGTTACCGGCTATCCCGATCTTTACCAATGGTCTGTCGAAACCCCCGCTGCTTTTTGGAATTTAATGTGGGATTTTGCAGATATAAAAGCCGCGCAAAAAGGGGAAGTAGTTTTATCGCATGAAAACAAAATGCCCGGAGCCCTTTGGTTTCCTGATGCCCGGCTCAATTATGCGGAAAATTTATTGAATCCCCATGAGAAGCGCCACTCTGCCATTGTTTTTCGCAGAGAAAACGGCCAAACTCGTCGGCTTTCTTATAGCGACTTATATCGTCAAGTTTCCCAGCTCGCTCAGGCTTTGCGAAACGACGGCGTCAAGCCCGGTGATCGCGTGGCCGCTGTTTTGCCCAATCTTCCCGAAGCCATTATCGCGATGCTGGCGACCGCCAGCCTCGGTGCAATCTGGAGTAGCTGTTCCCCGGATTTCGGGGTTCCCGGTATTGTAGACCGTTTCAGCCAAATAGCTCCCAAGGTTTTGTTTATCTGCGATGGCTACACTTTTAATGGAAAGGTATTTGAGCGAATGGACCAGATTGAACCGTTACTCAAGGCGCTTCCGTCAATTCAAAAAGCCGTGTTAATTCCATACCTAAAAAGCGAATCGTTCAGGGTGAGCAAGCAGGTAACGCTTTGGCAAGACTATCTGAGAGGTTTTCCGGAAAACCACCCGATAGCCTTTGCACCGATGGCGTTCGACGATCCGCTGTTCATTTTATATTCTTCCGGAACCACTGGTCCGCCGAAATGTATTGTGCACGGGGTCGGAGGAACCTTAATCCAGCACCTGAAGGAACATTTGCTGCATGTGGATCTCCATCCCGGCGACCGTCTGTTTTATTACACCACGTGCGGCTGGATGATGTGGAACTGGCTGGCTTCCGGTTTGGCACCCGGGGCGGAGCTGGTGCTTTATGATGGCCCGCCGCTTTATCCCAGCACTGACTCGCTGTTTGACTTGATTGACGAGTTTCAAATCACTGTCTTTGGAGTTTCCGCCAAATATATTGACGCGATTAAAAAATCCGCTGTTACTCCAAAAAATACTCACGACCTGTCATCGCTTAAAACCATTTTATCCACCGGCTCGCCCCTTGCGCCTGAAGCGTTCGATTTTGTCTATGAATCGGTCAAATCCGATGTCTGTCTTTCATCTATTTCCGGGGGAACGGATATTATTTCCTGCTTTGTTCTCGGTTGCCCCATTATTCCTGTGCGCCGGGGCGAAATCCAGTGCCGCGGACTGGCGATGGACGTAGATGTTTATGACGAGAGCGGCCGGTCATTGCAAGGAGAAAAAGGCGAACTGGTCTGTAAGACGCCGTTTCCTTCGATGCCGGTCAGTTTCTGGAATGACCCGGATCAGAGCCAGTATCATGCGGCCTATTTCGAAAAGTATCCGGGCGTCTGGCGGCACGGCGATTATGTGGAATTGACAGACAGTGGCGGCATGATCATATACGGCCGTTCGGATGCGGTGCTCAACCCCGGAGGCATCAGGATCGGCACGGCTGAAATCTACCGGCAGGTGGAGCAGGTGGATGAGGTTCTGGAAAGCGTGGTCGTCGGGCAGGAAATCGAAGGCGACTGCCGGATTATTTTATTTGTCATACTGCGTGATGACGCGGCGTTATCGGAACAACTGAAGATGAAGATCAAACAGCAGATCAGGCAGAATGCCTCACCCCATCATGTGCCGGCAGAAATTCTACAGGTGACCGGTATTCCGCGCACCAAAAACGGCAAAATTGCTGAACTTGCGGTACGCAATATTATTCACGGACGGTCCGTAAATAATCAGCATGCCTTGGCCAATCCCGAGGCGCTGGAACAGTTTCTTAGAATGAAGCAATCTGACCGTCTATCTTAGTCCGGCATCAAGAGTAATTCTTGACAACTGCCATGAAAAGATAATAACTAACCCGGCTTGAAAAATTACTTGTCATGTCTGCATGTTCTAGCAATACTTCAATCCTGGAGGCTACAAAATGAAATTCCTATGCTTGGCTTACGGTGATGAGAAAGATTGGCTGGAGCTGACGCAACAGGAGCAAAAGGAATTACTGGCTCAGGATGAGGTGCTGCGTAGCAGAGGCGCTTTTATGTCGGCTGTAAAAACAAATGTCACGACAGTTACGGCTTGGGACGGCCTGCCGACAACCACAAGCGGCAGCTTCGCCAAATCAAGCTTACCTCTTGCCGGCTTTTCCATCATTGAGGCGGCTGATATCAATGAAGCCGTACAATTAGTGGCAGGCACGCCGTGTGCACGAGCGAAGGGAGCCATTGAGATCCGGCCGCTGAGGGAGACCGATGGCGGTTGAGTTAACACATAATAATTCATTCGAAGGCAGACTGGCGACAGTATTACTGCCATATCCGTCAAAAGGAGATTTGCGATGCTGTATCCACAACAGAACCTGTTCCGGAATAAACTTGATCTATCGGGTATTTGGGATTTTCAGCCTGATCCCGATCAAAAAGGAGAACAAAAAGGCTGGTATAACGGCCTGGAGGATGCTCGTCCAATGGCGGTTCCAGGCAGTTGGAACGAGCAGTATGAGAACCTTTACAACTACCTCGGACTTGCCTGGTATGTCAAGCCGACCTTTATTCCGCAGAGCTGGCGGGGGCATCGAGTGTTCTTGCGCGTCGGTTCGGCCTGTTATTTCAGCACAGTCTATTTCAACGGCGTCAAAATAGGCTCACACGACGGGGGACACTTGCCCTTCGCTTTTGAGATCACCGATCAAATCCTATGGGAAACAGAAAACCTGATCGCCATCAGCGTCGAAAATGAACTAAAACCCACTCGCGTACCTGCCGGCAACATGAGCACTCCATTGGGACTTCCCTCCAGCTTTCCGCCCACTACCTATGACTTCTTTCCGTTTGCGGGCATCCATCGCCCAGTGGTGCTGTACAGCGTTCCGCAGACCTATATTGAGGATGTAACCGTTGTCACTGGCATTGATGGGGCAAATGGCACGGTGCAGGTGACTGTCCGGCTGAATGCTGCGGTCTCAGCACCGGGTTTCGTACAGATCAAGAATAGCGATGGCATTGCCAAAACCAAACTAGTCTTCCAGGAAGGCTTGGCCGAGGCGCAGCTTACCGTTCCCAATGCCAAATTCTGGTCTGATAAGAGCCCTTATCTATATGACCTGACCATCCAGACGGAACAAGACCATTACCTGTTAAAGATTGGCATCCGCACGATAGCGGTGCAGGGCGGCCAGATTCTCCTTAACGGCAAGCCGGTGCAGATGAATGGCTATGGACGTCATGAAGATTTCATCGCTAGCGGCAAAGGCTTGAACCAGCCTCTGCTGGTCAAGGACTATCAGTTAATGCGCTGGACGGGCGCCAATAGCTATCGCACTTCGCACTATCCCTACAGTGAAGAAGAGATGCAACTGGCGGACCGGGAAGGCTTCCTGATCATTGATGAAATACCCGCTGTCAGTTTGCAGTTTGAGAATGACGCTTACATTGCCCTCCGCCTGCGCATGTGCATGCAACAGATTGATGAGTTGATTGCCCGCGACAAAAATCATGCTAGCGTGGTGATGTGGTGCGTTGCCAACGAGCCCATGACTCCGAAACTGAACCTGGCAGCGCAGGATGATCCCGCAGCGGCGAAAGGTAAGGACTTTCTGGACACCTTGATGCGCCGCGCCCGTGAGTTGGATCCTACCCGTTTGGTGACGCTTGCGACGTTAATGGGCGGCCCCGACTCCTGGATGGAATTATGCGATGTCGTCTGCATGAATCGCTATTGGGGCTGGTACATCCTGGGCGGCGAGCTGGACAAGGCGCTGGTTGCCCTGGACCAGGAACTCCATTCGGTATGGGAAGCATGGCATAAACCCATCATCGTGACCGAGTTCGGAGCGGATACCATAGCCGGCATGCACGGCCATCCCGATGTCATGTGGACGGAAGAGTATCAGGCGGAATATATACGCGGCCATCTTAAAGTGGCAGCGCAAAAGGACTACATCGCCGGCATGCAGGTTTGGAATTTTGCCGACTTTGCCGCAGTGCAGAGTGTCATGCGAGCAGGAGGGATAAATATGAAAGGCGTCTTCACCCGAGGGCGTACTCCAAAAATGGCTGCCCACGTGTTGCGGGAATTTTGGGCAAAATAGATTCTGAACAATCACCCATCTTTATTTAGCAAACTGTTCTGAATGGCCTCTTACCTGACATATAACCCAACATTACCATCACCAAAGCATAGACGGGCAGCATGGCGGGAACAGGTACCGGCGCCACGAGATTGAATGCTTTATCGCCAATCATGTCATGCACGGTTGTTGTTGGATGCAATCCATCCCAAAACAAATAATTCTCTGGATTCGAACAACTGCCTCCGCCCACTATAATACAGGCATCAGAAACATTCGTAAGTCCAAAATCATTAGGCGCATCGATTATTTCCTTAAATAAGGCATCAATCTTTAACTCCTTTATGTCAATGCCCAAGTGGCTCTCTAATCCGCTTATAGAAGGAGTTAACAACCCATCAAAAACAGATGACAATACAGCTAAACCGGCTTCTGCTAGCGGCCCTGCAGCCTGAGCTGCGGGAGTTTTTCCCAAGTCAGGTAAATTTGGCACCAGAAAATTCTGTGCGCCAGCATCAGCAAGGGTTGTAATACTAGTTGAAATATTGATTATTGAATCATTCACCACTGCCACAGGATTTTTCACTTCAGCCGCATCTCGAATATCATTACCTCCACCCCAAACAACATACAACGCATCCTTAGGGATTGATCCTGACGCCGAGGTTATAAAATTATTAACCTGCTGACTAATGGTAGGGATTGAGGAGGCAACAATACCCGTTAAAGCGCCGGTTCTGGCCCCACCAAACGCATAGTCATTACCACCCGCTAAAGACGGAGAAATGGTTAAACCCAAGTCTGTTGCTAAGGTTTCAGCCCAAACCGGACCATTTGAAAGACGCCCGCTTGCATAAGGGAAATCAGGAATAAGACCTGGATAAGGTGGCTGAGTTATATGACCACCCGTAGCCAAAATGGCATTACCCGAATCAGATAAACTATCGCCAAAAACATATATTTGACTATACCCTGCCGCTACAGGCACATACAGCGCTGCAAACAATAACAACCCAAAAATTGAAATTTTGTTGTTTTTCATAAATACCCCCAGATACAGATATTAAAAACTTCTGAAAATAATTAAATTGAATCGGGTAAAACCCGGCTATGCCGGAGGTGATTGAACTATCCTAAAAAAATCGACAACCTTTCCTGTCGTCTTTTCTTTTGATAAGCTGACAAGCTTTGAAACTGATGCGTTTATCCTCGATAGACTTTAATATCTTTTGATAACGTTTGATTATTATCTCATTTAGCACCTATCACACTGAAAAGTAACCAGATAGCTGTTTTTTGTTGGAATTGAACATTATTCCGTTACAGACCGTATACGTAAAAAATACTATTGTCAAACTAAAAAAACCAGCGTAAAAGTTATTTGGAGCTAAATAGTACTGATTAGGGGTAACGCTCTTAATCTTCATTATAGGGAGGAAGACTTTATGTTTGTTCTTAAATCTCGAACATTCTTCGTTTCATTTATTCGCTTAGCTTGCCTGTCTTTTGCTACTCTGGGAGCGGGAGCGCAATATCGCTTTACAATGCCCGGTATCCCAGAAATCCAAGCCACGTTATTCCCCATTGGATGAATGATCTGTAACAGCCATTAGGCGCATACCGCAAAAGGAGAAATTATCATGATCACAATCAAATCAATCTTATACGCGCTTTTGATTCTTTATGCCGCACTAGTCTATTCACAAGAGCCCTCTTCAACCCCTCCAGAGCTTGGGCTTCATCAATTCTTGACGTCACATTCCCCTCCAGAGCTTGGGCTTCATCAATTCTTGACATCCCATTCGCCAATTCAGAAAGGGCGCGAGATCTGGTTGAAGAATACTTACGGCGGAGAAAAGTTTTTTGCCTTTTTGGCCAACCATCCTGATCCTGCCAAGCGTATTAAAGTGGGCTACGATAAAGTGGTCACTACACCGCGTAACCAACGCTTCCAGGAATGGGGAACCATCAACGATCCCGATTGCAAGGCAAACCCGGCCGGTGGACCGGATCTATGTCCTGACCCGAACGCCACGGGCGTCATCGGGATTCGTAAATTTCCCGGGCCGGAAGGAACCACGCTCTATGGCGTGGCCTGCGCCTCCTGCCATGCCGGCTTTAGTCCATTGCACCCGCCCGCCGACGTGAACGAGCCCGCCTGGGAGAATATTAACCCGACGGTAGGTAACCAGCATTTAAAATCCGGCAAGATTATTGTGGCAAATCTGCCTGCGACTGATCCGCGACGCTTCATGTTTGAGGCATGGCCTGACGGTACGGTCGATACGACGGCACTGTTTAGCGACAACATTATGAACCCCAGCGTCATAACCCAGATTTGGGATTTGCGGCACCGTTTAACATTCGATGTGGGAGCGGATACGCCCAAACTGCGGATGGGGCATGGGGGTGAGGACGACTTGGGCATCGACGTGGCTGCGATTCGCGTCTACACGAACCTCGGCGTTTGTTTTGCCGAATGCGTAGCGCCCCGCCCCGATCGCCCTGATGCAACCGCGCCTATCGACGTCGAACAGTGCCGCAGTGACTGCTCCGACTTGCCGCCTAAAACCGATATCGATAATCTCGGTAAATTCCTCTTTTCGATCAAGGCCCCCAAATTCCCTGAATGGCCGGCGAATCCTCTTCTATACGCCCAGGGGCGCAAGCTATTCAAGGATAACTGCGCGTCCTGTCATACGCTCAAAGGCAAAGGAGGGCGTGTACTTTCAAACGATGAGGTAAACCCGCTCGTTACTGATCCGGATAATGCGACCAACGCTTGCCGCGCGCTCACCAGCCAATGGGAAGCAGAGCATTTATGGGCGGAATTCTCTTCAGACGTTTACAAAAATCGCGCTCTTGCCGGCTTAAAAGGTTATCGAACCAAGCCGCTCTCAGGCGTTTGGGCGACAGCGCCCTTTCTTCACAATCAGTCTATCGGTCCCTATGCTCCGGCGAACGCCACTCCGCAACAGCTCGCAGAAGCCTATGAGTCGGCCATGCAAGAACTGCTTTTAACTAATCGTCCGCCCAAGATCAACAGGCTTCCGGTAACAGTCGGTCCTTTTCCGGCAGGCACACCCTTAACTTTCGTTTTTAGCCGCAACCCCACAACTAGCGAGGTTCTGTGTGAGGATATAGTGGAAAACCGCGGACATCACTACGGCGCGGAACTTTTTGATGAGGAAAAAAGAGCCTTAATAGCCTGGTTAAAACACCAATGATTCTAATGTCCAGCTAAGCTTTTACTAACCGGAGTTTGTGCGTGGAAAATCTCAAGCCTGTTTGGGAGCGTTTACTAGGCTCACTGCCTGTTTCCCCAGTGATTGTGCTGCTGGGCGTCACCCTGTTAATAGCGGTGATGATGTCGTTTTACACCATTCCGGCAGAATCCGAAGGCATCGTGCTCCGCTTTGGCAAATACATTGAAAAAGTGCCGTCCGGCTTGCATGCCAAGCTCCCGTTTGGCATTGATAATGTGATTACCGTGCCGACCCAGCGGCAGCAAAAACTGGAATTTGGCTTTGCCACGCCCGGTTTCACCAATCCCGATCAAATCAGCGACGCGCCGGGCCTGGAAAAGTCGATGGTGACAGGCGACCTGAATTCGGCCTTGGTGGAATGGATCGTGCAATACCGCATTACCGATCCTGAGAAATATCTCTTCGATGTGCGTAATCCCGGCCAAACCTTAAGAGATATATCGGAAGCGGTTATGCGCGAAGTGGTCGGCGACCGGACGGTCGACGAAATCATTACTATCGGCCGGCAAGAGATCGAGGAAACCGCCTTGGGGCGGACCCGCGAGCTGGCGGAGCGCTATCAGTTGGGCGTTTCCATTAATCAAGTGCAGTTGAAAAACGTCAATCCGCCGGAACCGGTGCAGCCTTCATTTAATGAAGTGAATCGTGCCCAGCAAGACCGGGAAAACGCCATCAATCTGGCTAACGGGGAGTATAACAAGGCGGTGCCGCGTGCCCGTGGTGAGGCTGACCAAAAAATCCGTGCCGCAGAAGGCTATCGTTTTAAACGGGTTAACGAAGCTGAAGGAGATGTAGCCGCGTTCAACCAAGTGCTGGGAGCATACCTCAAGGCGCCGGCGGTAACCCGTACGCGTATTTATCTTGAAACCCTGGGGGATGTGCTGCCCCAGGCAAGGCAGCAGATTATCGTGGATGACACAATCCAGCAGATTTTGCCGATGCTGCCTTTTCCGTCTCAATCACTGGAGGAGCCTAAATGATTCTCTCAGGAAAAAGTTACGTGTTTATCGTCGCCTTGGCGATTCTGCTGTTTCAATCAATATTTACGGTTAATCAGGCCGAGCAGGTCATTATTACCCAATTTGGCAGGCCGGTCGGTGACCCTATCACTAGCCCCGGCTTAAATTTCAAGCTGCCTTTTGTCCAGCAGGTCAATAGTTTCGACAAACGTTATCTGGCCTGGGATGGGCCGATGGTTGAGATGTCTACCAAAGACAAGACCTATGTTCAGGTCGATACTTTCGCACGGTGGCGAATTACCGATCCGATGCGTTATTACCTAAGACTAAGAGATGAACGCAGCGCCCAGTCCCGGCTGGAGGATATTTTAGGCAGCGAAACCCGCACCGCCATTGCACGGCATGAACTCATTGAAGTCGTGCGCTCCGATAAAGACCGCAAACCGTTGCAGGATGAAAGCCTGGGGCCGTTAACCGGAGAAGGCACGCTCGGGGTATTGCGCCCGATCAGGGTTGGCCGTGCCGCTATCGAGAAAAACGTGTTCAATGCTGCGGCGCCCAAACTAGCCGAATTTGGCATTGAACTGCTCGATGTTCGCTTCAAGCGCATTAACTACAATCAGCAAGTGCTCGAACGCATTTACCAGCGAATGATTAGCGAACGTCTGCAGATTGCGCAACGCTTTCGTTCCGAAGGCGAAGGCGAGGCCGCACGCATCAATGGCAACAAGGAGCGCGATCTTAACCAGATCAAATCCACCGCCTATAAGCATGTACAGGAAATCCAGGGTGAGGCCGATGCCAGAGCCACGGACATCTATGCCAAGGCATATGCCCAAAATCCTGAGGCTACGGAGTTTTACCAGTTTCTCAAAACTTTGGAGACCTATCGCAAAGTCATCAGCGCAGAGGCGACTATTGTGCTTTCAACCCACAGCGAACTCTTTGCATTACTTAAGCGGATGGAACAGGAAAGTCATCAAGCCCATGGGATTGAACACATTAATCCGCGTTAATTCGCGGAGTTTTAGATGATTTGGGCTTACAACCAAATTTACTATTTTCCAGCGACTGATTTCAAGGAAAGGTATGAGTCGCAAATCGGTGATCGGTGATGTAATTCACTATCAAGCAGAGGTCGAGGGAAATGCTAAAACGCGTAATCAATGTCAAAATAGACGATATATCTCAATCGCTAAGACTGATTCCAAAGGACAAAAAGTGGCAAGCCGAAGTTCGCTTGCCACTGAATCAATGTTTTTCTTGGTTTAAAACACAAAATGATTAAACCAGCCTCTCTAAGGTTCCCGATTTTTACCGGCTATTATTCTACAACCATTAAAGGAGAGCGAAATGAAGAAAATGCGAGGGTTTTTATTTGCAGCTATGGTTATGATATCCACACTTGCGAGTGCTGAATGGTCTCCTCAAAACGAACAGGCCTGCGACAATAACACAGCCGGTCAATTTAAATACTACGTGTTGAGTTTGTCGTGGTCACCGGAATTTTGCCGTTCGCACCCTAAAAATAGCGAGCCGCAATGCCGACAACACCGTGAGTTTATTGTGCACGGCTTATGGCCGGAATGTGGGAGCGGCAACCCGCAACACTGCAAGGGAGGCGGGCTAGCCGATGTAATCGACAAAGAGAAAATCTATGCCTACATGCCTTCTGATTTCCTGATTCAGCATGAGTGGGACACGCATGGCGCCTGCAGCGGGCTTATTCGTAGCGCCTATTTCGATTTGACAGGGACTCTTTTCGGCAAGCTGAAGTTTCCACGCCTTTCCGGCGCACCCAGGGCTGACAAGATCGAAGCGCTATTTGTGGAAAACAACCCCGGCCTTGATGCCGATGAAATCTATCTCTCCTGCACAGAAAGTGGACCGAAAAAGAGCAGTAATACGCTTGATGAAGTGCGAATTTGCTTTGATAAAGACACGCTGGAGTTTACCCGGTGCGAAGACGCCAGAGCTACCTGCCCGCTGAAGAAAGTCAGGGTTACGCCTGCGAAATGAATGAAATAGCTTTGTAAACATCTCAATTGCGGCTTTTTATATGTAAAAACATTGTCATGATCAGATTGTTTTTTCTATGCATTGCAGGACTTGCAGCCTGCTCTCAACATAGTAGTCCGGTTAGTTCATTTACCGACCTGAAATGGATCGATCTGAGTTATGGCTATGACAGCGCGACCTTATACTGGCCTAATAACATTAAAGGATTTGAACACTTTACCGAAGCTGAAGGAAAAACATCGTCAGGCTATTATTATTCCTCCTATAGCTTCTGTACGCCCGAACATGGCGGGACTCATCTGGATGCGCCCATCCATTTTGCAGAAAATAAATTAACCGTAGACCAGTTACCTCTGACCAGTTTAACAGGCAATGCGATTGTCATTGATGTTTCCCGAAAAGCCCTGGCCAATCGTGATTATCAGGTCTCAATTGAGGATATTGAAAACTGGGAAAATGAAAATAAGTCAATACCCGGCAACTCGATCGTACTTTTCAGGACTGGCTATGGGCGCTTCTACTCTGACCGGGAAAAATACTTTGGCACCCCAAAAACCGGCCTGGAAGCTATACCTGAATTACATTTCCCCGGCATTTCCCCCGAAGCGGCTCAATGGCTGGTTGAAAAAAGAAATATCAAGTCATTGGGGCTGGACACCCCCAGTATGGATTACGGCCAATCAAAAGCATTCAAAACCCATCAGATTTTACTGGGCAGCAATAAACCCGGCTTTGAAAACCTTGCCAATTTAGATCAATTGCCGTTAAAAGGCATCTATATTGTAGCCTTACCCATGAAAATAGCTAAAGGAAGCGGCGCCCCGCTTCGGATCATAGCTACCCTAATTCCTCAATAACCTCGAGAATGGTGCGTTAGTTTAAGGAATATATACTGCACTTGAAATTGCCTATATTCATAGGCCATGTAAGGCATTATTTTTATTGAAGCTGTTTGTCTGCTTTACTGAAAGCGTTAATCTTAAAAACCGCAGCTGAGTACTCCAAAATCTCGTTCGCCCTAAGCCCTTCAACTAGGCTCAGCACGAACGGCTTTCATAAGCTCCAACTGCGGTTTTTAGGTTAGTTCTGATTCCTTGAGAGCAACACCGCAAAAAGCGATTCCGATTGTCAAAAATTGGCCGGTTTTTACTAGGCTGTTTGACATGGGCTTCTATCAGCTATGGTTTTTTATGTAATTTGCACAGTGCTCAAAAAGAGCGTTCACTGCCTGTTGGTTCCGAGCAAAAGGGCAACTTTTTTCATTTAAATGCTCAAAGTATCGTCCCGTAGTTTCCAGGCCTATGTAATGAGTCGCTAGCCAGACCGGCGTTTCAGCTCCTTGATCGGGCGTTTCATGGCCACCAAATCCTAAATTATTACTCAACGCGGAATTTACATCGCCAGGATGACAGGCATTGACGGTTATTCGGAAGGGTTTGAGCTTTTCAGCAAAGGCTGCGCTGAGCATGCGATTGGCTTGTTTGGATTGCCGGTAGGCTTGGTCATTATTATAGGCTCGACGTCTGAACTCCATGTCAGTGAGATCCAGTCCTCCCGCCCAGTAGCTGGCGACATTCACCACACATGCGGGCGCCGAGGCTTTTAATAACTCCGTGAATTCGTCGATTAACCAATAATAGCAAAGTACATTCGTTGCAAACTGCAATTCAATGCCTTCCGGGGTTTCCTGCCGGTTCCGGGGTGTGCAGGCGGCGTTATTGATCAACACCTGCAATGAACCTTTCCAACGTTCAGCCAAGTTCCTGATGTCTTTGTACCGGCTCAAATCGGCGAGCTCAAAACGAACTTTGGGATTACCCGTTATATCAACAATTTCTTTTACCGTATTTTCGGCTTTCTTTTTATCCCGGCAAACCAATACGACTTCGGAATCTTCAAGCTCAGCGAGTTGCCGAGCAATGGCCTTGCCTATCGCGCCGGTGGCTCCGGTGACCAAAAAAACTCGGCTGTTGTCATTCTTCAGGCTTGAATTCATGGCAGTGATTCCCATCCACTTAATTCTACTTTGTCAGATTACATAATCACTATTTTCTAACGTTGTCATTCCGGTATGGAGTGCCGAAACCCAGGCTCCAGAGACGGACTTAAGCCTGGAATCCATGACCCTGGATACCCGCTTCCCGGCGGCGAGTATGACGGGCTTGCAATCTGACAAAGTAGACTTAATATCTTAAGATATCGTCAAGGGGGACTATTATTTTCCCTAACGGCTAGCCTATCAAGGCGATGGTCTCAACCCGGTCAATGATATCGAGCGTTATTTTGCCTTCCTGAGCCAACCAACCGATACTTCGCTGGATGATTTTTTCTTCTTCCGGAAGTTCCCGCACCAATTTTGCAACAGAAGCAGCGCCATTATCAGCCAAGTAATGCCAAATATTGCCGGCCGTTAAACCCACGCGTTCAGGCATAGTCATTTCCGGCGTCGCCGCAACGGATTGAGGAGCCGCGGCTGGCGATGTTTTGGGGAGTTTTTTGGCAGGGCCGGGTTTTTTAGGCGTTGCTTTCGTGACGACAGCTGCAACAGGTTGTTCAGCTTTAGCGTTAGATGCTGTTTCTATAGAGGTTTTTGATTTTTTCATAAGGATATTTAAAGGTAAATAAAAAATAAACAGGAGTATCAACCGGTCAGACATAAAGACGTTCCCATCTTTGTAAACGATTTTACTCGAATTTCTGAAAATAAGTAAAAGCAGATATGGGGTATTTCTCGAGAATGTTACGTGAACGTGAGAAAGCCATTCATGCTTCGACGAGCTCAGCACGAACGGCTTTCTCACGTTCCAGCTGTGGTTTTAGAATAAAAGACATTGAGCTAACGTTAATATTTTCAGTTAGGGTAAGGAAATTTTGATGACTGTGAGCAGTCTTTAAATCGGCACTTTATCCGGGCTTCTCAATACCAGAAGATGTTAGTCCAGAACCTTATGTTCTTGATCATGATGCTCTGCAAGTGCTTGTTATGTCGATTTTTTCAGAAAGTGTCCGGTTTCTTAGAGGATACTAAGGTTGTGGTGAGTGGGATGGCGTGTAGTCTTTAAATAATTGCGCTGCAATCGCCGGTAACTACATGACATCATAGGGCTTGGCCAAGTGCAGTTGATAACCGGCCGCCAGTACACGGTCACGGTTCTCGGCGCCGGCATAGCCGGTCAGGGCTATGGCGGGAATAAACGGGAGACCATTGGCGCTCAAGCGCCGCACGTGTTTAATCAACTCCAGCCCGTCCATGTCCGGCATGCCAATATCGCTGATTAACAGATCCGGCGGGGTATCGTTTATGATTTGCAGAGCTTCCCTGCCGTTGCCGGCGCAGGTCACCTCAGCGCCATGATGAGCCAGGCCGGATTGCAGCATGTGCCGTATGGCTTCGTAGTCATCCACCACCAAAATCCTGAGTTCGATGAGCAATGGCAGGTTAGCGGCGCTTTGGCTCGTTTCGCGTCCCCCTCCGGCTGGAGGCGGATTAACTGTTTCAACCGGCTCAATCAGCGGCAGTTCAACGGTAAATGTCGAGCCTTGCTGTTCGTCGGCGCTCACTGCCCACACCCGGCCGCCGTGCAGCTCGACGAGTGAGCGCACGATGGCCAGGCCCAAACCCAACCCGTTGTAACTCCGGCTCATCGAGCTGTCCGCCTGCTTGAAACGCTCGAAAATATGCGGTATCAAGTCGGCTTTCATGCCGCAGCCGTTATCAGTAACGATAATCAGGGCCTTGTGCGCATCCCGTAAATCTTCAATCAGGGCATTCTGTTGGCGGGCATTGGCCTCGATAATGTTAATTGCTTGAGCTGTTTTCTCTGCGTTGAGGGCGTTGTGCTTGAGTATCGCCGCCCAGCCGAGTATCGACGTCAGCGGCGTACACAGCTCGTGCGAAAGCATTGCCAAAAATTCGTCCTTGGCGTGATTGGCGGCTTCAGCTTGTTGCCGCCACACATGCTCGCGTTCGAGCAATGCTTCGCGCTCGCATTCTAGAGCCTTGCGCTCGCTGGTGTCCAGAACGAAAGCGCGCCCTCCTGAAAAACCTCATCCAATATAGCTCCGGCCAGCAAGACGGGAAGGCGGGAGCCATCCTTTCGGATATATTCCTTCTCGAAAGGCTGCGAGACGATGCCCGTAACTTTTACTTCAGCAAGAGCCCGCTCGTCCAAATATTGAAATTCCGGCGGTGTCATCTGCTCCCAATTCAGGCGGCCGGCCGCCAAATCCTCCCTATCATAACCGGTCATTTCAAGAAACTTATCGTTGGCATCAGTTATTTTGCCGTTCGTGCTCCAGTAGATGACGCCAATCAGACCGGACTCATAGAATCGTCGTAGCCGGCTCTCGCTGATACGCAACGCCTCCTCCGCCTGTTTACGCTTCGTGATGTCGCGCAGTATGACGGTAAAAACGGGTTGCCCGCCGGCTTCGGTCTGCGAAATCGCAGCCTCGATCGGGAATTCCTCCCCATCTGCGCGCAAACCGCTGATGGCGCTTAGGCTACCAATGGCGCGGCGAGTCTCGCCCATCCGCCAGAAACTCCGGATATGCCCAGCGTGAGCGGCCTGGAAACGCTGGGGAATGAACCGGTCGATCCTGCTGCCGATAGCCTCGCGCGCGGCACAGCGGAACATTATTTCCGCCGCGTTATTAAACACGACGATGCGCTGCTCGGCATCCACGCTAATAATGGCGTCCATCGCCGACTCGACGATCCCTTTAATCTGCCGGCTGCTTTCCACGAGCGCCGCTTCGGCTTTCTTTTGTTGAGTGAGGTCACGGATGATCTTTGAAAATCCCTTGAGGTTGTCCGCGTCATCCCGCAGAGCGGTAATGATGATATGGGCCCAAAAGCGAGAACCGTCCTTGCGCATCCGCCAGCCTTCTGCTTCGAAGCGGCCTTCCGCCTTGGCCAGTTTCAATGCCTGCGTGAACAAGCCGCTTTCCACTGCTTCCTGGGGATGGAATAGGGAAAAATGTTGGCCGATAACCTCCTTGGCCTGAAAACCTTTGATCCGCTCGGCCCCTGGATTCCAGGATACGATTATGCCCTCGGGGTCAATGATAAAGATGGCATAGTCAGGAGTACCCTCCACGAGGAGCCGGAACTGCTCATCCCTCTTCCGGAGAGCTTCTGGCTCGTGCGCAGCCTCACTTCGTGGTCATAAGCTATAGCCTTAAGCCGGTTGCGCCGTTAAAGTTCGGCAGTTACACTCACGAACAGGCCCATACCGATAAAAATAATCAGCGCCACTCGATCAATGGGTGAAGCAACAGCGAACTGTCCAAGCGGCGGCAAAATCCAGTACACGGCAATCCCGCACGACACGGATGTCGCCAGCACACTCGGACCGAAACCAGTCAGCACCGCCACCGCCATCACCGCCGGATAGAAAGTGATGTAAGGAGGCAAACCTGATCCGAACCTTGCCGTCAGCGCAAGCCGCAAGCCCATTGCCGCAGCCACGGCGAGTACCGCGAAGCCATAAATCGCCAGGATATCAACCAAGCGGTTCCAGTTTTTGCCGGTTCGAGTGAAGGGTTCGAATTTAGTGAAAAAGTTCATGCAGTCAATTCCAGGGGACTTCCTGAAACCTTTTTCAATCGCCAAGGAACACGAGAAGCCAGCCGAATAGAGGCTCCCGTGCCTTGAGCTTTAGCGGCCAATTTCCATTTTTCTGCCGTCGCGCACCACGCGTCCATAACCTCCAACCCGATCGGCCATCCACACAACCCAGGCGAGAAAGGATCTGTCAAAAGGTGAACCTCTATTTAAATAGCTGTTCATGCACGCGATAACTCATTCTGCCTCTAACCTCTTTTTAAGTTTGCTTGCATTGTCCATTCCGTCTAAAGGGAACCTCTAAAAATTATCCGTTCATACCTCGACATGGCTCTCCTGAGTTTATCGAAGGATTAAATCAGCGCTTCCCTAGGCAAACCCGGCCGGGTTCCATTCATCCATCATTTTCCGGCGTGCCGCATCGAGACGCACCGACATCAGGGCGGCAAATTTCTTTAACAGTTCGTAGCCGAACTTCGGTTCCTGTTCGCACCGCGCCAGTATGGCGGTCCCGTCAAACATGAGCAATTCCGAGTCCTCTTCGGCTTTGGTTTGAAAACTCCACTTATAAGGTAATATCAGCCAAGACCACCCCAGTACCTGATCCTTGCCCAGCGTCTGGATCTCCAGGGTGGGCCCCATTATCGCCGGTATTTGTATGGAGATGCGGCCAGTGCGGATCACATAGAACTTGTCCGCATTTTCGCCGTGCCGAAACAGAACCTGCCCCTTTGGGAGTTCACACGTGCTTGAACATTCGCTCAGGAACTTCAACATATCATCGTTGAACCCGGAGAAAAACTCGTGGCCCGATAAATACTCGGCAGTTGATTGATTGTTCATTGTTTACCCTCACAAATGAATGGTTCCGACGGCGATTAAGAAGGATTATAAGTGGCGTCGTTGAATAAATCAAAAAATGGCCGTAGCTTATTTACAGCCTGGTACAAACAGGGGTTGCCGTAACCTGGAGCCTTTTGACTAGCTGAAATCCCTGTTTACTGAGCTTCCTAAGCCAGGTATTCACTATGTATCCCAAACATTAGATAATTTTCTGCCCTGGAATTTGACAGAAAAATTGCCCCATTAATTCAAGCGGCATAGTTTGTCTTCGTGGAAGGAATAGACGTTTATAGATATTTAACTAGAAATCTGATTTTGCCCTCATGACTCATCGATGCCAACGAGTTCGATAAAATAATGCTTTATAGAACGGCACATCCTCCGCAGTGCTCTTTTCGACTATGATAGCGAAGTATTCTTTTCCATCCTGATGGATATAAGTAAAAAGCGAAGGCCACGCAGATCAGCCGACTCAATAACTGGCAAATTGCCATTTTTATGATGAAACAAAATCTGATGGAATCCGTTGATAGAACTTACTGCATTCCTTTTCAGAGGGATTTTGACCCTTATACGTTTATCAATACTAACCAAAGAAGCAGGCTGCCCATCCACCTCAACCGTCAGCGACTCCAGCAAATTATCGCCTCGTCGTGGAAACAGTTCCAGCACGATAAATTTTCCATCTTCACTGCTAATCGGCCACTCAATACTTGATAATTCATTAGGGCCGCTCCAGCGAACAGGTACGCCACTGTGCTCCTCCGGCTCATACCAATTCGATCCGGGCATGGGATTATTCAGGTCAAACATATCGTCACGGATCGAATTGTCAGGATTCAAACGAGAAAAGCTTTGTATGACCTGTTGATTAAAATCAAAAGGCACATGCTCTCTTTCAAAGCGGGCTTTGCAGGCCTCATAAAGGCAAATATCAAGATTATTAATAGCGCGAATTCGATCAATGTCACTATCCGATATATTGCTGAGTTCGAAGCCGGATTGCTCAGGTGTTTCATTTCTCTTGGCAAGCGTCAGGGGTGGGTGAAACCCGAACTGTTGACACAGCCGTCCGACTGATTCATCCATGCGTTCCGTTAATCCTATAAAATTCAAGCTCTCGAGCACTTGTAAAGCCAAATCAAGAGACGCATCCGTCAGGTAAGCGCCGCAATCAGAGGCCAATAATTCCCAATGGCTTATCGACCCTATTTGATCAACCAATAATTGACTTCCAAGCCAGGATGTCTGTTGATTCCTTAACTGGCTTACTATGAGGGGATCATCCAGCATCTGGGAGATTGTCTTACCCTTTGCTCTATCATGCAGACTATGGACTGCCGGATCCCGGCCCAGATGATTCAATAATGAAATAGTTCTTTCCACAGGTTCCCGGAAGAAAACGATGCTATAAGCATCCGGTAGAAAACGCGCCATATCGAAAATAAAATGGCCCGCAAATAAACTGTAAGGCATCAAATCCCCCGAATGCGCCAAGGGGAAATGCCGCCAATCTTTATAAGGACACACTTCATTTTTGAAAAACTGGTTTTCAAGAAATAAACGAAGCGTCATGCCTCCGGTTTTTGGAATATGGGAGAAAAAATATCGCGGTTGCTGCTCGGTAGGCTTCATAGAGCTCTCTAAAAATTGATTAAATGTCCTGATTAGCAAGGAGTTTCAGCTAACCTGCCATGCCGGGCGATCCTGTCTGACGCCTTTAAGGAATCTCTGAACAAGTTGATTCTGCTCATGGTTCGACAAGGCTCTCCTGAGCAGTGGCGAAGGGCTCACCACGAACGGAATCGACAAGGCTCTCCTGAGTCTAATCGAAGGGGCTCTCCTGTGCGTAGCCGAAGGGCTCACCACGAACGGAATCGACACCGCTCTCCTGAGCCTAGTCGAAGCCTGTCATGAGCTTGTCGAATGAGGCTCACCACGAACAGAGTCAACACAAACCGTTCGTCCTGAGCCTGTCGAAGGACGGTGCAGAGATTTTTTAAGTTAATGCAAATCTGTTCCACAGAGATTGTGCCCCTATCCTGTTTATGGAGATAATAGGCTTGATCCATGTCTGGCATCCTGGCTGCCCAGCATTTTTATGTATTCAATTAATGACAAGCCGTGAGCGCCTCATCGAAAATTATTTCCCGGCGCACGTTGTCTGATAGCGACCCAAAAACCCATTAATATCATTGAGAGTATTTACAACCGCTGAAGCGGCTGTATCAACAGCATCACGTAATCCTGACGAATTATACAATACGTTGCAACCCACCCCTGCGGCAATACCGGCCTGAATGTCCGATTCCTTATCGCCCACTAATACCGACTTTGCAAGGTCAACGTCAAACTCTTGTGCCGCTTGGTAAATCATCCCCGGCGCAGGCTTGCGATAGGGCGAGTCAATCTTGTAATGCCCAATGCCATGCTCGGGATGAAAGGGGCAAAAATAAACCTTGTCGATGATAGCGCCTTGAGCAAGAAAGACCTCATACATCCTCATACATCCAGTCGCTTAGCTCCAGAAAGTCTTGCTCGGTATAAAATCCGCGCCCAATCCCAGCCTGGTTAGTGACGACAAAGATCAGATAGCCAAGCTGTTTTGCAGTTCGGCAAAGCTCAAAGATGCCGTCAACGAATTCAAAGTGTTCAGGCTGGCAAACATAAGCGTGATCAATGTTGATCACGCCATCACGGTCAAGAAACAAGGCGCGGCGGCTCAAAGGCAGATTCCAGTCAATTCGGTTTGAGCGCGCCTATAATCCTCCGGCACGCCAATATCGATGAATTGCCCATTGGTCACAAACATATCGAAGCGCTGCTCGGCCGCCACTTTGGCCAAAAAATCGGCTTCCAGCGAGAATGGCTCGCCAAGTGGAAAACTATCCAGGATACCGATAGGCAACACATAGCAACCGGCATTGATCAGGCCCGGCCCCGTTACGCCTTTTTCTGAAAAGCCAACGACACGTCCACGATCTGTCTCCAAGCGCCCGTAACGTCCGGTATCTGGCACTTCACGCGCCACAATAATCGGCGCACCGTGCTTTTGCCAGTGATTTTCCACATCCTGCGACTCAAGATTGAGGTAGGTATCGCCATTAAACACGAACACATGATCCGCATTACATCGCGACACTGCCTGGCGAAGCGCCCCGCCTGTTCCTAATGGCGTAAGCTCTATCTCATAAACCAGCTCAATGCCGGCAAAATGACCGCCAAAATGGGTGACCACCTTATCGGCCATGTAACCAAGCGATAGCACTACATGTCTAAAACCCTTGCGCGACAAGGAGGTGAGCAATATCTCCAGAAATGGCCGCCCTCCAATAGGCGCCATCGGCTTAGGGAAATCGGGCACCACTTCCCGCAGGCGAGTGCCAAATCCTCCCGCCAAAATAATTGCTTCCATCAGTCAGACGCCTTGAAAATGGCGTTCTCAACCAAGCCGCAAAGAATATGGCCGAGCACCAGGTGGCCTTCCTGAATTTTTGGAGTATCGCCGGAAGGCACCGCCAGCAGGTAGTCACACAACTCGTGCATGGGTCCGCCTTGATTTCCTGTCAGCCCGATGCACACAAGCCCTTGTTTACGGGCTTCCTCAAATGCACGAAGAACATTTGGAGATCTTCCCGAAGTTGAGTACCCCATAAATACATCTCCTTTTTTTCCATGCGCTTGCACTTGGCGGGCAAAAAGCTTCTCATAGCCGTAGTCATTGCCTATGGCTGTCAAAATTGAGGTGTCAACAGTGAGGGCCATTGCCGGCAAGCCGGGACGATCAAAAGCAAAGCGGCTCACCAATTCGCCGGCAATGTGTTGCGCATCGGCAGCACTACCTCCATTACCGGCCAGTAGAATTTTCCCGCCGCCTTGCAAACAACCAATGCAAGCATTCGCCGCAGCCTCAAGACTGGCATTCAGCCGGATATCAACCTGCATCTCGGCCATCACACGCTGTGCCTCTGCGAATTGCGCGTTGATATAGCTTTTCATTAAACCCTCCATGCCTGCGTGCCGTGTTTCGTGAAGTGGCAATTACTTACTTGTCCCTCATGACAATTTAATGTCCGTATCACGTCCATGCGCCGCTCGGTGGGTACAAAGAACATCATGAACCCCCCACCACCCGCACCGGAGACTTTTCCAGCTAATGCCCCCGCATTTATAGCCGCGTTATAGATCTCCTCTATATGTGGATTCGATACCGTTTTTGCCGAACGTTTCTTATTTTCCCAACCTTGCCGCATGGAATCGACGATTCCGCCGAAGTCGCCTCTTAACAAACATTCCTTCATGACCAGTGCTTCCTGTTTGATGCCGTGCATTGCTTCAATGGCATCTACCGAACCGGCTTTCACATTACTGCTCTGATCGGCAATAATCTTGGCCGACTCGCGCGAAACCCCGGTATAAAATAACACCAAGGACGCCTCCAGTTCTCAGATGATCCAGTTCTTAATGCGCAAGGGATTGATCACCGCCCGTTCATCCGCATAAAACTCCATGAAATTAAAGCCTCCAAAGGTGGCGGAATATTGATCCTGCCTGCCGCCTTGCAAGCCGCAAATCACGCGCTCTATCTTGAAGGCCAAGTGAGCAATCGTGTAGTCATCCAGCGGCAAATTAAGCAACTCGGCAAAAGCACGGATCATCACCACCACCAAAGTAGAAGATGAGCCCAAGCCCGAACCCGCAGGCGCATCACAAAAGGTGCTTAATTCCAGCGCAATCGGCTGACCGCTATTATATTGCTGAATCATCTCATTATACACAGCCTTGTGCAGATCAAGTTTGCCGCTCAGTGTCAGCGGCTCGGCAATTGCCTTGATCTGTTCAGTTTGCTGATCAGTGGCCATAAACCGGACATATGGCTCATTCAACGTCTTGATCACGGCGTATGCATAACGATCTATGGTGGCATTAAGAACGTAACCGCCATGAATATCGCAGTACGGTGCAACATCCGTTCCGCCACCGGCGAGGCCGAGACGAAGAGGGGCGCGGGCGCGAACGATCATGTTTTAATCTCCAATTTACAACGGCGAATCATTTTCGAATGGCAGGCGTCCTTCATTAGATTGTTTCATCCTCTGCATATCGTCTTTATATTGATTCAAATGCAAACGCATCTCGCGTTCCGGCTGCTGCGTCGTTCTCACCCATCTGCCGCCCTCCTGCACCTCATTGGCCGGGCGTTTTCGAATCACTAACTCGATGCCGCACTCGGCGATTGGCGTCAGGGTTTGATCGAACCGGGGCAAGTCAAACCGGTAATTCGCAGAAAGCTGCTCGATCCTAACGATTTCCGCCCCAGGTCCCAGTTCACGGGCCAGATTCAGCAGATTGAGCGACTGGTCGCTCCACGATCTAGATTTGAAAATCGTGAATGTCCATTTGTGGTCGCGGTTGAACGTACTGGGAAAGATGCCCTGCTCATACAAATCTTCATCCGGCACCGTAACCACCAGATAGCCATCTTCGCGCACCACACGCAACCAGTTGCGCAGCCCTTCCGCCGGATCGGCCAGATGCTCAAGGCAATGGCTGCTGTGGACGAAACCGAGCGAGTTGTCTGCAATCCCATTGAGAAACTGCGCATCGCCGTCCTCCCAGTCCCACGTTCTTACGCTACTCATTAACGGGAACAGTTCTTTATAGAGTAACAAGGGATCCGGCTTTCCGCCGATGTCCAAGCCATCGCCGACGAAATATCTACGTATGAAGTTCGGGTCGGCAAGCCTGCGTTGAATGGATTTACTGCATTCTTTCATTTCATACCTCAAGCCCGATTATTGAACGCACGGAAGACAAAATGCGGCCAGATTTGCTCCGAATTCAATCCGTCGCGGCGGATCAGCAGGTCTTCCACTACTTCGGTTGCACCGATACAGCTTGACACGGTCGCGTCGTCGAACACTATGTATCCGCCATCGACCATGAAAGGCTTTACACCTTCGTAGGAATACTTGACGGCGGGCGCAATAACGCAATCGATATGCGCAAGGCTGATCTTGCCTGCCTGCGCCATTACATCCTCGTTAGTGTTCTCGAAAAAACCCTTGACCAGCACCAGATTATCAAGCTTCAGCTCATCCAAACGCGCCTGTAATTTGTCCATATCCACATCGGAAAAATCTCCCGCGTTGTGCGCATCGGCATTCTTGTCGGTCGCAGGCATGCCCTCGAAACTGTCCAGCGCGAACACCTTAATGCCCGGATACAGCCTTTGCGCAACATAAGCCATAAAAATAGCGCTGCCGCCGCGGTAGGAGCCATATTCAACGATATGTCCAAAGGGTATTTTATCGAGAAAGAAGCGCAAGAGCAGAAAGATATTCATCCTGTTCTCTTCGCCCATAATGGTGCGATCCTGAGCGACGGCAAAAGCTTCCTTGTAGAGAGGATCTCCCAGAACTTTCTCCTTCAAGCCGCCGAATTGCAGCTCCCACCCTCGTTGATAGCCTTCATATACGTTACGCTTATTCCTTATTCCTTTAGCCATACCCTTCAGCTCCGGCAAATATAACTCCATAATGTTGCTCCTTCTAAAATTGAAAATTATCTGTTCATTCTTCCCACTTCTGGATGTAATGATGCCGAGACTACAAATCCTTAGCTAGCTTGGCTTTCCTGGAAAAGATAAGAAAGACGAAGCGTTTTAAAAAGTGAATGCTCAAAAATTGCTTTTTCACCTAGCGCCATTACTTTAATGAGAGCTCAGAGACGGCTCCTTCAAAACACAACATCGGATAGCTGAATAATTTTATAGTCAAAATCATTCAGCTATCCGACTGCAAGCAAAGCCAGCCAGCATCCGAAACTGATAAATAAGCTCCCTTTCTCTCCGGCTTTGTTATTGTCCTAATTATATTCATAACACAGTTGTTTCTTTTGAAAAATTAAAGTTCGATAATCCCAAAACTTGGCGGAATTAAAGGTCTTGATTAGCAAGATGCTTCAGCTAAGTCGTCATACCGGCAGGGAATGCCGGTATCCAGTCCACAGGGATGTGTTTGGGTTGCCATCCATGGCATCTGGGTTGCTCACCGCATCCCTGCGGTTCGGGCTTCGCCCTGTGCCAGGCACATCCAAATTCGCTCCCGGCGAATTAGTCCGGCATTCCCTGCCGGAACGACGGTTTTGGGGTTGGCTGAAGTTCCTTGCTAATCAGGTTAAAGGTTATTTTAATATCCATCTACCCCGGTGACCCGGGTTTTGTCACACCTAAGTGATTAAGTTCAGTTTCGACTTTTTCGATGACGTCAAAAAACATATTGCATGCTTGCTGAGCTGCTAACAGACTTTCTAAAAATGTCTGGGCATCATGCATATATTCATGCACGAGTGCGTTGTGTAGTTTACGGGCTGAAATAAAGGCATCTGCGCTGACAAGCAAGTCTGTCTTTTCAGCTACTGCCAATGTATCGAGTAGTGTTTTGCTGTTTTCACCGGCAAGTGCCGCAAAGCGAGGGAGGAGTTTGTCACCCAGGTGGTCTTGCAGTCTACCAAAACGGCTGACGAAGGCTTCAACTTTTTCTGCAACTTCAGGATGATTGCCCAAGGTTTTGACCCAATCAAGATCAATGGGTAATGCAAACAGGGTGCTTTGACTGTAGCGCAGATGCTCTGCTTCTTTCAGCGCTAAATCGAGCGCGAGTATGGCCGTTTGTGCGTGTTCTGGCAGGTATTTAAGGCTCATAGTTGAATGCCTGTTTGCCGGGCAATCGCCAACACAGGGGCTTCAGGAGTAGCGGCATCTTTCAACAGGATGTCGATTTTTCTGTCGCCAAGCTTGCGTATCAGCGAAACATAGAGTGTACCGATCGTGGCGGCCCGATTGCCGGCGGCTTGATCGGTTTCAAATAACAGGTCAATATCGCCGCCCTTTTTGGCGTCGACAGTTCGCGAACCAAAAAGGATAACCCGCGAGTCTTCGCCCAGCACAGCATTAGCAGTTTCTTTGATGGCTTGAATTTGATCCCGGGTTAGGCGCATGGCGATGTTTTGACTGTTTAAAAAATAAAATCCTGTACGTTTAAATCTTACTGGGGACGGCTGATATTATGCATTACTCATCCAGTTTCATCGCCACTATCTTCGCAAAAGTTGTGAAGTCATCTAAGTGGTTTTTTATAATGCTGTGCACAATGCGCCAGTTGATGGCGCCGTAGTTATGAACTGCAATGTTACGAAAGCCAACGGCTTTTTTCAGGCTGAGCGCCAATGCCGCAGTTAATACGCCGGCTTGTGCAAGTATATCGAATGTTTGGCCCATCGTGTCGGGCGGCGGCACATCCATACCTGAAATCAGATGGGCGCCGATGTCCACGCATAACTGCACGGCTCTACTGAGGTTGAGCGAGATAATGTCTTGCAGATCAAGGTCGGTGATTAACGTATCGGCTTCCACAGGACATTTGGTTTCGATGCGCTGCAGGCAGCGCCGCAGCGACTCCAGTTTTTGCTCAACTACTTCCCGATCCATGCTGCCCGCCTTTCCGCCAACATCCGGTTGCGATACGGCATAAAATCGGCCTGTTCAAACAAATGCCGGCTAATCAACTGCCCATACTCACCATCGCCACCCAGCAGGCGACGGCCATGCCGCAAAATTTGCCCCAATAAAGGCTCGGCCACCACTTTTAGATCTATCAGATCAACAGGGCGGCCTGTTTGCTCTGCCAAGGCGGCGATAATAGCCATTTTTTCAACCGCTGTTAACGCCTGTTTGGCCGCTACCGCAATATCCAAATCACTATCTGTACGCTGCCGACCTTGGGCGACCGATCCAAATACCAGCGCCAGTGTCAGTTCGGGAAAGCCCGCCAATACCTCTCGCAGTTGATCGTCGATTATAAAAGGCGCAGTCTTGGTCTTATCCTGAGCGATGAGTGTGTGGTTGGGAGCGATTTTCATAGTTTTTGACATCCTCACCGCCTCTTTAGGGCGGTGAGGATGTCAATGCCTTTATTGATCTTGAGGGTCATGGCTTACAGCAACTTTACCAGTGCGGCAACAATACCAATTGACAGCGCCATCAATCCACCTAACTTAATTATTAGCCGTCGTTCAAGCGGGATAAAACGCGAATCCACCTGGGCAAAGCACGTCATCATTTCTCGTCGTAGGGATTCAATTTCACGGCGCCAGTCCTCTTTGGTGACCTGCTCCTTCAGATTAACTTCCAGCACCTCGGAAAGAGCCGTCGCCTCGGCTTCCGCTTGTGCGGATGGAACGCCGGCTGCTTTCAGGGTATTGGCGAATTTCAACGTATCAAACGTAATCATCGCCATTTTATTTCTCCTGGCTTGTAAAAACTAAATCGAAGTATATCACAACAAAAAACTCCGCCCCTTTTAGGTTCAATTCAAATTACACATAAAACCAATTATGAGAAATTAATTTAACTCTAACCACGATTATTCCATTGATGGGCTCGTCTCGGTTAATGTTGGTAAATTGTTTGCTAATCGGGTTTCTGCCTTTCAGTAAATATTAATTCTAAGCTATTTTAAACCAATGATATTGGATAAGAGTAAGACCAACAGACTTCTAACTGGTGCTCTACATCAACCCAATATCCTACTCACGAAACCCAACTTTGGGTATAATCATTGTAAAATCGATGAGGATGGTATGACTGAACAGGATGATGAGCGCATAGTCAGCACGGAAACCTTGAACGACGATTACGACAGCCCGTGGAAAGATGCTGTTGAGCATTATTTTCCAGAGTTTATGGCGTTTTATTTTCCGGATGCTTATGACTGTTTTGATTGGAGCCTGGGCTATACATTTTTAGAACAGGAACTACGATCAGTTAGCCATGATGCGGCATTAGGCAAGCGTTTTGTTGATAAGCTGGCTCAACTTAAACAGAAAAATGGTGGTGAGAGCTGGGTTTATGTTCATATTGAAGTTCAAGCGTCTAAAGATAATGACTTTGCCAAACGCATGTTTACCTATAATTACCGTATTTTTGACCGCTATAACTTACCAGTAGGCAGCTTTGCGGTATTAGCGGATGATCATCCGCAGTGGCAACCGGATCGTTTTGGTTATGAGGTAGGCGGAAGCCGGCATTATCTGGAATTTCCAGTCGCTAAACTATTGCGCTATTTCAATCAAATAGACTCATTGCTGACCAGTGATAATCCATTTGCACTGGTAACTGCAGCGCATCTGCAAACACGAGCGACACGAGGTAAAAACAGCGAACGTTTTCAGGTGAAATTTACACTGATGCGAACATTGCTCCGCAAAGGTTGGTCAAGTGACAGGATTCGTCCTTTACTCAAGGTACTGGATTGGATGCTGCATTTACCGGCTGAAATGGACAAGCAGTTATGGCAAGATATTCGAGAAACTGAAGGGGAAACCGTGATGACGTATGTAACAAGTATTGAACGTATTGCAATAGAAAAAGGTGTTCAGCAAGGAATTCAGCAAGGCTTACAGCAGGGCTTACGACAAGGCGAATCCAGACTACTTAGAAAGTTGTTAGAGCGCCGCTTTGGCGCCTTGCCTGCATGGGCGTCAGACAAGATAAATAGCGCGGCGGAACAGGATTTGGAGTCTTGGGGCGAAGCTGTTCTCACTGCGCCGACCCTGGATGCTGTTTTCGATAATGACGCTACCCATTAATCAGGGACATTTCATTTTCCTTTCAATAACCCCCGCTTGGAAAAGCCCAAATGAGGTTCATGCATAAATCCGTCGTTGATGGTGGATTGCTGACGCGAATCCACCTTATAGCGTTGTCCACTATTGACCCTGATTTGACGTTCGATGGCGGAGCCTTTTAAACAAACGCCGACGATCCAAAGCGCAAAGATGACGAGCGCCGCAATCAGCCAAAGATTTGCCCGACGCTCGGCTTCAATTCGGCTTTCGCAGGCTAAATCCAAGCCAACAGGTGTGCTTTGGGTGTCGCGAAAGCCTTCCTCGGTTTGCATGCGGGTTCGATAATAGTCCACGATCCGGACCGCTAGTACGCTTTCAGCGAAGGCGATACCACCAGCAGCCACGGCTCTTTTTCGCGTTTGGCCTGTTTGCGGCTGTGCCTGGACTTGACTGGCCGCTTCTGAACCAGCAGGTGTTTGCGGCCGTTGGGCAAGCGGAAAAAAATTACCAACTGTCCCGCCAAGGGATTACTGCGTACCCAATGAGCTAAGCCCAGCTGTGTGGGTTTGCGGGTGGCTCTGGCATAGAGTGATTTTGCCGTGAGCCAAGCGTCGGCACGGTCGGTGAAAGCACTGAAATCCCGGTTGCGAATCCGTCCCAGCCAAGGCCAACCCAAGCGCCCCACCTCGCGAAAGAACGGCGTGCGAAACCCGGAGTCGGCGACCGCGATGGGCGTGACATGCAGCGGGAGTAGTGGTTGCAACCGGGCTAGGAATTGCTGTGGACGCGACGATTGCCCAATTTTGCCCGGGGGTGAATTTCCTCATATAAGGTGATCGCACGTCCGCCAACGGGGAGCGAGGCGCGCAGGCGTTGCTGGCTTTGATCCGCAGTCAGCGGTGACCAGTCGAAAATAAGCACGGGCAGGGGCAGAGATTTCAGCAACCACTGGGCCATGGCCCCGTATAGCGCCAAGCGTTCGGATTCGAGGTGGCGATTTCCGGCTAAACGATCCATGCGTTTGATTTACTGCTTGATAAACGCAGGCCCCGAAAGCGCCCGCCCCAGCGCTGTAATCGACAAAGACGCTCCGCTTAATCCGGCTTCGACAGCAGCCATCAGTGCCTGGAGCCGTGCGGCATGAATGCCGGGGAGCGATTGTTTCAATAAGTCGTGTAGTGTTTTAATAATCGACATAAGGTTCTTCTTACAAGCCATTATTGTAGAATGAATTCTTATGCTCAGACCTGCTTAATTTTGTTTGTATCCTGACTTTACCCAGCAATGCATTGTTTTTCATTGGTATTTTGTGGGGATACCTCAGACTCTGACCCCAATCAATTTATTCCAGACCAATAATCCAAGCTTTAGTCGGCTTTAGTCAAATATAAAAACATCGCAAAAATGGCGATACCTATTACTAACATTGCAAAAATAGCCATCATAACTCACCTATTTCTTTTGTTTTTTGCTTGATCTTAGTTATAACTACAAAACCAGCAAAAATAAACAAAATCATGAAAAATACGCACATCCAAAATAACACGCCAATATCACCACTTTTGAAAAGCGCACCCAATGCACCACCAATGGCAATCATGAAAGCACTTAACAAACTTAATGCTGTTCTCAATGTATTAAGAGCCTCTTTTATCTCATCAATCTTTGCCATAACTTTTTCTAGTCAAAACCGCAACCCAATTTTACTACTAAATATTCGATTCGATTTAACATAAACCAAATTATACGGGAAGGAGGGTGTCAGCGCATAAATGCATGATTTTAAAGGGGCATGACCCTGATGTACTACCATTTTTCAAAACGATATTGATCCGCCGTACGGCCGTTATAGCAACTTCACCAAAGCCGCAACAGCGCCGATTGAAAACGCCATGAGAGCGCCGAGCTTAATAATTAAGCGTTGCTCCATGTCGCGCATGTCGCGGCGCAGCAACTCCACCTCATGCTTCAAATCTTCCTTGGTGACCAGCTCCTTGAGATTAACTTCCAGCACCTCAGAAAGAGCCGTTGCCTCGGCTTCCGCTTGTGCGGGCGGTACACCGGCTTCTTTTAGGGTGTTGGCGAATTTCAACGTATCAAACGTAATCGTCGCCATTTTATTTCTCCTAACTCGTAAAAACTAAATCGAAGTATATCACAACAAAAATATCCGCCCTTTCAGTTGATGCGTATGGGGCAGAAAAGCGTCGTCCATTGCGGTTAGGTTAATGCAACATAAAGGCAATTATTTTAGAGGGAGGAGAAGAGAAAAACCGCAGTCTGTACCCTGTTCGACTGCAGCGTTGTTAAATAAATCGAGTCTGACCCTAATACCGCTTGACCCTAATACCGCTCGAGTACATTTGTAGGGGCGATTTTAATCGCCCCTACAAATGTATCCTCCCAACAGGAAGTTATTTTTAGCCATGTCCTAAGCTGCCAAACGCAAAACCGCCACAATCAAACCGCCGATAGCCAACAAAGTACCAAAACTCCATCGTATCAATTGCTTGATTTCCTGATGCAAGCCCATAATTTCCTGGTGTTGCTGCCCGAAATGTTTATCGACCTGCTCGAAATGTCTATCCACTTGCTCGAAGCGTTTATCGACCTGTTCAAAGCGCTTATCGATCTGCTCAAAACGCTTATCGACCTGTTCAAAGCGCTTATCGACCTGCTCAAAACGCTTTTCCATTTGTCTGAATCCTTCAATCATCAACTCGCGCTGATGTTTGAGCTCCTCCTCAACGCGAATGACTCGCTCCCGCAAATCCAGTTCATAACGCACATTAGCATTCAGGGTTTCAGGCGACTGTGAAATAACCTTTTTTATCAAGTCCTGAATTTGTTCGATATCTTCCTGAGCTAATGCCATCTTATAGAAACCTCAGTGCCAAAAAATAAGAATCACTATAGCAAAATGCCCGCGCATTTTATATTAAATGGATAGCGAGACGGGAAGACAACGGAAAGAGCCGGCTTGTTGACCCGCCTGAATCGTCTGAGTGAGTATGATTTCGTGAATTTTAAAACAGCTCAAAGCAAGATACGCTAGTCAAAAGCTATAAATTCATGGCAGAAAGTAATCAGTACTTCCTACCGGTTGATAAGATAGCACTATCCTGGGCGCTGACTTATTACTCGGGATGGCAATTAACCAGCCTGCCACTAAATAGAAATAAAGATAGAAGTGGAGTCTGAGTCTATTTATTTGTGCAGCGTTGTTAAATAAATCGAGTCTGACCCCATTTATTCCCCTTTACGGCTTGGATTTAGCCTGCGAAAGCCGGATTCAAGCCGAGCGTCAGGCAAATCTTTTGCTGGTTGCTGCGCTCGTCATCTTTGCGCTTTGGATCGTCGGCATTTGTTTAAAAGGCTCCGCCATCGAACGTCAAATCAGGGTCAATAGTGGACAAAACCATTCGCCGTATTCGGTGATCTTTCTCGGACGAATTGCGTGCCGCTATGTGTCATTTGATCTGCAGGCTGCCTATTTGGAACTCGCACAAACGATGCTGACGGGCTATTTCGATACTTTGGTAGAAGAATAATTTGTGGGGATACCTCAGAGCCTGACCCCACTTAGACCTTGGCACGTGGATGAATTTCCTCATATAAGGTGATCGCACGTGCGCCAACGGGGAGCGAGGCGCGCAGGCGTTGCTGGCTTTGATCCGCAGTCAGCGGTGACCAGTCGAAAATAAGCACGGGCAGGGGCAGAGATTTCAGCAACCACTGGGCCATGGCCCCCTATAGCGCCAAGCGTTCGGATTCGAGGTGGCGATTTCCGGCTAAACGATCCATGCGTTTGATTTACTGCTTGATAAACGCAGGCCCCGAAAGCGCCCGCCCCAGCGCTGTAATCGACAAAGACGCTCCGCTTAATCCGGCTTCGACAGCAGCCATCAGTGCCTGGAGCCGTGCGGCATGAATGCCGGGGAGCGATTGTTTCAATAAGTCGTGTAGTGTTTTAATAATCGACATAAGGTTCTTCTTACAAGCCATTATTGTAGAATGAATTCTTATGCTCAGACCTGCTTAATTTTGTTTGTATCCTGACTTTACCCAGCAATGCATTGTTTTTCATTGGTATTTTGTGGGGATACCTCAGACTCTGACCCCAATCAATTTATTCCAGACCAATAATCCAAGCTTTAGTCGGCTTTAGTCAAATATAAAAACATCGCAAAAATGGCGATACCTATTACTAACATTGCAAAAATAGCCATCATAACTCACCTATTTCTTTTGTTTTTTGCTTGATTTTAGTTATAACTACAAAACCAGCAAAAATAAACAAAATCATGAAAAACACGCACATCCAAAATAACACGCCAATATCACCACTTTTGAAAAGCGCACCCAATGCACCACCAATGGCAATCATGAAAGCACTTAACAAGCTCAATGCTGTTCTCAATGTATTAAGAGCCTCTTTTATCTCATCAATCTTTGCCATAACTTTTTCTAGTCAAAACCGCAACCCAATTTTACTACTAAATATTCGATTCGATTTAACAAAAACCAAATTATGAGAAATTAATTTCTCTGACCCCAATTATTGCAAACACAGTGGCTCTTTTGCCGTTCATCGACGATTTTCTGAAAAACACCGAACTCATCGTTTTGCAAGGACTCTGCCTTTCCGATCAGCTTTCGCCCTAATTATTAAGGTATGTGACTTTGCGGGAAGTACGGGCAAGCATGCCCCGTCAGCAACATAAACGCCTACTAGCCCTAAAATCTCTCCTAGTTCTGAGGTTCAACCGTAGGTGATTTCCGCATTGGCAGCGTGCCAGCATATGAATATCACCACCAGGTCGGCCAACTGTGAAGCTTCCAGGCAATAGCATAGCTCCCGATGACCAATAGGCTTTGCGAAGTTTCCTGTTGGCTTCGAGCATTAGCGGTGTAACTTCATCATCATATTTTCCCTAGACAATCAATGAACTATCCACCTGCAACCAAGCTTCTGCCACAGTCAAATGTCTCGGCAGAAAAAGATTTCCAACTACGCAGGAACTCAATAGTCCCCAGTAGGAGGTCAATAGCATACCTCCGACGGCTACACACTCAAAAATTCACACGTTCTATTTCTACCACCAGTGGCAGGTTACGCACCTGGGTATGAATAGATCCTATATATTCGCCCAGCACGCCGATAAAGAATGCCTGAATCGCGCCAAAAAAGAAAACACCAATTAGAAGGGGAGCAGTACCTAATTGGAACGAGTCCCAATAGACCAGCTTGGCGATAAAAAAAATCAAGGCGACAAGAAGGCTTAGGAAGGAAAGCAAAAATCCGCTTATAGCCATAAGACGTAGCGGAACCTTGGAATGATTGGTAATCCCAAGCATGGCAATGTCGTATAACGTATAAAAGTTATTTTTGGTAATTCCTCCCCGTCTTCTGGGTTGTTTAAATGGAACCAATGCGATGGGGAATCCAATTTCGCATAACAATCCCCTGAAGTAAGGATAAGGATCTTGAATGCTGCGTAAAATATCGACAACGGCTCGATCAAACAGGCCCGCCCCAGTCGCATTTTTCACCAATGGGACTTCTGATATCCGCCCAATCAGACGGTAATAGGCTTTTCTCAATCTAAACATGAATTGGGATTCTTCACTTTCCGGCTTAACTGCAAGCACAGTCTTATACCCTTGCTCCCATTTTTTAATAAATTCAGCAATCATTTCAGGCGGATCTTGCAGGTCGGAAGCAATCAATACACAGGCATCCCCCCTAGATTGCAATATGCCATAGTATGGCGATCTAATATGTCCGAAATTTCGCGCGTTGACTATCAATTTTAACCGCTTATCATGCGCCGCGATTTCCTTGATCTTTCTAATTGTTCCATCGGTCGAGCAATTGTCTATGCAAATATGCTCATAATCATAAGGCTGCGCCGCCATAACCTCAGCAACGCGCTGATAAAGCTCTTCAATATTATCTTCTTCGTTGTAACAAGGGGTCACAATACTAATCAGTTTATTATTCGCCATCTTCACATCAGTCATTTTTATAAACCCAATAATTCATTAAGAGCCAACTTATAATTACACTCAGCGGAACACATAAAGCCTGTCCAATATACGGGTCGAATTGGAAATGCTTAATTAAAACTTCCAGCGCAGTTGCATTTATACAATACACCACTGCATATGCAGCAATAAATTTACCAAAAACAATCAGCCCGCCCCGCGACTTAAAAACCAATCGTCCAATACTAAAAAAATTAAAAATTACGCCCATAATGGTCGCTATAAGAAGCGCAGCTAAATAGGGCACATTTAATAAAATTAAGCTTGCATAAATTGCGTAGCCAACAACCGTATTGATCAGCCCTACAAATAGAAATCTAGCGATTAGTTTGATTTTACTACTGCGTACTGGTTTAAATCGGCGATTTGCGCGCTGAACTCCTCCACGATCTGGTTTGGGCCGGTGATTTAATCGTTTTGTCCTATAATTCCTTGGTTTATGCCGCCTCTTCATGACCCAATACCTTTCCGGGCACGTAGCAATAGTTCTCGTGTTTCAAGCAGAATCCCTTCTAGGGAAGTCAAGTTGGGCGCATATCCAAAGTCAGCAGCCCGGGTATTCAGCGAGTAGTAATGAGGCTTGCTTCCCGTTGCATTAACACTGGCGGTAGCCTCGGCGATTTCATAACGCAGGCCAAATTGCTCTTGCATGACTGCCAATAAGGCCGGCTTATCAATCGGAGCTTTGCTGTAACAATCAACTGACGTATTGGCAGCACGCGACGCCAGCAGAGCTGCAATCAAATTATAAAAATCAGAGGGATGAACAAAGTCACGCATGATATAGGCGGGTGAAGTTTTCAATACTGTCTTATCGCGAATAGCCCGCAAAATATCGGTAATTAAAAATCGCGCCGAAATATCCTGGGTGCGGCTGAAATAGTTGAACACCCGAATATCGACAATCGGCAAATGCGGCAGCGAGCGATGCCGGCATTCGGCGTGCAGTTTGGCGACTGCGTACCAGTCCTGAGGCAGCAAATTATTGATCGCAATCACCGCCTTGGTGTTTTCATCGACCGGTGCATCAAAACTTGAGCCATAGGCGGCGCCGCTACTCAGAAAGATATAGCGGCACTGGGGATGCTTCCGCACATAGTCCAACGCCATTTCATCGTAGTCCAGCGTCACGTCAAAAATTGACGCCCCCATTGCTGCGGACTGTGCCGGATTTCCCACGCCGACGAAATTGATGATGCCATCGAAGTGCTCATCCATACTAAAAGCTGTGAAATCGGCAACGACATATCGATCCGACCAGCCAATGCTTGCCAGCCATTGCGCTACAATTTCCGGACGACGCGCGAAAAGCGCCAGTTCATGATTGCTTTGCGCACTGAACGATTGCACCAAGTCTTTGGCAAGCTGGCTAGTGGCGCCGAAGATGGCTAAACGCATGGCTCAGTCCGCAGTGAGGAAATCACGAATTCGCAGCTCAATTGCCGGACGATTCAAGCCGTGCTCTTTCAGCAAATACTCATAGCTACCACAGTGATGTGAGAAACGGTCACGAACGCCAATCCGTAGTATGCGCACCGGCGCAAATTCTGAGGAAATTTCAGCGATGGCAGAACCCAGACCGCCCAGCACAGAGTGTTCTTCAAGGACAACGACTGCCTGATTCTGTTCACAGATAGTCCTTACCTGCTTGCTATCAATAGGTTTGATGAAGGGAGCGCTCCAAACGGTTGCATCCGGGTAAGACCCTGCTGCAATATCCATGGCAGTACGCACCAAAGAGCCGGTAGCAATGAAGGCGATATCACCTGTTTTTCCACGATTAGTCTCCAATAAGCTACCAATCCTTGCTTGCGGCACAGCACCATGTACGTCTCCACGATCGGATTTTCCCATGCGCAAATAAACCGGCGCTTTCGTATGGTAGGCCATTTCCATGCACGCCGTCACTTCAAAGCGATCCGCAGGGGAATAAACGGACAAGTCGGGTATTGATCGCATACAGGCGATGTCTTCAGTTGATTGATGGCTGGTGCCGAGATGGCTATAAACAAACCCAGCCCCATCACCAATAAAAATTACCGGCAATCTGTCATGGGCGACATCAAGTTTTATTTGCTCAACCACTCGCACCGGGATAAACGCACTTAAGCCATATACAAAAGGTCTAAAGCCCGTTCTGGCTAGTCCCGCCGCCATTCCCACCATGTTTTGTTCAGCTATGCCGGCATTGAGGTATTGCGCCGGGCATTGCTTACGAAAATTATCGAACAAGGCATAACCGTGATCGCCCGTCAGGAGCAAAACATTGGGGTCGGCCTTTGCAAGGCGAACCAACGCTTCTGAAAAGGCCTCTCTCATTGCACGCAATCGGCCAGCGCAGACAAGGCTTGTGCGTAGGTTTCCGGATCAAGCCGGGTATAGTGCCAGATATTATTGTTCTCCATGAAGGGTACCCCTTTGCCTTTGATAGTTTTAGCAATGAGTGCTTTCGGGGATTTCGAATCGCTTTCCCAGAACCGGGTGATTGCGCCATCAATAGCCGTCTCATTATGACCATCGATAGTTGTTGCTTCAAAACCGAAGCTTTCGAATTTAGCTTGTATGGAGTCAAGCTTGATAACGTCTTGTGTACTGCCCATCGCCTGAAAGCCGTTCTCGTCAATAATAACCATGAAGTTCTTCAGGTCATGGTGGGCCGCAAAAAGGGAGCCTTCCCAAATGGGACCTTCATTGATTTCGCCATCACCGACCAAGACGTAGGTTTTTTGATCCGTGCCGCGCAGCTTTGCACCCATTGCCATGCCGACACCCACCGAGAAGCCATGACCCAGTGAGCCAGAAGTTACTTCCAGGCCGGGGATGCGTGAATCAGATAGCCCCTTTAAATCGCTGCCGTCGGAAAAATAATGCGAGAACGCCTCATCTTTAAGCCAACCCAGATCGCGCAAGCACGCATACTGCGCCATCACGCCATGCCCTTTGCTGAGCACGAAGTAATCACGACAAGCGGCAAGCGGGTCATTGCCGGGATACCGCAAATGATTCCGGTACAAAACCGCCAAGAGCTCAATAATAGAGAACGCACAACCAATATGCACTGTGGAGCCGGCGTAAGCCATATCCAGCACTGTTTTGCGGAGCGTAGTTGAATCAAAGATTTTACTTTGGGACATCATTGGCAAGCGCCTATCAATAACTCACGCCAAGATAGCCTTCGATCTTGCTGGCCGCGAATTCCAGCATCTCCTGGGTCAGCGCCGGCTGCACGCCAATCCAGAAGGTATTGTTCATCACCTTGTCGGTATTGGTCAGGTCGCCGCTAATACGGTATTTGGCGTCGACCATATAAGGCTGACGTGTCAGGTTGCCGGCAAACAGCTGGCGCGTGCCGATTTTGTTCTGATCCAGGTAGGTCAGCAGATCCAGCCGACTGACAGGGCAGTTATCTTTTAAGGTGATGGGAAAGCCAAACCACGAGGGGTCGGAATGCTCGGTCGCCTCGGGCAGGTTTAAAAATTCTTCGCAATTCTTCAGGCGTTTTTTCAAATAAGCAAAGTTGTCCTTGCGAGCCTGGATGAACTGCGGCGCTTTATCTAGCTGGGCCAGTCCGCAAGCGGCTTGCATATCGGTGATTTTGAGGTTGTAGCCCAAGTGGCCATAAGTGTACTTGTGATCGTAGCCCTTGGGCAGCTCGCCCAGCTTCCAGCCAAAGCGTTTGCCACAAGTGTTATCTTTGCCGGGCGGGCAGAAGCAGTCGCGGCCCCAGTCGCGAAAGCTTTCGGCAATCGTTTTGAGTTTCCTGTGGTTGGTAAATACGGCGCCGCCCTCACCCATGGTAATGTGGTGCGCCGGATAAAAGCTCAGGGTGCCAATGTCGCCAAAAGTGCCGACCATCTGGCCGCGATAAGTGGTGCCCAGCGCATCGCAGCAGTCTTCTACCAGCCAAAGATTGTACTTTTCACACAGGCCCGTGACCACATCGAGGTTAAAAGGGTTACCCAGCGAATGAGCCAGCATGATGGCTTTGGTCTTGGGGCAAATAGCCGCTTCGATTTTGCTGGCGTCGATGTTATGGGTTTTAGGATCCACGTCAACAAACACCGGCACTGCGCCAAACTGGAGAATGGGATTGACGGTAGTGGGAAAACCGGCTGCGACACCGATGACTTCATCCCCCGGCTTGATGGCCCGGTCACCCAGCTTTGGAGAAGTCAGGGTAGTAAATGCGACAAGGTTGGCTGAAGAACCCGAGTTGACGGTGATCAGGTGCTTTACACCGATAAAAGCAGCAAGCTTTTTCTCGAATTCGGCGTTGAAGCGGCCCGTGGTGAGCCAGCCGTCGAGCGAGGCTTCGACCATCAGCGATATTTCTTCTGCACCGATAATCTTGCCCGAAGGGGGAATAACGGTGACGCCAGGCGTGAATATTTTGGGTTGGTTCACTGATGCATGGAATTGTTCAACTTGATGCCCTATTATCAGGCGCATCATTTTTTCCAGTGTCTTGAGGTTTACTGTGCCGACTTCACCGCAAAAAAAACGTGGCGAAAAAACCATCTGTTTGCTGACTGGAAAAACACTTGGCCTGTCCAGTTCGCCCATTAACATATCTTCTGGATTAATGATTAACTGATTTGCTTCATGCCATTGATTCGTTTGTGTACTACCTGGTACTCCCATTACGTCGCCTTTGCTATTCGGCAAGGAGGTAATAAGTACAGGACGAGGCTTTGCTCCCTTTTTATCAACAAAAGGCACTTTGTAAATATGTATTGTTCCTGGCTGAAATGGATTAACCTCTGACATATTTTTCCCACACTGCATCCTCTTCAGGATCATTTTCAATAACTGCGGAATAAGCGGCTAGCATAAATTGGTCATCGTCATTCAACTCATTTAAAGCTTTGACCTGAATGGGTAATACAATAACCTCGAATTCATTTCCCAAATCAGCTGGCACGCTAATGTGTAGCTGGCGGTTTACATCCACACGTAAAATTTCTCTTAATACTGCTTGTCTCATGACTAACTCCTGATTTATCTATGTTCTAGTTTACTGGCCATTCGACACCGCCAAGCCAAGTAGAGTCGGCTGCATTGTCTTATATCACCGAGCCTTAACATCAAATAGTTCCTCCCAGTCAACGTTATTATCATCTTCGGTATCAAAAAAACTGGTCAATCCGATGGACTGGAAGTCCTGTTCAGCATTGGAGGTTGCAGCAAAAAACGATTGCGCAACCCCGTTCGTTTGATCGTCTTTATCCAGGACAATAACAAACAGCTCAGCCTCACTAACCCCAGCCAGCGGCGTCAATAACTGAATATTGCCTTCTTTGTAAATCGCCGTTACAGCTTGCATTACAAGTCTCCTTTATCCTAAAAACCGCAGTCGGAGCGTGTGGAAGCCGTTCGTGCTGAGCCCTTCGGCTATGCTCAGGAGAGCCCTGTCGAAGTATGAACGGCTTCCACACGCTCACCCTTTGGGTGAGCCTGACAAAATCCCGCCAACCCTTCGACAAGCTCAGGGCGAACGGAATTTTGGTATGCTCAACTGCGGTTTTTAGGTTTATTCATTTGATAATCCGTAATTTGTTCCACGGTTGTTTTTTTCATGTTCGAATCCTGCTGATATTTTTTTTGCCAATCTACAATTCTACCTAGAGTCTCATCCAATTGCCATTTCGGGCTCCAGTTCAGGCGCATTTTTGCCTTGGAACAATCCAGCCTCAGGTAATGCGCCTCGTGTGGATGATCACCATCATCCCATAGCCAGCTCGCATCCTCGCCCCACGATTTGGTCAGGCCTTCCACTATCCATTGCACAGGCTTGGCGTCTTCATCGTTCGGCCCGAAGTTCCAGCCTTCCGCATAAGCCGCACCCTCTTCATACAGCTTTTGCGCCAATAACAAATAGCCGGATAGAGGCTCCAGCACATGCTGCCAGGGACGAATGCTGCGCGGGTTGCGAATATTAACCGGCTTGCCTTGAGTAATGGCGCGCATGATATCCGGGATGAGCCGGTCATCGGCCCAATCGCCGCCGCCGATAACGTTACCCGCTCTACCAGAGGCCAAAGCCACGCCATGCTCTTTATATTTCTCAGGATGAAAGTAAGAGTTACGGTATGCGGCTGTCACCAACTCCGCGCAACCCTTGCTATTGCTGTATGGATCATGGCCCCCCATCGCTTCATTCTCGCGATAGCCCCACGCCCATTCGCGGTTCTCATAACACTTGTCGCTGGTCACGTTCACCACCGCCTTTACGCTATCGGCGCCGCGCACCGCTTCGAGTAAATTCACCGTGCCCATCACATTGGTCGAGTAAGTCTCCACCGGCTCGATATAGGAGTAACGTACCAGCGGTTGCGCCGCCATATGGAAAACGATTTCCGGGCTGTGATCGGCAAATACCCCGCGCAAATGCGCCAGATCCCGAATATCACCAATGATGCTGGTCATGCCCTCGCCAACCTCGGCAACTTCGAACAGGCTGGGATTCGTCGGGGGGCTGAGAGCATAGCCCACTACCTGCGCACCCAGAGATTGCAGCCACAGCGACAGCCAGCTTCCCTTAAAGCCGGTGTGTCCGGTCAGCAGGACGCGCTTACCCTTCCAAAAGACTTGATTCATGACCACACCTTCCACGGCGCTTTGCCGGATTGCCACAATTCTTCGAGGTGCATTTTGTCGCGCAAGGTGTCCATTGGCTGCCAAAAGCCAGGGTGCGGAAACGCCGCCAAACTGCCCTCCTGGGCTAATCGTTCCAATGGCTCCCGCTCCCAAATCGTCCGGTCATCAGTGACATAGTCGAGAACTGCCGGCGACAGCACAAAGAAACCGCCGTTGATCATGGCGCCATCGCCTTTGGGCTTTTCCATAAAGCTGCTGACCTTCTTTCCCATAATGTCCAGGGCGCCAAAACGCCCCGGCGGAATAGTCGCAGTCAAGGTAGCTTTGACGCCTTGCCTTCTGTGGAAAGCGATCAGCTCCGTGATATTGACGTCGCTCACGCCATCGCCATAGGTTAAACAGAAAGCCTCTTCATGCTTGACGTAATCCTCCACGCGCTTCAAGCGACCTCCCGTCATGGTTTCTTCGCCGGTGTCCACCAGCGTCACCCTCCAGGGTTCGGCGTAACGCTGGCGCACTTCCATTTTGTTGTGCTCCATGTCGAAGGTTACATCCGACATGTGCAGAAAATAGTTCGCGAAATATTCCTTGATGACATAGCCTTTGTAGCCGCAGCAGATCACGAAGTCGTTTATTCCAAAGTGGGAGTAAGTCTTCATGATATGCCAAAGAATAGGCTTGCCGCCAATTTCTACCATAGGCTTGGGCCGAGTCGATGTATCTTCGCTGATCCGCGTTCCCAAACCGCCTGCAAGAATTACTGCTTTCATTTTTTTGAAATACTATTTGATGAATAAATATATAGTTAAAAACTCGAACTAAACCAATTTCAGCCCACTGGTTATAATAACGTAGTAGAAGTGATAATAGCTCCTAGTGTTTTTCAGTAGTTATAGAAGTAACAACAATACCTAGTGCGCGCGTATCACTTGCTCCCGGCTCAATATCAGATAGTTTGGTAGTAGTATCAACCGTCACAGTGATAGTGAGAAATTGAGCAGTTTCCCCTTGCACTGGCACATCAATGCTAGTTGCTTGCCCGGGCACAAGTTTAGTCTGAAAAAGCGGGCTTCCCTCTATCGAGACCCAGACCGTCTTGGTCGAAAATGATTTTGGAACAAATACATTTAGTCGAAGGTCTCCTCCACAGTTTTTGATCCTCATATTGGCTTCCTTGCCTATCCATCCATTATGATCTTGATCAAACCAGCCACTTATATGGATTGGCGTTGCACAGCCAATATCTCGGAAGGGGCCTAGGCCGTATGCTCGCTGCACATCAACACCCCGCTTTGCCACTAGGATATTAGACTGCAATAGCGTCGCCTCTTCTGCGCTGGTCACTCCCTTCAATGTTACATTACGCATTCGTCTGAATGCATCATGTCGATATGGAGCTTTTGCCCATTCATCCTTTGATGTTATCCCTTGTCCAACCAAAAAGAGCACAACCAAGATTATCAAGCCAGCAACAGTAATAGTCTTCTTCCAGTGGCTGATATTGCCGCTCCTGATAAATAATGTCGCTGTCCAGAAAAAGGCGATAAAGAGAAGCGAGAGATCCATATAATATCTTGGCGCCATCGCAAGTTGTGGGTCAAACCTACCGCGCGCGTACGATATCGCGGCCATATGGGAGCCAGCATAGATCATAAGCGCCAAAGGCACGAGCGGTATCCTATATTTCGAAAAAACAACAGACATCCCTAACCAAAGCACCGCGCCAATAAGAGCTAATGCAACAGCGAACTGCATCCAAACCGGCACCCCTAAGGATGTAATAGTCTCGGTCCCCATGAATACGGACGAGAGCATGAAAAAAAAACCGGTAGCCGCATTACTTAAACTGGCAATTTTACCTGACGGAGCATAATTACCTCCTTCTGTCGATAAAAAATAGCCTCCCGCTACATAAACCAACTGTGAAGCAACGAGTGCGATCAGCAGTGTCCGACGAAAACTCTTCGCCTCCGCATCCGCTGGCCGCGCAACACAGGCGCTGATAATTGTTGCCAGAACGAATGCATATGACCAGCCTAACGCAAAAACAAGCACGATGACCGGGCTCGAAATTAGCAAAGCCCAGCGCAGAGCCAACGGGCGATTAAACGTCTCCAACGCCCGATCTAGTCCGATCCAATAAAGAATAAAAATTAAATTCCTTCCGAAAAGAGCAACTCCGACATCAACCGAATATAACTCCCAATTGGCCAAACTGAACAGCGTAAGGAAAGTGAGAGCAGCAAGACTGGTGAAAGCTATTAAGCTTACCCTGCGCTGTCCTTGTTCAGACATAGTACGGTACTGCTCAAGACCGAGCAACATTCCTGTAACTGCAAGAGCAGCACCGCTGGAAAGCGTAGCCCCGAACACGTCAAACTTAAAAAGTTTCGCGTTCAGATAGACAACCAGTTGCGGCGAAAATCCACGGTGTTCGCCTTGGTACCAAGTTGAAAGCAGAGATGCCGTACCACGCTCGCTGTTTTCAAAATAAGTGAGAAATCGTAGCGTATCCATGAAAGCCACCTGCGGATGGAGTATACGCATGTATTCATAAAATATCACAAGCGACAGTATCGTAAGCAAGACCAACAAAATAATGTGACATTTCGAATTATATAATTCGTTTACTTTCATTTTTCAACTCAGGATAAATCCTACATAACTTTATAAGTAAGATTCTATGTATGAAATGTATTAATTGAACAATTTCAAAAATTTACTACATCTGAAGATAAACTCCATTCCCCATCGTATATAAGTCAAACGCCCCAACCTCAACTATTTTTTTCAACTTAATATCGTACACACAGATATTCAAGCCGACATGACTGTGTGAGCAATCAATACCATTTACAAGAACTCGTGGAAATGCTCCAAAATTAAGATCCACGGAGACCTCAATAGGGATGGGAAAAATAGCACTGCTCAGCTTAGAATATGTGATAGGTCTTCCATCTTGATTCTCAAACAAAACGCTCCGGTTGGGCCCAATTACACTGACATAATTTATATTCGAGGCGTGATCTAAAGCTGACCCGATATTCAGATTATGAAGCTCTTGTCGGGTAGCATCGTCAAGCGCCACCGGTAGGTCTTTTTCCCGACCGCTCAAAATGATCATGAAATTGTAATCCAGCAACCTGAGATGTTTAAGATACTCGGCTAAAGTGCTGCGTTTCACATTGATGCTTTTGACGCTATCATCAATCTTCTCTAGCCCCCGCTTGCCCAGTACCACCTGATCGTCTACCAGATAAGCCCTAATATCACTGGAAAAATTCACCGCCGTAAGAATGGGAATATAATTAATGACAAATAAATCGCCATCCGAAAGACTACCACTTTTCAACTCGACAATTTTTTGTTCGATATTGTTCTGTATCGTCCGCATTGGAGTACGGCCAAGCCAAAATACATTGGTCGTCGCCCCTTGGCGTATAGCTTGGGCCGCAATGTAAGACCAGGCATTATGGGGAAGCCTTCCGCTGTATGGAATAAAAACGACATGCTTGATGGAAAGCTGCTCCAGCTTTTCCCATAAAATACTGCTGAGCGGGGGAGGGACAGCTTCCGGAAAGCTGGTATGACTCAAGCCGCCCTCTTTGTAAAAACGGGTTGCATCAAATATCTGCACACAGAGCAGAATTGCAATCAAAGTGCCTTTTCGCCACGCTCTCGTGGGCATCGCGGAAATATTTCCAATGATAAAAATCACAATAAGATACCATACCGGCCAGATAAACCGGCCAGATGTGCGAAAAATCGAGAACAGAGCAAGAATTTTCTGCGGTAAAATGTATGAAAATACAAGATAGTCTCCAAACATAACTTTGTTTGTAGCTGCGAATGCAATAAGAATGGAACACGCTATAACATAGGGCGAGTAGAGCTTGGCTGAAGCAATGATATTTTGCTCTGAAACAAGCAGTGCATTGATTGCCAAATAAAGTCCGCCGATAATAACGCCCAGACCAAGCCAAGCGTGACCCTCAGAGGATCCTTTCCCATGAGGAAAAGCTTGGATTATCTTTGAGGACCATCCAGGATTAAACAGTCCGTTTAGGTTATAGGGGGCAATTCCATAGTCCAAGATGGAGACATCGTTGCCGGGCAAAAACCCGCCAATAAACCACAGTACGAATAAACAACAGGCCACTGATGAAATAAAAGAAAGCGCAAAACGCTTTAGATTATTTACTATGCCGGAGCTTTGCGCACCCACCGCATAGTACACCACCATCAACAAAAACACCATTGGGGTGAAATAGGCGAGAATGCCAACGCTGACAGCCGTGATAGCTGACCACAGCACAATCTCATGATTGGCCACAAATTTGGTATCGCGATACCAGATAAACAAAATAGGCAACAATATGAGCCACTGTCCAGACATTGAGGCGTGACCAAACATCTTTCCTAGAAGAAATGGCGATAAGCAAAAAAAGGCCGATGAAATCGCCGAAATAATAGAATTAGCGCAATATTTTCTTATGATCAGTGAGGAAATTCCCCCTTGAAGGGCCATACACACAAAACCCCAGATTCCAAAATATTGGAAATCATGTGGATAAAAAAATCGAATCACCTTTGCAATAATGGCAACAAGGGGGATAGCATCAAAAAAAACAACGGACGTGCTAGTAGGATATAGTAATCCATTGGTTAAACCAGGTGGAAAGGTCCATTCAGATTTAAGGAACTGAAGGACACCAATTTCCGTGAAGCAAAAATCTGACCCATACGGATTATTCAATATCCATTCAATATTGAATGGATTAAGCGGGGCTGTGCCCCATAAACTAACAAAAACTAACGCACCAACAACAAGCCCGAATATAAAGCACAAAGCAGAGTCATGACTCGCCGAAATTGTAGGGAAAGCTTTGATGTTTTTCATACTTGCGAATTCGCATTATAAAGTAACAGCTTCCTTGTGCCTCGCGCAGCATCAAGACCTAATTCAGCCATTATATCTGACAAAATTCTCCAGGCCGCCTCTGCGCCCCATAAGTTTTCCGCAAGCTCTAGCCCGTTTCGGCTTATTCGATTCCATAGAGCTTCATCCTGGTAGAGTCTTGCAACGGCCTCAGCAAATTGCTCCCCTCCCTCTGAAACCACGATGTTTTCCCCATCTGTTACCGACATCCCTTCTGCCGCCAGCGGCGTGGCCACAACGGGCAAACCTACCGTCATAGCGGTGCCAATTTTGCCTTTAATGCCCGCGCCATATCTCAAGGGCGCTACCGAAACGCGCATTTTATCCAGGAACGGATTGAGGTCATCAACAAAGCCGGTGATAACAACATCTTTCGCCTCCAATGCGAATATTTCTGCCGTCGCCTTGCTCCCTACCACATGGAAGTAAATACCCGGTAGAAGACGACGCAGGAAGGGCATTACTTCGTTGACAAAATATTGGACTGCATCCACATTGGGGTGATGTTCATACCCTCCAACAAACACAATGTCACGTCGATCAAGGAAGCCCTTTTCAGTGCCACGAATGCTTCTGGAAAAAGGAAGCACATGGATTTTTTCGTTGGGCAACTCTGTGCGAAGCCATTCAAGCTCCATAGTACTGACTACAGTTGTCATATCAACAGCACTAATAGCGGCCAGTTCTGATTCCCTCATTTCTTCTGCCGCCTGTTGTTTTGCCATATCGTTAAACAACTCAGCTTCCCGCAGCATTCTGATGTGATGCAAATCCACTGTATGGAAAAGTACCTTAGCCTTTTTACAATGTCTGCGAATCGTTTTAAGGTGGCGTTGAACGACACCCACACGGAAGAGAAAAGCGAGATCATACCGACCGCCAAATTCTTTCAAGTGCTGCTCAACTGATGTGCAATAAGGGGCGTACAGCATCTCAACACCTATTCTTTGCAGCGCCGAAGTATAATCGGGCAAGTATAGAAAATTGTGTTCAGGAATAAAAGTCGCTTGAAAGCCCATCTCCCGCATTAGAAGTAGAATGTTGAAGGTATCGATTGAGCCGGAATCCATATTAGGAGTTGGCGTACAATGATCCAGTACCAGGACACGGCGTTTGGCCATGCGATCTTTAGCAGTGTCGACGTCCATTCCCGGAGCTTGGTGTTTTATAATGCGTTTTTCCCATCTCTGAAACTGCTTCTTTAAGTTTTCCACTTGATAGGCTTTAGCTCCTTGAGTTGTATCCGTTCCCGAAGTGATCCCTTCGTAATGCACCACGACGGAGAGTGGTTGATAAATGACCCGGTACCCATGATCCCGAATCCTTAGAGCTAGATCGGAGTCTTCGCAGTAAGCGGGCAGGTAATGCTCGTCAAAGCCGCCCAGTTCATCAAACAGTGCCTTGGGCACTATGATGGAGGCGCCCGAGCAATAATCCACCTCCCTGGCATAGTTGTAAATGGGAAGCTGTGGATCCTGGAAGCGCCCAAAATTCCAGGCGCTGCCATCTTGCCAGATGATGCCGCCGGCTTCTTGCAATCGCCCATCAGGATAAATGAGTTTTGAGCCCGCCAAGCCAGTGCCGGGGAATTCCCGGAAAGTGCGCAGCAGTTCATCCATCCATCCGGGTGTCACTTCGGTATCGTTATTCAGGAAATACAGGTAATCACCCTGAGCCGCTTTTGCACCCGCGTTGCACGAGCGAATGAACCCTTGATTTTGCGAATTACGGATCAACCGCACACTTTTAATTTTTGATATTTCTTCCGCCGATTGATCCGGAGAGCAGTCATCCACAACGATGACTTCAAAATCCACGCCAGGTGGAGTTGAAGCGATAGAAGCCAGGCAACGCAAAGTGTAATCAAGCTTACCGAAAACGGGAATAATTACCGACACGATCGGATGACAAGAAGAGCTTAAATTAATGTCAACGGGCTCAATACCCATATCCATGGTTTGCCCGGAAGTACTGACAAACAAACCTGGATTGGGAATGCTCAACGCTGAGATAGTTGCCGAAGGGCTCCCGCTTGCCAAAAGCATTTTCGGAAAGTATTTTGAAATAAGATTGCGATGGGTTGCTTTAGCTTGATAGCTCAACGGCAGCCATTGGTAGAGTCGTTTAGCCAAGCCTGGAAAAACCTTTGTATAGCGCTTCGCCTGCTGATCCGGAGCAGAAATCCAGCGCCGCGTTTCACGTAATGGCAAAGTCAATCGCCAGGAATTGGTTTGCGGAATTTGCAGCAATCTGACGCGTTCCTCCTTAAGCTCTGCGTCTAAGCGCAATGCCCATTCACCTCTACTCACCGTTTCCTTCGTAAGATTATTTATCGATTCATCGCGTTCCGTTACAGCCAAATTTAGGCTGGCAAGCTGGTCTTCATGCCCGCTTATCACGGAATCCAGATGGTCAATACGCGCCTCTTTCTCATGCACCGTCTGGTTGAGGCTGTCAATTTGGCCATTGCGTTCCGTTACGGCCTGGTTAAGGCTGGCAAGCTGATCTTCGCGCTCGTTCACGACCTGATTGAGGCTGGCAAGCTGGTCTTCATGCCCGCTTATCACTGAATTAAGATGGTCAATATCCACATCTTTCTCATGCACAGTCTGGTTGAGGCTGTCAATTTGTCCAACTCGTACGTATGCCTCTTCTGCCAGCTTACTCACCATTGCCGCCAATCGGTCCGTACTTCTGCGTTCGCGTTCAGCCACAGCCTGGCTGAGGTCAGCGATCCACTTGTCGCGTTCCGCCACGGTTTGATGGAGGTTAGCGATCTGACTATCACGTTCAGCCACAGTTTGGTGAAGGTTGGCGCTTTGTCTGTCGCGCTCAATCACAATTTTGTCCAATGCTTGCGCCCATTTCGCAAAACCTACGTAGTGTTTAACCAAATCCAGCTTGTCCGGATAAAGAACAGACGTGTCAATACCTGGCAAGTCGGACCTGTGTGCTCCACAGACTGCCACAAAGTAAACTGGCTCTGTCAAATGGCCCGCATGCGGCTTCAAATTATTACCGTCATCATGCCAGGCTCGAAATGAATTTTGCCCGCCTTCAAGCGGCTGAATAACAGAACCCATCAACATGCGCTGGCCGAAATATTGTATTGCCTGAAACTGCGTTTTCAGCAATTCATCGAATTCCTTAAAATCAAGCTCCTTGACATGAAATTCATTATGCTCTCCGCTCTCTTCAGAATAGATAGGCCGATTGGGTGAAGAGATAACAAGCAATCCGGCCGGGCGCAGTACCCGCCTGATTTCTGCAAGCATTTGCGCTTGCTCGGCCAAGTGTTCGATGGTTTCAAAGGAAACAACTACATCAAATGAGGCATCAGCAAAATTGAGATTCGTTGCACTGCCCTGGAGAAACCTCAGATTGGATTTTGTATAAGTAGCCGAAGCATGGTGAACGACCTCATCCGAAATATCCACGCCGACAACCGAACGCGCCCCATCGGCCATGAGGAATGAGCCATAACCTTCGCCGCATGCCACATCCAGGATATCTTTCTCTTTAACCATATCCAGCACTGTTGCGTAACGATGATAATGCTCCAGACGGATTCTGCCTTGCTCGGTTGGAATATAACGCTCACCGGTAAATTTCATATTTTCAAATTCTCTCTTCACGCCTAATTCTCTGATACACTCAGTTTTATATGCTGCATAGGTATACCAATAAGTCCTGTTGAGACACTGCTGGACTCTGATTTGAACAGTACTGCATCATGTATCCAATGATGCTGAACATGCTGATTCTGTGTTCCATTTGCAATAGCAACATTTACGCTGTAGTCGCCGGCAGGCAGTATAGGCATTAGAAATGTAAATTCTGCCTGTATTTCTTTTCCCGCTTCACAAAATAATGGATCTTCTCTGTGACTAAGATATGTATTATCACCAAACAGAACCTGACCTAGCCGATCTTTAATGGCGAAGCCCATGATTGGAGCATCCAATGGTTCACGTGCTATTGCATGGATACGCAGGGTAACTTGCTCACCTCCGACTACCCAAGCGAGCAATGAGCTGTTCTTGTCTAGAAATTCAACACTTGTAATTTGCGCACCACCCTTGCCAAATGATGCAGACTCGGGGTCAAATTCGAAAATTTGCAAATCGTTGCGCAAATTACTGGCGTTAATAAACTCCAGTCGCTGGTCTTTTAGGGAACGTGTAGTGTCCTGGCTCTTAATTGCTTTAAGTTTTGTGGTACTGCTCTTGCCTTGCTGCGCTTCATAAAACGCCTCAAGGTAAAGTTCACACACCTGCTTGGGCGCGCCTTCCTGCAGCACCTGCCCCTTCTCAAGCCACACGGCATAGTTGCACAGACTTTTAATGCTGTCCGTGCTATGGCTTACAAACAGCACTGTTCCGGTTTTCATAAAATTACGCAAAAAACGCATGCACTTTTGGGTAAAGAACGCATCACCCACGGCCAAGGCCTCATCAATCACTAAAATATCCGCGCCCACATGGGCGATGACGGCAAACGCCAGGCGCACAACCATACCGCTAGAGTACTTCTTGGTTGGCTGTTCGATAAACTCGCCAATGTCGGCAAAAGCCGCGATGTCATTAAACCGGGCATCAATTTCATCATGGCTTAGGCCCAGTACAGCGCCGTTCATATAAACGTTTTCCCTGCCGGTAAACTCGGGATTAAAACCGGAGCCAAGTTCCAGCAGGGCGGCGATGCGGCCATTGGTTTGCACGCTGCCGCCGGTTGGGTTAAGGGTGCCGCAGATCATTTGCAGCAACGTGGATTTGCCCGAGCCGTTGCGCCCGATAATGCCGACAGTCTCGCCCTTTTTGACTTCAAACGAGACGTCTTTCAGGGCCCAGAATTCGCGGAAATATTGCCTGGGCTTTTGCAAGAACAAGCGCTGCAATCGGGGCGCGATAAATTGCTTGAGCCGGTCGCGCGGGGCGTCATAGATCTGGTAGCTCTTGCTGAGGTTGGTAACGCGGATGGCGATATCAGTCATGCTCATTATCCCATCAACAAATAACCGGAAAGCTCGGGATAATTTGGAAATGCCGTGTCACAACTGGCCAAGTGAGCATTATACTCCAGAGTTGTTGCAATGATCATCCGATCAGCCGGGTCACGATGTATATCCGTTAAATTAACAGATCGCTGTGCAATCGAGCAAGTAACAGGCAAACACTCAATCGCTGATGGCGCCAGGGCTTCTTTTATCCACTCATCGGTTGAGAGAGGCAAATCCAGTTTTCGCCCCTTGACTGACAGAATAACATCAAAGCTGGATAGGGCGGAAACCACGACTCTGTCGGCCTCTTCAATCGCAGATGCAATGTTTGGTTTTAAAGCATCGCGACCGAGCAGGATCCAGGTGACCCGGATATGTGTATCCAATAGAATCATACCAACGCGCTCCAATCCTCAGTAGACGCAGCCGGCGCAATAATATCTCCCGGAATTTTGCCTTGACCGGCTATGCGCGAGGATGGCCGGCGCTTTCGTTTTAGCGCAGGCGCTTCTTCGGCAGGCAATAAAGTAACAATAACATGCGCTTCTTCTACGGATGGCTTATCTCCCAGCCAAGTCAAGCGACCATGATCATAAATGGCTTCGTAACTTTGTAGCATTTAAACCTCTCAATTGTAGTTCGTGAATTCATCGTTGTTAATTAATTACAGCGCAACGGGTGTGATTAAAAGTGGGATTTACCCCCGATACTTACCAGCCTTACGTCCATTTTCTGTAGGGTGTCAGGTTAAGCCGTTCGTGGTGAGCTTGTCGAACCATGGATGGCTTAACCGATCATCCTTCGACAGGCTCAGGACGAACGGTCAAGCCTGTGCTGGAACTTAAACCGCACTTTTAATCGCACCCCAGAACAGCTATATGATTTCACCTTTTTTGATTTCAAACGATACCTCTTTTAGCGCCCAATAATCCCGGAAATATTGCTTGGGCTTTTGCCAAAACAACCGCTGCCCACGAGGCACGACAAACTGCTTGAGCCGGTCATGTGGAGCGTCATAGATCTGGTAGCATTTGCTGAGGTTTTGTATACGGATGGCGATGCCGGCCGTATTTTCCGACACCCCTGTTTGCGGCAATTCAATTTGTTTCATAGTATTTGTCATTAACCTGTCCCGGCAGGGTCAGTTCTTCAGATAGGCTTTCTTTTTTTGTTCCATTAGGGTCATTGCATCTTGCATTCTGCCAAACCGGGATACAAAGGCTTTCAGTTGCTCGCCACAACCGGAGTTTAGCTCCAGACTGTCTACCCGCTTGACATCAATTGCCTTCTGGTTTACAGACCGTTCCAGTTATAGGTCAGATGTTTTCCTTCTTTCGCGACTATCTCTAACGTATGCAGAAAACGGGCTACTGGTAAATCCAAGGTTGGATTCATTACAATCTTGGGATTTAGGTTCAAGTGGCTTACTTTAATTTGGAGGATGAATTCACTACCGACAAAAGGTGCTGATCCAATGTCAATAATTCAATATCGAAACACAGCGCAGTTGCAGCAATGATTGCATCCGGCAGTTTGATCTTGCGAGTCTGACGCAGGTCTATCACTACATTTTCTATGGTTCCGGTCAAAGGCAAGTAGGTAAGGCGATTAAGTTTCTGTCTGATTAACGATTCCTCTTCCCGGGTGATGCGGTGAAAGCCCAGCAGCTCCATTCGCGTAATTGCACTGTATGAGCATTCACCAACATGAAGCTGACGCGCAGATGCCTGGGCAAGCACGAGGGGGTCGGATTTCAGGATGCCAAGAATAAAATTGGTATCCAGTAGATATTTATTGCCATTCATTACGCAACTGTTTTTGAATCTTCAAAGATTCGCCCGCAAAAGTGAGGGAGTTTTCCAATCCGCCCTTTAAGTCAACCAACAATTCATCGCTTGAAGTTGGAGGCCTATTGCGTACTTTCGAGCGCAAAAACTCTGCAAAATCCAGAAGCTCCGCGATTACCGGCTCCGGTAGATCCTGCACCGCTTCATATAGTTTTTCTGTTGTAGTCATATGTTGACCTCGTAGTCTTATTCCAGTTAATGGAGGCTCGCTCGTGTACCGATTGCCGGGGGTGTTAGGGTCAAGTACCAGCACATAAATAGGTTGGTCGCCTATGCATAATTGAAACCTGGCAGCAAGTTGCAAGGTTTTACGTTCAATCTTCGTCGTGATAGATGGGAGGTCATATTGTTGGCCCCTGCGTCATTGTTTATTCTTGATCCAAAAGTTTTACATTAGCCTCGGCACCAAAAGTCTCTCAGATAATTTGCTGTGTTTGTCGAGAGAGTCGCATTGTTTAGTTATCCGCCGCGCAAAGATTACATTGCGTAATGCCCTAAAAGCATCTTGTCTGGTTAAGCCGAAATCGAAGGATGGTATAATACCCTAGCCCGCCCCAATCCGGCAAGGTGCGCAGCAGCCATTGGTTTCTATGCTTACGCTGGCAGGCGAAAGCGTGTCGCGTTAATCAGTATACACTTGAAATTACTTATAAATCAGTGGCGTCCTGTATAAAGTTAAAGCTGGCGCTATTAATAATACCACGACTAATCATTTCATCAATAACCTGTTGCACACAAATCTGCAATTCTGCTGCGCCGGTGTTCACGGTGAGTTCAGGCGTTTTCGGAGCTTCGTAGGGCGAGGAAATGCCGGTGAATTCGGCAATCTGTCCATCACGGGCTTTTTTATAGAGGCCTTTTATATCGCGGGTTTCGCAGATTTCGATAGGAGTGTCGCAATAAACTTCAAGAAAGTCGCCTTGCTCAACCATAGCGCGCACGCGTTCGCGGCCGGCAAGATAAGGCGAGATAAAGGCAGTCAGCACAATAATACCTGCTTCCATGAAAAGTTTAGCCATCTCACCGATGCGGCGGATGTTTTCCTGCCGGTCTTTAGCGGAGAACGCCAAATCGCTGCATAATCCGTGGCGCACATTATCGCCATCCAATACAAAGGTGCGGCAGCCGCCTTGATGTAAAAATTCTTCGACGGCATGAGCCAGGGTGGATTTACCCGCTCCGGATAAGCCGGTAAACCAGATGATGGCGCCGCGATGCCCATTTTGCGCTTCGCGGCGGGTGCGGGTTACAGTGGCGTGATGCCAAACGATGTTAGTTGAGGCAATGGGTTTAATACTCATAAATCAATTTATTGCAGCTCTTTTTTAGCAATATAAATAAGGAGATTTACCGGAGCCTTAGTTTCTGCTGATGTCGGTTAGCTTATGGTTAAATGTAACCAATAGTAAAAATTAGCAAAATTTAACTTAAAATTGAACAGGTTATTTAAGCAGCACTATTCGCAATTAACGATTAAGATCTTTAAAATCATAGTATTATTTCTCTCAGAGAATGCTGGTTCAAGCTCCATAATTTCTGATGTCCTCGATGCGAACCCGTATGGTAGATGGTTGAGGATTAGGGGCTAGATATAGCCGTTTAGTCTTCTATTTTTCTTATCCAAATTTTAGTCTTCTATTTTTCTTATCCAAATATTTCCACCAGAGTTTTTAAGGTATAGGGGCATATTTTCTTGGAACCAGTTGCGTTGATGTTTGTATAAATAATCAGCAAAAAATAGAATCTCAAAGCTTACGTTAAATTCTAGAAAAGCCCGCAAAATATATGCTTCATTCCATGCTCTACCTTCACGAATCCAATCTTTAGGATATTCAAAAGGCCAAAAAATATCGTGAAAATGAATTAGTACACCTTTTTTCAAAGATGGAAGTATTTCAAAGATTATCTTGTTCACATCGCTATTAAGTTTTGAAACATGAGTGGAGTCCACAAAAAGAATATCATTTGCTTCTAAACTGCTAAAGATATTCTTGTCAACTTCTTGGAATTTTTTTGGAATAATGGTATGTCTGTTATCCGCCTGGTTAATTAATGAATGAAGAAGTTCAGGATATGGCTCAATAAATGTAAAATTAATTTCCCCGTTAAAGAAATATTCGCTCGTATCCAACATAACACAGGAAGAAAAACCAGATCCTATTTCTATTACCCTCTTGGGTTTGAAGTTTCTAATCATACTGTATAACGTCAATGCGTCAGTATATGAAAAAGCTGGATTTGAAAAGTAATATCTGAATTGTTCGGTTTTATGTTCAGGAAATGGGCATTGGTCGTAGTAGTTCTTAAATTGCTTCAATAAGTCAATTTGCTTCTGGGTATTTAGTTTTACACCCAAAATTTCATTATCATCTGACAAATCGGAGGATAGAAAAGCCTCTCTTTCCTCAACAGATGGTATAGCTGAATAAAAATGCCCTGATGGAACGAATTCTTCGGACGCTGCCCGAGATTTAAACTCTTCACAACTAATAAACTGAATTAGTATTTCTTCTCTTGTGAGATAATGAGAATTAAGAGCATGCGTGTAATGTAGGCTGCCTTCTTGGTCGGGATTTCTCCTTAGTATTTTCTGATAGCAAAATTCAATGAATTCTTGATCGGTCATATGCGTTAATTTAGTTGTCATATTTGTATGCCTGGATCATAGGAGGCTATTATTTTACATAAGCTGAATAGTGTAAGTAGACTCCTTGTAACCCCGTTTTATAGATCGGAGACAGAGGTGCCGGTGATATTTCCTTCAATAACTCCGCATCGCGCATTATTATCAATTTTTGATCCGAAAACTTTCACCTTATTATAAAACATCGGCAAAGCCCTTTCTGGTTTTTTGGAACCAGGCGTAGCCGGCCCAGGCCACGAGTATGGCAGCCAGGGTATAAATGCCCAAACCTGTCCAATCGGGCAAGCGGCCCCAGATGAGCACTTCACGCGCTTGTTCAATGATGAAGGTGAGCGGATTGGCCATAATTACGGAGCGGTATTTTTCCGGCAGGGCAGTAATCGGAAAAAAAACAGGGGATAGAAACATCATGACGGTGGTAAAAAGACCAATTGTCTGGCCTACATCCCGCAAAAACACGCCCAGCGAGGCGAGCATCCAGGCAAAACCCAGGCTCAGTATGACCAGCGGCAGTAAAATCAAAGGGATAAAAACCGCCGTCCACTGCACATAGCTGTTGAAAATGGCGAAAGCAGTCAACAATACCAGCAGGCTGACCATACTATGAAACAATGCTGCGCCCATGGTGATTGCCGGCAGGATTTCCAGGGGGAAAACCACTTTTTTAACGTAATTGACGTTGGCAAGAATCAGTCCCGGCGCGCGGTTGAGCACTTCGGCAAACAAGCCGTGCACAATCATGCCGACAAACAGCACCACGGCAAACTGGGTTTTGCTTTCGTCCCCGACTCCCCAGCGGGCTTTGAAGACTACGGAAAATACGAAGGTATAAACAACCAGCATGAATACCGGGTTGAGAAACGACCACAGCAAACCCATGACAGAACCTTTATAACGTCCTACGACTTCCCGCCTGGTCATTTGCGTGATGAGCTGTCGATTACGCCAGAGGCTGCGGGCAAGGGCAATGAGCGAAATGGGTTGCGATGCATGCGGATTCATGTAAACACCTCGGCCTGCGCAAGCGGCAACCCTGCTTTATCTTTAGCCGAAAGCTGCGGTTCTTCCTGAATTGGCCAGTTTATAGCGATGGCCGGATCATTCCAGATAATACTACGCTCGAATTCAGGCGCATAATAATCGGTAGTTTTATAAAGCACTTCAGCCGTTTCGCTTAAAACCACAAAGCCATGAGCAAAACCGGGCGGCACCCATATTTGGCGGTGATTTTCTTCATTCAGCTCCACGCCCACCCATTGCCCGAAAGTGGGTGATTTTTTACGGATGTCAACGGCTACATCAAACACTGAACCGCGCACCACGCGAACCAGCTTGCCCTGGGGCTGCCGGATTTGGTAATGCAGACCGCGCAATACACCTTTGGCCGAACGGCTATGGTTATCCTGCACGAAATACAGGTCAAGCCCGGTGGCCTTATTGAAGGCCTGCTGATTATAGCTTTCCAGGAAGAAGCCACGGCTATCGCCAAACACCTTGGGTTGAATAATGAGGACTTCCGGAATATCCAGCGCTGTTATTATCATTTCAACTCCTGTTTCTGCCTGGGAACTTGTTTGAAGTATTTTTAATTTTCACTCATACCCCCGCCACAAAGCCCGCGGACTCTATGCCTGCAATGGCGCAGCGCTCATCCTGATCCGAAACGTCGCCGCTGATTCCGACTGAACCGACAATATTATTTTCTTCATCACGAATCAGAACGCCGCCGGGGACCGGCATTATCTTTCCCTCGGCCATTCCTATCAAGGCATTCATAAAATTCGGCCGCTGCTCCGCCACGCCTGCCAAACTGCGGGATGATATGCCCATGCTGACGGCGCCCCAGGCTTTTGCCGTGGCAATTTGCTGACGGATCATGGTCGCGCCGTCTTCTCGTTGCATGGCCATTATATGGCCCGCCGTATCCAGGACAACCACGGTTAAAGGCGCCATATTTAATTCCCTGGCCTTGCTGATAGCTTTTTCTATAATTCTGTTGGCATGCTTCAAGCTTAGTAATGTCATAATTGACTCTCCTCTTTTATTTTAATAAGGGCATGAGATGTATCCATACCTTGTCAGCAATAATCTGCTGTGCTTTTGCATTGGGATGTAATCCATCCTGCTGCATTAATTCCTTAACCAGAGCAACATCTTCCATAATAAAAGGAATGTAGGGGATGCCTAGCTCTGCCGATAACTGCGGATAAACAGCATAGAACATATCCACATATCGCTTGCCGTAATTGGGCGGTATTTTCATGCCGAGTAATAATACTTTTGCACCGGCCTTCTGTGAATGCCGAACGATTTCGGCAAGATTATTTTTCATAATCTTGGGAGATATGCCACGCAAACCGTCATTCGCCCCCAGTTCAAGTATAACTATCACTGGCTTATGCTTGGCTAACGCTTTATCTATCCGCGCCAGCCCGCCTGCGCTGGTGTCGCCGCTAATGCTTTCATTATGAATGACATAACTGCTGTTTTTTTCCTTCAGTCTGTTCTGAACCAAAGAAACCCAGCCCTGTCCTACTTCAATTCCGTACTCGGCGCTGATACTATCTCCCAACACCACAATTGATTTGGCTATAGCGGTCATTGAGGTTAACGTAACTATCACGGCAAAAAATAATCGGATCATTATGCAAATTCAAGCAGAATTATTAAAACGCATTATAGTAACAGAAAGCCTGGGTAAATCGGTCATCACTTCCGAGGGGACTTTACATATCTTGTCATCGATAGATTTGATAATCAATGGCGGCGAAAGCATAGCCATTGTGGGCGAGTCCGGTTCAGGGAAATCCACATTAATAAGCCTGCTGGCGGGACTGGATACGCCCAGCACCGGTTCTATCATCCTGAATGGACAGGTGCTGACCGGCATGGATGAAGATGGCAGGGCGGCCATGCGTAATGAGCTGATAGGCTTTGTATTTCAGTCGTTTCAATTACTGCAGGGACTGACGGCTCTGGAAAATGTCATGTTGCCGTTGGAATTAAGCGGCGATAAAAATGCCAAATTTTCAGCTACGGTATTATTGGATAGAGTCGGTCTGTCGCATCGTTTATCGCATACGCCGAAACAGCTTTCCGGCGGCGAGCAGCAGCGCGTGGCATTAGCCAGGGCTTTTGTCACGCGGCCCGCTATTCTGTTTGCCGATGAGCCTACTGGCAATCTCGACAGTAAAACGGGTGAATATATTATTGACTTGCTGTTCGAACTTAACCATGAAAATAACACCACATTGATTCTAGTGACGCATGACCCAGCCCTGGCTACCCGTTGCCGGCGCACTATTAAACTGGATTCAGGAAAAATCGTAAGCAATTGACGGGATTAATTTTCACTATTGATCCGGCCCTTTAAAGTTTGAACCGTTCGTGCTGCACGTCGAAGCAAATAAGCCTTTCGACAGGGCTCTCCTGAGCGTAGACTAAGTGCTCACCACGAACAACTTATGGATAATGTTACCTGATTACGTAGCACTTTCAGCTAAAGTAGCAATGTCTCAATTTAACGTCACCCCGGCATGGACTGCCGGTATCCAGAATACAGGGATGTGATTCACCATCAAAGTTTACTTCCATGTAACCTGGACCCCGGCAGTCCATGCCGGGGTGACGCAGCTTAAGCATCGCCAAGGTCGTTTTGCTTCTATTTTGGCTGAAGCTTATACGTAATCAGGTAATGTTATACCCGTTCGTGCTGAGCCTGTCGAAGCATGCTCACTCTTAGCCAGGGCTCTCCTGCGCTGCGAGACAGGAGTCGAGTAGTCCCTAGAAGCGATAGGGCTGGGCGATTCCACGGAGCGCTATTTGCGGAGTGGAATTGCAAAGCATTACGACATCGCGTCGAGTCATTGCGAGAACGATATTGGATACCCCAGGTCGGGTATCCAACGAGTGAAGCAGGACGGCTGGGGCCGCCGCAGGCATGAGCGGTCGCGTGATTTTTGCCGCTTGTTGGGCAGGGATGCCCATAAAAGCTTTCGCAAAAATAGCGACTCCCCGCAGCGTACCCGGCAGGCTTAGAGCGAACGGGATTTTGGAATACTCAACTGCGATTTTTTAAGTTCAGGGTAATTCTATATTTTGAATTCTGTTAATAACTTTATGAGCGCCTAATAAGCTGATAACAATAAGTCAGCTTGTATTTTGCCTTCATTCCGGCACCTGATTGGTAAGGACCGTCAGCTAAACGAAGACAGCGTCATACCGGCAGGGATCGCCGGTATCCAGTAACCAGGGAGGGGCAAGCTCCATATTTATTTTTAGACACTAACATGAACCGCTTTAATCTTGCCCTGCGCCTGTTATGGCGTGACAGCCGTTCCGGTGAATTAACCATATTGGTGCTGGCTTTAATTATTGCAGTCACCAGCTCGACTGCTATTTCATTGTTTGCAGACCGCCTTCAACGCACCATGACCGCGCAGGCGGCAGAGTTTCTGGCTGCCGACCTGGTGATAGCCGGCCCTGCAGCGCTGCCTGAGGACTGGCTGGCCAAGGCCAGGCAGCTTAATCTGGCGCAATCTCAGACGGTTGAATTTTCCAGTGTCGTGATTGAACATGACGAACTGTTACTGGCCGGTATCAAAGCCGTTAGCGCTAATTATCCTTTACGCGGTTTTTTAAAAATCACGGCATCGGATTACCTGACTGAAGCAGCCGTTCAAAAAGGACCGGAACCCGGAACTGCCTGGGTTGAAAAGCGCGTTTTATCCGCGCTTAAACTCAAGTTGGGCGATCCGTTAAATGTAGGCGAAAAAAAACTGATAGTCAGTCATGTTCTAACGTATGAACCTGACAAGCGCGGCGATTTTTACAGTTTTTCCCCGCGCGTCATGATTAACGAGGCTGACTTGCAGGCAACCGGCATCATACAGCCCGGCAGCCATGTCCATTATTTCTTCCAGTTCAGCGGTAAAACCAAAGCGTTAACGGAATTCAGCCGCTGGCTTAAACCGCAGTTGAATCCATCGCAACGCATTATGGATATTCATGATGACCGTCCGGAATTGGGTTCAGCATTGAGCCGCGCGGAACGTTATCTGGGCTTATCCAGCATTGTCGTGCTCTTGATTTCCGGCGTTGCCGTTGCCATGGCGACCCGCCGTTATACGGAACGCCATTTTAATGCTACCGCCATCTTACGCTGCCTGGGCTGCAGGCAACGGGAAATACTCTGGCTTTACAGCAGTCAGTTCATCGTTTTGGGCACATTGGCCAGCGCCGTGGGTTGTCTGTTGGGCTGGTTTGCGCAACAAGCCCTGTTTCATCTGTTAGAGGAGCTGCTGCCCAGGCAAATCGCCAATCCCGGCTTATTGGCGATATTTTTCGGTTTTATCATCGGCATGTCTGTGTTATTGGGTTTCGCCCTGCCGCCCCTGTTGCGTCTTAAACAGGTTTCGCCGCTACGCGTGTTGCGCCGGGAATTGGAGCCTTTACCCAGCAGCGCCTGGTTGGTGTACGGCTTGGCAGGCAGTGTTATTACGATATTAATATGGCGATACACGGATGATATTAAAATGACGGCAACTATTATCGGGGTCGGTTTTATTACTTTGCTGGTGCTGGGACTGCTGGTTTTCGGCCTGCTGGCTTTAACCCGGAACCTGTTGCCGCATATGAACCTGATCTGGCGTTTCGGGGTACAAGGCCTGTTAAGAAACAGCCGGAACAGTGTCAGCCAGATACTCGCTTTCAGCATTACGCTGGTTGCTATGGTGCTCAGTTTTACCGTGCGTAACGATCTGATTGATAACTGGCACAAACAATTACCCGAAAATGCGCCGAATCATTTTGCTCTTAATATTTTTCCTGAGCAATTACCGTCGTTTAAACAGGAAATGGAGCAGCAGCATATCAAAGGCAGTGAGTATTATCCGGTAGTCAGAGGCCGTCTGGTGGAAATCAATGACACACCGGTACAACAAATTGTCTCTAAGGATACCCAGGGGGAAAACGCTACCCATAGGGAGCTAAGTCTTACCTGGACTTCCAAGCTTCCTGATGATAATAAAATTATCGCGGGTAACTGGTGGGATGCTAAACAATCCGGGCTGGGTTCGATCAAACTGAGTTCGGTCAAATTGGTTTCCGTCGAAGAAAAATTAGCCGAAAGCCTTAAAATAAATTTGAACGATCATTTGTTATTTACTGTCGGTAGTCAACAGATTAAGGCGATAGTTTCCAGCATCCGTAAGCTTCAATGGGATACGATGAAACCTAACTTTTATATGATTTTTTCACCCGGCACTCTCGATGCGTATCCGAGCACGTATCTCACCAGCTTTTATTTGGCTGAAAAACAGAAAAACTTTTTAAATACCTTGGTAAAAAAATACCCCAGCACCACTATTCTTGAGGTCGATTTAATTTTACAGCAATTCAAAACCATACTGACCCAATTAACTCAAGCCATCAATTACCTGTTGTATTTTGCATTAATGGCAGGTTTCACAGTTTTGTTCGCTGCCGTTTATTCCACCCTGGACAGCCGGATTCTGGATGCCGCTTTAATGAGAACACTGGGAGCTAATCGCTCGTTTTTAAGAACAACCCACCTGATTGAGTTTGGCTTGCTGGGAGTTATTGCCGGTGTGTTATCAGTGCTTATTTCAGAAGCCATAATTTACGTTTTGTATACTCAGGTCATACATATGGATTACAGCCCTAATTTTTATTTATGGGGATTGCTTCCGCTAACCGGCGCTTTATTCGTTGGTTTGGCCGGCTATTGGGGCGTTAGGGATGCGGTTAACAAGTCGCCAATGCGCGTATTAAGAGAATTATAATTTCGTTGCTTTAATAGAGCGGCATTCATGTTTTATTCATAAGCAATAGCCTAAACTTAAAGAAACAATTGATGGTCTAAAATTTCATAAATAACTAGTGAAAGGTAACTAAAAATGAAAAAACTAACAGTCAGCATTGCTTTCATAGGCAGCATTCTGGTTTCAGGTTGCTACAGCTATGGAGGATGGACGCCCACCGTTGATGCATATAATGATCCCAATGCTTATCGAATCAATCAGGATATGGCGGAATGTAAGGACCTTGCCAGCCACTCATCGGGTGGATCAGCAAAAGAAACCGCTATAGGCGCAGGCGTAGGCGGTTTGCTGGGCGCGGCCGGCGGCGCAGTAGTAGGCGCCTTTACCGGGAATCCAGGCGCAGGCGCCGCAATAGGCGCGGCCGCGGGTGGTTTTGGCGGAGGCGCCAAACAGGGATTCAGCTCTGAAGAGCAATATAAAAGGGCTTACTCCAGTTGTATGAGAGGCCGCGGACACCGAACAGTTAACTGATTCAGTTAACGTCGAATGCAACAAGGCAGCGCATGGAAGTGTTGCCTATTGTTGCGCCTGACAATCTTGAGAAAACCGTAAAAGAAAATCCGCTAAATAACCTTCACTTTCTTTCGTGTACTTTCCCAGGGATTCATAAACTGTCAATACCCGTGCTGTAAACGCGGAAGCCGCGCGGCTGAAAGTAAGCGCAGAAACTTTGGCCTTGGTATGAGCATAACCGCGGTAATCAGTTTGATTAATTAAGTGAAACCCAGCTTTTAATGCGGCGGCGGAAAATTTTTCTACTGCAGAAAGGGGAATCAGCACATAAAATACCCCCTGTTTCGCCAGTAATTTATCGGCACTGCTGATTAAATCAGCAAAAGAGAGTAAATCGTTATGCCTGGCGGCATTTCTATCTGACCCCGCCGCCTTGATATGATTGGCAAAAAACGGCGGGTTGCTGATTATCAGGTCATATTGATCGTCTGCAGTTAAGGCAAAGCCTTGAACGTCCTGATGAATCGCCTCAATTCGAGCCGCCCACGGGCTTAGGTTGAAATTAATAGCAGCCTCTTCATAAGCCTCACGGATTAACTCCACGCCAGTGACTTTCGCTGCCCCCAATTGAGCGGCCATTAACGCAAGCAGGCCTGTACCCGTACCAATGTCCAGCACCCGGTCACCCGGCTGAACCGGCGCCATAGCGCCAAATAAAATGGCATCCGTGCAAACTTTCATACCCGATCGTTTTTGCAAGATTGAAAATTGCTGAAAACGGAAAGTTGACATGCTGCGGTTATTAATAAGGTTGGTTTATAAACTACTTTCTTATGCTATTTATCCTCCTGCTCAACCGCTAAGGTTTTCTTTATAACCGGCTTTCTATTCCACAAACCGTTAGCTGAAAAACACGTCCAGCCCCATTTCAGCCAATTAAGTAATGAAACTGCCAGCCAAAGTGACCAGGCCAGCATCAATAATCGATAGATAATCAGCGGCACTGAAATAACCGTCGCTGTCGGCAATATAGCCAAGCTTCTGTCCTGATACCAGTTCAGTAAAAATGCAGAAGACTGGTTGCCGGTAATCTGCATCTCAGGCGAGCCCAGTAAACCCTGCTCGACAGCCAAAAACAGCATGGCGAGTGAAGCCACTGTTAAAACGCCAATAATAATTTGCAGCGCATTAAAATACTCTGATTGTGCAATGGGCTGCTGCGCCCGCCAGCCCAATATTATCAACCAGGCAATAACCACGCCTGCCGATTCAATCGGTATCTGGCTAAGTCCAACCAGTAATAAAAACCACTGCCAGCTTTTTAAGGGAGTCAGCGGAATTTTGCCCAGACCCAGCGATAAAATAAAAATAACGATCAGCACGCCCCAGAATAAAACGGCCGGGCCAAACTTTGGCCCGAAGGTAAATAATACCCAGCGATCCTGGCCTAAGCCGATACTCAGGTTAGTATTAACACTTGCCTGACCTAAATCAAGCAGCGGCGTGGTTGTGACGCTACTCACGGCTGTTGCCTGTTGCCAGTTAATTGAAACGTCCTGCTTGCCGGGATTAACCGGTAATGTGAGTTTTCTGCCGTCCTGCCGGATCGGCTGGGTCTGTCCATTGATGGCTACCGATTGCAGCACTGCTTTTTCCGGTAAGGTAAGCGTGTGCTGCAGGCCTTGGGAACTTCTCAGGCTGATTTTCAATTCAGCGTCCTGCGTGCGTTGCCCAGGCTTAATGCTTAATAGGCTGCTATCGATAGTTAAGGTTTGACCTTCCACCGCTTCGGGCCGGGTTATGTTTAGCGTGACTTTTTCTCCAGGCCAGGGGCGCCATTCCGGCAGCCATTGCGCATCGCTATTTTGATGAATCAGGGGAATACCTGATGTTTCAATATGCCAGATTGGGCTGACATCGGCTTTCCAGACCTCAATCCACTGATTCGTTTGCGCGGCGGCAAGATCAATTGCCTCCGACTTTTTTAATACCGATTCCCATTGGATAAAAGTTTGCTGTGCCGGAATATTAACTTCGGCTTTATTATCCTTAACGCGAATGCCAGGCGTGGTAACTGCTTCACCCGGTAACAACGGCACGGTTAATAAAACGGCTGAATCCGGCGATGAAACGCGGGTAATTTGCGTGACAATCCGCCAATCCAGTCCCAGTTGCAGGGTGCGGTCGAGCCTAACAAACGGCGGCAAAGCCCCGGGACCCAGCACAGCCTTGCTGTCCTCCTCTTTAGCCTGCTTCATGCGGGTGAATTGCAAAAAACTATCAGCCTGGCCATTTTCCTGAATGCCAGCGACCTGCCAACCGCTACTTTCCAGGGTGACATGATGCGGCTTTAAAGATAAAGGCAAGGTAAATTCAGCCAATGAAGGCGCTATCCCCTTGAGTACAACCTGATGTTCGCCTTCGCCCAGGTTAATCCACAAGCCCGTGTTATTACGATAAAGCCCTTGCGCTATTTCGCCGTCCACCAAGACCTGATTGGGAAACCATTGTCCGTATTCAGCAGGTAAAGGCACGGCTACCGATTGCTGCGCATGAATCTTCAGAGTGATGGCTATTTCCTTTTCAGTGATAGCCATGCTCATCTGCGGAATCTGGGCGCAGCCCGGCAAACAGTCGGGCGCTTCCAGCAGCCGGTTTTTCAATTCGTCCAATAGGGCCCGGTCCGGAAATTGGGCATAAACATTTTGTGACGGCATGAATATTACTGGCAACAGCAAAAACCATAACAACAAAGGCGTGGCTGTTTTAACCCTGAATCTGAATTTTTCAGCTATGCCGAACATTAATAAAGCCAGCGCAACCACTAAAGCAACCCGGATAAAATTCAGCAGTAAGGTTATTGCCGGCGACAGATACCATAAATGCAGCTGTTGCTGAGCATCCACCGAGCCATTCCATGACAACATCACTTTATGCCATTGCCATTGCGGCAGTCCCGGCCCCGTCTGTATTTTGGCTGTCGGGTCTATGCGCTCAAAATTCACGGCGCTTTCTCCCGAGCCTGCCGCGTATTTTCGCTCTTCCAACCTGGATATTGATTTACGCATCATTTGATCCTGCATGCCACCACTGTCCGCTGCCGGCGCAGGCACTGCTTCAGTTGCCGGATACTCGGGCATAATGATGGCTTGCCAGGGCTTTTCCAGTTGCGGATAAAGTCCCATGCGTATCTGGTCCACCATAAAAGGCACGATAATAACAATCAGCGCCAGCCAGAAAGCATTGCGATACCAGCTCATGAATTTAAAGAATTTCCCTTGCGGCAATACTTTAATTAATGCTGTCGCGGCCAGAATGTTCAGCCAGACAAAATGGGGCGAGCCCGGTTCATGCCAGATGATAGCCAGGGTCAGCAGGGCAAACAGTCCCCAATAGAAATTCCATAGCCTGCCGGTTGCCAGCGCCGCGATCAAGACCAGGAATAAATCCAGCAGCGTCCAGCGGGAAATCCAGCTATCCGGCACATTATCCACGCCGCCGGCTGCCAATAAACGCCAGCCCGGCGGCAGGTTCAGTTCGGCGCTGACATTATGAAAGCTTTGCTCCCAGCCTACCGCGCTTATGGTGCGGATACTGCCCGCATTACGGCTGTCCGCAGTTAGCGCTATCAGGCCTTTTCTGACTTCCACACCTTGTTTGTCCGTTCCGGCTTGCCGGGTAATAAGCTGGCTGTCGCCATCCAGGGTTACTTTACCCAACTGCGTTTGCGGCAGCGCATTAAGCCGCCAGCCACTGGTCATTTTGCCGGTAATCGTATCATTGACGGTATAGCCTTCGCCGTTAAAATCCAGCCACAGCTTACGGGTCAAGTTGAGCTGATTAGGTTCAGGTTCAGGATCGCCCCGGCGTATTACTTTAAATCCCAGCGCTTGTCCCTGCTCGATTTTATAAGCGGGCAAGGCTTTCCAAGCCGCCGGCAAATTGGTTTGGGTGGCGTCGATGGCGTCAAGCTGTTCAATTTCAACGACGCGCAGATCCGGGCGCGCATCCAATACCCAAATTTCCGATTTGGGCCAGTCTTTATCGTCAACAGTAAAGGGTAGAGACTGTAATTCTTTTGAACTTCTGGCCAGTATGTCAAGTTCCCAGCGGCCCGGACGAAGTTGCAGCAGTAAGTGTCCATCCGGCTCCAGACGAGCCGGAAACGGACTGTGTAAAGCCAATGGTATGAATCCGTCCGGGATCGGCCTGGCCAATTTCACTTCGCGTTGCTCGCCCGAAACTTCGAGCACCAGGCGGGTTAAAACCTGTAACGGCACTTCGTCAATAATTTTCCTGAACACCTGAATATCAAGACTGTTTTGAATATTTCCAGGTTTTTTTTGACCTATCTCGCTTTCTTTTAACCAGATCTGCCCGTCCCTGACAGCCGGCGTCTGAATGGCCACGCCGTTAATTTTCAGGCTGATGAGACCCGTATCAACCGGAATGCTTAAATTGTCAGGAATAGCATCCCATAAAAAATCGCCTTTAACCTGATAGTTTCCGGCTGTCAGTTTAATCGCCGGAATCCCGTCTCTATCCATAACCGGCGCGGTCTTGTTATTGACGGTAACATCAAGCGGCCAGTTTTTACTGTCTCCCGGCAAACTGATCCAGCTGTCCTGATAGACTTTCCAGCTGATCGAAAAATTACCTTTTTCAGGCGTTAATTCAAGATTCGCTTGCGTTGGCCAGCTACAGCGCTTTTGCTCATAACTGTTATAGATGAAAGGACAGGCAAGGTCAGGATTATCCTGTAACACCCAGTTAATCCAGGGTTTAAGGGGTTCCGGCACCTGATCGGGCGGCAACGGTTTGGCGGGAGCTGCTGCTGAAAACAGTAAGGCGCTTAGTAAAAATATCCAGATTAACCGGCTCATGATTCATTCCTGATAAGTGATAGTTTAAGACAAACCCGATTGCAAGGCTCCTCAGCTAAAACGAAAGCGTCATACCGGCATGGAGTGCCGGTCTCCAGAAGCCAAGGATGGCATGTGGAACTTACGTCCATGTAGCCTGGGTTCATACGACGGGGCTTTCCTGCCGGAAAGACGGAAAAGAGCATGTGTTACAAATTGGCCGAAGATTCTTAACTAAAGGAGACAACATGAAAAAAGTACAAGGATAGCACTCCTCTGCCGGAAATTATCTTTGCCTATTCTATTTTCTTTATGGTCTCACCTTCGCTGATGTTTCATATTTTTATGCATTCAGGTGGCTTGCCGGAAGTGATTTTACCATCCCGGATGAGTTTTATTTTTACGCCATACAATGAATAAACCGGGGCTTTATATGCGATTCCGCAAACCTTACATATCCAAGGGACTTCTAACGCCGCGCCCGCCTTTATTCAGCACATGCGTATAAATCATCGTCGTTTGCACATCCTTGTGCCCAAGCAGCTCTTGCACCGTGCGAATGTCGTACCCTGAATCAAGCAAATGGGTAGCGAATGAATGGCGTAACGATGGCGTAACGTATGAGGTGCCGCCAACTTTGCCATACCAGTCGCCAGCACTGCTTTTTTCATAGCCCGTTGTAATAATTTCTCATCAACATGATGCCTGCGCTCAATGCCGCTACGAGGATCAACTGAATAACTGCCCGAAGGAAAAATATACTGCCAGCCCCATTCCACCGGCGCATTCGGGTACTTGCTCGTCAGCGCATCCGGCAAAAAAGCCGTAGCCTTGCCTATGCGTATGTCCGCGTCAAACAAAATACGGCGCTGGATTAAGTGCGCTTGTAATGAGCTCGCCACCGATTCAGGCAACATGGTCACTCGATCTTTTGCTCCCTTGCCATCACGAATCAAAATCTCCCGGCGTTCAAAATCTGCATCCTTAACCCGCAACCGAACGCATTCCATTAAGCGCATTCCTGAACCATACAAAATATTAGCCATCAACCCATAGGTTCCGCTCATCAGCGTCAATACGGCACGCACCTCGGTGCGTGTTAACACCACGGGTAAACGCTGCGGTTGCTTCGCCCTTACTATGTTATCCAGCCACGGTAAATTAATCTGCAGCACCTCCTTATACAAAAATAACAACGCCGGCAACGCCTGATTTTGCCTCGAGGCCGACACCTTGCCTTCAACCGCCAAATGCGTTAAAAACGCCTCAACCTCCAGGCTCCCATTCCTTGTGGATGACGCTTGCCGTTAAACAAAATAAAGCGCTTAATCCACTGTAAATATTGTGATTCGGTACGAATGCTGTAATGCTTAACCCGTATGCGATCACGCACCTGATCCAATAGTTTTGGAGGTGATGATTCAGGTGTAATTGTATTTTTCATAACGGTTTGCTATTTAAAACGGCCTGGAGTAAATTCAGCATAGTTTAAAAAAGAACAGTGATATGCACCGCTGGTTAAGTTTTTATAGGCACTTGATAGGGGCCTACTTAACGTTGGGCTGCAAAAGATCATTGAGGAGAAATCGTACGTGATCAGTAAAGATTGGGCTCAGCAGTTTGCGCAGGAGTGGGTAGATTCGTGGAACGCTCATAATCTTGAAAGGGTTTTGTCTCACTATGCTGAGGACGTCGAGATGAGCAGTCCATTCATCGTTGCGTTTACCGGGGAGCCTTCTGGAACGCTTAAGGGAAAAGCTCACGTAGGTGCATACTGGCGTACAGCTTTAGAGCGCATACCTGATTTGCATTTCGAGCTACTCCAAGTGTTCGTCTGCGTGAATAGCATCACCATTTACTACAGAGCGGTGTTGGGTAAGCTCGCAATCGAAGTGCTGTTTTTCAATCCAGACGGGAAGGCGTACAAAGCTCTTGCGCACTATGACAGTTAGTATCCGACTGCGGCCCAACTTTAGGTCGAGCGGACGGGCGGCCAGCGCAGTGGCAATATCTACCATCATCGCGGCCCGCCGTTCACCACGACGTTAGGCGTATCGACCGTACAGCACCTAACCACTATTTCCTTTAAAAATTTGGCATTGGAGAGAAAAATGAAAAAAATACTATGGTTAGTCATCTGCCTTTTTGTAAATCCTGTTAATGCTGCATTGTTAGGTAATACTATAGATTAGCAATATTATGCATATGGAGAAAAGTATGACGATTTAGGCAGTCCTGGTTCTTTTGTCGCGGGTAATAGTCATAGTACTTTTGATGGATACTTTGATATTAGTGCGAATGACAGTCAGATTATATTTAATTATTATGCTTCGGGTACCTGGAGTGATTCTATTGCATCTTATGCCCAAGATGGTTTGTATATTGAAAATGGAGCGTTATTAACCGTCAATAATATTGTTTTTTCATCAATTACGGTTAACCCCCTAACAAATATGGCTGGTTTAACATCGGCAAATGTTACTTATAATAACCATAATATTGCTATTAATTGGACATCTCTAACTTTCAATTCAGATACGCAAGTAATACTGGATATAAAAACATCAGCAGTACCAATTCCATCAGCAATTTTGTTGTTTGGTTCTGGTTTAATTGGTCTTGTTGGAATGAGAAAATATCAGCTAAATTAGCAGACAAATATGCCCAACAAAAAATTGCAGTTGACTGATGCCCGCGCCGCTTGCTTCCAGAGGCCAGTGTTTATCAAAACTGTAAGGCGCACTAACTAAAAGGCAGTACGTCAAATGTTTAATAAACTATCTTGTGTCTGGCCTAACAAGTCGGTCAAAAGGGACGCGCCGACCGTTAGCGGTTTTGAAGTTTTGGTTTTAATCAAGGTTAGGCGGCTTTGCTCAAGCCCGGAGAGCGGCGCGCCCCTTACCTTTGCGTTAGGTTGCCGTGTTGCTAACTTGAAATTACCATTTTCACTTGAGAAAAAAGCTGTAAGGCGGTTTCGCCGACAGGCAAACCGCCATAATCGGAGCGGATGGAGCCCGAGTAGGTTGGGTTAGGGTAAGCCGCAACCCAACAAATGGGCACTCAAATCTTGGGTTACGCGGTAAAGCCGCTAACCCAACCTATGGGCTCTAAAAATTGGCCCAATATTGCGGCTCAACCATAGCGCGGCCATAAGGCGGTTTTGTTTTTCAGCTTCCCGGTGCCGCGCTTGGTTAGCTTAACGTTAAGCTGCGCAGACAATTAGGCTTGTATTTTTCAAATAAAGGGCTAATATAAGCACTTAATTTAGTGCTTATTAAGGTATGTATATGCAACAAATACTAGCTTCGTTTAGTGCAAGCATTTCTGAATTAAAGAAAAACCCAACAGCTTTATTAAACAAAGCCGAAGGAGAAACTATCGCTATTCTTAATCATAATCTGCCAACAGCCTATCTTGTCCCGGCGGATATATATGAGCTGCTAATGGATAGATTAGAAGATTATGAATTAGGTGAAATAGTCAAGGCAAGACAAGCGGAAAAGCATTTGGCAATTGAAGTTACGCTTGATGACTTATAAATTAAAATTTCTGCCCAGCGCCAAAAGAGAGTGGGATAATCTGGATAACAGCATTAAAGCTCAGTTTAAAAGCAAACTGAAAAAGTGCTTAGAAAATCCCCATATTCAGTCCAATCGATTACGTGGTTTTGATTGTGCTTATAAAATTAAACTTCATTCGGCGGGTTATCGGCTTGTTTATGAAGTTGATGATCGAGAAATCCATGTTTTTGTTATTGCCGTAGGCAAAAGGGAAAATAATGAGGTTTACAATAAAGCAAGAAACAGAACAAAAGCCTAATACAACGCTCAATCTAACTACGGCCATTTGGCAATTCATAAATTTTTAAGATTATGTAGGCCGCGCTACCGTTATGTTAGGCATGTTCCCGGTTGAGTACCAAGAAGATGCTGTGCTAAACTTCCGGCATAAAAGTTAAAGATCTTATCGCTATGCTTGAACGAAATGGTTGGCAGCAGGTGCGGCAAAAAGGAAGCCATCATCAGTTCCACCATCCCATCAAATCCGGTACGGTCACAGTTGCTGGAAAGCCCAGCGTAGATGTCCCGCCTGGAACATTTATTGGCGTTTTGAAACAAGCGGGGCTTAAGCAATAGAGGTTTATATGCGGTATATGGTTGTTATTGAAGAAGGCCCAACGAGCTTTGGCGCCTATGTCCCTGATCTCCCAGATTGTATAGCTGTAGGCGGGTCATCACAAGAAGCTCTGCAACTTATTCAAGAAGCTATCGAGTTTCACATTGAGGGGCTTAAAGAAGAAGGTCAGCGTATTCCCATGCCGCATTCTTCAAGCTCGTTCGTTGAGGTTCAAGCCTAACACGGCGCTCAACCGGAGCGCTGTCATAATGCGGTTTTGTTTTTCAGTTAACCGGGCCGCGCCCGGTTAACTCTGTAGGAATAAGCCAAAGAATTTGCAGGATTATTCCGGCGTGCGTTTCCGTCCAAACCAACATTTTAACTAACTAATGCTTCCTGCAAACGCTGGTATATGCCGCCAAAACTGCCATTGCTCATTAGCACGAAATGCCCGCCATAGCGCGCTTCAAATTTGAGTTTAGCGATAATGTCATCCAGCGACAGGCAGATTTCTATATTTTTGGCATATTTTTTTAGCCGGCTTAAATCCCAACCCATGCTTTCGGGCTGGTAGATGATAGCGAGGTCTGCATTGCTTAAGGATTTGGCCAGCGTTTCCGTATGAACGCCCATGCGCATGGTGTTTGACCGCGGCTCTACAATGGCGATAATGCGTTCGTTGCCCACCTGTTTGCGCAAGCCGTCCAGCGTGGTCTCTATGGCGGTCGGGTGATGGGCGAAGTCATCGTATAATGTCACGGCTTTAATAGTGGCTATCACTTCCATGCGCCGTTTGACGTTTTTAAATTGCCTTAAAGCCTTTATTGCATCCGCCGCCTTAATACCGATATGATTTGCGGCTGCGATAGCGGACAAGGCGTTGTAGACATTGTGCTCGCCAGTCAGCGGCCAATCGACTATTTCCTGTGCTTTATTGTCCATCATTACCGAGAATTGGCTGCCGTCGGCTTTAATCAATTCGGCATTCCAGCGTGCTTCCGAACCAATAGAGGTTTTTTCAACCGGCGTCCAGCAGCCCATTGCCAACACATCATTTATATTGGCGTCATCCTCAGGACTGATAATCAGGCCTTCGCCAGGAACCGTTCTAACCAGATGATGAAATTGCTTTTTAATGGCATCCAGGTCGGGAAAAATATCGGCATGGTCAAATTCAAGGTTATTCAGTATGGCGGTTCGCGGTCGGTAATGGACAAACTTTGAGCGCTTGTCGAAAAAAGCCGAGTCGTATTCATCGGCCTCAATGACAAAAAAGTCCGAATCGCCCAAGCGTGCGGAAACGTCGAAGTTCAACGGAATGCCACCGATTAAAAATCCCGGCTTTAAGCCCTGATGCTCGAGTATCCAGCTCAACATGCCGGTTGTCGTGGTTTTGCCGTGCGTTCCGGCCACCGCCAGCACCCATTTATCCTGCAAGACATGTTCTGACAGCCATTGCGGGCCCGATACATATTTCAGGCTTTTATTAAGTACCGCTTCTACTTCCGGATTGCCGCGCGACAGGGCGTTGCCGATAATCACCAAATCAGGTTTGCAATCAAGGTTTTCAGCTTTATAACCCTCCATCAATTGAATGCCTTGCTCTGAGAGTTGGGTGCTCATGGGCGGATAAACATTTTGATCGGAGCCGCTGACCTGATAGCCCAACTGTCTTGCAATAACGGCAAGCCCGCCCATGAATGTTCCGCAAATACCTAAGATGTGAATATGCAATGTCTTATCCTGATTGTTTTTTAAATAAATTATTTCTTTTCCGCCGGCTTTTCTCCGGCATTTTCTTTAGCAGGAGCCTCTTCTTTGGGTACTTGTGCTGCTTCCTTGGCTCCGGCTTTTTCTAGAATTTTAATGACATTTTCATGCGCGGTTTTTTTCGCCCTGGCCATGACGGTCACTTTTTGTTTATCGGCCGCATTGACATCAGCGCCGGCCATAATCAATAAATTCACTATGTCTTCATTGGCTACTACCAGCGCATCCATTAACGCTGTAGTCCCTGTGTTATCAGCCATGTTCACATCCGCGCCATAGGCGAGCAAAGCGTTAACACTGCGTAAATTACCGTTAAAACTCGCGCCCATCAAAGCGGTGCGGCCACCGGCTGTTTTACTGTTAACATCAATGCCCTGAGCGAGCAAAGCTTCCACTCTTTCAACCTTGCCCGTCATAGCTGCCGCGAATAAATCCTTGGCATCTTCCGAATAAGCCGCTTGCGACAAAGAAATTAATAAGATAAAAAAGCATTCTACATATTTCATGATTAATACTTGCTTGCGTTTATCGATAAGTTACGATGAAATAATCATCAAAAAACCTATATGATCTAATAATGAACGAAAAAAACAAAATATTAGTTGAAGCAACACCTCATTTCATAGAAGCGCAATCTTCTCCGGACAAGGATCGCTATGTCTTTGCTTACACGATTACTATCACAAATGTAGGCGCCGTCCCGGCAAAGCTGTTAAACCGTCACTGGCTGATTACCGATTCCAATGGCAAAATCCAGGAAGTCAAGGGAAGTGGGGTTATTGGCGAACAACCCTATCTTAAGCCCGGGGAATCATTTCGTTATACCAGTGGCGCTATGATTGAAACTCCCGTTGGCACCATGCAGGGGGAATATACGATGCGCTCGGATGAGGGCGATAATTTTAGCGCTGACGTTCCCAAATTTACCCTATCCATTCCAAGAATCCTTCATTAATTACATGGCAATTTATGCTATTGGCGACATCCAGGGTTGTTTTGATGATTTGTTAAGACTCCTGGATGCCATTTCCTTTGACCCGAATAAAGATCAGCTCTGGTTTGCAGGCGATTTGGTTAACCGCGGGCCCAAATCACTGGAAACATTGCGATTTGTTAAATCACTGGGCGATTCTGCCGTTACCGTCCTCGGTAACCATGATTTACATTTACTTGCGGCGTCCTGCTCATCAAAAATAGCCGATAAAAAAGAGACGCTCAACCAGGTGCTTGAAGCGCCGGACAGAGAGGAGCTGATTACGTGGCTGAGACATAGGCCTTTGTTTCATTATAATGGTGAATTTTGCATAGTCCATGCGGGTCTACCGCCTCAATGGAGTTTTAAAAAGACTCAAAAAATGGCTTTGCTGGCGGAAAGCGCTTTAAAAGGCCCCGATTATCAAGGTCTTTTAAAGCAAATATACGGTAATAAACCTAATATCTGGTCGTCCAGCCTGAAAGGCATAGCTAAACTGCGTTTTATCATTAACTGCTTTACCCGTATGCGTTATTGCGAGGCAAATGGAAAACTGGACTTCATACAAAGCGGCCCTATTGGTTCACAACCCAAAAATCTTTTACCGTGGTTTGAAGTGCCGAAACGTAAAAATGCCGATATGCGGATTATCTTCGGCCATTGGTCCACATTGGGATATTACGAGGGGCCAAACTGTTACGGCATTGATACCGGTTGCTGCTGGGGTAAACAACTGACCGCATTAAAGCTGGGTGAACAAGTGCAACGTTTCAGCATTGATTGTCCCGGCGCTAAATAATTATTTCTCCGCATAACCAACTATACAAACTGCGTTATATGCCCTGCTTTTTCCATTCAACTGAGGCAAATAACATAGTTTAATTTATGGGCGCTTTTAAGGCTTTGATATTAACGTAAATATTAATTGGAACGGATATTGCTAAATTTATGGTCTACCAAAGACCCTATCCAGCCGCTCAATGTCGGAATCCAAGCTTGATTTTCTGCATGAAATCTTTCTTAAACATGCCCATGAGGTCAGCACTTTTATTTGCGTACGCTGGCCCAGAGAGCAAGATGTTGCTGACATCGTGCAGGAGTTGTTTCTATGGCCCTTTCAATATCCCCATCCTGAAACTATTCATAATCCGCGTGCTTTCCTATTTCAAACGGCATCCAATATGGCCGTTGACCGTCATCGGCGCCTTAAAATCCGCGAACGTTACACTGAGCCGGATCCGGACTTGGAAACCTTGGCGGATACTTGCTCATCCCCGGCCAGCTATTGGGAGACGCACGAAGACCTTGAGCGTTATATCCAATGGTTGGACGAGTTGCCTGAATTGCACAGGCACGCCTTCATTCTGTTTCGCATCGAAGGCTATTCACATGCCGAAATTGCCCTACATCTGAGTATCTCGGTAAGTTCTTCAGAACGCTATGTAAAATCAGCCATGCAACTTATCGCTAAGCGGCTTGGCGCAGAGCGACCTTGAAAATTGACGGGAATTGATGCTTCGCGCGTCTATAATAATAATTCTGTAAAATACAGCAATTTAACCCACTCAAACAAGGTCATAGACACGCGTGAAATCTCCTGAGCATTCTTCTGATGCATTGCGCGATGAGGCTGTTGACTGGTTGCTGCGCTTACATTCGAAAACCTGCACAGAATCCGAGCGCCGCGCTTTCCATGCCTGGCTGGCAGAAAGCCAGAACCATCGCCAGGCCTATGCGGAAATGCAGGCACACTGGGCGTGGATGGAGCCTTTTAAAAAAATACCTTTTCCGGCACGGGATGCAGCTTTGCACCATCGGTGCAAGTCCCGTTACGGTTTGTTTTTATATGGGATCGCCGCCTCGCTGCTGTTAGCTTTGGGATTAACCGCTTTTTCGCCAAACGGCTGGGTTGGCGTCTTCCAAACTTACAGCACGGAAAAAGGCCATTATCAAACCCTCGCACTGGCCGACGGCTCAAGCCTTGAGCTCAATACCGATACGGTAGCGCGAGTACATTTCAATCATTGGCGGCGCAGCGTTGAACTGGTGCAGGGTGAAGCGTTTTTCACTGTAGCCCATGAAGCGGAGCGTTCTTTTGAAGTGCAGGCAGGAAAAGCGCGCATCCGCGATATCGGTACTGCATTCGACGTCTACATGAAACCCGAACAGGTGATTATCGCCGTGCGGGAGGGAATTGTTGAAGTTCAGGCGGTGGACAAGCGCGAACTGACTGCCGGTCAACAGCTTGGTATTAACAGCAATGGTGAATTTCAGCCTCTGCAAAACCAGGATATCGCAGGATTAACCCCGTGGCGGGAAGGACAATTAGTGTTTCGTAATCGCAGGCTTGACGACGTGCTTGCCGAACTAAGCCGCTACCATGACACTCGCATCCGTTTACAAGCCCAAGCCCTTGGGAAATCGCGGATCAGCGGCACCTTCCATACAGCCAAACTTGACGAAATTCTTAACGCGGTCGCTACCGTGCTGCTGGTCAAAATCAGCCATCTCGCGAGTCATGAAATTGTCCTGGAAGCGGCGACATCCCCTGACAGATAAAACAAAAAGAGAAAAACGCTGCCAGCATGGGTGCAGGTAAAAGGCGCGAACGGAACCTTTACCCACCTGCCAGGCTGTAGCTTTTAGATTGAACCGGCGATCAAAGCAGGTTTAGAAATTCTTCTAGGGTCATCCCGGCATTACGAATAAGAGCGCGTAGCGTACCGATGGAAAGCCCTTTGTGTTGAGGAACAGATAAATTAACACGAACGCCAGACTTAACCAGGACACGATGGCTTCCGACTTGCCCCATGGTTTGCCAACCCGCTTTCTCGAAGGCTTTGGCCGCTTCCTTGCCGGAAATATTGCCGAGTTTACCCACGCATTAAACAGTTACCATTATCTGTGTTTGTATTTGAGCGCCTTCTTGTTGCAAAGCGGAGATTGCTTTTTGATCTTCGGCCCACAACCAGGCTGTGATAGCCTCTTTAATGTTAACCAAGGCCTCTTCTTGATCCTTGCCCTGCGAAATGCAGCCCGGCAATGCCGGACATTCAGCAACGATCCAACCGTCTTCAGCCGATTCGAGTAGTATATGAAAAATCATGATGCCTGACCTGTGTTAAGTAAACGTTATTTTCAGCTTACTGAGCAGGCCGCTAAAACAGCGTTGCCCATTCTGTCAACTGTGACTTTACGTTCATGTAAAAAGTGTAATAGATGACAAAGCTTATTCCTCAGCTAAAAATAGATCAACAACTATCCTGACAAACGAGGCACAGAGACAAAGTTCACAAAATAACAAACTTCCTGACGATTTTTCTGCCGTCATACGTCTACTTCTTATTAATTATATTAATAAAACGGAGAACAACACATGACCTTGACGATGAAACGGCTTACCGTAGCGATGCTGGCGACGATGGCGAACCCGGCATACGCGGAATAGCAAAAACACCGTTTCGATATACCCGCGCAATCACTGGCTACGGCATTGCAAACACTCGCCGCTCAATCCGGCGCACAAATGCTGTATGCCGAACAAACGGCAGCCGGTATAAAAAGTCCGCGTTTGAGCGGCAACTACACCACTAAAGAAGCAGCGGATAAATTGCTGGCCGGCAGTGATCTGCTTTATCAGATTGCGGATAATGGCACGGTAACGGTTAAGCCGCCGGCCAAATCCGTTCCAAAATCCGATACTCCTACTTTGACGGCGATGACGGTGACAGGGGAAGCCGTTCAGGATCCGAATGATCCCTTTAACAGAAGCTATACCGTCATTAACAGCTCTACCGCCACTAAAACCGGCACACCGATCATGGATACCTCTGTTTCTGTACAGGTAGTCCCAAGGACAGTGATGGACGACCAGAAAACGACACGGGTCAAGGATGCATTGGAAAACGTCAGCGGCGTGCGTGCGCAACCTACCTTGGGTTATGGCAATGGCTTTATTATTCGCGGATTTCGCAATAATAGGGTGTATCGCAATGGTCTATTGGCTAATGCCGATGGTTTTCCATCCGAATATGATGCCGGAAATCTGTAAAGTATTGATGTGCTCAAAGGGCCGGCTGCGGTTCTGTTTGGTCGAACCGAACCTGGCGGACTTGTCAATATCACAACAAAAAAGCCTTTGGATATTCCTTATTACTCGCTGGAGCAGCAGTTCGGCTCTTACGATTACTATCGTACCCAGTGGGATGCAACGGGAGCTGTTACAGCTGACAAATCATTACTGTATCGTTTCACCGGCGCTTATCAGAACAATAATTCATTTAGGGACTTTATTTACACCGATCGGGTTTTGGCTAACCCCAGCATCACTTGGCGGCCAACAGACCGTACCGACCTGACGCTCAGCGTCGAAGGTTCAGACCAGGATTTTCGGGCGGATTTTGGTATTCCTTCGGCAGGCGCACGTCCAGCTCCAATACCCATCAGCCGTTCTCTTGATGACCCGAATAGTCCAGTAGATCATGTATCTCACACTATAGTCAGCACTGAAATCAATCATCGATTTAACGACGATTGGGCGATACATAACCGTTTTCTTGCTGGCTTTAGCAATGAAGCTTCCAGTTTCATCAATCCAGCCCCTGCTTTCGGTCCCAGTGAAGATGCGTTGCTGCCGGATGGAACCCTTAGGCGTAATATTTTTGGACAGAAAACTGATAATGAAAACTATGCTACAAATCTGGATTTGACCGGAAAATTCAAGTTAGGTATTTCCAGACATGAAGTTTTGGTGGGTTTTGACTATTTTAAGGCTACTCAGAAATATCCTTATTTTGGTGAATTCGAAATCCCAAATCGGACCCTTGATATTAATATTTATAATCCAGCGCCCAACTATGGTATTGATCCGGCACTTATTAACCAAACCCTGTCGAATCCGCCAAATTGCTGTGCCGGATCCAATTTTGCCTTTTTTAATAACCAGTGGTACGGCGCTTATTTTCAAGACCACATCACGCTTTGGGACAAGCTGCATATTTTGGGTGGCGGCCGGTACGATTGGGCTAATACAGGTTCATCTTATCAGGAGTCTTTTAGCAGTGCTGAGGCTACTTTGCCGTCAAATAAAGACGAAGGCTTTAGTCCTCGAGTCGGCATACTTTACCAACCGGTCCATTGGCTAGGCGTTTATGGTAATTGGACAACGTCTTTCAGCGCCAATAACGCTCCGGCTGCTAATGGTTCGACTTTTGATCCGCAAAGAGGCGAGCAGTTCGAAGCAGGCTTAAAAACCCAGCTGTTTAATGACCGGCTGCTTGCAACTTTGGCTTATTACCATTTGATTAAGGACAATATCCTGGTGCCGGATAATTCTACATCTTTTCTTTTTGACAGGATTGCCAATAAACAACGTAGCCAGGGTATTGAGCTGGATATGACAGGACAAATTACGAGTCAAGTAAGCCTGATTGGTAGTTATGCGTTTACCGATGCAAGAGTTATTGTAGATAATGGAGGCGATACTGCCGGTAGCAGGATGCCAAATGTCCCTGAGCATTCAGCCAGTTTGTGGGTCAAGTACGATGTTAATGGTTATGAATCACCGGCGCGTTTTAGTTTTGGTCTGGGTGGTATTGCCGCGGGTGCGCGCCAAGGCGATTTTGCCAATAGCTTTCAATTGCCGGGTTTTGTCAGGATGGATGCCTTTGCCGCGTATAAAATGAAAGTAGGGCTGACCAGAGTCATCACCCAGTTCAACATCCGTAATCTGCCGGATAAGCAATATTATGAATCTACCGATCCTGACTCCAATGTCTCTCCACGGCTGGGCGTCTATCCCGGTGCGCCGCTGACGGCTATCGGATCGATCCGGGTGGAGTTTTAATCGACGTTAATTCTACTTTGTCAATTTATGCGCAAGCGCGTCATGCCCGCCGGGAAGCGGGTATCCAGCGCCAGGGATGGCAAGCTTAAACCCCATCCGTGGGGCCTGGATTCATGCGGGGCTTTCCTGCCCCGCACCCCGAGGGGTAAATGCCACTCCGCTCCTGGCGGATTAGTCCTGCGCTCCATGCCGGAATGACGGTGTTGGTAAATATGAAGCCCACCTTTTCACCGCTTATAAATCAGGGGTAAATAAAATGATTGAAAAAAAGATTTTCAAAAAATCGCTATAGGAATTCTTCTGTTTTGGCAGGGGTGTCATCACGGATTCACGTCGGAGTCACCCGTGCGGGAGCTGGAATTACCCCTGCCGGTGTCAGCCAGCAACATCATCTGGCGCACACAGCGGACGGAAAGCTGATTTTAAGTTGGGTGGAAACGAAAGGTTTCAAAAATACCGTGCGCTTTGCTGTCTACGGAAAACAGGGATGGCTGCCGCCGCAGACCGTAGTCAGTGTTAATAGCAAGCTCGCCGATCCCCCGGTCGTGCAAGGCATGAGCGATGGCACGCTGGCAGCGGCCTGGATGCTTTCGGTAAAAAACGATACGGATCCTTATGCCGCCGACATTTATCTCTCTCGATCAGCCGATAGCGGCCGCGCCTGGAGTGCTCCGCTAAAACCTTATACTAATCAAGCTCGTATTTACGATGCCCAAATGTCGCTTACGCCACTGCCGGACGCTGGTTTAGCGTTGGTATGGACGGATAGCCGGCATGTTAATCATGATGATTCCCAAGCCTCCGGTAAAAATACCAGCCGCTACCAACTCATGGCGACGATGCTGAATAAAGACGGGCAGGCGAGCCCCGAAATTACCCTGGACGATGATGTTTGCTCTTGTTGCCGCAGTTACACAGATGCCCGGGATAGCGAGCTCGTCACTGTTTATCGCGAGCATTTTAAGGGTGAAGTCCGGGACATCAGCGCGGTGCGCTGGAATCGTAAGGGCGTGATACAGTCGGCTCCCGTGCATGATGATCACTGGATAATCAATGGCTGCCCCAGCAATGGCCCGTCTGTGGATTTATCCGGCCAACAGGGCATAGTTGCCTGGTTCACTGCCGGTGACGGCAAGGGCCGGGTTAGGGTTAGTTTTTCATCGGACGGCGGCAAATTTAACTCTCCCATTGAAGTAGACGATCAGGCAATGGGTTATGCGAATGCCGTGCTGCTCGATGATGGTTCGGCACTGGTAAGCTGGCGCGGCAATGCCGGGCCGGAAGAAGAATTAATGATAGCGCGGGTTATCCCCGACGGTCAGGTGCGCGATAAGACAAAAGTTTATCGCGGCAGTTTTGCCCGCTGGCCAAGCAAATATCCGGGCATGGAAAAAATCGGCAAGGAAGTTTTCATTGCCTGGACTGATCCCATTAAAAAGAAAGTCAGGCTTGCGGTATATTCTTTACCGGCTTGAGCCGGTAACACTTTTTACCTCTTGTTTACAACATAAAAAGTATGGATTTATTAATGCAGTAGTGAAAAAAGTGATGTCCATCGCACTTGGCGGCATTACAGTTATTGAGCTATAGTTATTGGGGCTTCATTTACTTCAGAATTAGCGTAATGTCAGCATTAATAAAGGGGTCAATTCCCTGTAGCACTATCGCCAAACTGCCCGGGAAGGGAAGTTTTTTATTAATCGAGACAATCCTGATAATCAACCGGAAAACCTCCAAATCTGACATAGGAATCCTTTAGCCATGACTTTACGTGTAGGAATTGCAGGTCTCGGAAGGATTGGCCGCGGCTTGTTGCGCACCAATTACACCCAGTCTGCAGGAGGCAGGTTCGACATTTGCGTGGTATGCGACGTCATGCCGATTGATCAAGTGGCTTACCTGATGGCCAATGACAGCACCTACGGAAAGCCGGCATTCTCGCTTGATTGTGATGGCAACGACCTGATTATAGGCGGCAAACCTGTTCGCTACTTGCAAGTAGACCGGCGCAGGGGACTACCGGATGACGACACCTGCAAGGCCCTGCGGGGGTTTGAGCTTGATGTTTTCCTTGATGCGACCGGAACAGCCGCCATTGCTGATCTCCGGGCAATCATTGAATATAAAATTGCCAAAAAAGTGATGTGTACTCTGAATATCGGCGGTTGCGACATCAGCTTGGTCTTCGGCGTCAACGATCATGAATACGATCCGGATCGGCACCATGTTATTACCGCGAGTACCTGTACCGGAAATGCCATGGTCCCGGTGGCTTTTATTCTCGATAAGCACTTTGGTATTGACTACGCTCGAATCATTACCATACATCCTGCTCTTTCCGATCAACGCGTTCTCGACGGCTACCATGCGGTATCTCAACTGGGACGGACATGCGCAGCATCGATCTTGCCGGTAAACACCAATGTGGCTAAATCAACGGCCCTGGTGTTACCGTCTCTCGAAGGCAAACTTGACTCGATTTCATATCGAGTACCGACCGCTATTGTTTCAGTCCTGGATTTTACTGCGACCCTGGCCAGGAATACATCACGGGACGAGTGTGTCGAACTTTTTGAAAACTATGCGAAAAGCAGTCTCGCAGGAATTATTCATTGTGAATACGGCGCGTGGGGACATGAAAAAGCCAGCATTGATTATCTCGGGACTGAATATTCTGCAATCATCCTGATGAATTACCTGGTAGTTAGCAATGGCAAGCAGATAGGCATTTCATTGATGCATGATAACGAACGGGCCTACTGTTGCCGCGCTTTGGATATTCTGGGCCTGATAAGCCGTACGATGATGTAAAATCCATGGAAATTTTCAAAAATTTCCTCTCCCTCTTGAGCTGCGCGGTAGATTGTGGTGACGAAGCAACCCTCAACTCCTGCACTTCTTTATAAATCAATAAGGATTCCCATTGATTTTCTTCAACATAAGGCCTGTTAATGATTACAGAACTTCCTGTCACCACTATTGCCCATGCTATTCAGCTTGCTGTGGCGCCGGTATTTTTGCTGACGGGCGTTGCCGGTATCTTATCGGTATTGACCAACCGTTTAGCGCGTATTATCGATAGATCGCGGGCTTTGCATAGCAGATCGCTACAGGCTGATGATACAAATCAAGCTATCCAGTCTGAGCTAAAATCCCTGAAACAGCGCGCTCGCCTTATTCATTGGGCAATTGGACTATGCACAACCAGTTTGCTATTGATCTGTTCGGTCGTTGCGGTATTGTTTCTAGGCTCATTCATCGTTCTCGACATAGCCGTAGTCATAGCCTCGTTATTTGTTGCAGCCATGCTCTGCCTGATTGCGGCGCTGCTCAATTTCATTTGTGAGATTTATCTGGCGACAGCGCATGTTCGCGGCGGGCCGTAATTAAATGCCTGTCATGCACATCTAAACAATTCTTCATTACTAGCCTAGAAAAGTCAGTGTAGAGGGCCGTCATTGATTTTTTTAAGCTCTCCGGTACGATGCCCCGTGATCACCCTTAGGCAGCCGGAAAACTCAAGCGGCCAGATTGATCCGCCTTCCGACAATTTTGCTTCGGCCTTGCAGTGGGGATCCCGCCGCTTCAGCCATGCGCGCTGATCTTGCCGAAGGCGCTGCTGCTCTACTGGCGGCAACAATGTCATGAGTTTTTTGTATTCATCGTTCAGCGCTCTGTCCGCCGCTTTGTAATCGCGAACAGCGCAGGCATTCATTTCCTGTTGATTGCCATCGTATCTGCATTGGAGCGGGGATTCATCTTCAGCCGCGAAGATGCATGCGGATAAAAGCAGGAGGATGGCTAGAAGAGCAGCGCGGATATTGAAGACTAATATAAAGCTATCTGGAAGGCAGATAGCTGTTAAAACATGAAACCATATTTTCACCGCGCTCCCGGTTGAGTACAATATTGAATATTGTATCTAACTCTTATGCCTTATTCTCCAGCATGAGCAGTAAGAAACAGTGATTTTTCAAGCGAAGTAAAAAAGTTTTGATATTGCTTTGGGTCTTCGACGGGCGTTATGTTGAATTGAGCGTTTGCTCTAACCAATATACGATCATTTCCCTTAGGTCTAACTGAGACAGTAATTTTGACTTGATTAAGGTCTCGCTTTGTACCGCTTACGCTCCCCAGTGTTAAATCTGCACGGTCAATTACAAAACCAAAGTCTTGAAGGGTTGAAATAGTTGCTCTAAGTATCTTTTCTTTATCCGCTGTATCAAATATTCGAGACTGATAACTACGCTTCTGTAATTGGGATTCGTCACCCATGTCAAGAACACGCTGATTTGTAGTAGCGCAGCCACTTAGTAGTGAAACAGCTATTAAAATTACTACGAATAATGATTTCATATTTTTTGGGCCTCAATAAATACGGATTTTGAAACCCGCTCATAGAAATCTTGGTAGAGTTGAATATCGCGAAGAGTTTCTGCATATTCGCTGTTGTCTGTGCGGCGTACAATTCGCTGAAAAATAACTCTGACAAAATTAATATCCACTATTGCATTGCCGTTACTGTCATTAACCGGACGGACAACAAGAGCTACGCGGATAGTTTGATCTTTACTGATGGGTATTGCTCCACCACCAAGTAAAGCAATGAGAACCGCTCCAGCTATTTCAGCACCGTCGGTAGCATCTCGTTGTTTGCTCGCAGTTAAAACACCGAGCTTAGTTTCTGAATTTTCAAGATTAAATCCCAAGTCCTGAAGTACGTTGGCACTTGCTGAAATCAAATCAGTTTCTTTTATACCTTCATAGCGGCGAGTTTCAAGCTGTCTCTGTTGTAAAAGCTGTGGCGTAGTTACAAAAGTATCTGGCGGTATGGTTACGCAACCAGCAATAAAAAGCGGAATGTATAATAAGGGTAGATTTTTCATCTTAAAACCTTGATGTGTTATAAGCAAAGTTACGCACTTTTCCGCTATTATCGAACTTAATAATAACAGTAAGCGTTCGCTGACTTGTCGAAGATGCCTCTGCCGAAGTGCCAAAGCCGAGAATCAAAGCATTGACACCGCCTGCACTGGATGAATAGGCTCTGTCGGTTGCGATTTTGTCGTAAATCCAAACTTCTCTGCGTTCTTCATCGGTTGACACGATATTAGGTGAACCAAGTACTTGAGCAACATCGGCACTACTCATGCCAACCCGTATTTCCTTCTGAACCTTTCCAACAGTCATTCTGTCACTGGAGTTATCTTGAACATCTGCTCTATGAAAAGCAGCATTTTGACAACCGGCAAGTAATGAAGCTGTCATTAATCCAAATAGTATGTGACCTTTTAATCTTATGAACATGCTTATGTCTTCCTCATCTTTTTAAATAAATATGCTCAAATTACTCAAATGGACAGAATAACTTGGAGCTAACCGGACCTGTACGACTTTTCGCTCAGGATATGAGCCCAAGAGTAGAGTTTGTCTTGCCATCCATGCCGGTATGACGCTGATTTTGTAGCTGACTATTCTTAAGCAGCAAATGTTGATTTTGTTTATTTACATTCTACAAAATCATCAAAGGTGTTATTTGCGTATTCAAGTCTAGCGCATCCTGAAATAAATGCTGATGTAGTCGGGTCAAACCTTAAATCCGTCAACCAGGCGGCTAAATCTTTTTAAATCATCCGGGTTTGCATTATTGCCATAGCGTAAATCAATAAATACGGCTGTGATCCGGTTTATGTCTTTAGCGTGTTTGGGGAGCTGTATTTTTATGCGCTTGGCAAAATCCTTTGCTCCTTCGCCGGCGCCTCTTGATAGCCCACGTTGGGCAATTTTTTTACAAAACCGATTATAGATAAGCACCGCTTTGTCAGTAGTTTGTTGTTTTCGGTATAACAGAAACCAGCCAAGCACGGCTGTTATTAGCGCTATCAGCGCCATCATCCAGTACACCATGGCTTTAATGTCATCTATGCCTAATGATGACAGGAATCTGGCTTGATTCCTGTTGTCGTAATTGATAACCCAGCGCTGCCAGTTGTAATCAATATTGCTCCAAAGCTGCCTGGCCTGTTTCAGCCAATTGACATGGGTGTCGGACGGTGCAAAGCTGATTATGCCGCCGGGCATAAGCTGGCCTAAATTCACATCCTGTTCAATTCTTTCCGGCGCAATGGCCGCAGTAGGATCAAACCGGACCCAGCCTTGATTTTCCAGCCAGACTTCAGCCCAGGCATGGGCATTGGCTTGCCTGATTTCCAGGAAATTACCGGCCCTGTTCAATTCCCCGCCCTGATAGCCGGTGACGACGCGGGATGGAATGTGGGCGGCGCGCAGTAAATAAACGAAAGCCGCCGCGTAATGACTGCAAAAGCCATAACGGGTTTCAAATAAAAAGGTTTCAATCGGATTTTCTTCCATCAATGGCGGTGTTAACGTGTAGTGGAAGTCTTCTTTTCTAAAATGCTGTAATAACTGTTTGATAAAGTTTTCGGGGACATCGTCAAAGCCGTGTAACCGTTTAACCAGCTGTTTGATTTCGCCGGACGGCTCGCCCGGCAGTTGCGTTGTATCTTTGTAGCCGTTGCCCGTAATAGGGCCGGTGTTGTATTTGGGGTAGGAAGTTACTTTATATTCAGCGCGCTTATCGGGGTTTGCTGAGGTAATGAGCTGGTAGTTGCTGTTTCGGATTAAAGGCAAGGAAAATTCTGCCGGCATGTCCAGGGCAAAAACCCAGTGTTTATTCTGGGGCTCCATCAATAGAGTGTATTGATAGGGCGTACCGGCAACAACAGGTTTGCCGAAGGTGTTCTCGAAGATCCTGGATTTTAACTGAGTCCAGTGCTTGCCGTCGGTGTGAGATAAAACCGGCCCGCGCCAATAGCGTTCGTGAGGCGGCGGAATCGCACCGGCAAATTTCACGCGGAATACCAGTTCATCAGATAATCCCAAGCGGCTGATTGAACCGGGTTCCATGCTGTCGCTTAATCCTGTCCTGGCTTGATGACTATCATTAAACAGCATCCAGCGTGGCGCTTCAATTCGGGGGAACAATATAAATATAACAATAGCAAGCGGTATGGCCTGCATAACAATGATGCCCGCTGTTTTTAATGCGGGAAGGGTTTGCGGCCTGCGGCTGTTAATGCAGACCAGGGTGGCTAAGAGTACGCAGCACACCGGAAGAATATAAGCCGCCATAGTCAAGCTTTGGTCATATAAAAACTGTGAGGCCGCAACGATAAATGCCAGATAGATAATCAGGTAGAGATCGCGTTCTTTTTTAATCTCCAGTAATTTGAGCCCCAATGCCGTAACAAACAAGCTGGTTCCGGCGTCACGGCCTAGTATGCCCTGATGCTGGCTATACAGAATGAATATGGCTATCACAGTTAGAAATAAAATCAGGTGTTTTTTGGGCAGCCGGCTTTCTTTCCAGACACCAGTAAAACGCCAGCATAGCAGCAGGAAAAAAAACCCAATAACGGCTATCGGGAGATGGTAAACATGCGGAAAGACAATCAACCCGATAGCGGACAGCAAAAAGATTAAAATGTTGTTGTTGAATTCAGTGTGCATCAGGGTTAAAACAAAGCCAATGCTTCCAGGCACTTTTTATAATGCAAGGAGCCGTTATCAGACGGCAGTTTTAATCCCGGCAAGGAGAAGCCATAAGTCATTCCGGCTTTTTCAGCGTCAATCAGCCAGCGGCATAGTTGGCTCAGTCGTTCTTCAACATTATTTCCGCGCGCATAGTCGTAGTCCAGCCGGATTTCTGCTGAATTTTCACCGCCGTATTGTTTGCTGAACAGGCCTTGTCCTTTGGCAAACGCTTTCCAGTGTATGTGTTTGATGGAGTCGCCGGCGTGATATTCCTGCAAACCATAAAAATCATCAGCGCCTTTTTTGCTAAATCCGGACTGGGACTGTGCTGCCGGCGTTTCCGGGAAAGGTATTTCCAGAGGCGAGGGTTTTGGGTAAACCAGGACTTTAAGGTTAAACCGGAGCGGAGACCAGGCACGAAACAATCCCAATGGAAACGTACTGGCAACAGTGACGGTGCCCGCTTCGTGCCAGCCTCTTTTTTGAGTGATTGAGTAAAGCGTAACAAGGGTCTTGCTTTGCGCCGGGATCATCAGATTTTCAACCTTTTGCAGGCCAATCTGTAGATGATGACGTTCAATATTTACGGGATTATTAATATGAATGTCGAACCCCGCGGCTTCGCCCGCAAAAACAGCTTTACTCCGGCCTTTTTGCAGAATCAGCCCGGAAAGCGAATTGTAGCTGTGTAAAATGGTGATGAAAAAAATACTGGCCAATAAAAAAGCCAGTAAATAGGCGAGGTTATTGTTATAAACGAAGGCGATAAGAAGCAGCAATGTAAGGAGTAAAACGAAGCCGAGTCCGCGTGCCGTGGGTAAAATAAATATCCGGCGATGATTCAATGTTACCGGCTCATCGCTAGCTTTCTCACCGGTAAAAAACCGGCTGAATTGAAAACGTTCTTTTAAAGCAAGCGGTTTCAATGGACGGCTACTTTATTTAATATCGGGGCAATAATGGCTTCTGAATTATTGTTGCCCTCTCTTAACCGGTGCCCGGCAACAGCCGGCAGCACAGCTTGCAGATCTTCAGGAATAACAGCACTGCGCTGATCCATAAATGCCCAGGCTTTTGCCGCCGTAAGCAGCGCTAAACCGGCTCTTGGCGAAAGGCCGCAGTGATAGTCGGATGATTCGCGAGTGAAGTTAATAATGGCCTGGCAATAATCAAGCAAGGCAGGGGAAGTATAAACCTTGGTAACAGCGTTTTGCATAAGCTGTAGTTGTGTTGGCGGCAACTGCACAGGCAGCGATTCAATCAGGCTGTACCGGTTTTGTCCGGTCAGTAATAAGCGTTCTGCTTTATGATCCGGATAACCCAGTTCCAGGCGCATTAAAAAACGGTCCAGTTGCGATTCCGGCAAAGGAAAAGTGCCTATTTGATGAGACGGATTTTGAGTGGCAATCACAAAAAAAGGTTTTGGTAGCGGATAGGTTTTTCCCTCAACCGTAACCTGGTGCTCTTCCATGGCTTCCAGCAGGGCGCTTTGCGCTTTGGGCGTCGCGCGGTTAATTTCATCGGCTAATATCATTTGATTAAAGACCGGGCCGGGATGAAATTTAAACTCCAGGTTTTTGGCATCAAACACAGAAGCGCCCATAATATCCGCCGGCAAAATATCACTGGTGAATTGAATTCGCTGATAATTTAAACCCAATAGTTTTGCCAAGGTATGCGCCAATGTGGTTTTGCCCACGCCGGGAATATCTTCAATCAGCAGATGCCCGCCGGCAAGCAGGCAACATATGGCAAGACGGATTTGATGTTGTTTGCCCAGAATAATTTGATTGGCCGATTCTAGAAGCTGATGGATATCATTTTGCATGGAGGATGATGGGTTGTGCTGATAAATACGTGGATTTATAATTCAGTATAGAGCACGCTGTTGAATTAAGTAGCACTCAAGACAGCGAATGAGCTGGATTTATTATGAAAAAATATGATGAAGTTCGTGCCCAGTTAATTGAAATGCTGGAAGATCTTAACCGCCGGCTGGCTATAATAACGAGTGATGCGAAACACGCGGAAAAGCATTTAGAAGACGATTTGGCCGAACAGGTAAAGCAGCCCGAAAATAATGGCCGGCAGTTGTGATAAGTATTTAGGCATTATTGCCTATTATCAATGCTGAAATATTAAAGTTCAACACCATCGGGCGCCTCCGTCATTTTTGCAGGATTTCACTAACAGTAATACTCCCCGTCAACTTATTTCTTTCGCTAAGTGGAATATGTCAGATTCAGCATTTTTATAGCTTACTTCCTCAAATGAGAGAAAGGATTTTAATGGACAACTGTGACAAAGCGTTACATACTTAATCCTAATAGCAGACAAAGAATAACTGTTCATTTAGCGTCTCCCTGCAATTTTTTTATTGTCTGGACTTAATTGATTCTATTCAAGATTTTAGTAATCTAGAGTTCGAATCCGCCCTTCAATATAATTTATGTGTTCGTTTTTTGTCCGCGTCAATTTCATTTTACCCGTTCTCTACAGAATGATGATGTCCAGCCCTTCTCTTTCAGACAATGAAGGTATATGAGCGTTAATTATAGATTAGGGTTGATGCTTCACTTTAAGTTCGATACATTAGCCGGCTTTTAAAATAGAAAATATTTTCACTTCCCGGTTAGACTTGCAAATATCGCTATAAATAATCTTCAATCTAGTTTATCTTATAAATATCAATAAATTATACTTAATAAGTAATATTAGTTCCGACTTATGATCCGATAGAGCGGCAGAGAAGTTATGTTGGTATTCAAAAAGCGGCATGGATATTTGACTATACTGCTAAGAAGTTGAGGGAGAACTTACGCAAATTCTTTACCAAATAAAAAGAGAGTTGAGTATGTGTCTATTAAATTCTTATGAAACAACTTTTTTATAATAAAATTTTTAGCAGGTTGATTAGAATGTTTGATCTTCATCATGACGACAAAAAAAAATTAATAGTTATATCCATTTTACCGGCAATATTATTGCTAGGTGGATGTAACAGTGAGGAAGAATCAAAAGAACATTTGCAACGAGGAGTTGAATACTTCAATAAGGGAGAATATGAAAAGGCGAAGCTTGAATTAAAAACGGCCAGGCAATCTGATACGGATACTGCTGAAACTTATTATTATCTGGCATTACTGGATGAGAAAAACAAGCAGTTCAAAGCCATGAGGGACAACCTGATAAAGACAATTGAGCTGGCTCCCGGGCATAAGGAGGCTAGATTAAAACTCGGAAAAGTACAGCTTCTGTTTGGAGAACCGGATGCGACTCTGAAGCAGGCCGAAGTCATTTTGAAAAATTCAAGCCAGAATCTGGAAGCGCTCGCGTTAAAAGCTTCAGCACTTATCCGGCTAAAGAAGCAGGAAGAAGCCCTTGCCATTATCGACAGCATATTAAAGGTGAATTCAAACTATACGGATGCCCTTTCCTTGAAAGCATCAATCTATACGGAAAAGGAGGATTTCCCTCAGGCTTTGGCTTTTATTGATAAAGCAATAGAATCAGATAAGAAAAACATTGCCTTGCATCTTTTTAAAATTCAACTGGATGCAAAAACAAAAAATATAGATGCCGTTATTTCTGATTATCAAAAATTAGTTAGCTTATCTCCTGAGAACCAGGAGTTTAAAGTTTCTCTGGCCAAAATTTATGCGCAAACAGGCAAGATAAAAGAAGCAGAAGAAATACTGCGTGGTCTTGTTGACGAAGAGCCCAATAACATTAAACCGAAATTAATGTTGCTTGATTTTCTGACGGTTACGGGTAAAGGAAAGGTTGAAGAACAGTTTCACCAATTTACCGAGAAGCATAATGACCAGCCACGTATGCTGCTTGATCTTTCAACCTGGATGATTGGGAGAAAAAACTTTGGTGAAGCCAGTAAAATACTTAATCGGGTTATAGAACTGGAAGAGGATTCAAACGTAGGCCTTTCAGCAAAAACTATTTTAGCAAAAATTGCATTTGATCAAAAAAACTACCAGGAAGCGGGACGAATTGTTGACGAAATTTTAGATGCAAACTCGAATTACGACGATGGAAAAATTTTACGGGCAAGATTATTGCTTGTAAAAGAACAGTATGATGAAGCCATTGAATTATTGAATAAGGTTATCTGGAGTAAGCCTGATTCTGAGGAGGCCTTGATTTTATTAGGTGAGTCGTTTTTGGTTAAAGGCGATCAAAAACAGGCAGACAGGCAGTTCTCAGCAGCCTTGGAAGTTAATCCCGCAAATTTACAGGCATTGGCATATGTATATGACAAAGCTTTGAAGAATAATAATCTTAAGTATGCAAAAGAGCTTTTAGAAAAAGCGATAAGGCTTAAGCCGGACAATATTGTCTTGCTCGAGAAGCTGGTTAAGGTAAATTTATCCGATAATGACTGGGATGCTGCAAAAGCTGTTGTGCAGCGAATCGCAAATTCCTCTAACCCTCTGGCAAACGATCTTTCTAAATATTTGCAGGCTCAAATTCTTCAAGGCCAGGGAGAGTGTGTTAAAGCCGTCGGATTATATAAAGAATTATTAGTAAAGTTTCCCGAAAATAGCGATGCTTTAGGCAATATGGCACGTTGCTATGAACAAATGAATAAACGAAATGAAATGGTGGCTTTTTTAAATGATTTGCTGTCGGGAAACCCCCAGAATGTTTCTGCAGCTATTCTTCTGAGCGATTTGTTCTTAATTGACAAAAAATTTGATAAGGGATCATTGCTATTAACAAATTTTATTAAGGCTAACCCTAATGTCCCACAGTTATATAGTTCATTAGCAAGCCTGAAGCTGGCACAAAACGACAATAAGGGTGCTATTGAACTTTATCAGGATGGACTTAAACAGAACCCTGAGAATGTAAAATTATCGTTATCGCTCGCTTCATTGTATGAATTACAGGGAAATTACGATTCCGCTGTTTCGATGTATGAGTCATTACTTGTAAAAAACCCGCAGCTAGATATAGCGATCAATAACTTGGCGAGTGTTTTAAGCGAACATTTTACTAACGAAGAAAAACTTAATAGAGCCGTTGAGCTGACTGAAAAATTTAAGGATTCTGATCAACCTTATTTCAGGGATACTTATGCCTGGGCAATGATTAAGCAAGGTAAAGTAAATGAAGGATTAAGAATATTAAACCAGATTATAAGCTCATCTCCCGATGTCCCGGTATTCAGATACCATTTAGGATTTGCGCATTATAAAAATGGCAATAATGGCGCTGCAATTTCAGAGCTTAAGCAGGCGCTTGAGCTGGCAGGAAGAAAAGGCAGCTTTCCTGACAAAAAGGCCGCCGAAACATTATTGAAGGAAACGATAGCTAAAACTAGAAGTGGTTGATCTTTAGTAAATTATTTCTATACTTAGTCTGTAATTAATGGGGAGTCGATTTTGAAGATACTGGTAACAGGAGCGGCCGGATTTATAGGCTCAACGCTTGGTATAAGATTGCTGGAACGGGGGGACGAGGTTGTTGGGATAGATAATCTTAATGATTATTATGATGTCAATTTAAAGCTCGCAAGATTGGAGAGATTGCGTGATTATGAGAAGTTTAAATTTATAAAACTTGAAATTGCGGACCGTCAGGGAGTAGAAAATCTTTTTGCTAAGGAGAAGATTCAGCGAGTCATGCATCTGGCAGCACAGGCGGGGGTAAGATATTCAATTACCAATCCTCATGCCTACATTGATTCGAATATAGTCGGTTTCATTAATATACTGGAAGGGTGCAGGCATAATGCTATCGAGCATCTGGCATATGCTTCTTCCAGTTCGGTTTATGGGGCTAATACCAGAATGCCCTTTTCAATCCATGACAATATCGATCATCCTGTTTCTCTGTATGCGGCCAGTAAAAAGGCCAATGAATTGATGGCTCATACCTATAGCCATCTTTATCATCTGCCCACGACCGGCTTGCGCTTTTTTACTGTATACGGACCTTGGGGGCGGCCGGATATGTCTCTGTTTATGTTCACACGCAACATCATCGAAGGAAAACCGATTGACGTATTTAACTATGGCAATCACCGCCGCGACTTTACCTATATAGATGATATTGTTGAGGGAATTATAAGGGTTATTGATAAGCCGGCCCAAGTAAATGCCAGTTGGGCAAGTGAAAATCCTGATCCTGGTACAAGTAAAGCTCCCTATAGGATATATAACATTGGTAACAATAACCCTGTTAATTTATTAGAATTCATTGAAACCCTGGAAAAATGCTTGGGTAAAGAAGCAATAAAGAATTTTCTGCCGCTACAGGCAGGCGATGTTCCTGACACCTATGCGGATGTTTCAGATCTGGTTAATGATCTAGGGTATAAGCCTGCAACGTTGCTGGAAAATGGAATTAAGAACTTTGTTGAATGGTATAAAGATTTTTACGGGATAGTCTGATGAATAAGCATAACAGGAAAATTTCAGTTGTCGGTTTGGGTTATGTCGGCTTACCGGTGGCGGTAGAGTTCGGAAAAATTGGCCAAGTAATTGGCTTTGATATTAATTCCAGCCGGATTGAAGAGCTAAAGAAGGGCGTTGAAAGAACCAATGAAGTTAGTGCGCATGATTTGGAAGCAGCACAAATTTTATATACTTATGATGCCGGCGATTTAAAAAAAGCGGACTTTCATATTATTGCAGTGCCCACGCCTGTTAATCATGCGAAGCAGCCTGATTTGTCGCCGGTTATCAATGCCTCGATAACCGTTGGCAAACAGCTTAAAAAAGGTGATATTGTCGTTTATGAATCAACAGTTTATCCAGGCGCCACCGAAGAAGAATGTATTCCGGTTCTGGAGCAGGCATCAGGATTAAAATGGGGTGTCGATTTTAATGTCGGATACTCGCCGGAACGGATTAATCCCGGGGATAAAGTTCACACTTTCAAAACAATCACCAAAGTAGTTTCCGGTGATACGCCTGAGACTCTGGAAATTGTAGCCTCAGTCTATGAGTCAGTTGTTGCGGCCGGCGTACATAAAGCAGCTACAATCAAGGTGGCGGAAGCGGCAAAAGTAATTGAGAATACACAACGGGACTTAAATATTTCATTGATGAATGAGTTAGCATTGATTTTCAATAAAATGGATATTGATACGCGGGATGTACTCGCTGCAGCCTCGACAAAATGGAATTTTCTGCCTTTTGACCCGGGCTTGGTAGGTGGTCATTGCATAGGGGTTGATCCTTATTACCTGACCTATAAAGCCGCAATCCTGGGATATGCGCCTCAGGTGATTTTGTCAGGACGTAGTATTAACGATAGCATGGGCAGCTTTATTGCAGGCCAGACAATAAAACTGCTTATTAAAGCCGGAAAATGCGTGAAAGGAAGCTCTGTTACTATTCTGGGTTTTACCTTTAAGGAAAATGTCCCTGATATTAGGAATACACGGGTCATTGATATAGTACGAGAATTGCAGGACTATCAGATAAACGTGCAAGTATTTGATCCAATGGCGGATGCACACGAAGTTATGGAAGAATATAATATAAAATTATTAGCGGGTGAAAATGAATTGAAACCGGCTGATGCTCTCCTGTTAGCAGTGCCGCACCAATATTTTATGGCTAAAGACTGGTCTTATTTAGTAGGATTGTTGGAAAATAAGTCGGGCATAGTTATAGATGTTAAAGCCAAACTTGAAAGAAATAATGTCCCCACAGGAATTACGCTGTGGAGACTTTAAGATTGTACGGCTTTTCCAAGTAGATATTTAAGCGATCGAGGTGATGGGTGTGAGGTTGATAAAGACAATAAAATTGGCATTTCCTATGCTTGTCCTGCTGGCTTCAGGTTGTGGGTATCCACAACTGACTCAGGAGGAAGATGCTGTTATTCCTTCTGACTATACGTATATTATCGGCCCTGGGGATAGTGTAACTATTTTTGTATGGGGAAATCCCGATATATCGACTACTGCAACAGTTAGGCCGGATGGAAAAATAACTATTCCATTAGCAGAAGATCTGTTGGCGAGCGGAAAAACACCTTCGCAGTTAGCCAGGGTAATGGAAAAAGAACTGGGAAAATATGTCAGGGATCCGCAGGTGGTCATCATGGTAGGCGGCTTTCAGGGTGTATATACTCAGCAAGTTAGAATCGTCGGCCAGTTGAGCGGCGGAAGCAGTAGCGGTGGAGGCGGCGGCGGAGGTTCTAGTGGTGGAGCAGGCGTTGGAGGCGGTGGAGGCGCCCGATTCTCTGCAAAAGCATTTCCTTATAAGAAAGATATGACCTTGCTGGATTTAATGATACAAGTTGGCGGACTTGGGCAGTATTCTGATGGAAATCGAGCGAGTATTATTCGCAATATCAATGGTGAACAACAGCATTTTGGAATCAAAATTGATGACTTGATTAACAATGCTGATTTATCTGCAAATGTGAAAATTTTACCAGGGGATATTGTAATAATTCCCGAAGCATTTTTTTAACGCCTGAGTAATAAATTAATCGTAAGATCTTAAGAAGAGCAGCAAAATACTATGCAAGACCAGATATCCGAAATCCTCTATTATTTAAAAGGTACTTTAAAATACAAATGGATGGCTATTATTATCGCTTGGATAGTCTGCATCAGCGGATGGATATTTGTTGCGGCTATGCCCAATAAATATGCTTCTGAAGCTAAAGTCCATGTTGAAACGCGTACAATGTTGCAGCCATTGCTTCAGGGAATGACCATTCAATCCGACGTCAGGGGATTGCTCCGTGTTATGCAGCTATTGATGTTTACTCAAACTAATCTCGAACAGATAATAAAACTGTCAGACCTGGATAAGAATGTAAAAAATGCTCAGGAACGGCAAGCACTCATCACAAGTTTGAAAAAAGATATTAAAATCAATGGCGGTGCAGATGATATTTTTACCATAAAATACGAAGCAAAAAGCCCTGACACTGCGAAAAATGTTGTCCAAGCTGTCTTAACTGTTTTTTCTGAGCAAACCCATAAATCTACCCTTGCAGGGGCTGATGTTGCCCAAAGATTTATAGATGAACAAATTCAGGATTATGAAACCCGTTTAAGAAATGCAGAAAAAGCCAGGGAAAATTTTAAGCGTGCTAATTTTGGGCTGTTGCCTGGAGAAGGAAATGACCAAATTTCTCAGGTACAGGGAGCCTCTAGTTTACTGGAAGATGCAAAATTGCAGTTAAATGAAGCGCTGTCACGAAAACAAGTCTTATCGGATCAGTTAAATGATATAAAAGAATCTGATGAAGACTGGGGAATTACCGAAGGCGCAGGCGATTTAACGGAAGAAGATGCGAGAATACAGGCGCTTACTGAAAAGAAAAAAGAGCTTTTACTAAGATTTACTCAAAAACACCCTGAAATTGTATCAATAAATAAAACAATAGCGGAATTACAAAAAAGTAAACAAAAAGCTGAGAAAGAAGATCCAGCGAAAGACATGTTTGCCAAGCCGGAAGTGATGGCTAATCCCTATATACAGACAATAAAGATAGCGCTTAATGAGGCGGAAGCTATGGTAGCATCATCTCAAGCGCGAGTTGATGAACTAAAGCATAGGGTTGATAGAATTGGGGATGAGCTCAATTCAAGACTGACTATCGAAACCGAGTTGCAAAACCTGAATAGAGACTATGACTCAATAAAAAGCAATTATCAAAAACTCCTTGAAAGCAGGGAGCAGGCAAGCATGTCGGAGAAAGTAGATGATCAGGCGGAAGCTTTAAAGTTTAAAATAGCCGATGCACCGGATAAACCATTAAAACCTTCTTCACCAAATCGCGAACTTTTATTCTCCGCTGTACTGATAACCGGCATTCTATTAGGACTGGCCATGGCATTTTTATTTTATTTTATCAGGCCGACGATCATGTCCACGTTACAGCTTAGACAGTTAACAGGGCTTCCTGTATTAGGGAGCGTGTCTATGAAAACAAATGTACTTCAAGCAGAAAAAGATAAAATTGAATTGATCAGATATAGCGCTGCAACTTTAGGTCTAGTTATGATTTATATCAGTTTTATGACAATTGAAATTTTAGAGATCAAATTTTTCGGTCTAACCGGTTTGTTTAAAAGCATTAGTTGAAAAATTGTGTAGAGGTATAAATGAGTATCATTGAAAATGCTTTTAACAAAGCCAAAAATGAGGGGCAAATGGTTGATAATGCAACCGATTCTCCTCTGGAGATAAACAAACCCTCACCTGAACAGCCTAGTTCGCTAAAGCAATTAATAACCCCAGTAAGTCAGGTTACTCACACTGAAAAAACAGAGAGTAAGGTTATTGAAGAAACAACAGAGATTAATTGGGCAAAATTAGCTGAATTAGGCTTTGTTACACCTGGTGATTCAAATACGCAGACAATAGAAGAATATAGAAATATTAAGCGGCCCTTAGTCAGTAATGCTTTCGGAGAAGGGAGCGTAGGCATTGAACGCTCAAATCTGATTTTGGTAACAAGCAGTGTGCCGGGCGAAGGTAAAACATTTACTGCCATTAATCTTGCTTTGAGTATTGCCACTGAACGAGATAAAAAAGTGTTATTGATCGATGCCGATGTTGCCCGTCCATCCATTTCAAAAACATTGGGAATCAAATCCTCGCCCGGATTAATCGAGTACCTGGAAGGCCAGGATGTAGAGTTTTCGGATATAGTGCTTAAAACAAATATGCCTGGGCTCCGGGTAATTCCGGCAGGTAAAAGACACAAGCATTCTACTGAATTATTATCCAGTAACAGGATGATTTTACTAGCAAAACAGTTAAGCAACAGATACCCTGATCGAATCGTGATCTTTGATTCGCCGCCTTTGCTCGCTGCTACACAGGGAGAGATTCTGGCACGGTTGGTGGGTCAGGTTGTATTGGTAATAGAAGCCGAAACCACATTGCAGAGTATGGTAATGGAGTCTGTTAATAAATTGGCATCTTGTGACGTGGTGTTGGCAGTACTCAACAAATCAAAAGTAGGTATGGATGCAGGTTATTACAGATATGGACAATATGCGCATTAGCATTAATGAGGTTTTATATAGATACATTACAGCTATTTACGACTGTGCCAAGTAGATGCCTTATTTATGGCTTTGATTATTTATCCTGATTCCAACTGACAAAATTATTGTCATTTGGATTTTGTAAATGTATTCGGATTTAGCTAAAGCATGAAAGCACAGATAGTTTCGACTACTCGAAATAGGGAAGCGCTCAGGTTGTTTAAATCATCTGTTTTATTTATTAGAGTCGCCACAGTTTATATTTTTTTTTACAACAGTCAGTCCTTTGCCCTTAACTGGACGATGACTCCTACGATGCAGGTGCAGGAAATATACTCTGATAATATTAGATTATCGCCAAAAGGTGCTGAAAATAGTGCATTTGTTACAGAAGTGAGTCCGGGGGTTTCAATTATTGGGCGATCAGCCCGATCTACGCTCAACTTAAATTACCGAATGCAGAATCTATATAATGCCCAAGGGGACAAAGGGCTTAGCACATTTAACCAGTTACAGTATAATTCCCATAATGTACTTGTTCAGAATAAATTGTTTTTAGATTCGAGAAGTTCTGTCAGCCAGCAAAATCTTACTAATAACCAGATAGCCAACGACAATATCTCCGGCTCTGGAAATAGCACCAATGTAACAACCTTTGGCATTTCACCTTATTGGACGCCCCATTTTGGAAGCTATGCTAACGGCCTTTTCCGGCTTAATTTCGATACCGTCACACTTGGTACAAATTCCTCTTCAGACATCAATACCCAATCTTCTTTAAGCCCAATTTCAGATACAGCAACGATTGGGGAAACAGTTCAATTAAATAATGGGACTGAATTTAAGCGGGTGTCATGGAATTTATCACATAATAATACCGAAAATTATAGGAAGGGAGGAGATGACGTTAAGTTTCAAAATTCAAACGCGACGGTAAGGACTTATTTAAATAGATACTTCAATGTCTTTGCTCAGGGCGGGTACAGTAACAATGACTTTCAGACGACTACTTCAAGCAGTAAAAATGGTTTGTTTTATACCGTTGGCGCGCAATGGATACCAAGCCAGCATTATAGTATTGCGGTAGGAGCAGGGAATAATAGCTATGTTACTGTCAGCATTTCACCTATACAACGTATCAGCTGGATAACAACATACAGAGATAATCAGATAGGATTAAATACCGGTAAAACCTGGCAAACCTCGTTAAATTATAGAACCAGAAGATCAATCTGGGAATTGACTCATGATAATGACACGACCACAACTCAGGAAATTTTATCGCAACTAAGGATTTTTCGGGTTCAGGATCAATTTGGCAACATCATAATTAATCCGGTTACCGGACAACCTGTGCAATTTGCATTAAATCTCCCGACACTAACCAATGAAGTCATCGTACGAAAAAGATGGAATTTTTCGGTTTCGTTTAATACGGGCAAAAGCACCATAAGTGCTAGTGCATTTAATGAGAACAGGGTGTTCCAGGTTACCGGCAATAATGAAAAAGTAAGCGGATTGAGCGCTACCTGGAATTGGCAGTTTGCCAGCAAAACCAGCGCCTATATAAGCCCGACATGGCAACAGACGGAAAGAGCCATAAACTCCACAAAGGATGAGCGTTATGATGTTGCAATAGGAATGAACCGGTCAATTACCAGTCGGATAAACGGGAGGCTAGAGTTTCGACATTTGAATCAAAAGTCAGACTTAAATACCAATGACTTTCAAGAAAACCGGGCGACAGCCAATTTATTTATGAGATTTTAAAATTATGTATGACGGTTTTTATAATTTAAATAAGAAACCTTTTCAACTGAATGCCGATAGCGATTTCTTTTTCAACAGCGCGGTACACAGAAGGGCATTGGCCTATATGCGTTATGGATTAACCCAGGGCGAAGGCTTTGTGGTGGTCACCGGTAAGCCGGGCACGGGCAAAACCATGCTGGTCAAGGAGCTGGTCAATAGCTTAAATAACGATAACATTACCATAGGGATTATGGTTTCATCTCAGGTCGGAGCGGACGACCTGTTAAAAATTATATCGGCTACTTTCGGACTTCCTTATGATGGCGAAGATAAATCAACCTTATTAACTAGAATAGAACGATTTTTTATACAGCAGGCAATGGAAGGTAAAAGAGTTCTTATGATTGTTGACGAGGCTCAAAATCTTCCAAAAGATTCATTGGAAGAACTGCGGATGCTGTCAAATTTCGAAATGTCCGGAAAATCGCTTTTTCAAACATTTTTAATCGGCCAAAAACAATTGGGGGAAACACTTTTTTTGCCTGAAATGGAGCAGCTAAGACAGCGTATAGTTGCTACCTATCAATTGAAACCGCTAAATGAAGAAGAAACAAAAAATTACATCCTGTTTCGGTTGGAAAAAGCGGGGTGGGAGCAGACGCCGCAATTTGAAAACGACGTTTTTAATGAAATATGCAGCTACACCCAAGGCATTCCAAGAAGAATAAATACGTTATGCGATAGAGTTTTATTATTTGGGTATCTCGATGAGCTGAAGGTTATTGATTTAGCCTCAGTCAACAAGGTAATTGCTGATATTGAAGAGGAATCATCCCTGGTAACTGATGAGTTTCATGATATTTTGCCTGCATCGGTTACTTTAACGGCAGACCACAATGGTCCATTAGATGAGCGCATTGGAGCTTTGGAAAAAACAGTTTCAAATTTACAGACTACACTAAACAAAGAGCGGGCTTTATTGCGTAAAGCAATTTTATTACAGCTGGATATGGATAACATCTATAACGAAAATTCCGAACAAGGATAGAGTAAAAACAGCATGAGCAAAAAAACAATTGTCTGCGTAGTGGGCGCCAGACCAAATTTTATGAAAATTGCGCCCATCATCAAGGAATTAAGCAAATTTCAGGATCAGGTTTCCTCTTATTTAGTCCATACCGGACAGCATTATGACCAGGCAATGAAAGCCGCTTTTTTTCAACAGTTAGGTATTCCGGAGCCTGATATTGATTTGGAAGTAGGATCAGGTTCGCATTGTGAACAGACTGCTAATATTATGCTTCGCTTTGAGCCGGTACTGGATAAAGTAAAACCCTGTGCAGTGCTGGTAGTCGGTGACGTGAATTCAACCATTGCCTGCAGTTTGGTTGCAGTTAAAAAACGAATCCCGGTCATTCATGTTGAAGCCGGCTTAAGAAGCCGGGACAGGGAAATGCCTGAAGAAATTAATCGTGTATTAACCGATCAGATTTCGGACAGTCTTTTTATAACAGAGCGTAGTGCGCAAGAAAACCTGATGGATGAAGGCATAGATATCAGCCGTATTCATTTTGCCGGTAACGTCATGATCGACACTTTGCTGGATAATCTAAAATTGGCTATCCCATTTGCAGAAACCTTGAAGGATTATGAAAAAGCCCACAACATTCCAAAAGAAGGTTATGGGTTGCTGACAATGCACAGGCCATCAAACGTCGATGATCCGCAAGTTTTACAGAGTTTGTTGGAGAGTATTGTAGCAATCAGTGAAAAATTACCCATTATTTTTCCGATCCATCCCCGGACCCGCAGTAGAATTGAACAAGAAGATCTGTTAGACCTAATTAGTTCCGGGGATATTATTTGCTTACCGCCGGTTGGCTACCTGCAAATGCTGGGATTGATGAAGTCCGCAAAAATGGTATTAACCGATTCCGGCGGATTGCAGGAAGAAACGACATCTCTGGGTATTCCCTGTGTTACCTTGCGGGAAAATACTGAAAGACCTATCACTATAGAGGAAGGCACAAATACAATAGTGGGTACGGACCGGGAAAAGATTAAAGCCTGCGTGGATGATATTCTTGCAACAGGTGGAAAATCCGGGCGTATTCCAGAGTATTGGGATGGTAAAGCAGCGGGTCGAATTGTTGCAGAAATAAAAAAAATATACCTGTAATAAATTAATCTGCGCAACTATTCATATGGCAAAAGATATGCCCAGAAAAAATGCAATGACGGTCGATGTGGAAGATTATTTCCAGGTGTCTGCCTTTGAACCTTATATTGCCAAAGACCAATGGGATACTTTACCCCACAGAGTTCAACAAAATACCCATAAAATACTCGATATATTTGAAGATAAAAAAATAAAAGCCACTTTTTTTACCTTAGGCTGGGTCGCCGAAAGATATCCGGATTTGATTCAGCGGATTATAAAAGACGGGCATGAACTCGCCTGTCACGGATATGAGCATATCCGGGTGACAGAACAGACACCTGAACAATTCCGATGTGATGTTTCCAGAACCAAAAAATTACTTGAAGACATGAGCGGCAATGAAGTTAAAGGCTATCGTGCCGCCAGTTATTCAATAGGCGCAAAAAATCTGTGGGCATTGAATGTCTTACAGGAAGAAGGTTTTAAATACAGTTCCAGTATTTATCCCGTAAAACATGATTTATACGGCATGCCTGATGCTCCACGATTTATGTTTGAACCGATAGAAAATAAGAGTTTCAAGGAAATCCCTATTACTACGATCAGGCTGGGAGAGAAAAACATGCCTTGCGGAGGAGGCGGTTTTTTTAGATTTTACCCCTATGCGCTCTCAAAATGGGCATTTAACAGGGTGAACCATAAAGAGAAACAGTCGGGTATTTTTTATTTTCATCCGTGGGAAATCGACCCGGACCAACCCCGGCAAGAAGGTTTAAGTTTTAAAACCAGAACCCGGCATTATCTCAATCTGCATAAAATGGAAAATAGAATAAAGAAGTTATTGACAGATTTTAACTGGGATACCATGGCAAATATTTTTCTCAAGTGATGCGTAACTGTTGGATTAAAATGGATAATATTAGGTTCAAAACATGATTAAAACACTGGATGTAGCAAATCACGCCCGCTGGGATAGCTTCGTGCAAGAAACAGACGATGCGACCTTTTTCCATCAATCAGGATGGAAATTGGTTATCGAAAAGGCTTTTGATCATAAAACCTATTATCTGTATGCCGAAATCGATGGGAAAATCTCAGGCATCTTGCCTCTGGTCCATATCAAAAGCCTGTTGTTTGGTAATGCCCTGGTTTCAAACGCATTTTGTGTTTACGGCGGCATTGTTGCCAATGATGACCAATCTTATCTGGAACTTGACAAGGAAGCTTGTCGATTGGCAGCAGAACTCGGTGTGGATTACCTGGAGATGAGAAACCGGGCTCAGAAAACGCAGGAAAGACCGTATAAGGAATTATACGTTACCTTCAGAAAAAAACTGGACTCTGATAGCGAGAAAAATTTCCTGGCTATTCCTCGTAAGCAGCGGGCAATGGTCAGAAAAGGTATCGAGGCCGGATTGACCAGCACCATCGATAATGATGTCGATCGACTTTTTTCTGCTTATGCAGAGAGCGTCAGAAACCTGGGCACACCGGTTTTTCCAAAAAGGTATTTTCAGCTTCTTAAAGACGTGTTTGCAGGACAATGCGAAGTTTTAACGGTTGAGCATAACGGTCAGTTAATAGGCAGCGTCATGAATTTTTATTTTAAGGATGAGGTTCTACCTTACTATGGTGGCGGAACAAATTTGGCGAGGAATTTAAAAGGCAATGACTTTATGTATTGGGAGGTGATGCGCCGGTCGGTAGAAAAAGGCGTAAAAGTATTCGATTACGGACGCAGCAAAATTGGCACCGGATCATACAGCTTTAAAAAGAACTGGGGCTTTCAACCGGAACCGTTGTTTTATGAGTTTCATTTGGTTAAATCACAGGCTCTACCCGATATCAATCCGCTAAATCCGAAATACCGGTTATTTATCGCCGCCTGGAAGCGCTTGCCATTAGGAATAAGCCAGATGGTTGGCCCGTGGTTGGCAAAAGACCTGGGATGAAAATTCACATTAACATGCGTTGATGAATCTGCCTGAACAGTCATTATTTAATTTTCATCTGCCATGAAAGACTTGCTTTTTCTCGCACACAGAATACCTTACCCTCCTAATAAGGGAGATAAGATACGTTCCTATCATTTTCTAAAACATCTAACTTCTACATACAAAATTCATTTAGGCACTTTTATTGATGATGTCAATGACTGGCAATATACCAAAACTCTTGATTCAATATGTTCTGAAACCTTTTATGTGGAACTGAACCCGCTACTGGCTAAAGTAAAAAGCCTGCAGGGGTTGCTGACTAATGAGGCATTAAGTTTGCCGTATTATCGAAATCAGGCTATGCAGGATTGGGTCGATAATACGGTAAAAAAGCACTGTATTAAAAAAGTGCTGATATTCTCATCGGTTATGGCTCAATTTATTAATGAATCGCACAATGTAGATATGATTGCCGATTTTGTTGATGTCGATTCGGAAAAATGGCAGCAATATGCGGATAAAAAACAGGGTCTGGCCAAATGGATTTATCGAAGAGAAGCCCGATATTTATTTAACTATGAGAAAAAGGTTGCTGAAAAATCCAAAGTAAGTTTTTTTGTTTCGGAACAGGAAGCGGCTTTGTTTAAGCGATTAGCGCCGGAGCTTGATGAAAAAATCGCTTATATCAGTAACGGTGTCGACACACATCATTTCTCGCCTGACCATTTGTTTGACTCCCCTTACAGTGATAACAAGGATGTACTCGTTTTTACCGGTGCAATGGATTACTGGGCCAATATTGATGCTGTAACCTGGTTCGGAAAATCTGTTTTCCCCCATCTTAAAAAATATCCTCAAACAAAATTTTACATAGTCGGCTCCAAACCGAGTAAAGAAGTCCTGGAGCTTGCAAGCAACAAAAACATTATTGTAACGGGCGCAGTTGATGATGTCCGCCCCTATGTTGCCCATGCCAGACTGGTGATTGCACCGTTAAGAATTGCCAGGGGAATTCAAAATAAAGTTTTGGAAGCGATGGCAATGGCCAAATATGTTGTTGCTACCTCAGCGGCAATGGAAGGCATATCCTATAATGAAATGCTGAATGTGTCAGTCGGTGATGACGTTGATGTTCTTGTTCAACAGTTGGATAAGTTATTGCAGGATAACCCCGCAGGCATAGTATCAAACAACAACCGCGATTTTGTTAAAGCTATGTTCAGTTGGGAGCAAAACGTCAATCAGCTTTCGGCTTTATTTCAAGAATAACGCCTATGAATAATTCGCCGCTTATTGTTCATATTATTTATCGCCTGGGTATCGGAGGATTGGAAAATGGTTTGGTTAATCTTATCAATAACATGCCGAAAGACGCGTATCGCCATGCCATTATTTCCCTTAAAAGCAGTACCGATTTTCAAGATCGTCTTATACGCAGCGATGTAGAAATATATCAGCTAAACAAAAAAGAAGGTCAGGACTGGGGCTCATTCATACATCTGTATAAGTTATTAAAGCAGATCAAACCGGCTATTGTTCACACACGAAATCTGGCTACCATTGAATATCAGATTCCTGCATGGCTGGCGGGAGTTAAGCACAGAGTACATGGCGAGCATGGCTGGGATGTATTTGATCCGGAAGGAGAAAATATTAAATACCAATGGGTTAGGAGAATAATAAAGCCTTTAATCCATCAATATATCCCCTTATCAAAACATCTGGAAAGCTATCTGACAGAGAAAATCAAGGTTTCCCCTCAAAAAATCACCAGGATATGTAATGGTGTGGATACCTCGATTTTTTATCCTCTGCAGGGAAATAAAACTCCGCTATCGGGTTGTTCGTGCTTGTTCACCCAAGATGACTTGGTGATAGGGACTGTCGGGCGCATGCATGGCGTTAAAGATCAGCTAACGCTGGTAAAGGCATTTATTTATACCTGTGAACAACAGCCGACGCTCAAATCCAGGCTTAAATTAATTATAGTGGGCGACGGCCCGCTCAGGAGAAAAGCCATACATTTACTGGAAGAAAACCAGTTAATGGATAACGCCTGGTTGCCCGGTAAACGTAGCGATGTGGCTGAAATTATGCGCCGGCTGGATTTATTTATACTCCCGTCTTTGGCAGAAGGGATCTCGAATACCATTCTGGAAGCGATGGCTACTGGATTGCCTGTGATTGCAACCAATGTGGGCGGCAATCCCGAGCTAGTGGAAGATGGAAAAACCGGCCGATTAACACCAGCAGGTGATCCTGTTGCGATGGCGGAAAAAATTCTGGATTACGTGAGTAATGAAGAGAAAAGGCGTCGGCACGGACAACATGCAGAACAGCAGGTGTTGCAGAGATTTTCGCTTGCTGCCATGGTTGACCACTATAAATCGGTCTATGATTCACTTTTAAAACTGGAATAAATATATGTGCGGGATTGTCGGAATCTTCGATATAAAAGAAAAGCGGGAAATCAACCGGGATTTACTTTCTCGCATGAACGAAAGTCAATTCCACCGCGGCCCCGATGAAGGCGGTCTGCACATCGAAGCGGGTTTAGGCTTTGGTCATCGCAGATTATCGATTATCGATTTGAGCAGCGGTCAACAGCCGATGATCAGTCGTGACAAAAATGCCATACTCACTTTTAACGGTGAAATATATAATTTCCTGGAATTGCGAAAAGAACTGGAGGCAATGGGCTATATCTTTCAAACCCACTGCGATACGGAAGTTATTTTATATGGCTGGCAAGCGTGGGGTGAGTCGTGTGTAGACAAATTGCGCGGTATGTTTGCCTTTGCCGTCTGGGATAGGGATAAGCAAACCTTATTTTTGGCGCGTGATCGTCTGGGAGTAAAGCCTCTTTATTATGCCGAGCTTGCAAACGGGCAATTTATTTTCGGTTCTGAGCTGAAATCGCTTAAAGAACACCCTGAACTGCCAAAGATCCTGGATCCCACGGCTATTGAAGAGTATTTTGGTTTCGGTTATGTGCCTGACCCGAAAACAATTTATAAAAATGTTTATAAACTGGAGCCGGGTTATTGCTTAACGCTAAAACGCGGCAGCAAAACTTATCAACCTCGGCAATATTGGGATGTAAAATTTACTCCACGCCCCCTCAAAGATGAAAAAGCAACGGGTGAAGAGCTCATAGAGCGTTTCCGGGAAGCTGTTAAAATTCGTATGGTAGCCGATGTGCCGTTAGGCGCGTTTCTATCGGGAGGCGTAGATTCAAGTGCGGTAGTAGCAATGATGGCAGGCTTATCCACGGATCCCGTAAATACCTGCTCAATCTCTTTTGGCGATCCTGCTTTCAACGAATCTCAATTTGCCGCACAAGTGGCTGATCGTTATCATACTGCTCATCGGGTTGAGCAGGTTGATCCGGATGATTTCAGCTTAGTTGACCAATTGGCAGGCCTTTACGACGAACCTTATGCCGATAGTTCGGCATTGCCGACTTACCGGGTTTGCGAGCTGGCAAAAAAACAGGTGACGGTAGTTCTATCAGGTGATGGCGGCGATGAAAATCTGGCCGGATACCGGCGTTATCGCTGGCATACCTATGAAGAACAAATGCGCAGTTGGCTACCCGAGGGTGTTAGAAAACCTGTATTTGGCCTGCTTGGACAGATTTATCCCAAAGCGGATTGGGCACCGAAAGTCTTCAGGGCAAAATCAACATTTGAATCTATCGCCCGCACTTCTTTGGAAGGGTATTTTCACAGCGTTTCCGTGCTTTCCGATGAAATACGTAAAAACCTGTTCAGTGAACAATTCAAGTCCGATTTACAAGGCTATCAAGCAGTTGATGTGTTTAAAAAATATGCTGATAAAGCGCCAACGGATAGCCCCTTGGCGCTGGTTCAATATCTGGATATTAAAACTTATCTGCCCGGCGATATTTTAACTAAGGTTGATCGTGCCAGCATGGCACATGCTTTAGAAGTTAGAGTACCTTTGCTGGATCATAAGTTGGTTGAATGGATGGCTGGATTGCAGCCGGAATTAAAAATCAACGGACGCGAGGGCAAGTACATATTTAAAAAATCATTGCAAAACTACTTGCCGGACGATATTTTATATCGTCCCAAAATGGGTTTCGCCGTGCCTTTGGATGCCTGGTTCAAAGGCCCCTTGAAAAATAAAGTCCGCGAATCATTGCTAGGTGACACCATGAATCAATGCGGCTTGTTTAATCCGGCCTTCCTTCAGCAAATAGTCAACCAGCATCAAAGCGGCATACGCGACTATAGCGCACCGATTTGGTCATTATTAATGTTCGACGCCTTTTTGCGGAATAATAAGTAAATGCTTCTATAATTTTAAATAGCGGATTTTATTGTGGCAATGCAGTGCAATAAAGTACAATATCCAGACATCACTTTCTTTACTAGAGTCTGCACGGCTGATTTTTGTTCCTGAGTAATACTGCTGAAATTATGCGACTCCCCTTTGCTTTATTTCTGTTTCCACTATGCTGTTTTAGGTCTCCGAATAGGGCAGTTTTTTTGAATTTATCAATTTTCCAGGTGAGCGATTATGAGCAATCAAGAAATAAAAAATAAAAGTAATACAAAAGAACAAGCGGCCGTGGATAAAAGACGCCGCTTTATTAAGAGTGCCGGCATAGCCGCCCCGGTAGTTTTATCGTTATCAAGCCCCTCAGTATTTGGCGCCTTGTGTCTATCCGAAATAATGTCGGGCAACCAGTCTCATACCGGCACGGGCAGTTGCGCTTTAGGGCAAAACCCCGTCTATTGGAGAAACCCAGCCAATAAGACTGCCTGGACGGCAGCAAATTTTGTATATGGCAATAATTCGTCAGCTACAAACTGCAGTGCCTATAACGGAGGTACACGGTTTAATGACTCAATTGCTTTTGGTGCAAATGCCTTAAGTACAAATCCCCGTATGCGGGAACTAGTATGCAGTAGTCCTACTACATTAAATGCCTATTTAGTTGCGGCTCTCTTGAATGCGAGTACGCCAGGTTCCAACTATTTATATACGGCTGCTCAAGTTCGTCAGTTACAAAAGAAAACACTTGGCGTACCCCCCAATAATTCTACAAATGATTCTGCTGTACTGAATTTTTTAATAAGCACAATGAATTCTTAAACTAAAATTCATAAAACTTATGCTTGAAAATAGTGTGATTGGATTGCCAAAGGCTGCTGTAATCCGTTGCCGCTTTTGGGATGATGAGTGCGTTATTTACAATCAGTTTACTGGAGAAACGCACTTGGTCGAAGGCATGGGCGCAGAAATCTTTAAACTAATTTCAGAAAAATCAGCTACTCGAACACAATTGCTACAAACTATACATAGCGTTTTTGAATTGGAAACCGGTTTCGATATAGAAGATTTTTTGGATAACCTGATTTTGCAATATCAAAAACTAGGCTTATTGGATGTGATGGAAAATAGCCCTGCGTGAAGCTTGCTACACTTTCAAGAAAAGAAGTAATTCATTCACTGAATAGAAAAAGACTTAGATTAAAAATAGGCGGATTTAATGTTTGCTTATCTTCTCCTATTCCAGAGGTCGCTGACCATTTGTTATGCCTTTACGGTGCTTTCGAAGTAGTCGACGATGAGGCATTTATTGATTTTTATACTTCGTTAGCATCCCCCTCTAAAGTGCGCCGTTATTTTCGCGCTCAGGTCAATTTTTCATTCGACGGCTATGTTCCCTTTAAACCTCTGCCTTATAAGCAGGCATCGGCCATGTTTGAATGGGGTTTAAACTGGTGTATAGCCAACCATTCTCATCATTATCTGGTTATTCACGCCGCCGTAGTGGAACGGAATAGTCAGGCATTTATATTTCCGGGTACACCCGGCAGTGGTAAAAGTACGCTATGCGCGGCGCTTGCTTGTAGTGGCTGGCGGTTGCTTTCCGATGAAATGACGCTGCTTTCAGTCGCGGATGGCTTGGTTTATCCTGTACCGAGACCCATCAGTCTAAAAAATCGATCTCTTGACGTTATCCGCAACTTCTCATCAAATATAATTATGGGGCCAGTGGTTAAAGATACCGCGAAAGGTGCGGTAGGCCATGTGCGTCCATCTGACGAAAGTGTTGACCTGGGTGAAGTTCCCGCGAAACCTGCCAAGCTGATTTTTCCTAAATATCTGGAAAACTCAAACACTGATCTCATACCTTTGAGCAAAAGTCGAGCATTATTAAAGATTGCTGAAAACTGTTTTAATTATAATATCCTGGGTGTTCAAGGCTTTAAAAGCGTAAGTGATTTGATTGATGCCAGCGACTGTTATGAATTCAATTATAGTTGCCTTGAAGAAGCCGTTGCGTTATTTGCGGAATTAGCCCATTGAAACTTCCTCGGTTACCGAGCCTATGCATGGTTTTCATAACCCCCCGGCTAGCGCTTAATTTAAATTTACGCCAATGGGATTTGTTAATTAGACAGGCGCGTAGTGCCAACGTACTGGCAACGCTTGGTTATTTACTTGATTCAGTTGGAATATTAAATCAAATTCCCGCACAGCCGCACAACCATATTAAATCCGCACAAACTTATGCGGATCGTTTTTATATTTCTTTAAAATGGGAAATAATTTGCATCCAGGAAGCGTTAAAATCGATCAACATACCCTTGGTTTTACTCAAAGGGTCGGCATACTTTATTGCCGAAAATAACGCTGCCAAAGGCCGGATATTTTCGGACGTTGATATTATTGTGCCGGAAGATAAATTGCTTGAGGTGGAAGCCGCATTGATAAAGGCGGGATGGATGACGAATACTATTGATCCTTACAACCAAAAATATTATCGGCAATGGATGCATGAAATTCCTCCGTTGAGGCATTTAAAACGGCAAACATCCATTGATGTGCATCATAACATCCTACCCAGAACCGCTGATTTCTGCCCCGATGCCAATAAATTATTAGCTAATATTGTCAAAATTCCTGATAAAAATATTTGGGTTTTAGCTCCTGAAGACAGAGTCCTGCATAGCGCTACGCATTTATTTCATGAGGGCGAATTAAAGTCCGGATTTCGGGATTTATCGGATTTGGATTTATTGCTTAAAGAGTTTTCAGCAGAAGAAAATTTCTGGGCGAAATTACAGCAACGCGCCGAGGAACTCAATCAACAAATCCCCTTATACTATGCGTTGCGATATACCTGCCGGATACTGCAAACGCCGGTACCGGAAAAAGTGCTTAAGGTTTCGCAAGAAGCTATGCCGAATATAATAAAACAAACATTAATGGACGCGCTATTTTTAAGAGCTTTAATGCCCGATCATGAAAGCTGTAATAACAACTGGACAGGCTTGGCGCGCTGGTTGCTATTTGTTAGGTCGCATTGGCTGAAGATGCCCCTTCATTTGATGATTCCGCATTTATTACGGAAGGGATTCAGACGAGCCCTTGGAAAAGAACAGCATTAATCTCATCAGGCAAGCTATACTTGCTCAAGCAAATTTTAACAATAATCTCAATTAGTTATGCCGGCATGAAAATTCTCCACATTCTCGACCATTCCATACCTCTGCATAGCGGTTATACTTTTCGCACCAAAGCCATTTTAGAACAACAGCGTAAACTGGGCTGGGAAACTTTTCACGTCACCTCCGCCAAGCATAAAGTTGCAACCGCTCCGCTGGATGAGGTGGATGGCTATACTTTTTATCGTTCAGAAGTGCCGGCAGGTTTTTTTGCAAAGCTACCGGTTCTTGATCAATGGGCTATTGTGAAATCACTGGCCAAGCGGCTGGATGAAATTATTCCGGAAATAAAGCCCGATATACTTCATGCCCATTCTCCTGCATTAAATGGTTTAGCTGCATTGAAAGCGGCCAGGAAACACAAAATTCCCTTAGTTTATGAATGTCGCGCTTTTTGGGAAGATGCAGCTGTAGATCACGGAACCACACGTGAGGGCAGTTTACGTTATCACATAACCAAAGGCCTGGAAACTTATGTATTCAGACAAGCCGATGCGATAACAACGATATGTGAAGGATTGCGTTTTGATATTGTCAAGCGAGGGATTGCTGCAGAAAAAATCACTGTCATCCCTAATGCGGTTGATATAGACCGATTTACTTATGGCGTAGAGCCTGATCAGGAATTACGAACACAACTGGGGTTACAGAACAAAATCATCCTTGGTTTTATTGGTTCTTTTTATGCTTACGAAGGCCTGCCATTATTGTTGGAGGCATTGCCCAAGGTACTGGAAAAACAGCCGGAAACCAGATTGCTGCTCGTAGGCGGCGGCCCGCAAGAAGCGTTAATTAAACAAAAAACAAGCGAATTAGGGTTAGAGAAACAAGTCATTTTTACGGGTCGTGTATCTCATGATCATGTACAAGATTATTATAACCAGGTCGATATTTTTGTATATCCCCGGTTGCCCATGCGCTTGACTGAGTTAGTAACTCCATTAAAACCTTTGGAAGCTATGGCTCAAGGGCGGCTGGTAATTGCCTCCGATGTTGGCGGACATAAAGAATTAATTAAGCATCAAAGCAATGGGTATTTGTTTAAAGCAAATGATGTAGATGCTTTAGCAGCAACTGTTCTTGATTTATTAGATCAGCCCCAGCACTGGGAAAAGCTACGGATAGCGGGACGTTTATTTGTAGAGCAGGAAAGAAATTGGGCTAAAAGCGTGGGTAATTATAAAATGATATATTCTCAATTAACTCAGATGCCGTTAATTAAACAGGTTTCAAATCAATGAATTATTAGACTTTAGGAAGCAAAAATGAAAGTAACTGTATTTGGTTCAGGCTATGTGGGGTTAGTTACGGGGGTTTGTTTAGCAGATGTTGGTAATGAAGTGGTTTGTGTCGATGTTGATCAAAAAAAAATCGACAACCTGAAGAAAGGCATTATTCCTATATTTGAGCCGGGGCTGGAAGCATTAGTTAGCGAAAATCAGCAGGCAGGCCGGATAAAATTTACAACCGATATACAGGAAGCCGTTAATCACGGGATTTTCCAGTTTATAGCGGTGGGTACGCCTCCTGATGAAGATGGCGCGGCCGATTTGCAATATGTTTTAGCCGTGGCTAAATCGATTGCTGAAAATATGGATAGTTATCGCATTGTGGTTGATAAATCGACAGTACCCGTTGGCACAGCCGATAAAGTCAAAGAGGTTATGCTTCAAGTCCAGAAAGAGCGCGGCGTGGAAATTGAATTTGATGTGGTTTCCAATCCCGAATTTTTAAAGGAAGGCGCGGCAATTACGGACTTTATGAAACCTGACAGGATTATTGTAGGTACCGATAATCCCAGAACAGCCGAATTATTAAAAGCACTCTATGCGCCATTTAATCGTAGCCATGAACGTGTCATTACCATGGACATTCGTTCGGCCGAATTAACCAAATATGCCGCTAATGCCATGTTAGCCACAAAAATCAGTTTTATGAATGAATTAGCTAATCTGGCCGAACTTTTAGGTGCTGATATTGAACACGTTCGAAACGGCATAGGTTCTGATTCGCGCATTGGTTATTCATTCATCTATCCGGGTTGCGGCTACGGCGGATCTTGTTTCCCCAAGGATGTGAAAGCATTGGAAAGAACTGCAAAGCAAGTGGGATATAAAGCGGAATTGCTGAGCGCCGTGGAAAATGTCAATGACAGGCAAAAACAGGTGTTAATTAATAAGGTGGTTCAGCATTACAAAGGTAATGGCGGCTTACAGGGAAAGACGTTTGCACTTTGGGGGTTGGCATTTAAACCCAAAACGGATGATATGAGGGAAGCCCCCAGCCGGGTCATACTTGAGGCATTGATTGATGCCGGCGCGGCAATTAGAGCATTTGACCCGGAAGCTATGGACGAAGCAAAAAGGATTTATGGAAACAAGCCTGGATTAACTTTAGTAGAAACCGCGGAAGATGCCCTGCGTGGCGCCAATGCCTTAATTGTGGTGACTGAATGGAAAAACTTCTGGAGTCCGGACTTTGAGTTTATTAAAAATACTTTAAAAGATGCGGTAATTTTTGATGGAAGAAATTTGTACAAACCTGAATTGCTTAGAAAACAAGGCATTACTTACTATGGGATTGGACGAAGCTAAAGGGATGCTGCATTCAGAAAAAAATATTTTCAGGAATAACGGTTATTCAGCAACTACTTTCTAGTTTTTATTTTGAAGAAAAGGCGCCTATGTTCTCTATTAATAAAAAGGCAGATGCCTACCGTTTTTGTAAAGCGTTTATAACTAATCAGTATGCACGTATCGCCCCTGGTTCGTATTGCAGATACACAAACGAGACCGGCAGAGGGATGGGGCAGGAAACTGCTGAAGAAACAGCTAACTATTTCGACCTATGCTTTTCTGAATATATAGGTATGCTGAATGCCGATGAAAAAATAGATGACGGCGTCATTTTAGAATACGGTCCAGGTGACATTCCAGGTGTTGCTTTACTTCTTTATGCGTGGGGAGCAAAAAAAGTATATTGCGTGGACCGTTTCTCCTTAATCTCTATTTCCAGGTTTAATGGCGAAGTCATAGAAGCAATTCTTAATTTACTGCCCCTCGCGCAAAGACAAAGAGCATCCGAATGTTTCAATGACTATGGTAAGCCGCATTCCGGATTCAATGAGAACCATATTCAATATGTTGTGAATAAGAAAGGGTTATCAGGATTTAAAGATAAAGTCGACTTTGTTTTCTCACGTGCCGTGTTAGAGCATGTAAACGACATATCTGCAACCATTGATGATATGGGAAACGCCCTAAAACAAGGAGGCGTTACTGTTAATAAAGTGGACTTAAAAAGTCATGGTTTACACCGGGGAAATATTTTAGAGTTTTTGACATGGCCGGCGCTTTTATGGAATTTAATGTACAGCGAAAAGGGCACGCCAAACCGTTGGCGACTGGATGAATACAAAAGAATTTTAAACCATAGTCATTTGAAAGTAATGTTTATTAAATGCGTTGAAACCTGCAGCAAGGATATCATTGATGAAGTGCGGCCCTTTCTAAGTAAACAATTTAAACAGCTCTCTGATGAAGACTTAAGTTGTTTGAGCTTTTGGTTTAAAGCACAGAAGCCCTGACTATGGCAGAACCCAAATTATTGGTTTTTTCATCTCTTTTCCCCAGTCAAAGACGGCCCAATGCCGGTGTGTTTATAAGAGAAAGGATGTTTCGCGTAAAACAGGAAATTCCGGTTGTTGTTGTATCGCCTGTCCCGTGGTTTCCTTTTCAGGAAGTCATTCGATACTGGAAGCCGAACTTTAGGCCGCAACCGGATAAACATGAAGAACAAGAGGGTGTACAGGTTTATTTTCCCCGATTTCTATCCATTCCGGGGCTATTCAAATCATGGGATGGTTTCTTTATGGCGCTGGGAAGTTTGCCTACGCTTAGTAAACTCAGAAAACAATTTAATATCATAGATGCCCATTTTGCTTATCCCGATGGCTACGCAGCGACTTTATTAGGGAATTGGCTAAAAATTCCCGTAACTATTACTTTACGCGGCACGGAAGTTCCTTTAACTAAAATGCAGGGGCGTAAAAAAAGAATGCTGGCCGCAATAAAAAATGCAAAACGGGTTTTTTCAGTAGCAGATTCTCTCAAACAGCATGTTGTCTCTTTAGGCGCTGAAAAAGATAAAATCCGGGTTATCGGCAATGGCGTTGATGTAGCCAAGTTTTATCCGCTGGACAAAAAAGTTGCGAGAGACCAATTGGAAATACCGGCTAATGCTAAAGTATTGGTTTCGGTAGGCGGGCTAGTTGACAGGAAAGGTTTTCATCGGGTCATCGAAGTGCTGCCGGAAATGGTAACTCAATATCCGCAATTGATTTACCTTATTGTCGGCGGTGATAGTCCTGAAGGCAATATAAAAGAGCGTTTGGAAAATCAGGTTAAAGCGCTAAAGCTTGAAGAAAATGTCCGGTTTCTGGGCGCATACCCGTCAGAAAAATTAAAAACGCCCTTATCGGCAGCTGATGTCTTTGTGCTAGCTACCGCTAATGAAGGCTGGGCCAATGTCTTTTTGGAAGCCATGGCTTGCGGCCTGCCTGTTATCACTACAGACGTAGGCGGTAATAAGGAAGTCGTTAATGATAATGCTTTGGGCACAGTAGTTCCTTTTGGTCAATCGGAACTCTTATTGATGGCTTTGTTAAAAGGGTTGGAAATCGAGTGGGATAGACCGCGCATAATTCAATATGCGCGGGAGAACGCCTGGGATACAAGAGTCGAAATCCTTGTTGAAGAGTTTCAAAGAGTAGCTGATTGATTAACATGAGCGTATACACTAAATTTGTTTCAACTGTCATCTTTCCCTTACATGAACGCTTTAAAAATCATGAGTCGGTTCGTCTCCGCAAGGAAATGGAACAAACTCAATGGCTATCCCCTAAAGAATTAAAAGAATTGCAGTTGCAAAAACTTAAAGCGTTTCTAACCGATGTTGAACAGCATGTTCCCTATTACCGGCAATTGTTTGAACAATTGGACTTTAAGCCGAATCAGATCAATTCACTGGCTGATTTAAGGAAATTACCTTTAACAGGCAAGCCGCAAATACGCCAATATGCCGAACAATTCAAGGCCGATAATGCCGTCGGATTGTCCCGGTTCAACACAGGGGGATCCAGCGGAGAACCGTTAATTTTCTATATTGGAACCCAACGCGTGAGTCACGATGTCGCCGCAAAATGGCGGGCAACCCGCTGGTGGGAGGTGGATATCGGCGATCCTGAAATAGTCATTTGGGGCTCGCCGATAGAGCTCGGGACGCAGGATAAAATAAAATTAATCCGCGATAAATTTTTACGGACTTACTTGATTCCGGCTTTTGAGATGTCAGCACAAAAGGTGGATGGTTTTATCCGCCAAATACAGGCCATGCGTCCCAAAATGTTGTTCGGTTATCCGTCGGCGCTTTCCCATATTGCTGCCCATGCAGAAAAAAACGGCACGATATTGAATAATCTGGGCATCAAAGTAGCTTTTGTAACTTCCGAAAGGCTTTATGATTATCAACGGGAAAAAATTGAAACTGTTTTTGGCTGTCCGGTCGCCAATGGCTATGGCGGCCGGGATGCAGGTTTTATTGCCCATCAATGTCCTTCCGGCAGCATGCACATTACTGCGGAAGATATTATCGTAGAAATTATCGATAAAGAAGATCAAGTATTGCCACCTGAGGAAGAAGGAGAAATTGTCATCACTCATCTGGCGACCCGCGACTTCCCGTTTATCCGGTATCGCACCGGCGATGTGGGGGTTTTGACAGACGCACAGTGTAGCTGCGGCAGAGGCTTGCCGCTGTTAAAAGAAATTCAGGGCAGGACAACGGATTTTATCGTTGCTCAAGATGGAACCGTTCTGCATGGCCTGGCGTTGATTTATGTGCTGAGGGATTTGCCGGGCATTGAGTCATTCAAGATTATCCAGCATAACCTTGCGGAAACTCAACTTCAGATCGTTCGTAATGCTGATTACAATCAGGAAACGTCAGAGCCTTTAATACAGGACGTATTTAAAAAACGTTTGGGGAAAGACGTAAAAATTGACATTGAATATCTGGCTGAAATACCGAAAGAGCAGTCCGGAAAGTTCCGCTATGTGGTCAGTCATATAAAATCCTGAGCCGCGGTTCCGGTATTTTGACAGACTTAGACTAATTACAAGCTTCAGCTAAAATTGAAACGATGATTATTCTACGATTTCTTCAATGGCGTCAGGTGTGAGCCACATCCTTGTGCTCTGGATATCGGCAGTCCATGCCGGTATGACGGGGCTTAAGGGTTTGCTGCTTCCGCTGAAAGTTATACCTAATCAGGTAGGCTTTTAATTAATACCCGGTTTTAATGTCAGAGTATATTCAGGTTTTCCAGCTAACAAGCCGATAGGCAAACCCTGCACCCAGTAGTTTTCCTGATCGCGGTAATAAGGCGACAAAGGATGCCCTGACTGACCGCCGGGCATGTGTAAAATACCCTCATCAAGATGAGCGGGCGAGACGACAAAGCGTTCAGTGGCGCCAAATTTCGGGGTAGCTACTCGTACACAACTGCCACAACCAGCCAATTCATCTTCCGGCATATCCAGCAACAGTCCGAGCAACGGCGCCGCTTTGGAAAAAGGATGCGTGAATTGCGCCCTGTTTATCCTGCCCCAGGTCATATCGGGTAATTTTATGCCGGGATATTTTGCCTGTAGTTGCTGCGCGCTTTGCCTTAATTGATCCAGAATAAAAGCATCCCAATTTTTATAATGAATAGGATCAGGCAGTAAGCTTGGCAGTTTTTCTGTCAACATGGCCTGTAGCGGCGTATCAATATAGGTCCAGGAATAGTTGAAGTTTTTATCGAGCTGCCGGCTAGCGGTTAAAAAAGGTGAAAATACAGCTTCCGCCATATGCTTCCGAAACTCTACCAGTAAGGCAAATCCCTTGCTGTCCGTATCGGCCCTGCCGTTCCAGGTTAATAGATAATCGCGCAGTTCGCGTAAATCCGGCTGTTGCGCAATTATCTCTGGCGACAAGACGCTTAATGCCAGTTGCTGATAAAACACATGGAATTCGTTTACAGTATCCAGTTGCAGTTCGAACAGCGATTTTTCGCTAATATCTTTCATTTGCTTAAGCCTCTGGGTAATGCGGTAAGCGCGATAGCCATTGGCAAATTGATGCCCGATAACATACGGGTATCGCTTGCCCAAACGCCGGTCATTGGCTGATACCAATAGCCCGTTCGCAGGATTAATAATGCGCGGCAAACTTCGTGCATCGACATAACCATTCCAGCCGGTTCCTCCATCTGCCCAGGAACGGCTGTCCGAGCCATCGTTGCCGAAGCGCTTGGGAATCCTGCCCATAAGCGTCCAGGCAATCTGCCCGCTCTTGTCGGCCATCAAAAAATTTAACGGCGGGCCGCCCGTATGATTGACGATATCGATCGCTTGCTCCAATGTTTCAGTTTGCTCCAGGTCAATCAGTTCTATCGTAATAGCTGCATCATCCAGTGCCGTCCAGTGAATAGCAACGGGATTACTTAATAAAGGCTCTGTCGCAACCGGCCCCCAAACAGTTCGCCTGACGTCAACTTGCCGGGGTTCGGCATTTTTTATATGGATAGTTTCAATAACATGCTCAAACCGATGCCAGTTACCTGCAACCTTGTATTCGTTGGTGTTTTCAGGGTTTATTTCCAGGCTTACCAAATCAAGGAAATCACCTGAAAGGTTGGTGCTGCCCCAGGCGATATGGTTATTGCTGCCGGCAATCAATAAGGGCGTGCCCGGCAAACTCACGCCGGCAGAATGAACAGTGCCGTAATTCATCTCACAGCGATACCAGATATTAGGCATCGAAATACCCAGATGCATATCATTGGCCAGAATAGCCCGTCCATCCTGTGTTTTTGTTCCATTGACCGCCCAGGCATTGGAGCCCGGGACGGAATCCCGAAGCTGCGCTGCTTCTGTCAGTTTTTCTGCATCCGGCGAATGCTTTGCGAGCATTGTTTCAAGTGTTGCAACCGGAATGGGTTGGGCAGGCCGTAGTGATTCGGCAGAGCCAAGCAAACGGTCGGTAAAGCGGTCAGTATCGGGGGTTAAAAAAGCGACAATATCTTTCGGCAGGCTTTTCTCCATCACGCTCAACATGCGTTCATCCTGTTCCGCACTGGCGGTAAGCAGGTCAAACATGCCTAATACCACCAGAATACTGTCTTCGGGTTTCCAGGGTTCAGGCTGATAACCCAGGACGGTAAATTCGAAAGGCAGTGCATTGGCCGTGCCGATAAAACCATTTACGCCTTCAGCATAGGCCTCAAGGTAGCGCTTATGTTTGGGCGGCAGTTTTGCCGCGACAGTCTTGGCCAATTGATAAAAACCATAATTCCTGACTTTAACATCACTTTTAACGGCCATTTGACCGAATAGTTCTGCCAGTCGCCCGGCATTTTTGCGGCGCATCAGATCCATCTGGAACAGCCGGTCGCGGGCTGAAGCATAGCCCAAGGCGCGTAGGGCATCGATACGGTTATTAGCAGTGATAACCGGAATGCCGTGCTGGTCAGAGGTAATCGTAACCGGCGCAGACAGATGATTAAGTATAACCTCGCCATCCAGCAGCGGGATTGAATTGCGCAAGACCAGAAAGCCTGTACCTGTGCCGAGAATAACCAGCCCTAAAAGTATGAGTAGCACATAAAAAAAGCCTCTCCGGAGAATATGCATTGCTATTTCTAATCCACTTAAGCGGGATAATAGGGTTGGAGGCTAACTTGATTTTGAGCCGCCGGATGATCAACGGTTATAATCTGGAACATGAAAGCTGGCAGTAAAGGTGAAGTTTCCAGGTCATTAGACAGCGGAAATTAAAGCAGATCAATAAATAATAGCAGGGGGTTTTAAGCTCTACTTTAATAGACTCTCATTTCCGCCTCATCAGGTAAGAAACCGCCTGCCTGCATAGTCCATAAGCGATAGTACACGCCTTGCTGATCCAAAAGCTGATGATGTTCGCCATCTTCGACGATGCGCCCCTGATCGAACACCAAAATCCGGTCCAAATGCGCAATCGTAGACAGTCGGTGCGCAATGGCAATGACCGTTTTCCGGCCCATGGCGCGATCCAGGTTTTCCTGAATGGTTTTTTCAGTGACCGAATCCAGGCTGGACGTGGCTTCATCCAAAATCAGGATGGGCGCGTCTTTTAAAATGACCCGTGCAATTGCAACCCTCTGACGCTGGCCCCCGGATAATTTCACGCCGCGCTCACCTACCAAAGAGTCATAGCCTTCAGGCATCACGCGAATAAAGTCATCGGCATGCGCCAAATGTGCCGCCGCCTGGATGGCGTCATCGTCAACCGTCAAGCGGCCATAAGCAATATTTTCTTTCAGGCTGCGATGAAATAAGCTGGGATCTTGGGGGATCAAACTCACCTGTTCGTGCAGCGAATCTTGCAAAACCTTTTGAATATCCATGCCATCGATCAGAATCTGCCCGCTTTGAGGTTCATAATTTCGCAGCATTAACCCGACGAAAGTCGACTTGCCGGAACCCGAAAAACCCACCAATCCCACCCGTTGCCCCGGTTCAATCACGACATTTAAATCGTTGAAAACGGGTTGCTGCGGATCGTAGCCAAAACACACCTTCCGAAATTCAATGCGGCCTTGCGTAATAGTGAGAGGCAACGCATCCTGGGCATCGACAATCTCATGCGGTTTTACAATGGTATATAAGCCGTTCGCAATATTCCCGACATATTCGAAAAACTCCAAAAAACGCCGGGATAAATTACGCGCATCACTGATGATTAACAAAGCCAGCCCAATACTCATGGTAAAATCGCCAACCCCGATTAAACCGCTATCCCATAACGTCAGGGCATAATACACCGTACCCACTTTCAACAACGCAGCGGCTATAAATTGAAACCAGCGCACCCGTTCCATATACCAGAACGTGCGGCGCGCGGTCTGCACTTCCGTTTCCAGAAAGCCGTCCAGATAGGCCCGTTCAAACTGTAACCTAGCAAACAACTTGGCATTCAGAATATTGGTGACCGAATCAACAATCTTGCCATTCACCTGGCTGCGAGTCGCCGCGTAACTCTGCGCATACGGTTGACAGCGGGTTGCCAGCCAATATGAAAGACTGACATAGACAAAAACCCAAGCTGCGACCAGCAGGCCTAAACCCTGGTGTACTTTCAATAATAAAGTAGTAGACACGGCAAAGGTGATCAATATAGGCCAAAAGTCGCATAGGATCGCCCAGACCGTATGGTTGACGCTCATTGCTGTTTCACCGATGCGGTGGGCTAAAGCGCCCGCAAAATGACTGCCAAAATAACGCGGCGCATGATATTGCAGATAGGCGTACAGCGCTTTAGTCGTGCGCTTGCGTAAGCGCGGCGCGATAATAATTAATACCGCGCCGCTGGCGCGGCTGAACAGTATTTCGGCACTCGATAATCCTGCCAGTAACAGCAAAGGTCCGCGCAAATTCTCCCATACCGCTCCACCTGAGCTATGAGCAACACCGTCCATAATAGCTTTAATCGCATAAGGCACGAGTATGCCGCCAACCGCCTGTCCGGTCTCCAGTATCAGCATCAACAGGATTAAACCGCGAAAACGGACTACACAGTAGAAAATAAATTTAACAAGGCTTGTAGGTAAATCAGGTGCGTCTGCGGCTCGTTGGAATGGCGTATTTTTGGGCATGGCTCAAGAAATAGCTGGGGAAATATCGGGCATTATACGGGAAAGAGCAACCATCCATAGGTGGTTAAGAAGGGTAGCGGCGATCTTAGCGATTGCGCTTAAAAATAGTCGTGTCAAAACACGCTCTATTATATTTATTGTGTTTTACAGTTATCACGGCATAAAAAAAACCGCCTCCGGATTTCCCCAAAGGCGGTTTGTTGTGCAGGATTTAACTGTGAATTGGATTGAGGAATGATGCGGTCCAATCTACAAGGTTACCGCTGATGAGTTAAACCGGAAAAAATGCTTTAAGAATTAATGCCATGACTCCTCCGAGCCTAATACCCTGCATCCATTTGATTAAAGTCAACTCGCCCTTGACTTGCTCGAAACGAGATTCTATTTTTAACTCTAATTCGCGAATATCTGGTTTGCTTGCAATATCTGCTTCCCCCGATGCATCCCGGAAAGCATCGGCTACTGCCTCGGCTTGATCAGTAGAAAAACCCGCAGATTCCAGTTTACGTACAAACTTATGCGTATCAAAAGTAATTGTCGCCATAACATATTCTATTAATAAATTTACTCTGTTTCAGAGCTTATCATAGACATAAAAAAACCGCCCCGGGTTTCCTCAAAGGCGGCTTCGCGCTGGCAACTGTGAATCCATAGCTTCAGAAAAAGCAGTTACCAAGGTTTCTGCTTTCGCTTTGGCCTGCTCTTCAGGAACACCGCCAGCTTTGAGCCGTTCAACGAATTTTAAGGTATCAAACGTAATAGTCGACATAACAACAATCCGTAAATATTATGATACACAGTATAGCAAGGATGAGTGTTAGTTAGACATCACTCACTGGAATCATAAATCCAGAGAGGGTTTGTTAAGGATTGTTTAAATGCGTGGATTAGCCTGCGAAATAATGCAGCCCAACCCACGCAGCTATGCGGCTACAATAACTTAACCAAAGCCGCAACCGCGCTAACCGCTATTACCATCAACGTGCCTAATTTAATAGTCATGCGCTGTTCAAGTTGAATAAATTTATCATCGAATCGCTCTTCAAGATGTTTAATATCTTCTTTGGTCGCGACATCCTTAAGATTAATCTCAAATATATCGGCCAGTGCTTCGGCTTCCGCCTCCGCATGCTCAGGAAGCACTCCGGCAGATTTTAATTTATTGGCAAATTTCAACGTATCAAATGTAATGATCGCCATAAGGTGCTCTATAAATAATTTCCTATGCCTTACAGTTTACCACAGGCATAAAAAAACAGCCCCAGACTTCCCCAAGGACAATTTATTATGCAGGGTTTAACCGTAAAAGTTGGGTTGCGGAAAGAGGCAAGCCAACCTGCGCAGCTATTACACCGTAACGTAAACGGTAGGGTTCGCAGTGCTTTTCTGCCCACCAAAACAAAATTGTCACCAATAAAAAATCCTCAAGAAAGCTCACACGGGCTCACCGCCACCTGCCAAAGAAAGCGTGTCGGGTGACCCTGTCCAATCCAGCGGATAAATGCCCCGCGCGACATCGCGGTGAAAAGTCGAATAGGGCCAATCCCGTACCCGCGCCACCAAGCCGTGTTTAATCGGATTGATGACAATGTAATTCAGGTGATGCAAATAATCCAAATCCCTGGTAATGCAATGCTCCCAGTAACGCCGTTGCCAAAAGGTTGATTCCCGATGTTTGGTTTTGGATGCCGTCATCCACCCGGTCCGATGGTAATGAGGGGCGCATTCATAAGAAACCCTGCGTTTTATCAAGCTTCACCGCATCGCATAATCAGCATCGCCCGGCGGCAGAGTCCAAACACAATGCATATGGTCGGGTAATAGAACCCAGGCATCAATAGCAGGATGGCGTGATGGCACCGTTTTGACGGCATCGCGCAATGCCGCACGCACCGGAGCATCGCAAAGAATCGGGCGGCGATAGGTGACCACGATAAAAAGTAAGTTGCGCCGGGAATGTCGGCGCGACGATAACGTAACATAGCGATGCACAACGGATGTATTCAGTATAGCAAACAGCGGCAAAGGTAGGGGGGCAGGCGGTTTTGCTCACCCAATCACCCAATGCAGTACACCCAAAAACAACGAAGCCGTGTAGGGTGGGCAGAAAAGCGTTGCCCACCCTTGGATTATCCAACTCATGTTGTTCGAGCAAGTTTTAAACGATAAAGTAAGCGCGAACACATACCTGGGAGGCATCCCGGGTGGGTGACTGGATGCCGCGCCCACCCTTGGGACACCAAGCCCGTGACGTAGATTATGCAGCAGTCGCCCACCTCGATTCATCCGGCCCTGCGGTTGGCGTTGTTGGTCTACGGCTATGCCAGCGGCCCCTTCTCCAGCCGCAAGAGCGAGCGGGCGAGTTATGATTCGGTCGCTTTCCGGTTCATAGCCGCCAACCCTCATCCC
>JAQUOU010000008.1:77981-153459 GCA_028716975.1 Methylobacter sp. | reverse complement strand
GGTCAATGCAATAGATTGGAGATAGAACTATTTTATCATGAATAACAATATCTTATGAATTACTCTCGCATCTGCTTCAACGGATCAATGCGGCTTGCGGGGGAGATAAAATCAACAGCCTGTTAAGGATAAAAACGGTCAGAGGTTGAAGTTTCTTCGTCACAGCACACGGTGACAGACCCACAGTGATTTCCGGCGCAACAATTCTCAGTCAGAAAGCCCAATAATTCATTCATGGCCGGGAAATTGGCGGCGTAGTAGATGAAGCGGCTTTCCTGCCGTGCGGTAATCAGTCCCGCATGGGTCAGCTCTTTCAAATGGAAAGACAGGGTTGCATTCGGGATGCTCAACGCCTTCGCAATTTGGCCAGCCGAAAGGCCGGTTTCCCCGGTTTGAACCAAAATCCGGAAGATCGATAAGCGGGTTTCCTGGGCTAAGGCAGCCAAGGCTTTGACGGCTGAATTTATTTTCATATTTCCACAATATTAGAAATATAAAACTATGTCAATACCTTTTACTTTAACCTTAACTTTTCTAGGTTTGCCGTGGCTCCTTGCCAAAAGCCTGCCATAGCTATTTTCATCTTCTCGTTCAAACGTCATATATTTGGGTGCCGTTAGTAAAATCCACTTTGTCAACACTAGATTCCGAATAGCCGTGCCAAATACAGGTGAGATAGGCATAAAAAAACCCGGCGATAAATTCGCCGGTGCAATATTCTGCTTTAAATTAGGATATTATATTTTTACCTGTTCGCTTAAAACTCCTGAAACAGTGTTTTATACAAATTGGCAATGCATAATGCACTGGCTTAATTATCATTGTAACAAACATTCAGATAATAACAAATATCGATTCGATACATGCCTGGATTATGTTAGTATAATGTTCATTGTCAACTAGATTTAATCAATATTTAGGGTCGGTTTCATGGAAAAAGTTGATGTTTTTGATCTGATTGAACGTATGTCTGCCCTGATGCGCTCGGAAGAACGTAAAAAGTGTACGGAACTGGGCCTGCAACCGGTTCACCTGCAAGTATTGGATTATTTGTCGCGCTGCAACCGTTATAGCGATACGCCGGCAGCCCTTACCAATTATCTTGGAATGACCCGCGGAACGGTTTCCCAAACGCTGCTGCTCTTGGCAAAAAAAGGTTTTATAAAAAAAACAGCTGACGCTGCTGACCGGCGTATGGTGCATCTCGCGCTCTTGCCGGAAGGAGAAGCTACTCTGAAAAATGCCCGATCATCAGAGTTATTCAACCAGGCTTCAGTTATATTAAAGGAAAATAATTTTCTTAATCAGGAGGAGGTTTTTACTAAAGCACTGTTGGCGCTGCAAAAAGCGAATCAGTCACAGTCTTTCGGACTTTGTAAAACCTGTAGATATTTCACCAAGTCTTCGGAAGGTTTTATCTGCGGTTTAACTCATGAACCGCTCAGTCAAAGCGATAGTGAAAAAATATGCCAGGAACATACTACTGTATAAGCCTTGAGCCTTAAGAACCTCTGCACTTTCCTTAGCCAGGCTCACTTCCAGAGGCTTCCTTCGACGCGCTCAGGACGAACGGTAATCCTTCAACTATACTCAGAAGAGTCTTATTGATTTCCGTTTATGGTGAGCCTGTCCAACCATAAAAGGAACCAGATTCACCCCTCTAAGAGCTTAATACAAACCCAATTGCAACTGCGCCACTTCCGACATCATTTCCCGTGACCAGGGCGGGTCAAGCACGACTTCCACATCCACGCTGGCGACACCGGGTAGCGCCCGGATACATTTTTCCACATCACCCTGGATAACCGGCCCCATGCCGCAGCCCGGAGCGGTTAAAGTCATCATGATATGGACGTCATTCATGCCTTCACTTACAGGCTTTACATGACAGTAATAAACCAGCCCAAGATCAACAATGTTAACCGGAATTTCAGGGTCGTAAACCGTTTTCATGACTTCCCAGCAGTTCTGTTCAACCGCTTCAGGGCTGGTCTCTGAAACCAGCGTATGCAATTGGTGCGCTTCTTTACCCAAGGCATCGGCATCTGCCCCGGCAATACGGACCATATGACCCTTGTCAGTGACAACGGTATAATTATTACCCAGCGCCTGATGAATGGTAACCTGTTCGCCTTTGCTTAAAATACCCGGTGTGCCGTCAGGAATAGTGACTATATTAACGTCTCTCATCAAAACAAAGCTTTCTCGTTCTGTTGCCATAATAATTCAGTTATAAATAAAAAGTTCTGGCATCAATAACTTGGCCGGTTATGCCAATACTTTCTGAGCCAAATAAATAAAGATAAATAGGCGCCAATGACTGCATTGTCGGCAGCTTACTTTTATCTTCCGCCGGAAAGGCCCGTTTTCTTAACGGCGAGTCCACCGGCCCCGGTATAAAAACAGTGACTCTTATTTTATTGGATGATTCAAGTTCTTCTGCGAGGATTTTTGCAAACCCTTCCAGTGCTATCTTGGAAACACCATAAGCGCCTGAGTAAGCCTGGGCAAGTCTTGCCGAAGAATCGGAAGTAAATACGAGTGCAGCATGTTCACTTTTTTGCAGTACCGGCAATAGCACCCGAGTCAATAGAAAAGGCGCATTCAAGTTAACATTCAAGGTATGTCCCCATTCCTGCGCAGGGAGCGTGGCAACCGGCGTAAAAGCAATAAGTTCTACAGCGGAATGCAGAATTCCCTGTAATGAGCCGTATTTTTCCTCAATTCTATCAGCTAATTCCTGATATTCATTTTCATTAGCGCCAGCGAGGTCAAATGGATACATAATAGGCTCGGAGGCTTTTGCCGCCACAATTGCATCGTAGATCGCTTCCAGCCTGGCCATGTTTTTATCCAGCAAAATGATATGCGCGCCCTTTTTGGCTAATGCCAGGGCCGCTGTACTGCCAAGCCCCCCGCCAGCTCCTGTAATTAAAATGACTTGATTTGTTAACGGCATAGGGTCGATGCTATCCAGGTTGAAATTTGTTCTGGAGCCTCTATAAGCGCATCCGCGCCCCAGGTTTCCGGCACATCACCGGGCTTAAGATAGCCATAGAGAGCTGCCAGAGTCTTCATTTGAGCCTGTTTTCCGGCAGTAATGTCATGTAGCGCATCGCCAATATAAACACATTCCTGAGGCTTTACTCCGGCCTGTTTGCAAGCCGCCAGCATGGGTTCGGGATGCGGTTTGCTGTTTGCTGTGGTATCGCCGCTGACTATGCAGGCAGCGCGATCTGTCAGTTTTAATGCCGCCATAAGGGGATTGGTAAAGCGTTCCCGCTTATTGGTAACTACTCCCCATTTCAGTCCTTGCGCTTCAATGGCATTAAGTATTTCAGCCATGCCGGAAAAAAAAACCGTGTGCTCCGCGATATTGTCTTGGTAATGATCAAGCATGGTTTTCAGAATATCTGCCCGAAGCTCCTCATTTACAGAGCCATTCAGGCTGCCATTAATCATTGCAGCGGCGCCCAGAGAAATAAGAGGCTTGATGATTTCAGGTGCGGCGGAAGCAAAACCATGCCGTTGCAAGGCTTTATTTAAACTGGAAATCAAATCCGGCGCGCTATCCACCAAAGTGCCGTCAAGATCGAACAATACGCAAGATAATTTGAAATCGGCCGGCATCAGTGCTTTACTCCGCGCGTTTAAAAGCAGCGATGTAATTGACATCTATGTCCCTGCCTAAGCTGAAACGTTTATTAAACGGATTGTATTCAATCCCAACTATTCCCTGGAGTTCAAGACCGGCTGCCCGTGCGGACTGGCTAAGTTCAGAGGGTTTGATAAAGGTTTTAAAATTATGCGTGCCCTTAGGCAGCATTCCCAGAAAGTATTCCGCTGCAACGATAGCCAGCAAATAAGCTTTGGGTTTACGGTTGAGTGTCGAAAAAAAGACCATTCCGCCCGGCTTAACCATTTTGGCGCAAGCGCCAATAATTGAGCCTGGGTCCGGAACATGTTCCAGCATTTCCATGCAGGTCACGTGATCGAAGCTGTCAGGCTGTTGTTCAGCCAATGCTTCGGCACTGATTTTTTGATATTGAGCATTGACGCCCGATTCAAGCCCATGAAGGTCGGCAATATCAATCAGGTCTTCACTCAGATCTATCCCCAGGACATCGGCACCGAGTTTGGACAGACCCTCAGTTAAAATACCGCCGCCGCAGCCAACATCGACAATGCGTTTTCCGGAAATATCCGCGTAATCCCGGATAAATTTGATGCGCAAGGGATTAATATCATGCAGGGTTTTAAATTCGCCCTGCGTATCCCACCAGCATTCCGCCATCGAGCCAAATTTATTGATTTCGTGCAGGTGTACATTATCTGTTGCTGTCATCTTACTGAGCCGTGTGAGGTAGTTCGATATAGTCTACTATACCGGTGGGTTATTCGTCATGTGTTGCGCTAACGAGTTTTTTAAGATTGTTCAAAAGTATCATCAAGAAAACGTCTATCCATAGCATCGTAGCCACTCGCTGATTCCTGTCTTGCACTCGATATACGATACTCCTGGCAATTTGGAGCAAGATCCGATACCGGATCAACTCCGTCCAGGGCAGATAGTTTAAGTCTCGTTCTGCCGGGGTCACAGCAGCGCTCACTATTTTTTATTGTGGTTGTATTAACTTTTCAGTAATCTACTGCTGACTTGTGTCTTTCATAAAACCATTAGCTCATCTTAATCCCGGCTAGTCATAGTCATTATTGACAGGATATGATAGGACGGAGAAGGAAACCAGGGAAAACAATTTCTTTTTAGAGAAGTTAATCATCATTTAATACGAACCAGCCAAGCTTCATAAAATTAAGAATAAAAATATAAACTAATCATAGGGGGTGAGATATGGCATTACAAGCATCAGCATCGGTAATCATCGCATTATTAATGAGTATTGCAGGGGTTGGATTTGTAGTCTGGCAACTGCGGCGCGTTCTTAGTTATGATCAGGGAAATGAGACCATGCGGACGATTGCAACTGCTATTCAGGAGGGAGCTTCCGCTTTTCTGACTCGCGAATATCGGGTATTGGCAATTTTTGTTGTGATTGTCGCTACGGTCATTTCCACATTCCTGCATTGGCAGACGGCGCTTTGTTTTGTAGTAGGAGCCATTGCCTCGGCGGGTGCAGGTTACCTGGGTATGTATGTTGCTGTGCGCGCCAATGTCCGGACTGCCGCCGCCGCCAGTCGAGGTCTGCATGAAGGTTTGCGGGTGGCTTTTGGCAGCGGCGCAATTATGGGAATGTCTGTTGTAAGCTTTAGCCTGATTGGCATGACCGTATTGTATCTGGTGTTTAACGGCAATCCGAATCAACTGATCTATATCACCGGTTTTGGTTTTGGCGCCAGCAGTATAGCCCTCTTTGCGCGGGTCGGCGGCGGCATCTATACCAAAGCGGCCGATGTCGGCGCTGATCTCGTTGGTAAAGTCGAAAAAGGAATTCCTGAAGATGATCCCCGCAATCCTGCCGTTATTGCCGATAATGTAGGCGATAATGTTGGAGATGTTGCCGGCATGGGCGCGGATTTATTTGAAAGCTATAGCGGCTCTATCATTGCCGCCGCAACGCTGGGCGCTTCATTAGGCACTGATACATTCGCAGCTTTTGTAGGTCTCCCTTTTCTGGTGGCTGCCGTAGGCGTAATCTCCAGCCTTTTTGGCATTTATATGGTGATTGGCCAGGAAGATAACACGGCCCAGGTCTCCGGCGAAACTACGAATTTATCCCAAACCGCCACGATCTCCAGGCGCATTACCTCTTATTTTACGCGCTATGTGGCAAAAATTGACGAGAATGCTACCCTGGAAGATTTGCTGACCGCGCTGCGCCGTTCCGTTTGGGGAGCCTCAGTCGTGGTTTTAGGGCTTTCTTTAATAGCCGTATTGGTATCCGGCGTCAGTGTCAATTATTGGCTCGTCATTCTGGTTGGTTTGATTGCCGGTAACGCCATTGCCTATGCAACAGAATACTTTACTTCGTACACTGAAAAGCCAACGCTGGCCATTGCCAAAGCAACTCAAACAGGCGCTGCGACTACCATCATTCAAGGTCTGGCCGTGGGTATGATGAGTACCGTACTACCGGTTTTTATTACCGCAGTGGCTATTCTGCTCAGTATTTGGCTGGGCCATAAAGCCGATGGCTCGATTGCTGCCGGACTGTATGCCGTAGCACTGGCCGGCGTCGGCATGTTAAGTACGCTGGGGGTTACCCTGGCGACTGATGCGTACGGACCGGTAGCTGATAATGCAGGCGGCATTGCCGAGATGAGCCACCTGCCCGCTGAGGTGCGGCATCGTACGGATGCGCTGGACAGTCTGGGTAATACAACTGCCGCTACCGGCAAAGGATTTGCCATCGGTTCGGCAGTATTGACCGCATTAGCATTATTGGCTGCCTATGTGACAGCCGCAAAAATTGACAATTTGAATATCCTCGGCCCAACCATGCTGCCCGGTATTTTAATTGGCGCCATGATGCCTTACCTCTTTTCGGCTCTCACCATGATGGCTGTCGGCAAAGCGGCTCATGAAATCGTGCTTGAAGTGCGCCGTCAGTTCCATGAGATTCCAGGCCTGATGGAAGGAACGGGTCAGCCCGATTACAAAGCCTGTGTCGGTATCAGTACGGAAAGCGCGTTACGTGAAATGATTTTGCCCGGTTCATTAGCGGTCGTTGTGCCATTGATTATTGGCCATGTCCTGGGTAAAGAAGCGCTCGCAGGCCTTCTTATCGGCACCATGTCCTCCGGTTTTCTGCTGGCAGTAATGATGGCTAACGCAGGAGGCGCATGGGACAATGCGAAAAAATGGATTGAAACCGGGCAATACGGCGGTAAAGGCTCCGATGCCCATAAGGCCGCAGTAGTCGGGGATACAGTCGGCGATCCTTTCAAAGACACAAGCGGCCCTTCCCTGAATATTCTGATCAAGTTAATGAGTATTGTCAGCCTTGTATTTGCGACTTCATTTGGTTCTGGATGGTTAAACTTTTAACGAGGACTACAGCGTTTGAATTCACCGGACTGCGCGGCTTTTTGCGCAGGTCCGGAATGATGAGTTAAGCCAATAGCTCATAAATCAATCTTCAGTTTGCGGCCCCCGCTTATGGAAAATCCTTCGCGTTCATAAAAAGCCAGTGTTCTTTCAAACTGTGGAAGCGGAGGGGTTGTAACCTCCAGGCGTGACCAACCTCGGGAATTACCGAAAGACTTCGCATGAGATACAAGTTGTAGCCCTAATGTTTCTGAACGGTACTGTGGGCGGATGTAAAGTTCAGGAATGGTGCCAAAAGCGCCTTCTGCATAAAGAGCGTAGCTTTCGTAGAGAGCGATGAAACCAATGGGCAAGCTGCCGTCACGAGCGACAAAAACGAAGTATTTCTCGCGATTGAGAAAGTCTGTGAGCCGAGTTGTCGTTTCTGAAAGATCGAAATTGAATGCCTGGGCGCCAATAACATTCATAATTTCAGCCAGCAACTGGCCGACCATCTTGGCCACTTCCGGCGCATCGTCGATGGTTGCCCTATGGACAGCAATGTTTGTGCTCATTTCATTGGCCTGACAGTTCCTTATTTACTTATGAACCGCTGTCTTGGATTAGCTTCAGCCGTTAACTCATTTTTTAGTGTTTGACGCTAAAACCCATCTGCTCCTCATTCAATTTACCGCATAAACCAGCCCAAAGATGAGCAACTGCAAAAATACCAGACCCCAAAAATAGAGCCCGAAAAGAACGGCTTTAACTTGCCTGGGTTGCTCTGAAGAATTATGTCTAACAAAAAAAGAGCGCCAACAATCGAAATAACAACAATGACGATAGCTGTTATTGCAAAATGCATCTTATTCCCTTACGGGAGCAGGCGCCAGGACTACTCTTGAACCATTGGATTCGGCGGCACTGACAACGCCGGCCGCCTCCATATCTTCAATCATTGTCGCCGCTCGGTTATAACCGACTTTAAACCGTCTTTGCACACTGGAAATTGAGGCTTTACGGGTTTCTGTAACAAATTGTACGGCCTGGTCATATAAACTGTCAGACTCTGAATCGCCATCACCCATGCTGCCGTTTATACTGAATCCATCGCCGGAATCGGTAGATTCTCGGGTAATGTCCTCCAGATAATTGGCCGGTGCTGTCTGCTTTAAAAATTCAACCACCCTATGCACTTCATGATCATCAACAAAAGCGCCATGCGCCCGGATTGGAATACTGGTCCCCGACGGTAAAAACAACATATCGCCGTTGCCTAATAGAGTTTCTGCTCCGCCTTGATCAAGAATGGTGCGTGAATCAATGCGCGAGGAAACCTGGAAGGAAATGCGGGTGGGCACATTGGCTTTAATCAGTCCGGTAAGTACATCCACCGACGGACGCTGCGTTGCCAGTATCAGATGAATGCCTGCCGCCCGGGCTTTTTGCGCCAGACGCGCAATCAATTCCTCAACCTTTTTACCGACTATCATCATCATATCGGCCAATTCATCTATGACAATAACAATGCTGGGTAAGGTAGTCAGTATGGGAAAGTCTTCCCCTTCTTCCAGCGGGTTTACCAGTTGAAACATGGGATCCCTGATGGTCTCGCCTCTTGCTTCCGCATCCTCAATCAACTGATTAAAACCGGCAAGGTTTCTGACCCCCATTTTTGACATTAACTTATAGCGTCTTTCCATTTCAGCGACAGCCCAGCGCAATGCATTGCTGGCTTCTTTCATATCCGTAACCACCGGGGTCAGTAAATGCGGAATACCTTCATAAACCGATAACTCCAGCATTTTCGGGTCAATCATTATCATCCGCACCTGTTCCGGCGTCGCCTTATAGAGCAAGCTGAGAATCATGGTATTGATGGCGACTGACTTTCCCGAGCCGGTTGTGCCGGCGACCAGTACATGAGGCATTTTACCCAAATCAGCAACCAGGGGAGCGCCGGAAATGTCTTTGCCCATTGCCAGGGTCAGCATGGATTTTGACTTCTCAAAAACGCCAGACACCAATAATTCACGCAAGGTCACCATTTCCCGTTCCCGATTCGGTATTTCAAGACCAATAACTGATTTACCGGGAATAACTTCAACAATACGCACGCTGGTAACGGATAAGGCCCTGGCCAGATCTTTGGATAAAGTGCTGATGCGGCTGACTTTCACACCTGCCGCCGGGAGTAATTCAAAGCGGGTTATGACGGGGCCCGGAAGAAATCCGACAACTTCGACAATAACGTTGAAATCCTGAAGAATGTGTTCTACCAGCCGTGACATGTCCTCCAGATCAATTTGCGTATAGCCTTTAACCCGCGTATCGCGATTATCCAATAATTCTAATGAAGGCAAAGCCCCTGCGCAGACATCAAAAGCAACGCTTTGCGTCTTTTTCGGTTGCTGGCTAATTTTTTCTGCCTTTTCAATCGTGGGAGTAATTCGAGCAAGGGGTTTCTTTTGAACCTCAGATGATCTAGGAATAACATTAGCTTCCGGTAGAAGTTTATTATCTTCCTGCGCGGTCGCAACTCTGCGAAAAATAAAGCGAAAAACAAATACTGTGTATTTTCCGATTAAATCCAGTAGAGCTATCCAGGACATTTGGGTAACTAAAGTAATTCCAGCCAATAAAACAACCAGTAAAAACAATGTAGCGCCTGAATTACCAAGGCTTATCAGTAATTCATCCCCAACTGACTGCCCTATAATGCCCCCTGTGCGGTCCGGCAATTCAATTTTGATTCTTAACAAGTACAGAGAAGATAAAGCGGATCCCGAAATAATAATCGCTATAAAACCTAACCAGTGCATTACGATGGTAATTTTTTCCTGGCCCGATCTGCCTTGGCTATAGATTAGATAGCCATTCCAGATAATAATTAACGGAAACAGGTACGCCATTAAACCAAAAAAGTAAAGACTGAAGTCTGCGAGCCACGCTCCCACCACACCGCAAGCATTTGCAACCGTCTGGGTCGTGCCGCTGTGGGTCCAGCCTGCATCCTCGTTGCTAAAAGTAACGAGCGAAATTAGAAAAAACAATGCACTGGCAAAAAAAACCAAAACAGCGACTTCGCGTAAACCACGAATAGCTTTTTCTTCCATCACAGCAGCCATAATTGATAAATTAAAATAAATTAATATCGATAAAACATGATTATAGATTAATAATCACATATTTTACATTAATAATATCCATAAAAAACCCGGCTCATTTTTTATTTATAAGGCAGGCTACTTGATAAAAAGTTTACGAATCACTATTTCAACTTATAATTGTTTAATTTAATACTGATGGAGATTCTAATGAGCGAGGCCAAACACTGCCGCCTTTTAATTCTTGGCTCTGGACCGGCCGGTTACACGGCGGCAATATATGCCGCACGAGCCAACCTGAAGCCGGTCATCATTACCGGCCTGGAGCAAGGTGGTCAATTAACTACCACGACTGATGTTGATAATTGGCCGGGCGATGTTGAGGGTTTACAAGGGCCTGATCTTATGGAAAGAATGCTTAAGCACGCAGAACGATTCGATACTGAAATTGTTTTTGACCACATCCATACGGCTGATTTATCTGCCCGCCCTTTTAAATTAATGGGCGATTCAGGCAGTTACACTTGCGATGCGCTAATAATTGCTACGGGTGCTTCAGCACGTTATTTAGGCATTGATTCTGAAGAAGCCTTTAAAGGCAAAGGTGTTTCAGCATGCGCTACCTGCGACGGTTTTTTCTATAAAAACAAGCCTGTTGCAGTAATTGGCGGCGGGAATACTGCCGTTGAAGAAGCCCTTTATTTATCAAATATAGCCTCCAAAGTAACGGTTGTGCATCGCCGGGACAAATTCCGTTCGGAGAAAATTCTCTCTAATAAACTGATTGAGAAATCAAAAAACGGTAATGTTGCAATAGAATGGAATCATAATCTGGATGAAGTGCTGGGTGACGATATGGGAGTCACCGGTCTCAGAATAAAAAACACCGAAGATAATTCAACCAAGGAGCTGGAGGTACATGGGATTTTTATAGCTATCGGTCATACCCCAAACACCGGTATTTTTGAGGGTCAATTGGAGATGGAGCATGGTTATATTAAAGTTAAAAGCGGCACCAACGGAAACGCGACAGCAACCAGTATCGAAGGCGTATTCGCCGCTGGCGATGTTATGGATCCGATTTATAAACAGGCGATAACTTCAGCAGGGGCAGGCTGTATGGCTGCACTGGATGCAGAAAAATTTCTCGATGAATTAAACTAGAAAAATTCGCAAGACGAACAGCCCTGACGCATAAGAAAAAATACAATGCATCAGGGCTGTTCGTCTTGGATTAAGTATGCAACTGACTATCCTCGACCCTAATAATCCGGAGCAAGATTTTCCCGCCTTGAACAGAGCGCTTCTCGAGCCGGATGGATTGCTTGCGATCGGCGGCTGCCTGTCAAAAAAACGCTTATTAAATGCTTATCGGCACGGAATTTTCCCCTGGTTTAATCCCGAAGATCCTATCCTGTGGTGGTCGCCAAACCCCAGACTGGTTTTATTTCCCGATAAACTGAATATATCCCGCAGCCTGCGTAAAACCATGCGTAAACAAATTTTTTCAATTACCATTGATCAGGCTTTTGATAAGGTCATTGCTGCCTGCGCAAAACCCCGAAAGGAGGGAGGCGGCACATGGATAACCCGGGAAATAAATGCGGCCTACAATGAGCTTCACCGGCTTGGGATTGCTCATTCCGCAGAAGCATGGCTTAATGATGAACTGGTGGGAGGATTATATGGTGTTACCTTGGGCAGGGTTTTTTTTGGTGAGTCTATGTTCCATACAAAGACAGATGCCTCCAAAGTGGTTTTTGCCAGTTTAGTTGAGCAGCTTAAGTCCTGGAATTACCAGTTAATTGATTGCCAAATGCATACACTCCACCTGGAAAGTCTGGGCGCTCAGGAAATTGACCGAAATTATTTTGCTGCTTTACTCGATCAATATTGCGATATACCTGCAAGTCAATCTGCCTGGCAATCACTATGACTTCCATTCCGCTATTTCTAACCCATGAGCATCCCTGTAGTTATCTTGATGAAGAGATTGCACAATCAGCGTTTGTCCAGACCCCCTTTTATACGCTGCCATCAATTTATCCCAAGCTCATAGCGAAAGGCTTTCGCCGTAGCGGAAATGAAGTTTATATACCGCATTGCGCAAGATGTTCTGCCTGTATTCCGGCACGCGTGGAAGTTGCAAAATTCAAGGCCAGCAAAAATCAAAAACGCTGTTGGAAAAAGAACGCCAATACCCGAGCCATCATCAAACCCCCTGTTTTTGAACAGACGCATTACGATATGTACAGGCGTTATCAGAATATCAGACATGGTGATGGTTCCATGGCTCATTCCAGTCCTGATGAATACATCAATTTTCTGGGTAGCACGTGGTCCAACACCCAATTTATAGAGTTTTCAATTAATAACGAACTTGCGGGAATAGCCGTAATTGACCGGCTTGACGATGCACTGTCAGCAGTTTATACCTTTTTTGAGCCGAAATTTTCCAGTTACAGTCTCGGCACTTATGCCATCTTATGGGAAATCGAGCACGCTAAACTGCAATATAAGGAATTTCTGTATCTGGGCTTCTGGATTGAAAATTGCAAAAAAATGTCGTATAAAATTGAATATAGACCGATACAATTATTAATAAATAATAGTTGGACTGAATTGTCTGATTAAACTGAGCTCTATCAGACGGCATAGATATCTGTTGTAAAAAACCAGCTTATGTTATGATTATAGGCTTTAAATTGCTGGGATCAGATACCAATGGCTAAAGAAGATCAAATCGAAATGGAAGGCAAGGTAATTGATACCCTTCCTAATACCATGTTCCGTGTACAACTGGAAAATGGTCATATTGTAACGGCTCACATCTCAGGAAAAATGCGCAAACATTATATTCGCATTCTTACCGGTGATAGTGTCAAAGTCGAAATGACCCCTTACGATTTAACTAAAGGCCGCATTACATTTCGCATGCGCTAATCTTGCTATCGATTTGAATAGCGCATGCTACCTGGTTTAACTATTTTCCGGAACAATTAGTTCTTTGCTTTCTATCGCAAAAGCAAGTTCGTTATTCTCCACATAAATCCGTACATTACCACCTCGCGCCAATTTGCCGAACAGCAAATCATTAGCAAGAGGCTTTTTGATTTTCTCCTGAATCAACCGTGCCATGGGCCTGGCTCCCATTTTAGGATCACAGCCATTTTCAGCCAGCCATAAACGGGCCTCTGTATCAAGCGTTAAGGTTACATGTTTCTCTGTAAGCAAGACTTCCAATTCGAAAATAAATTTGTCGACCACATGTCCGACAATTGAAATATCCAGGGGTTTGAATTGGATAATTGCATCCAGCCTGTTACGGAACTCCGGAGAAAATCCTTTCTCGATGACTTTTAAATGATCACCGGCATGATCCTGATGGGTGAAGCCAATTGAAGCACGGCTGCCCTCTTCCGCACCCGCATTAGTGGTCATCACCATAATAATATTACGGAAATCAGCTTTACGCCCATTATTATCCGTCAATGTGCCATGATCCATCACCTGCAATAACAGATTAAATACATCAGGATGGGCTTTTTCCAGCTCATCGAGCAACAAAACGGCATGCGGATGCTTGGTAACCTGTTCGGTTAATAACCCGCCCTGATCAAAACCCACATAGCCGGGAGGTGCTCCTATCAGCCTGGAAACAGTATGACGCTCCATATATTCAGACATATCAAAGCGAATTAATTCCACGCCTAATACTTTAGCCAGTTGTCGTGTTACTTCAGTTTTACCTACCCCGGTTGGGCCGGCAAAGAGGAAAGAACCAATCGTTTTCTGGGATTCCCGCAGTCCTGCACGCGATAACTTTATCGCCGATGCTAATGCCGAAATGGCTTCATCCTGACCAAACACCAGCATTTTCAGATTTTTTTCCAGACTTCCAAGTTTCTCTATATCATTAGAAGATACTGATTTCGCAGGAACTCTGGCAATTTTTGACACTATCTCTTCTATTTCGGCAACATCAACAATCTGCTTACGATCAGCCTCTGACAGCATGCGCTGTTTTGCACCCGCCTCATCAATAACATCAATGGCTTTATCAGGTAAATGCCTATCGGTAATATAGCGGTCCGATAATTCGGCTGCCAGGCGCAATGCCTCAGAAGAATATTTAACGGTATGATGTTCCTCAAAACGGGATTTAAGCCCTTTTAGAATCAAAATGGTATCTTCAACAGAAGGTTCCAGCACATCAACTTTCTGGAAGCGACGCGCCAAGGCATGATCCTTCTCAAAAACCCCGCGATACTCCTGATAAGTTGTAGAACCAATGCAGCGCAACTGACCGGAAGCAAGAACAGGCTTAATCAGATTGGAAGCATCCATTACCCCGCCTGAAGCAGAACCCGCACCGATAATGGTGTGAATCTCATCAATAAATAAAATAGATTCAGGTTCTTTCTTAAGCTGACTCACCAAAGATTTAAGGCGTTTCTCAAAGTCGCCGCGGTATTTTGTACCGGCAACTAATGCTCCCAAATCGAGGGCATAAATGACACTATGCATGAGTACTTCAGGTACATTCTCTTCAACAATCCTTTTCGCCAGACCTTCAGCAATAGCTGTTTTACCAACCCCTGCCTCACCCACAAGCAAAGGATTATTTTTGCGCCTCCTGCAAAGAATTTGAATAGTTCTTTCAATCTCAAGTTCCCTGCCAATTAATGGATCAATTCTGCCCCGCAATGCTTCTTCATTAAGATTGGTAGTATATTTATCTAAAGGATTGCCGGAAGCATCCATATCTGCGTTACCTACTTCTGATATACGACTATCTGTAGACTCATTGTCACGATCGATTTTGGAAATACCATGGGCTAGATAATTAACCACATCCAACCTGGATATATCCTGTTTATTTAAGAGATAAACCGCATGAGAATCCTGCTCACTGAATAAAGCTACAAATAAGTTTGCGCCTGAAACTTCTTTTTTATCAGAAGCCTGCACATGAAAGACAGCACGCTGTAGAACCCGCTGAAACCCTAAGGTTGGTTGTGTTTCGCGCTGTATGCCTTGAGGAATTAACGACATGGTCTCATCGATAAACTGAGTCAATTGTCCGCGCAATGCCTTAATATCACAGCCACACGCTTTCATGATGGCTTCCGCAGAGGCATTATCCAGTAATGCCAGCAACAAGTGCTCAACCGTGATGAATTCATGACGCTTATCATGCGCATTTTTAAAGGCATTATTTAAGGTTACTTCAAGTTCTTTACTTAACATAAGTTTCTCCGGCCTACATCTCTTCCATCGAGCACAGCAAAGGATGGTGATGCTCTCGTGAATATTCATTGACTATATATACTTTGGTTTCAGCAACATCTTTCGTATACGTTCCACATACGCCAATACCTTGCGTATGTATTTGCAGCATCACCTGGGTCGCTTTTTCTTCTGACATGGCAAAAAAGTTCATCAAAATCTCAATCACAAAATCCATAGGCGTAAAATCGTCATTTAACAAGATAACTTTGTATAAAGGCGGCATTTTCAGCTTGGGTTTAGCTTCCTGAACAGCCAAGCCGTCATCATTATCTTTGAATGGGTCAAAACCGGACATATAAACCAATTAATAAAAATTCTTTAGCGCTTAACATAATGCCAATGGCAGTAGATTTCAACCCTTTTTGCACAACAAAAATATTATCATTATTAAAACCTCCTGATTTTAACCTTGAACACTATTACCCACGTCACTACCAACACTTTTAAAAAGCGGCTAATCAATAGTATAGGAGTAATTTTAAATTATTCAGTTCAAATCTTTACAGACATCATATCCTCAAATCCAGTAATATATGACTTTTTATAAGATGGAATTTATTGATGGTGTGGAAACCACATGTCACAGTTGCGGCAATTGTTGAACAAGACTTTCGCTTCCTACTGGTGGAAGAAGTAACATCTACGGGACTTAAATTCAATCAGCCCGCGGGGCATCTGGAAGAAAATGAAGATCTGTTTGCCGCGGTAAAGCGGGAAGTTTATGAAGAAACCGCCTGGCACTTCGAACCGGAACATATTATCTGCCTTCAACTTTGGCGAAAAAATCCTGATTTTCCCAGTTTTATCAGAATCTGTTTCTCCGGTCACTGCCATTCTCATAATCCTGACCAGAAACTGGATGAAGGTATTATTGGCACCCATTGGCTGACGCGCGATGAAATAGCCGCTCAAAAAAATCACTTGCGCAGTCCGCTGGTACTTCTTTCCGTCGATGAATATCTCCGTGGCCGCCGTCATCCCTTATCCTTACTAAAATCATTTCTCGATCTTGATCATGAGTAAAAACATAATCGCCGGCATGTCCGGCGGTGTCGATTCATCCGTAGCAGCATTAATATTATTGGAACAAGGTCATCAGGTTACCGGCTTGTTCATGAAGAACTGGGAGGAAGATGACGGCACGGATCAATGCACAGCAATGGAAGACCTCGCGGACGCTCAACAAGTCTGTGACAAATTAGGCATAGAATTAAAAACTGTTAATTTTGCCGCTGAATATTGGGAAGAAGTATTTGAAGTATTTCTGTCTGAATTTCAGGCAGGCCGAACGCCCAATCCTGATATTCTTTGCAACAAGCATGTTAAATTCAAAGCTTTCCTGAATTATGCCATTGAAGATCTTGGAGCAGAGTACATTGCTACCGGTCACTATGCCCGTGTAAGTGAAAAAAATGGCGAATTCTTCCTCTTAAAAGGGCTTGATCAGAATAAAGAACAAAGCTATTTTCTTTATACGCTAGGGCAGAAACAATTATCTCAAACGTTATTTCCAATAGGTCATCTGCACAAACCGGACATTCGGGCCATTGCTCAAAAGGCAGGCTTTAAAAACCATAACAAAAAAGACAGCACCGGGATTTGTTTCATCGGAGAACGTAATTTCACTGAGTTTCTGCAGCGCTATTTACCGGCTCAACCGGGTGAAATGCGTACTCCTGAAGGGCAATATATTGCTCCGCATCAGGGCCTGATGTATTACACCTTGGGTCAACGCCAAGGCCTGGGCATAGGCGGCGTTAAAAATGCGCCGGATGAGCCGTGGTATGTGCTTGAAAAAGACATCGAAAATAATATTCTGATTGTGGGCCAAGGCCATGATCATCCATTGATGCTGCATAATATACTGGAAGCCGGTCAATTAGACTGGTGCAGTAATAAACCATTAAGCCAAACGCTACGATGCAAGGCCAAGACGCGCTATAGACAGGCAGACCAGACCTGCTATTTGGAACCTATAGGTGATGATAAATGCAAAGCTGTTTTCGATCAGCCGCAAAGGGCGATAACTCCCGGACAATCGGTCGTTTTTTACGATGATGAGATCTGCTTGGGCGGCGGAATTATTGAGTCTAAAAAGAGTAGTCCGGCATAGAAGCTTTCCGGAGAGTTCCAGGCCGTTATTGATTAAGCAATATACCCGGAATCCGTCAGTTAAAGAAAACGGGTCATTAATAGATAATCTTACGATCTTTCAAAGCGCTGTAAATAGCGTCGACAGAGTATTGGTTGGTGTCAAAATTAATATCGGCCAAATCAGGACGGCTGTTTACACACAAGCAAATCAAGCCGGCATTTTTAATAGCCTGGATAAGCGCAGCCGCATCCAGGGCTTCCAGAATAGTAGCCGCATGACCGTTATCAAATAATTTTCTTTCCAGTTGGTAAGCTGTTTCCTTGCCGGTTGAACCGGTTAATGAAACGGCTGTAGCTGTTTGACCAAATCTTGCCGCCCGCTCTTTAACGCTGACCGGCTGCTGAATTTCCTCATCGTTGATGCCGGTAATCATACCTGCGCCTACCGTACCGTTAGTCAGGCGGTCAATAATAATGAACGCACCCGTGCCTTTGCTTGTTTTGTAAGGATCGAATACTACCGGGGCATTAACTGTCACCGTGCAGGCGCCTATTTCATTTAGTTGTAATTCATTGGCATCATGGTGCTCCAGCGTATTGACATCAATTCTATGATGAATCAAGGAAACAGAACCTGACACGCTGCGCGTTGCCAGCTTCACTATGTATTGGCGCCCCGGCGTCAAGGCTTGCTCAGTCATCCAGACAATAGTGGCTTTAAATTTATCCGATACGGTTGCCGGTGTATTTTCTGTACCGATAATCATATCGCCCCGGCTTATGTCGATCTCATCTTCCAGGGTCAGGGTAACGGCCATTGGCGAAAATGCCTCATCCAGTTCACCGTCATAGGTGACAATGGCTTTGATCTTGCTGCTTTTTCCGGAAGGCAAGGCAGTGATGCGATCGCCTTTGTGGAAAATACCGGCCGCCACGGTGCCGCAAAAGCCACGAAAATCCAGGTTGGGGCGGTTGACATACTGAACCGGAAAACGGGCATCGCTAAAATTACGGTCATTGGCAATGGTAATGCTGTTGAGCGCTTCCATTAATGGAATGCCGGTAAACCAGGGCATGTTCTCGCTGCGATTAACCACATTATCCCCGTCCAATGCCGAGAGCGGAATAAAGCAGATATCGTGAAGGTCAAGCGATTCGGTAAAATCCAGGTAGGCCTGCTTGATGTGATTAAATGCAGCTTCATTATAGTCAACGAGATCCATTTTATTGATAGCTACAATGATGTGCTTGATCCCCAGCAACGAGGCGATAAAGCTGTGGCGCTTGGTCTGGGTCTGCACACCGTAGCGGGCATCAATCAGGATAATGGCCAAGTCGCAGGTGGACGCGCCGGTCGCCATGTTGCGCGTGTATTGCTCATGGCCCGGTGTATCGGCAATGATGAATTTACGGGTGGACGTAGAAAAATACCGGTAAGCCACATCAATCGTAATGCCTTGTTCGCGCTCGGCCTGCAAACCGTCAACCAGTAAAGCCAGATCGATGTTGCCGGTGCCGGTGGTGCCGGATTTGATACTGTCAGCCTGAACGGCAGCCAGTTGATCTTCATAGATCATTTTTGAATCGTGCAACAACCGGCCGATTAAGGTGCTTTTACCATCGTCGACATTGCCGCAGGTTAAAAAGCGCAAGAGTTCCTTACGTTCGTGTTGCGCTAGATAAGCGTCAATATCAGTACTAATTAACTCGGATTGATGGGACATATATTCCTTGAAATTTCTGTTGATTGAGCAGTGACGTGGCCGGGTTAGAAGTAGCCTTCACGCTTTTTCTGTTCCATGGAGCCTGACTGATCATGATCAATGAGTCGTCCCTGACGTTCCGAGGTGGTAGTTAACAGCATTTCCTGGATAATATCCGGCAATGTAGTGGCCGTTGACTCGACGGCACCGGTCAGAGGATAGCAGCCTAGGGTGCGAAAACGGACTTTTTTCATTTCAATTTTATCATCCGGACCAATAGGCATGCGCTCATCGTCCACCATAATCAACATGCCGTCCTTGTTAACCACCGGCCGCTCCTTGGCAAAATACAGCGGTACAATAGGAATGTTTTCCAGGTGGATATATTGCCAGATATCGAGCTCAGTCCAATTGGACAGGGGAAATACCCTGATGCTTTCGCCCTTATCGATTTTACCGTTAAATATACTCCATAATTCGGGACGCTGGTTCTTGGGATCCCAGCGGTGATTTTTATCCCGGAATGAGTAGACCCGCTCTTTTGCGCGGGATTTTTCTTCATCCCGCCGGGCGCCGCCAAACGCGGCATCAAAGTGATATTTATTTAATGCTTGTATGAGACCTTCGGTTTTCATTACGTCCGTGTGTTTTTTACTACCGTGGGTAAAAGGACCGATACCCTGATCAACACCGTCCTGATTAATATGCACCAATAACTCCAGGCCCAGTTTTTTAACCATGGCATCGCGAAAGTCAATCATTTCCTTGAACTTCCAGGTGGTATCCACATGAAGAAGGGGAAAAGGCGGTTTTCCGGGGAAAAATGCCTTCATAGTCAGATGCAGCATAACCGCCGAATCTTTGCCGACCGAATAGAGCATGACCGGCCGCTCAAATTCAGCCGCCACTTCACGGATAATATGAACGCTTTCAGCTTCCAGCGCTTTAAGATGGGTTAGTTTATAGTCAATCATTAAAGTCCGTGAGATGGAGTAATTATTTCGCTTAATCAACCTTACTATTCTAATTTGAACAGACTTTTAATGCCAGATTTGCTTATAATTTAATGATTATTTTAAGTGAATAGAAAGCAGGTTCTGGGCTAGCATATAGGAGTTTTTTTTATGAATTACTCCTCTGTTTACCGGCTAGGAAATATTTCGGCTACCACTCTATTACGACCGGTTTCTTTTGCCCGGTAAAGCGCTTTGTCCGCCCTGTCGAGAATACTATCTGCAGTATCGCCTAACTGAAATAGTGCAATACCGGTAGATACAGTCACCTTACCAATTGATTCAGTATTATCTTTACGCTTTAATTGGCTGGATTCTAAAAATATCCTGATTTGTTCGGCTAGACTCATTGCCTCAGCCAAGGTTGTATCCGGCATAATAATTGCCATTTCCTCGCCGCCGTAGCGCGCTACATGATGATGCTCTGCGGCATGTTTTTTTAGTAGTAAAGCGAAATATTTAATTACCTTATCACCGATTAAATGACCAAAGCTATCATTGTTCCGTTTGAAATGGTCAATATCCAATATAGCCAGACAGGCATTTTTTACAGGTGGAGTTTTCAACGAGTGCGCTTAATGCCCTATCAAATGCGCGACGATTTAACAACCCTGTCAATGCATCCGTCTTAGCCACCTCGCGAACATTGGTCAATTCGTCACGCATTAGCTCCATTTCCTTCCTGGTCTCATCCAATTGATTTTTTAAGGCCTTGCTGGCTTCAACCAGTTGCTTTGTTTCTACAATTATTTCGGACAAAATGGATTGCAGGCTTATAGAGTTTTCGCTGTCTTCGTTTGTTAGAGCTTTTAATTTAATATTAAAATTATTACCGGCTTCGGATGCTTTTTCCTTGGTAGTGTCTACTGCGCTTGTAGTCTGAATAATAAGCTTTTGTAAACGGTTATTGATTTCCTCAAAAGATTCCACCGACGCATTGCAAATATGTGTTTTATACAGGTTTAAAGTAGTGAGGGAATCAAACGGTTTGTGGTGATGAACTAAAGCATCCACAGCTTTAACCAAATCAGCATTAGGGCCGGCAACATAATCATACCAAATGGCATAGTTTATAGGATCAGCCGGTATATTATTCTGCATCATCAGCGGTAAACTTTGCCGCAGGTATTCGGTATTTTGCTCCAATGACGCATCGTAAACAGGTAAAAATGAAGTGAATTCTGGCATGGCCAATTTATAAAATTGGGTACAAGTTAAAGCTCAACTTACTAGGGATAAAATTTCACTATAATTAGTTTAGTATATTAAGAAGCGCATACCAAATAAGGACTCTACCTGCACAATAAAAATTGCTGATTTTAAATTTTTTAATATTATTCTATTACCTTTAAATTAAGGTGAGTTCATATGAAATACACTGTTCTTTACCCTGGCTTATCTGCAGAGTTACAGAATAAAATTACTTATGCTTTAGTCATTCTGATAATACTTGTATTTTCCGGATGCGCTTCAGCCGGTCATGAATTCCCTGCCGATAAAATATCGGCTATTCGAATAGGAGAAACGACCCAGAATACTATTTATAATACTTTTGGGTCTCCCTGGAGAACCGGAATAGAAAATGGACTGGCAACCTGGACTTACGCTGATTATCACTACAGCCTGTTTAATGAGGGCAGTACTGAAGACCTGGTAATCAGATTTGACCGGAATGGCATTGTCGCCTCGTATGTTTTCAATACAACCAAGCGCTTGAATACATCGCTAATAAATCCAAAATAAAGCTTGTTTAGCCGGATCAGGTTGTTTATCAAGGCAGGTAATGTTTTGACTGATCACGAAAATTAATCTGATAGGCTATTTTTCCGTACTGAGCATATTTAAAGCTAATGCTTCGGCTACTTTAATGCCGTCCACGGCGGCAGAAAGAATGCCGCCTGCATAACCAGCACCTTCACCTGCAGGATACAGTCCTTTAATATTCAGGCTTTGATAATACTCATTGCGTTTGATGCGAATGGGCGATGAGGTGCGGGTTTCAACCGCGGTTAAAACAGCATCTGCCATGGCAAATCCTTTTATCTTTTTGTCAAATGCCGGGATGGCTTCGCGTATGGCTGCGATAGCATAATCAGGCAAAGAAGAACTTAAATCACATAATTGAACTGCTGGGGTATAGGAAGGATAAACCTTGCCAAACACCGAAGAAGGGCGATTTAAAAGGAAATCACCGACCAGTTGTCCAGGCGCTGCATAGTTTTCTCCTCCTAATTTAAAGGCATTAGCTTCCAACCGGCGTTGAAAGGCTATGCCTGCTAACGGATGACCTAGGTAATCATCCGGGGTAACGCCCACCACAATACCGCTGTTGGCATTGCGTTCGTTACGGGAGTATTGGCTCATGCCATTAGTAACGACATGTCCGGTCTCAGAGGTAGCCGCTACTACCGTACCGCCGGGGCACATACAAAAGCTATAAACAGAGCGGCCATTTCGGCAATGATGGACCAGTTTATAATCAGCAGCGCCCAGCATAGGGTGCCCTGCGTGACTGCCGAAACGGCAGGCATCAATAAGAGACTGCGGATGCTCTATGCGAAATCCAATCGAAAAAGGTTTGGCTTCAATATAAACGCCCTGCTCATAGAGCATTTTGAAAGTATCGCGCGCGCTATGACCAACGGCCAGCACAATATGATTGGCAGGAATAATTTCACCGCTGGCAAGCAACACTCCCCGTACCCGCCCCTTATCGATATCAATCTCATCTACCCGGCTTTGGAAACGGATTTCTCCGCCCAAGGACTCAATGGCAGCACGCATCTGTTCCACCACGCTTACCAGCTTAAAAGTGCCGATATGAGGCTTGCTGACATAAAGGATTTCAGCCGGCGCTCCGGCTTTTACGAATTCATTAAGAACTTTGCGTCCATAATGATTGGGATCCTTGATTTGGGTATACAGTTTGCCATCAGAAAAAGTCCCGGCGCCGCCTTCACCAAACTGCACATTGGATTCAGGATTAAAGACTCCTTTTCGCCAGAGACCGAAAGTATCTTTGGTGCGCTCACGCACTTGTTTTCCACGTTCCAGGATAATGGGGCGAAAACCCATCTGCGCAAGAATTAAGCCGGCAAATAATCCGCAGGGGCCTGTACCGATAATAATAGGCCGCGTTGTAGTATCCTTTGCCGCCTGAGCTACGAAATGATAAGTGACGTCCGGCGTTATAGAAATATTTGGGTCGTCTTTAAAACGAGTTAAAATTTCCTGCTCATTAGTTGTCTCAATATCAAGAGTATAAATAAGACTAATGGCATCCCGCCTGCGGGCATCATGGCCTTGCCGGAATATGGTATAAGTAACAAGTTCTTCTGCGCTGATGCCCAGGCGGTTAAGTATTGCAGTCCTGATCATGCTTTCCGAATGATCGAGTGGGAGTTTAAGTTGAGTAATTCTTAACATATAATGTGTTTCGATAGGCCGCTGATAATGGGCCGAATGTTGTGCTGTTTGTGTGTCGGCAGGTGAGCAATTTTACCTGAGCAGGATTTTTCTTGTAAGCAGCCACCTTCAATTCTCGCCGTAAATGACTGATAAATTTAATTGAAATAGAATTAAACTATGCCAAGCGGAAAGTTATTGATAATTGCCGGCGTTATTTTGCTCATTGCAGGGATCGCTATTACTTATGCGCCCTGGCTAATTAGCTGGTTTGGCAGGTTACCCGGCGATATCCGGTTTGAAGGTAAAAAAACATTTGTGTTTGTACCGATCACATCTATGCTTATAGTCAGTATCATTTTGACCTTGGTTATAAATTTTTTTAGTAAGTAAACAGAGATGACCTTTCCAAGTCTATCTGGCTCTTAAAAATATCACTACATATACACTCATAAAAATATAATAAAGTAGAATTTGGAATAGCAATGGAAATTTCACAGGAATTATTACAGAAAAAAATTCTCATTATTGATGATGCGGCTTCAATGCGTACTTTAACCAAAGCTATTCTTAGAGAAGCTGGATTCACTCATGTATTTGATGCGCCGGGTGGACCTGAAGCATTATTATTAATGCGGAAAATAAAGATTAATGTAGTGATTTGCGATTGGAACATGCCCGGCATGACGGGTCTGGAGCTATTTAAAGCCGTCAAAGAAGATCCTAAACTAAGCACGCCGCCCTGGATAATGTTAACTTCTTCATCGGAAGGGGGAAAGGTAAAAGAAGCTATTATGGCAGGCATAAGCTCCTATATTATAAAACCTTATAAACCTGATAACCTAGTGAAACAAGTGTTAAGCAAGCTCATTTAAGTTGATACATGAGCAGCATTAATCTCCCCCAGTAAGTGCAAATCACTTCCTCTGTAAGGAGTTATTGAATTCCAATATTGATTTAGTCATTTGAGGCCGGCCTATCGCTGGGTACGCGCCGTTTACCAATGTTTTTTTTGTCCCTTTGACGTACTTTGACTTTGTCGGCGGCAACTTTTTTTGGTTCCATTTTCTTTTTACTGCCTGCGGCTTTCCCTGAAGCTTTAAGCTTTTTGGGACCTTTATACTTACCTTCCAACTCTTTGATATTGCGGCGTTTAAATTTCTGTTTCAAAAAGCGCTCAATACCGGCCATTAAATTCCATTCGGTAGCTTTAATCAAAGCAACTGTTAATCCCAATTCATCAACCCGGCCTGTTCGGCCAATACGATGAATATAATCGATTCCGTTCCGCGGTATATCAAAGTTGATGACGAGATTGATTCCTTTAACATCCAGACCTCGCGCAGCAAGGTCTGTAGCAATCATAATATTAACCTCGCCGTCACGGAACAATTCCATCATCCGGTTACGATCTTTTTGATCCATTTCCCCATGCAGTACGCCGACCCGGAGTTTTTGCCCGCGCAGAGGACCACGAAGCTCATCCGCTTTAATCCGGGTATTGGTAAAAACTAACGCTTTATCGTAAGTTTCATTCAGTAATAACCAGGCCAGCAACTTTTGCTTATGTTCATTGTCATCAGCCAGTACGATTTGTTGCTCAATATTGTTATGTCTGTCATACAATGTATTTAATGCAACAACTTTATGGTTTTTCAGTATCTTGTCAGCGATTTTAATGACGCCGTAATGCGTCAGCGTGGCGGAAAACAGCAGGGTTTGTCTTTGTGCATTGCAGCGTTCGGCAATCGTCAGCACGTCTTCACTGAAGCCCATATCCAGCATGCGGTCAGCTTCATCCAGTATCAGTACTTCCAGATGGCTAAAGTCCGGTGATTCCTGTTCTATCAGCTCCAGTAAACGGCCCGGGGTTGAAATAATAATTTCCGCATTTCTTCGAATTATGCCCTGCTGATGCTTGAAGTCATCACCACCTGTAACCAACCCGACTTTCAGGCTGGTAAATTCTATCAAATGCTGGCACTGCGTAAACGTCTGCCTGGCCAGCTCGCGGGTAGGCGCCAGTATTAATGCTCGAGTACCAAATTTGGTGGAAGGCAGAGAGATCAAATGATGCAGTGTCGGCAACAGAAAGGCGGCAGTTTTGCCGCTGCCGGTTTCGGCGCTAACCAGTAAGTCCTTATGCTCCATAGCCAGGGGAATCGCCTGCATTTGCACGGGCGTAGGTTTCTCGAGGCCGAGTTTATTAACGGCCATAAGCAATGGCTCAGCCAGCAATAAACCTGAAAATGATGAGGAAATGTCGGGATTAGATTCCATGAATTTTTAGTGGGGATGGCCAGTATAGATAGAGAGACAAGACAGGATTATTTAAGGCATTATAAACTTTTTGGTATACGGGTTATGATTTAAATCATTCCCGATTGTCAATTGGTTTTAGATGTTAAGCTTAATTAGAATTAACTGGCGATGCTATCCCGGGTTTGCCGTTGATTCCTGCAAGAGAAGAGCTAAATAATTATTTCCACACAAAGGAGGAATGATGATACCAATTAGAGATACAGCGCCTTGTAATTCAAAGCCTTATGTAACCTGGGGCTTGATTGTAATTTGCGTTATTATTTTTGTTGCAATGCAGTTAATGCCTGGTCAATTAAGCTACCGGCTTGTTAATCTCTATGGAATGGTTCCTGTACGTTATTCCAATCCGCAGTGGGCTATAAGTTCAGGTTTGCCTTATGATAATTATTTATCATTCTTGACCAGTTTGTTTCTGCATGGAAACTGGCTGCACCTGATTATAAATATGTGGTTTTTGTGGATTTTCGCCGATAGTATCGAAGACAGAATGGGGCATTTACGTTTTTTAATCTTTTATTTATTGTGCGGTTTGTTAGCTACCTTTCTCCAATGGTATTTTGCTCCAACCCTCGCTATACCGGTTGTTGGAGCATCAGGGGCCATTGCCGGAGTTCTAGCGGCCTATTTTTTTCTATATCCGCTTGAACGAGTTGTAATCTGGGTGCCCATATTGTTTTTACCTATTTTAATCCATGTTCCCGCCATTGCTTTTCTGGGTTTGTGGATCATTATTCAATTACATAATGCAACAACCTCGATACTTTTTGAAGGCGTTACCGTTGATGTCGCCTGGTGGGCTCATTTAGGCGGCTTTATTGCCGGATCAATTTTGTACCGGTTATTTCTTCGAAAAGAGCAAATTCAGAAAAATGAATTAATTTAGCTCTATTTTTAAGGTATAATTTGAAGCTTAACAGAGTCTCGCTTCTGACAAATAAATCAGGTCAGCAGGTGCTTTCTGACTAAAAAGACACTTCAAGTTCTATCGGGAAATTCAAAAATTATATGAAAAAAATTAACGTTGCATTGGTAAGGCTCCTCCAATTTATGGTTTTTGCACTGTTCATATTTATGGTAATAATCTATTTTGGCGCTATGGTTTTGTTGCCTCTTGACGCGATTTCACTGCTGATAAAACTGATGTCTGCCTTCGGCCTTAACGGGTTCATTGCTGCTGTTATCGCGATTCCGGTCGTAGGTTATTTATGTTTAATTGTTTACAAAACCCCAGGACTTTCCAGGATGATAGTTACTACAGGGGTAGATCTTATAAAAACCGGTAAAACAAAAGTCGAGGCGTTTAACGAAATTGCCAGCGCAGCTAACATTTAGTCTAGCGTCTTACAAAAGCCCTGATTGCCGAAATCCCCTGGCCTCCGGCCCGACGGACTGCAATCAGGCTGGAATCAGTCATACCGCCTAAGGCATACACAGGCAAATTAATTCTGAAAACCAATTCGGCAAATTGTCCCCACCCCAGTATTTCTGCATTCGGATGAGTTTGGGTCGGCAGCACCGGCCCCAATACGGCAAAATCTACGCCTATTCTTTGAGCATGCTGTAATTCCTGAAGATTATGGCATGAGGCGGCAACCCAAAGCCTGTTTGGCGGCCGCTTATCAAGAAACATCAAATCGCGGCTGGTTAAATGAATTCCATCTGCCTCCAAATCATCACTATTTTCAACAGCCGAATTTATCAATAAAGAAGCACCTTTGTATTTGCACAATGGATAAGCCTGCTCAACAAACTTTTTAACAGCATCGGCAGATAATGATTTTAGCCTCGCCTGTATAAGCTTGATACCTCTATCCAGGATTTTTTGCAGATTTATCAGCAGCAGCGGCTCATCTGCATCTTCCAGAATCGCATATCTATCCGGTAACCGGGCTGCGGTAATAATCGGCTGGTTGGCTTTTGGAAAGGCATATTGCCTTAAAGCGTCAGGCTCGACCCATAGAAAAGATTGTCCTTCGCAGCTTTCAACTTCACCGGAAAAATCTTCCACCAAAAATACATTTAATTGTACAAGCAGATCGGAATATTGATGTTTAACGGTAATAAGCGGCGTTGCGGCTTTAACTTTAAGGTTGAGCTCTTCTTTAAGTTCCCGTATCAACGCCTGCTCAGCCGTTTCCTGCGGCTCGATCTTGCCGCCGGGAAATTCCCATAATCCGCCCTGATGGAGAGATGGATCGCGCAAGGAAATCAGAATCCTTCCCTCGGCGTTTTTTACTACCCCGACAGCAACTTGAAGAGGATTCATATCGGTTAATGAATGACTTTTAGGGACGGCAGCCCCATACTTACAAAACGGCATAAAGACGAATAAATTTTTCCCGGCAACCTTGCCTATTAAGTCCTGTATTCCGCATTGATCCGCACATAATCGTAAGAGAAATCACAGGTTAAAATTTCCTGACAGGCATCGCCCCGCCCCAGCTTAACCGTAACGGTAATCTCCTCCTGGTTCATCACTTGTTGACCAGCCTCTTCGGTATAGGTATTTGCCCGGCCACCATCTTTAACAATGCAGACATCATCTAAAAAGATTTGTACTTTATCCAGATCCATATTTTCCACCCCTGAGCGGCCAACTGCCGCCAGAATTCGTCCCCAGTTTGGATCGCTGGCAAAGAAAGCAGTTTTGACCAAAGGCGAATGAGCAATTGTTTTACCTACCCGTACAGCTTCTTCATCATTCAGGGACTGTTCAACCGCTATCCGCATTAGCTTGGTTGCCCCCTCGCCATCCCTGACTATGGCTTCAGCTAGTTGCTTGCAAACAGTCATAACAGCATCTGCAAAAATCGGATAATTTTCGCTGTGCCGGGTAATTTCCGGAGCAGCGGAACAACCGGTAGCCATTAACACACACGCATCATTCGTCGAGGTGTCGCCGTCTACGGTAATGCGATTGAACGACTGCTCAACCGCTTGCGCCAGACATTCCTGCAACAGGTGCTGTTTGATGTTTGCATCTGTTGCAATAAAACCCAGCATAGTCGCCATATTGGGCTGAATCATGCCGGCGCCCTTGGAAATTCCATTAATTGTAATGGACTTGCCTTCCACTGAAATAACTTTAGAAACGCCTTTCGGAAAGGTATCGGTAGTCATAATAGCCTTGGCGGCTTTATCCCAGTTTCCAGGCGAAAGGTTGTTTATTGCCGCAGGTAACGCCGCTTTAATTTTTTCCACGGGCAGGGGTTGGCCTATCACGCCGGTAGAAAAAGGCAGCACCTGATTAGCAGCACAACCGGCAATTACAGCAAGACTAATACACGATGTCAGCGCGTCCTGCATGCCCTGCGCGCCGGTCCCGGCATTGGCATTACCTGAGTTAATTACCAACCAGCGCGGCGCCTGGGCCAAGTTCGCTTTTGCCACATGCACAGGCGCCGCGCAAAAAGCATTTTGGGTAAATACCGCCGCACAGGCTGAATGTTCAGACATCTGTATAACTAAAATATCATCCCTGACGGTTTGCTTGATAGCCGCACACGCTGTGCCCAACTGTATCCCCGCTACGTCAAGCATTTCAGGAAAATTGCACTGCCCTACCGCCATGATTCAGTCCTTACCAGGTTTATAATATCAATTACTATCGTTTATTACCGCTATACGCTCAAGCAGTGCGGCAAGCTGCCAAAAATATCCAGTCATACTTTTTATGGCATCACAGGCTTCAATCACCCTTCGCCTACTTCCAGAATAATAATATATTCGTTATCCTCGGAAATGGTTTCCAGCACTTTATGACCATTAATACGGCACCAGGCAGGGATATCCTGCATTACTCCGGGATCGGTACAAATGACTTCGAGCTGATCGCCAGCCTGCAATTGTTTGACTTTATCCTGAGTACGAATAACAGGCAAAGGACATAACAGACGCCGGGCATTTAAAATCTCTCTATTCATATAAACCACGCTTGCGGCATGTCTTCAGCGAGCAAAGGCTTAACCTGAATAGTTCGTTCCGAGCCATCCTTGCTCATGATGCTAATATCGACTTGCCCGGCGTCACGCCCCTGTCCGTACCGGGCGGTAATGCTTGCCGCCAGGTACAAATCCTCAGCCGAGGGCGAGCCGTCCACAAGCACTAGCGGCCCGCTATGACTTATGCTGTTCATGCTGATAAAGTCTTTTTTATAGCCTTGTAAAAAACGTCCTTCACCCTCTTCCCGTGCCACAATCAACTTGAAATTTTGTTGCGGCCGGATGTGACGGCCGACTTTTAACAGCATGACATCATCCAGGTCATAGTCTTTATTATCATCGCGGGCTTTCCATAAATCGACCAGCTTTGAAGAATAGCTCGCATCCGTCAGAAAACAGCAACCGCCGGCCGGTTGAGCGTAATCATTAAAACCAAATTGCCCCGCCATTGCCATCTGCGGCTTGCGTGAACGGCCCGTGATATCGTGCAATTTTTCCCTATCGACCCAGCCTTCCCGCTCCGGTAAGGTTGCACGAAGATTCCTGGCGCATAAAGGCCGCAATAGCAGGTCATCTGCACCGGATTCCTTGGCGACGATCGGCATCGTGGCTTTGCGCTGCGACATCGGTCTTTGACCGATCACTTCTCCTGTGATAATAAAGTCGAAACCGTTCTCCGCTATCCACTGCTTGGCTTTTTTAACCATGAAAATCTTGCAATCCAGACACGGATTCATGTGCGCACCGTAACCATGTTTGGGATTAATCAGGACGTTTTTATACTCCTCGATAACATCGACAATATGCAGTTTTATGCCCAGCTGTTCTGCAACCCATAACGAATTATTACGCTTAAGTTTGGTCTTGTCCCTTTCTCTAATGGCATGAGTATGGCCTTCCACGCAAAAACCGGTAAAGAAATTTATGCCTTCAACATGGATGCCTTGCTCCATGACCGTTTTTGCCGCCAGCATTGAATCCAATCCGCCTGAAATCAATGCTACCGCTTTTCTTTGCGTACTCATAATCGTTAAATTTTATAAAAAATAAGCTTATTATACGCGGTTATTTTGTAATCCGGCTTCAACTTCTACGGTTGATAACCTAAACTTGAATTACCTGATTTCATTCCTGACTTCGAACTAACCATGGAATTCAAAGACTATCTAAAAATCCTCGTACAAAAAGACGGATCCGACCTGTATTTAACGGAAGGCGCTCCACCGGTCGCCAAATTTCAGGGAACGCTGAAACCGCTGGAGAATATTGCGCTGGCAAAAGAGCGAATCAAGGAGATTGCCCATAGTTTGATGGATGAGGAACAACAAAAGGCTTTTGAACGTATTCCTGAATTGAATCTGGCTATATCCGAACCTGGAATTGGCCGTTTCAGGATTAATATTTTCAAGCAGCGCAACAGTTTTGCATTGGTTATTCGTAATATCAAAGTAGAGATTCCCAATGCCGATAAACTGGGACTGCCGACGGTATTAAAAAAATCAATTATGGAAAAACGCGGCCTGATTTTATTTGTCGGCGGAACCGGTTCAGGCAAATCGACCTCACTCGCAGCCCTTATTGATTATCGCAACAGCAATGCTTCCGGGCATATTATCACCATCGAAGATCCCATCGAATACTTACATCCGCACAAAAAATCCCTGGTCAATCAGCGGGAAGTCGGGGTTGATACCCTCAGCTATGAAGATGCCCTGAAAAATACTTTGCGTCAGGCCCCTGATGTCATCCTGATTGGTGAAATCCGCTCTCAGGAGACAATGGAGCACGCTCTGGCTTTTGCAGAAACCGGGCATTTATGTCTTTCAACCTTGCATGCCAATAATGCCAACCAGGCCCTGGACAGAATCATCAACTTCTTCCCGGAAGAACGCCGTCATCAATTATTACTGGATTTGTCGCTTAATCTAAAAGCTTTTGTCTCGCAACGATTAGTGCCTACCGTTGACGGCAAACGCACTGCCGCCATTGAAATTTTATTGGGGACGCAACTGGTTCGCGATTTAATCCATAAAGGCGATATTCACGCTATCAAGGAAGCCATGGAAAAGTCGGAAAATATCGGGATGCAGACTTTTGACAGTCACTTGTTGAGACTATTTAAGGAAGGCACTATTTCTCTGGAAGAAGCGCTGCTTAACTCCGATTCGCCCAATAACCTGAAGTTGAAAATTAATTTGAGCGAAGGCCTGGGTTCCTCATCATCACCTGATAAAATAACCGCGTCACAAAGCGACCTGGTTGGCAGTCTTTCGCTACAAGCGATTCATAAAGACGAAGAACAGGAAGCCGCAGAATAATTTTTCCCTCTATTGCTGAAGATGTGAGTCTTCAGCGGTAAGTTCCAATTTCATTTCCGATACTGTCCACTACAAAAGCATTTTTACGCTATAATTGGTCCCTTTTTATTGCCAAACCGGATAGCGACAGTGCCGAGTATAAATAATGATTTATCTACTTTTCAAGGGCTTATCTTGGCCTTGCAGGAATACTGGTCACAGCAGGGCTGTATTTTATTGCAACCTTTGGATCAGGAAGTAGGGGCCGGCACTTTCCATCCCGCTACCTTTTTGCGTTCAATCGGCCCTGAACCGTGGAACGCTGCCTTTGTCCAGCCGTCCCGCCGGCCTACTGACGGCCGTTTTGGCGAAAATCCCAATCGCCTGCAACATTACTATCAGTTCCAGGTCGCATTGAAGCCATCCCCGGATAATATTCAGGAACTGTATCTTGGCTCGTTACGCCAACTGGGATTTGACTTGCTCGAGCACGACATTCGCTTTGTTGAGGACAACTGGGAGTCACCCACGTTAGGCGCTTGGGGCTTGGGCTGGGAAGTTTGGCTAAACGGCATGGAAGTAACCCAGTTCACCTATTTTCAACAAGTCGGCGGCTTGGAATGCAGACCAGTCACCGGAGAAATCACTTACGGTTTGGAACGCATTGCCATGTATTTACAGGGAGTTAAAAGTGTTTTTGATCTGGTCTGGACGAAAGGGCCTTTCGGCACCGTAACGTATGGCGACGTTTTCCTTCAAAATGAAGTGGAAATGTCTGCTTACAACTTCGATTACGCCAATGTTGAATTCCTGTTCCAGTGTTTCGATACCTACGAGCGGGAATGCCAAAAACTGATTGCCCTGGATTTACCTTTACCCGCCTATGAAATGGTGCTGAAAGCTTCGCATACTTTTAATTTGCTGGATGCGCGCCACGCCATTTCTGTTACCGAGCGTCAGCGCTATATATTGAGAGTCAGAAATCTGTCTAAAGCCGTTGCCGAAGCCTATTATCAGCGCCGGGAGTTGTTGGGTTTCCCCATGTTGAGCGAGCAAGGAGCATAAAATGACGACTAGCAAACATTTACTTTTCGAGCTGGGTTCCGAAGAATTGCCGCCCAAAACCTTGCTTAAACTAAGCAATGCCTTACTAAACAATATTGTCCAGGCATTAACAGCCGCTGAATTAACCTTTACTGCCAGCAAAGCCTATGCTACGCCCAGACGGTTAGCCGTACTGATTGAAAATCTGGCCACGGCACAACCGGATAAAACCGTAGAAAAACGCGGTCCGGCAATACAGGCGGCATTTGCGGCGGATGGCGCGCCCAGCAAAGCCGCTGCCGGTTTTGCCGCCGGCTGCGGCACCACATTCGACAAACTGGAACGATTAACAACAGACAAGGGTGAATGGCTGGTCTTTACCCAAAACGTTAAAGGTCAATCTACTGAAAATTTAATCCCGGACATTCTTAGACAAAGCATTGCCGCATTGCCTATTGCTAAAAGGATGCGCTGGGGCAGCTTCAGTACGGAATTCGTCAGACCCGTACATTGGGCCGTATTGCTTTATGGCGGCACCGTCATTAAAACTGAAATTCTGGGACTGGAAACCGGCGCCGCAACGCAAGGCCACCGCTTTCATGCACCGCAAAAACTGACTATCAACAAATCGGAAGATTACTTAGAAGTTTTGTTCAAAGACGGCAAAGTCATTGCCGATTTTGCACAAAGAAAATCACAAATCCATGACGCTGCACAAAAAGCCGCATTAGCGGTTAATGGCATAGCCCATATAGAAGATGACTTACTGGAGGAGATCACCGCCCTGAATGAATGGCCGGTGCCGGTAACAGGCGATTTTGATCCGCGCTTTCTTGAGTTGCCCGCCGAAGTGCTGATTACCACCATGCAAACTAATCAGAAATATTTTCCGGTAAAGAATTCCGACGGCGGTTTATTGCCGCATTTCATCACTTTCAGCAATATTGAAAGCAGCCGGCCTGAGTCTATAAAACAAGGCAATGAACGCGTTATTACGCCACGCCTTACCGATGCCGAGTTTTTCTGGAAACAGGATAGGAAAAAAGCGCTGGAAAACCGGGTCGAAAGTCTGTCCAGCGTTGTCTTTCAAGAGAATTTAGGCACTGTTTACGCAAAAACAAAACGCGTTCAAAATCTTGCGAAATTTATTGCCGGTCGCCTCAACGCCAATATTGAACTGGCGGAACGCGCGGCTTTGTTAGCCAAAACCGACTTGATGACCGAAATGGTGGGTGAATTCGGCAACCTGCAAGGTATTATGGGCCATTATTATGCATTGGCAGATAATGAACCGGCTGAAGTTGCCCTCGCGCTGGAAGAGCAGTATTTCCCCAAACAATCCGGCAGCCCGACCCCCAGCAGCATCACGGGTCAAATACTTGCAATTGCAGATAAAATTGACACGCTGACCGGTATTTTCAGCGCGGGATTAATACCGACCGGCGATAAAGACCCTTATGCTTTAAGAAGAGCCGCACTGGGTATACTTAGAATCATTATTGAGAATAAATTAAACCTTAACATCCGCGATTTAATTGATGTCTCGGTTAGTTTGTTCAGCCACGATTTTAACAGCGATGCCACCCGCAAAAACGTAATGGATTTTGTTTTTGATCGTCTAAAAAGCTATTGCCTGGATAAAGGTTATTCAGCTGATGAATTTGACGCCGTTATATCGGTAGAGCCAGGAGAACCTCTGGACTTTATGCGGCGTTTACAAGCGGTTAAAGCTTTCAGACAACTGCCTGAAGGCGAAAGTCTGGCAACGGCGAATAAACGCATACACAACATCCTGAAAAAATCATTTCATAAGGAAGAAATGAAAGATCGCTTTAATCCTGATCGCTTGGTTGAAGCTGAAGAAAAACAACTATGGACAGCCATGACAGAATCTGATTTTGACATTCAACCGTTACTGGAACAACGAAATTACCAGGCGGCACTTAATCGCCTGGCGCTATTACGGAATGATGTTGACAGTTTTTTTGATCATGTCATGGTCATGGCTGAAGATATTGATCTACGCAATAACCGTCTGGAATTGCTTTACATGCTGTCCGGTAAATTCTTACGCATCGCCGATATATCCAAATTACAGTCTTAAGCATCCGGCATGAGCCAAAATCATTATGTTTTGATGGATAGGGATGGCGTTATCAATTATGATTCAGATGATTTCATAAAGTCGCCGGATGAATGGCATCCGCTTGAGGGCAGTCTTGAAGCGATTGCTCTTCTTAACAAGCATGGTTATAAAATCGCCGTCATTTCCAATCAATCGGGCTTGGCCCGAGGTTTATTCGATGAAGCCACGCTGGAAAAAATTCATGCAAAAATGCATCAAATGCTTGCTGAAAAAGGCGGAAAAATCGATGCTGTTTATTTTTGTCCGCACGGGCCGCAAAGCCAATGCCTGTGCCGTAAACCCAAACCGGGTTTGCTTGAGTCTTTTGCAAACGACAAAAATATCGACCTGAACGGCATCGCTTTTATCGGTGATTCACTCCGCGATATCCACGCGGCTCAAGCTGTTAATGCCAATCCAATACTGGTCAAGACCGGCAAAGGCCAAAAAACTTTGAACAAACATCCCAACCTTAATATTCCTGTTTTTGAAAATCTCTATGACGCTGCAAAATACCTTGTATCCAGGCAATAAAACCCGGATCTTTCTTGGCTCAAGCATTTTTTTTATTTGCTCAATTCTGGCCGGGCTCATTATCGGGGCTATGGTGCTTTTATGCACGCCCTGTCCTTTTCATGTTCGCTATAAGATTATGAATCTATGGACAGCATTTATTTTATGGTCAACGAGAGTTTTTTGCGGCATTCATTATGAAGTCGAAGGAACGGAAAATATTAATAAGCTACAGCCCACGATTGTATTGAGCAAACATCAGTCTGCCTGGGAAACGATTGCTTTAAGACATATTCTTCCAATGCAGACTGTCTTATTAAAGCGATCTTTACTATGGTTGCCGGTTTTGGGCTGGGCAATGGCAACGTTAAAACCCATAGCCATAGACCGGAAAAATCAGCGCGCCGCATTACGATTATTATTGAATCAAGGAGCAGCCTCTTTACAACAGGGCTTATGGGTGCTTATTTTTCCTGAAGGCACACGGACAGCGCCGGGAGAAACCAGGAAATTTAATGCAGGCGGAGCATTGTTAGCTCAAAAAACCGGGTACCCTGTTATCCCTATTGCACATAATGCAGGCTATTACTGGCCGCGCTATAGTTTTCTAAAATATCCGGGAACTATAAAGGTAAGAATCGGCCCCGTAATTGAAAGCAAGAGACGTAAAGCGGCGGATATAAATGCAGAGGCAGAAGCATGGATAACCCAAACCATGAAAGAAATTACCATGGCGGACCGTCCATGACAAATGAATTCACCCCTACAGCCTTGCAATACAATCAAAAAACGATGCTATAACAATAAGCGTATAATAATCATTCATCTGCATCACGTTTAATCCATTAACTACGGTATCTTTTCCATGAAAAAACTACTATTGATCTCTCTCTCTGCATTATTAGTCTCAGCTTGCGCTGATAAAAACCAGTATGAACAGGCTGTATTAGAACAAATGCAGAAAGAACAAGATGTCAAGGACTATCATATACCTCCTGAACATATGACCGACTGCGTCGTGGCAACAACCTCACCCAATATGCCCGGTGCTTTTCCTCTTGACCCTAAACGAATGATGGCTTATCGCAACTATGCGAAAATGTTGACCCTACCTACATCTAAAGACCCTCAAAAGGCGATGGAGGAATTACGTAACGACTTTGGCTCAGCAAAAGAACTTGCCGAAGCCCATAGCAACTATACGGAGAGCTTAATGACCTGCTATTCAGCCGCAATCATGGAATCTGAAGAGTCGGCAAAAGAAAAAAAATGATATAAATACCAAAATATCCGGCATTGATTGGTAAATCTTTTTTCTACGATAACTGCCAGACGCCAACAGTCATTATTGCAACCAGAGCCAGCTTGATCGGCAGTTGCTGGCGCGCTTCTTTCTTATCAACCCGCTTTGTGGTTGCAACCAACAGCAGCGTCAACGCAAAAGTATACCCTGGAATGGTCGTTTCAACGGCAGCAACCAGTGCCGGCTCGCCCAAATCCACAGCTCGAAGAGCGGTATATAAAGCCACCCAGTTAACCACTTCGATACCAATGAGCATTGGTATTGCGGGTCTAAGAGTCAGCATGTTTTTACAGAGAGCCTTCCTGATATTAGGAAGCAATAACGGCAAAGCGCCAGCGCCTATAATACCTATCATCACAATCAGAAAACAGATGAAAAAACTCCCTTGTTCGAACACAACCTTCTGAATAAGCATGGTCATTACTTGAACTATGCAAGCAGCCAGCATGAGTAAGAAAGAATACCATCGCCCTTGCAAACAGGAGTCCAGCAAACAAAAACAAACTGAGGTAAAAACCAGAATACCAATACCTATATATTGCAGTAAGGTAAGGACCTCGCCCAATAAATAATAACTAGCCAGAGGTAAAAGAATCGGAATCAAGTTCCAGTAAGCCGCAACGATTCCCGCTTCGCTATACTGCAAGGCCTTGAAGTAAAATGCTTGACTCAACTGGATGAGACCGCCCGCCAGTAAGGCCATTGCAATAACATCCCATTCAGGTAGCTCCCCTATTCCAAACGGCATTATAAAGAATACGGCGAGAAAGATGACTAATGAAGCGAGGGAGCCCGTTATTACTCCCATACAGGGCCGGTCGAATACATTCTCAACACAATGGCTATCGAGGACATGGACGATAGCACAGAATGGCGGGCCAATCAGGGCATAGAAAAGCCACATTCATTTATTTCCTTAGGTAATTAAATCTTAAAATTGCTGTAAGAGATTGCGTCACTGGCGTGCTCTTTTATTTCATCGGTTTATGAGTTTTTCTATCCTCCCAATGAAGTTGAAAATTTAAATTAGTTAAAGGCTAGGAAGGCAAAAGCGTTTACCCGTTAAAATCCTCTAACTTAACGTTAAGCGTCTTCACTTTTTATACAGCTAATCCATTCGAACCCTCTTAAGTCTTGTTTAAGATAGTTCAGTTTCCAAAAAATTACAAATGACTACGCCATCATAGTCATCCCGGTTATCGGGTTAAGTTGACCACAATCCCTGACTCTGTCATTTCATCCTGGATCTCGTTAGCGTCCTATCCAAAAATGGGTTTCAACTATCGCATAGTCGTGATTACTTTGAGGTAATAGCTGAAAAAGCTTCTATAAGTACCTGGTCTCATTAGAAATTCTTCAATTAACTTCCCTAGTTGAAGGTATTTAACTATATTGATATTGATTTCACCATTGCCCAAAAGAAGGAAACTTATGCGGTTTATTAAATTGTTAACTTTAATCATCGGCGTTATGGGTTTTCTTCTTCAGAATACAGCCTTTGCGAAAGAAGAAGTTTCAGCTCCGATACCTTCCCTAGAAGAAGAAAATCTCCTATTTCAGGAAATACCTTCCGTCTATAGCGCTTCCAAATATGAACAGAAAGTAACCAAGGCTCCCGCTTCAATCAGTATTGTTACTGCAGATGAAATAAAAAAATGGGGCTATCGAACCTTTGGGGATATTTTATCAAGCCTCAAGGGTTTTTATAACACCAACGATCGAAATTACGGCTTCGCCGGTGCGCGAGGTTTCGGTTTGCCGGCAGATTTCAATTCCCGTTTGTTATTGTTAATAGATGGGCATCGGTTCAACGATAATATCTATGATTCATGGGATACGTCTGAGGGGTTTCCCGTTGATGTTGATATGATTGAACGGGTAGAAGTTGTGCGGGGCCCCAGTTCATCGCTGTATGGCACCAGCGCTTTTTTTGGGGTAATTAATGTCATCACCAAACGTGGACGAGACCAGGAAGGAGCAAATATTAAAGCTTCCTATGGCACTAATAATACCTACAAGACCAGTTTGAGTTACGGCAATCGCTTTAATAACGGGCTGGAAGCATTCGTTACAGGAACTTTCTATGACAGCCAGGGTTATAACCGCCGATATTATAAGGAGTTTGACACACCGGCCACCAATAATGGCGTTAGCGTACATAATGATGGGGAACAGGCAAGGAAGTTAATGACCACCCTATCTTTTCAGGATTTCACCTTGCAAGGATTGTATGTCAGGCGAAATAAAGATGTTCCGACTGCTTCTTTCAGCACTGTGTTTAACAGCCCTGCTGAGAATACTGTTGATGAATCTACTTTCTTGGAGCTTAAGTATAACCATACCTTTACTAATCAACTGAACATAAGCTCCCGAATATCCTACAATAATTACCGCAATACCGGTGATTTCCCTCTGAATAATCCAGGTAATCCCTCAGATATTATTATTAATAAAGACCTTGTCAGGGGGCAGTGGTTATATAGCGAACTGGAAGCCACTAAAGTGCTTTGGAATGATCATCGCTTAACCGCAGGCGGAGTTTACCAAAATAATTTCGATCAATTTTTGACCAATTATGATGTCGCTACTCATATCGATTCAAATGAAAACACGTATCAATGGGCGCTATTTATTCAGGACGAATATAGTATTACCTCTACACTCACTTTGAATGCCGGTGTGCGAGTTGATTATTTCAGTACTTTCGGCACAACTGCCAATCCACGTTTCGCCCTCATCTATAACCCCTGGGAAAAAACCACTGTCAAACTTCTTTACGGCACTGCTTTTAGAGCCCCTAATCAATATGAGCTGAACTATAATGATGGCGGCATTTCCATCATTCCCAGCGTCAATTTAAAGCCTGAAAAACTGCAAACTGAGGAGTTGATACTTGAACATTATTTTAATGAGCACCTGCGCGGGGAATTCAACCTTTTCCATACAGATATAACCGATATCATTTCTTTGATAACCAGCACTTTTGGCCTATTACAAAATCAAAATGGCAGCGAAGTAGAGTCCAAGGGAGTAGAAGTTCAGTTGGAAGACAATTGGGCTAATGGATTTCAAGCGCGTATCAGTTATTCCTGGCAGGATACTGAAAATACCGCTACGCACGAACGCTTACCGAATTCTCCTGAACATATGGTTAAGCTAAATCTTATTGCACCTTTATGGCGGGACAAACTATTCCTCGGCTTTGAAACTCAATACATGAGCAGCAGAATAACGCCGCCCAAGGAAGTCAACGGCAATGTTAACGGTAAGGTGGGAGATCATGTCATTAGCAATATCACTCTGCTCACTCAAAACTGGATTAAAGGGCTTGAGCTTTCCGGCGGTGTCTATAATCTTTTTGATGAACAATATTTTGACCCCGGCTCAGGACAGCACAGGCAAAATGGCATAGAACAGAATGGTTTAACTTTCCGAATTAAAGCAAGCGTCGACTTTTAAAGTCTTATGCGACGTAAATTTCTTGCGCACGAAATCATGCTGCTGGCGGCATTCCTGGTGCTTTCGATAGTGCCGGATAACCTATTCGCAGCAGAAAAAGCCGTGCATGTATTAGTCATCGCTAATACGGCAGAGGAGCCTTATAAACAGGCTATTGAGGGGTTTGAAGAACAACTTTCCTTACAACTACAGGCAAGATTTACTGAGTTGATTCTTTCTTTGGCTATAAATAAAAGCGCCTCCGTTTTGGCAGCTATAAAAGATAATAATCCGGACCTGATCTATACCGTAGGCGCGGAGTCAGCGGAGTTAGCCATGCAAAGCACGCTAAATATACCTATTGTCTCAACCCTGATATTAAACAAAAACCTGTTTAGTGGAGCAAAGAATATAACGGGAGTCACACTGACCTATCCTTTGGCCATCCAACTCCAGTGGCTAAAAAAGTTTTTTCCTGGGCAAAGAAAGGTAGCTATTCTCTATAACCCGGCAGAGAATGATAAGATGATCGAGGATTTGAGGATAAGTGCTGAACAAGTAGGACTTGATCTTGTCTCTATTCCTGTTAGCACCCCCAAACAATTACCTTATGCGTTAGAACAACTGGCGAGTAATGTTGAAATCTTATTAGCCATACCGGATGAAATTGTCATGTCCCCTAAAACAGCAAAAGAGGTGCTGCTGGCATCTTTTAGAAACCGGGTGCCTTTAATAGGTATTTCGGATAATTGGGTCAAATCAGGCGCATTATATGCGCTCTCCTGGGACTATGAAGATCTTGGAAAGCAAAGCGCCTTTCAAGCCGGCAAAATATTAAAAGGCAGCTCTATACAAAACGTAGTTCCGGAATATCCCCGTAAACTCACCTATACAATCAACATGAAAATCGCCGAACATATGAATGTAGAAATCTCCGAGACCTTACTGAAAAATGCCAAAATGATTTTCAACTAAGGCCGCAGTTAAAATGAAGTCTATCGCATCCAAGTTTAACTTCCTGATTATTTTTTTAATCATATTATCAACATTAGTTACCGGCAGTTACCTAATTTGGCAGCATCAACTGAATACGTTCAGGAATTATATTACGCATGGACAAGAGACAGCGGGGATGCTGTCAAAAAATATAGAATACGGCGTATATACCGAGAATCAGAAAGCCATTGATCAATCTCTTCAAGGATTGGAGGAGAGTCCGGATATTGCTTATCTCGGTGTATTCAATAAAGAAAAAAAAATCCTATCGCAGAGGAATTATCTTGGCTTGACTAAGATACCGTCGATAACCCCAAAAGAAAATAATGATGATGATCCGGAAAAACTTATAAATGGCTATTATGTTGATCCCCATACTAATAAATCCTACATCAATATTATAGCCCCGGTTTATATCCAGCCTGAATCAGCGGGTATCGATTTGGACGCGGATTTCACCAATTTAAATGCCACTGGAAATAAAACAGAGTTAATCGGATATATACAATTAGGCATCAGTCAAAACAGGATTTACCAGGACTCCAAGCAATTTATGCTGAAGACCTTGCTGATTGTCCCCATAACTGTCGCCTTGGGTATTTTTCTGACTTTTTGGCAAACAAGACGCATTATCCTTCCTATAAAAAAACTGGTTTTAGCAACTCAAGCCATCTCTAAAGGCAACTTTGGTAAAGAACTTGTGCTTTCTTCGAATGATGAAATCGGCGAATTGGCAACTTCTTTCAATAATATGTCCAGAGATTTGGCAAATTATCAAACGAAAGTTTCAAAGCATCGTGAAATTCTTGAAGAGCAGGTATGTGAGCGCACCCACGATCTTCAGAGTAAAACTGATGAGGCTGTTCATCTGGCAGATAAAGCGGAAGCCGCCAATAAAGCGAAAAGCCAGTTTCTCGCGACAATGAGTCATGAAATTCGCACACCCATGAACGGAGTCCTGGGGATGACAGAACTGCTGCTCAATACTGATCTTAACTCTTACCAGAAGCGGTTGGCCGATACGGCATTCCGTTCAGCTGAATCTCTGCTGGGAATTATTAATAATGTCCTGGATTTTTCTAAAATTGAATCGGGAAAGTTTCAGCTGATTATCAAAGACTTTGACTTACGCAATCTGCTCGAAGAAACAGCTGAAATATTATCAACGCAAGCACACAATATGGGACTGGAGTTGATTCTGAATTTACCGCCGGATCTGGCCGGAATCGTTCGCGGCGATGCGGAACGACTGCGGCAGGTACTGATTAACCTGCTGGGCAATGCGATTAAATTCACTGAGCAAGGTGAAATACAGCTAAAAGTGAGTTTCCTTGAAGAAAAAGAGGCGGATTCCCATCTGAACCTGCTGTTTGAAGTCACCGATACCGGCCCCGGTATCGCTCCCGAGCGGCAACAGTATATCTTCGAAAATTTCACCCAAATAGATGGCTCTATTACTCGACGTTACGGCGGTACCGGACTGGGTTTAACTATTTCAAAACAGCTGGTGGAACTGATGGGAGGCAAACTTGAGCTGACCAGTATTGTCGGAAAAGGCTCCTGTTTTTTCTTTAGCTTATGCCTGGAGCATAGCGGCCAACCAACTTTCCTGAAACCTGATACCAATGCTTTAAAAGGATTGGCAGTCCTGGTAGTGGATGACAACGCTACCCATAGAGCCATACTGCATGATCAGCTTTCCTACTGGGGCATTCGTTGCCATAGCGTAGAAAGTGGAAAACAGGCACTGGATCAGTTAGTAGAGGCTGCCAAGATGAATGATCCCTATCGAATTGCCTTGCTGGATTGGCACATGCCTGAAATGGATGGATTTACCCTTGCCCATACTATTAATTCAGAACCACGAATACCTCCGCTGTCTGTGGCAATTTTAGGCTCAAACAATATTATGATCGATGATAAGGACAATCATTACGGCATCAGCTATTTTCTGAATAAACCCTTGACCCAGCAAAAACTGCTGAATTGCCTGCTGGAAATGCTGGGTAATCCTTACAAACCTTTTAACATGCCTTCGAACACAGACCTCACACTCAAAGGAAATATTCTTATGGCCGAAGATAACCCCATTAATCAAGAGGTCGGATTGGGTATGCTATCTGCTATCGGCTGTCAGGTACATGTAGTAAATAATGGGTTGGAAGCAGTAAACGCCACCGTCGATAAGCACTATGACTTGATCTTGATGGATTGTCATATGCCGGAAATGGATGGTTTTCAGGCCACAATCAAAATACGCCAGCAAGAACATTCTCTGCCTGATCATTCGCACATTCCCATTATTGCACTGACGGCTGACATACAAAAAGGGATAGTCGAACAGTGCCTGAACGCGGGAATGGATGGATATATCAGTAAACCTTTTAGTAAAAGACAGTTGCAGGATACGTTAACACAATGGCTCTCGACAAAACCTCACGAATCTTCCGAGTTTATTACCCATTATCCAGGCATTACTTCGACGCAAACAGAACGCGCCATAAATCCTGAAGCTCTTGAAAATTTACGATATTTAACTGCTTCAACCGGAGAAAACCTGTTAAATAAAGCTATTCAAATGTTTCTTGCCACTGCGCCGCAAGAAATTGACAATATGCGGGCCGCTTTAATAAAACTTGATGTTGCAACCTTGGCAAAGATCGCCCATAGCTTTAAATCTTCTTGCGCCAATCTGGGCGCCCAAACATTAGCGGATTATTCTGCATCGCTTGAGATAATCGCCCGACAGCATCACGCCAATGGCGCCGATATACTATTGATGGCCATGGAATATGAGCTGCCCCATGTGATTGATGCACTACGCGAGGAAGTCCTTCCCAACTATGTTCCAACACTGACCAAATCAAAAATCGAATTACAAAATAATCGAATTCTGTTAATTGACGATGACCCGAATTTTCGTTTAATTGCTAGTGAAACATTACGGGCCTCCTCATTTTTTGTTGATGAAGCCTCCTGTAGTTCTCAAGCCCTGGAGAAAATTAACCATCAGCTACCCGATATGATTTTGCTTGATGCTGTAATGGATGATATCGATGGCTTTGAAACCTGCCGATTATTGAGGACAATTCCTGCATTGTCTGACACCCCTATTATCATGTCGACCGGACTGGGAGATATCGATTCAATAACCCGGGCATTTGATGCCGGGGCAACGGATTTCATTGTTAAACCCATTAACTATCCCATCCTGATTCACCGTTTATATTTTATTTTAAGAGCCGGCCAAAACACGATTGAACTCAAAAACAGCAAGCACCAGCTCGCTGCGGCTCAACGCATAGCGCGCCTGGGATACTGGACTTGGGATACCCAGCACAATCGATTTCAGATTTCAGAGCATCTGGCAAAGTTGTGCGGGATTAATATGGAAAAATTTGAAGGTAGACTGGACAGTTTTATCCAGTTAATTCATCAGGAAGACCGTGATTTCGTCAGGCATATTATCAATGCGGCAGCCCATAGTAAAACGATTCAACATGTCGAATATCGATTACACGTTCCGCCATCAGGTGTTATTTTCGTGCATCAGGAGATAGAGGAGATCACGGATAAAAACAAGCCTGTAATTACCGGTACGGTGCAGGATATTACCCACAAGAAACAAACGGAAAGGCAAATTCACCGATTGGCCTATTTTGACAATCTGACCGGACTGGCCAGCAGAGCCTACTATCAGGAAAGGATCGAGGATATTATAAAAACGGCCATTCGCCGTAATGAGCAATTTGCTTTTCTGTTTCTTGACCTGGACGGCTTTAAAGATATCAATGACAGCTTCGGCCATAATATTGGCGATGAATTCCTCAAAGCAATTGCCCAGCGTTTAAAGCTTGTTGCGCGTGAAATAGACTTTACAGCCAGACTGGGCGGTGATGAGTTTTGTATAATTTTGGTTAATATCACTGATGATGATGGCGTGAGGGAAGTAGCCAACCGTTGCCTGCAAAAAATAAACCAGCCTTTATTATTAGGCTCTCACCATATAACACCTAAAGTGAGTATCGGTATCGCTATTTTTCCAAGAGATGGAAATACTGAAATGGAATTAATCAAAGCTGCCGATACGGCGATGTATTCAGCAAAACAATCAGGAAAACAGCGTTATGTTTTCTATACTCCTGATATGGCCAGCCAAGCCATACATCGTCTAAAAAAAGAGCAAATGCTGCGGGAAGCTTTTGAGAGAAATCAGTTCATACTCCACTATCAGCCTCAAATCTCAATGAATACCGGCCGCATGGTCGGCATAGAGGCACTTATACGTTGGCAACATCCGGAACAAGGTCTTATCTCGCCTGTAGACTTTATCAGCCTTGCAGAGCAGCTAAGTTTGATAGTTGAGCTCGGTAACTGGGTACTCAAAACAGTATGCGAGCAAATTTCCCGCTGGCATAAGGAAGGCTTACCTTTCATTCAGGTGGCCGTGAATATTTCACCTTACCATTTTCGAGATGCTACTTTACTGGCTACAGTTCGGGATTTACTGGTTAAAAATGGTATTCCCGGCCACTATCTGGAACTGGAAGTTACTGAGAGCGCCATGCAGACGGAAGGCCATATTGAAGCATTTAAACAATTAAGAGAACTGGGTGTAACTATTGCCATAGATGATTTCGGCACCGGTTTTTCTTGCCTGGCCTCGCTAAAACAGCTTCCTCTCGATTGCATAAAAATCGATAAAATTTTTGTTGATGACGTATTGAACAATCCTCATACGCCGCTACTGCTTGGAACAATTATCGGTTTAGCTAATGCCTTAGACTATACCCTGATTGCAGAAGGGGTTGAAACCCGGGATCAGGCCTTAGTCATGCATAGTCTTGGTTGTCATATCATACAAGGCTTCTTTTTTAGTCCACCCGTGCCAAACATCGAAATTCCCGCTCTATTAAATGTTGATTTCAGGCTTAAGGAAAAAACATTAATTAGCCCTTGAAAGTTGGATTTCCTTAATCCAATTTAGTTTTCCAGGCAGTCATGATGAACCGTTAGGAAACATGCAGACTTGCCTCTTAACGGTATCGCTATTCAGCTTAATGCCATATTCATCAAACCAAAGGCTGCGCAAATCTCCTGTTCTGCACAGAGAAGGACCCTATCATTTATCAGCTATAAAACTTGAGCCGCATTCCAGTCTGCACAAGCTGCTTAAGCTTACATCCTAAACTCGACAAAACCCCATTGTCACGAAACTTTAAACAAATGTTCATTGTTTTGTAACAAAAGAGTTTTAATCTTTGTTTTGATTCATAAAGGCAATAATTAGACAGAAGATCTACGATTTTCATCTCTGCAAAAGTCGCGGCCGATATTTGCAGAGTCACTCCTCAAGGAGATAAAAAAATGAAACTGCTCTATTCCATCCATAAATATGACGTTTTCATGTTCTCCTGGCTCATCAATGCCGGAATTCATTCAACCTTGACTCAGATAAGCCGGTATGTGTCAAAAACTGGGGATGGCCAGCTTTATCTGTTAATCATAGGCTTATTATATGGGAGTGAGGGCATAAAAAGCAGCCTTCTACAAGCTGTTGTACTGGCTTTTCTTATCGAAAGACCCAGCTATTTTCTCCTGAAAAACGGTTTCAAACGTAATCGGCCGGAAGCAATGTTGAAAAACTTCCATAGTATTATCACTCCGTCCGATCAATTCAGCTTTCCTTCCGGACACACATCTGCAGCCTTTATGATGGCGACTTTGCTCAGCTATTTTTTTCCTTCATTCATAATCATTTTTTACTGTTGGGCAACACTGGTCGCTTGTTCCCGGATAATACTGGGCGTGCATTTTCCGACCGATACCTTAGTAGGGATGCTTTTGGGCATCGGAACAGCTCTTTTTAGTTTGGGACAAATTATATAATGCGAATTTTTTATGGCGTACAAGGTACCGGTAACGGGCATATTACGCGCGCGCGGATCATGGCAAAAGAGCTCTTCGCTGCCGGAATCGATGTTACTTTTCAGTTTACCGGCCGCCCTGCCAGTAAATATTTTGATATGGAAGTATTTAACGGTTACCAGGTACGCACCGGTTTAACGTTTAATACCAGTAAAGGACAAGTCAGTTACCTTAAAACAGCATGTGATGTAAAGCCGATTACCTTTATCAAAGACATAAAATCGCTGGATTTGTCCGGCTATGATCTGGTAATCAGCGATTTTGAGCCGGTCACTGCCTGGGCGGCAAAAACTCAAAATATACCGGTTCTGGGTATCGGCCACCAATATGCTTTTAGCCATAAAATTCCCCGGGAAGGATCAGATCCTCTTGCTGAACAGGTCATGAAGTATTTTGCCCCTGCTGACCGGAGCGTCGGTTTGCACTGGCATCATTTTGGCCAGCCCATTTTGCCTCCCATCATAAATACTCCTGAAATACCCCAAAATATTCTCAAAAATAAGATTATTGTTTATCTTCCTTTTGAAAATCAACAGGAAGTCATCAAGCTTTTATCCTCTTTCAAGAATTTTGAGTTTCATATTTATTCATCCGACAACCTTTCATCAAAATTTGAGCATATATTTTGCCATCCTCTATCACATGAGGGCTTTCAAAAAGACCTGTACGCCTGCAACGGCATTCTCAGTAATGCCGGATTTGAGCTTGCCAGCGAGGCATTACAACTTGGCAAGAAAATCCTGGCAAAACCCCTGCATGCGCAAATGGAACAAATCTCCAATGCGGCCGCATTAAAGCAATTGGGCTATGGTCATGTGATGCAGGATATGGATAGTTCGATTATTGAACACTGGCTGCATGATAATCACGCCGTCCGCATCACTTATCCTAATACCGCCAAACTGGTGGTTCAATGGATTCAGAATGGCATGCCTGAAATGGATACCGATTTTATCGAAAATATCTGGAATACTGTGGAAGTTCTTCAAATTCATTCTTAGTCTTCCAATAGACTTAACGCTTGGCCTCCCCAATTAAAGCTATGGGTTAATCTCAAAAACTCTACCAAGCAATAGCAGAATTTATATATTTGACGCTTTCGTTTCAGAATCAGAAGTAAAGAGGGAGATATGTATCAGGAAAGCGATTCAGCGCCTTAAAAATTCAATTGTTTCACTCACCGCAATGTGAGCAACAATAACTATTATTTTCAAGGCCCGAAAAAATTGATAACGGGATTCGGTTTACAATTTTAACCTAATGCATTTAACCGGTAGATTGATTCGTCAATTAAATTCATAGCTTATTTGACTATGAGACTGTTATTGACCATTTTAACGCCTTTAACCGTCCTTGCCAGTTCTACGGCTCTAGCAGCGGCCTCGGCAGAATCAACAAAGCCGCTAAGCTGCACGATACCCTTAAAGGTCTCCACATCAATCTGCATTACCTTAAGCCTCGAATCACCCAATATTGATGCTTTCACTTTAGTTGTCAAAACAGAATCATCAAGGTATTCGCCGGTACTTTCATATCTTTTACTTCCGGCACAGCCGGCAATTGACAACACCAAGAGAAGGCCTAATAAAAAACGGATTATTAATTTTAATTTACTCATAAATATTTATACGTTGGTTAAGATCAGGCGTAAGGTTTTAAACAAGGACTATTTATCCGGCATTGGATTCGGCACCCTTTCCTAGTGTCAAGTAAGATAAAGTATCACATCCAAATACTTGTTAATTAAATAATACCATGTGAATAATACAATAATATTAAGCCAATGTAATCTACTTCAGTTTCGCAGCCTGAAATAAATGAAAACCACCGCGAGATTTGCACAACAGCAAATCACTATCCTGATAATCCGGAATTCAATTTTAAATTCTCTTACAAAAACGACGAAACTCTTGTAAGATTCAGGGGTCTGATTGTTATCATAATTTATTTTTAAGGAATCGTTTAAATGAGACTAAATACTGCTATTTCGCGTCCGGAAGCAAGTATTCTGGCAACTAATAAAATGCTGAAGAACACCTATATGTTATTATCAATGACATTAATTTTCAGCGCTATTACTGCAGCTGCGGCAATGTATTTGAATCTGCCTCATCCTGGTGTATTGATTACCATGATCGGCTATTTCGGCCTATTATTTTTAACCGCAGAATTCAGCGATAGAGGGTTAGGCTTGGTTTTTGTTTTTGCATTAACCGGCTTTATGGGATTAACGCTAGGTCCTATTTTGAACATGTATACCCATGCGTTCAATAATGGTCACGAACTGATCATGACGGCATTAGGAGGCACAGGTGTAATATTTTTGGGGCTTTCAGGCTATGCCTTGACAACCCGGAAAGATTTCAGTTTCTTGGGCGGCTTCCTGATGGTAGGCATTTTAGTGGCTTTTTTAGCGGGTATCGGCGCAATATTCTTTTCTATGCCCGGTTTATCACTGGCTGTATCCGCCATGTTCATTTTGCTGATGTCCGGTATGATTTTATTTCAAACCAGCGCAATAATACACGGTGGTGAAACCAACTATATACTAGCGACTGTTTCTTTGTACGTATCTATTTATAACCTGTTCCTGAGCTTATTGCAGTTGCTTGGGGTCTTCAGCGGTGAAGACTAAACAGTCTTTCAAGCCATTTTTCTGCAAAGGAAAATGGCAAAGAAATAGCCCGGCCAAGATAGCCGGGCTATTTTTGTTATTAATATTTGCTAATAGTTGCCAGACAGCAAAAACGCCTGAAGAAATTACCCTCGTATTCTGGAAAGAATTGACGCAAGGAAATGTTGAAACCGCAAAAAAGTTTGCTACTCAAGATACTCAAAATCTGATTACGCGACAGCAGGATAAAGAAAATTCTACCCTGCAAATTGGCCAAATAACCATCAATGGTCCCAATGCAAATGTCCAAACAATAATTACATCGCCTGCCATCGCCAAGAAACCAGTATTATCTTTTAATACCGTCTTGTTGAAAGAAGATAATCAGTGGCAGGTTGATTACCGGCAGACTCTCAATAATATTTCAAACGAACCTTTCTACGGGATTTTTAAAAGTTTGGAAGATATTGGCGAAACGTTTAATAAACAGTTGGGAGAACAGATGCCCCTGATCGAAAAAGAAATAAAATCATTTGAGGAAATATTAAAGCAGCAACTGGACGAATTCGGGCGCGCTTTAAAAAACTACAAATCCCCTGCTCCGGAAAAGCAGCAACCGTATGGCAATACGATTTAGCGAAATCAGCCTGATATTTCTTCGGGCGCCCTACAAAACTCCCACTGTTTAAAACAGGCGGCTTGACCTTTATAGAGGTCATTATCATCCCGCAGATTCCAGATGACAGCATTTTTTATTAAAAATCTTTTGCCCGTTTTTGATATACGAATACCAGAGTAACAATCGATATAACCTTTTTTTGTGACTTCAGCTAACAATCGATCACGCTTAGCCTGGTTTATGGCCTCTGCAGAAAATCTGGAAGGCAGATGGATAAATTCTTCCCAGCCTAACTCAAATAATTGCAGTGCCTTCAGATTTGCGTAATTAAACACGGGGTCAATTTCAGAACCATGGGAAATAGCGGCAAAAGGCGCATAGAATAATAAACGGGCGAACCGCTCATTTGTCCGTGCCTCTGGAATTAACTCTTTTCCCAGCAATTGCCAATAGCTGTTTTTAATAATTCCGGCATGCTCAACTAAAAAATTATTTATTTCAGATGGATAATCCATTTGAGCAAGCTCATCTTTACGTCGATTCAAGCAACTTGCCTGAGCCTAACCAATTTTCTTATCATGGCTTGGCTTCAGAACCATGCAGTCTAACCAATAAAGCGGCTTCATCATGGCTTAACCCGGAATCCTGCATTAACTCATGAACACCTGCTCCGTTACGGATTTTTTGCAGGACTCCACTATAAGGATGATCATACTGCTCATTTTTTTTGTGTTCAACACTCTTTATCGATAGAACCTTGATCAGTTCTTCGGCAGTGGTTATGCGGTTATTTATAGTCAGCGCAGCAGAGCACAGCCCGGCAATATCATTGCTATTGCCATGAACGATATTGGCAAGAAGCCGGTAGTCATGTTTGAGTTTAAATTGAAGGCGTATCAACCAAATTAACAAGATAAATACAATGAAAACCGCTATGCTTGCTATCGCAGCAAAGATGACAACAATTAAAAAAGGATCAGCCATTAAACAATTTCGTCAATATGGTGTAACAGCTCCCCATCTTGCTCCTGCGGCTTTTCCAATGCTTGCTTTTTATGTTGCTCCTTCTTGGAAAAATTATCATTTTTTTTAACTTTATTAAGTTTTATCCCAGGATAAGAAGGTGGTAATACCGGTTGAATTTCTGACATATCAACTTCCCAATTCTAACAAGCAGTAATTTTATATTTTATACACCAAACAGGTAAATTATAGAAACTGATTTCTATCAACTAACTAACCTGCATTTAACATGAATCAAACCAGCCATCACGGTTTGCCTATAGGAGCGCTGCCGCTCCCGCCTATCGGCGCCAAATTTAACAATTTGGCACGTTCTTCATCATTAGCCCCATAGCGAGAGAAGGCTTGGGACATTAAAACCAAAACAACCCGCCGGTTCTTGAAGCGTCCTTCTTCTGATTTATTATCTCCAACCGGATGAAACTCCCCATAACCAATTGCAGACAAGCGGACCGGATTAATCCCCACTTTAACAAACTCCTGAACAACACTGGTTGCCCGCGCTGATGACAAATCCCAGTTTGAAGGAAACTCTACGGTATCAATAGGAATATTGTCTGTATGACCTTCAATATTTATCGCATTGGGCAGTGGCTTCAGAACTTCGGAAATCTTTTTTAATATGGGCAGCGCCCTTTGAGATAGTTCTGCCTCTCCACTTAAAAATAACAATTCGCTATTCATCTCCAGTTCTACCCAGAAATCATTGCGTATAACGGAAATTAGTTTGTCATCAATAAAAGGCTCAAGAACAGCTTCAAATTGATCAGATACCTGATTCAACCGTCGCCTTTCCTTTAAAATTTCCTCACTCAATTCCCGCCTTTTTTCGACTTCAATTATTGTAGGATTTTCTAATGATATGGGCTGAATAGTCGTAGGTGGAACTCCAATCTGGATGGGATCAACAGAACTCTCCAGTTGCTCTGTATTTGGATTATTATCTTTTGAAAAAGCATCGTTTAATGAATCTGACAACGTTCTGTATTTTCCTTCATTTACTGAAGAGATCGAATACATGACCACAAAGAATGCAAATAAAAGCGTTATAAAATCGGCATAAGATACTATCCATCGGTCATGGTTATTAGCCTCTTCATGGTTTTTTCTTCTGCGCCTTGACATTGTCCATTCCTTATCTAGCTAGCTGGGTTGATAGATAGGTAACCACCCAGTTTCAACTCGATATTTCTGGGATTTTCTCCCTCTGCAATAGAAGTGATACCTTCGAGTATCAACTCCCTGTCTTGGGTGGCGTCAATCACATGTAATTTCAATTTATTTGCCACCGGCAAAAAAATCAGATTGGCAGAACTTACCCCATAGATGGTTGCAACAAAAGCTGTGGCTATTCCGGCTCCTAAAAGCTCGGGGTTAGCGAGATTCTCCATAACATGTATTAACCCCATAACGGCGCCCAGAATACCTATTGTAGGCGCATAACCGCCCATTGCTTCATATACTCTGGCGGCCTGTAAGTCGGTACTTTCTTTAGCCGTCAGTTCTACTTCCAATATATCGCGAATAATGTCAGGTTCATTACCGTCAACCAAAAGTTGCAGTCCCTTTCGGATAAAGGGATCTTTTTCCTTATCCAGTTCATTTTCTAAACCTAATAAACCCTCCTTACGCGCCAGGGAGCTCCAGTTAACTACTTTATCAATTTGCATTTTAAGGTTTCTTTTTTTAGGCATGAATATCCATAAAGATATTCTAATGCTCCTGAAAAATATAGCGGGAGGGAATTGCAATAGCGTTGCTCCCAATGTTCCTCCCAGAACGATAACGAAAGCAGGGGCATTTATTAACGAGCTTATTTGACCGCCATCTAACAGGTTGCCCAGCAAAAGAGCGCCAATACCCACCAGAATGCCTGTGATACTCAAAATATCCATTATTTTCTGCTACTCAACTTAATTCCAGGTTTGCCCATAGGCCAGATAAAACCATCCATTAAACATCTAATAATCAACCGACCTGGTCCCGGCTTCCTTGACATTATTTCAAGTGTGTTTATTATCTTCCAGCCACTCAGTCAATCTTGATCTTAACCGCAACACAGCCTGTATGCTGATTTGACTAACCCTGGATTCGCTTACATTCAAAACCTCGCCGATTTCACGCAAGTTGAGCTCTTCATCATAATAGAGCGAAATAACCAGCCGTTCACGCTCAGGCAATCCCATAATGGCATTCGCCAATGCCTGATGGAAATCATTGCGGCTTAAACCGTCACTTGGCTCATCCTCTAAACCTTGCGACTCTTCTAAATAATGATCGCCGGTTTGAGCCAGCTCTTCCACGCTGAATATACGGCAACTGATTGAATCCTGAAGAATATGGTTATATTCGCCGATATCTATGCCTAAGTACCCGGCTACGTCGATGTCTCTTGCTTCCCGCCCGGTTTTATTTTCAAGGGTGCGTATCGCATCGCTAATCATTCTGGATTTTTTATGCACAGAACGCGGCGTCCAATCAGAACGCCTGACTTCATCAAGCATGGAACCCCGGATACGGATGCCGGCGTAGGTATCAAAGCTTGCTCCCTGAGTAGCATCATAATTCCTGATTGCTTCCAGTAAACCAAGCATTCCGGCTTGAATTAAATCGTCGACCTGAACTGAATCAGGCAGCCTGCTCATTAAGTGGTAGGCAATGCGTTTGACTAAAGGCGCATGCTGCACGACACGCTCATCAATGCTGCCTGCCTTTACTGATGTATACATTGCCACGCCATTCATGCAACATCCTCATGCGAGCTGTATTGAATCATTCTTTCAATAAAAAATTCAATATAACCGCCGGCCTGTGATTTTAGAGGCCAGCCATCAATTTTTACAGCTATGGCCATGACTGCAAGAGCAGCTTTGCTCCGGGGGAATGCCGCAATTACAGGCGTTTGTTTTTGAACTGATTTACGTAAATATTCATCGTAAGGTACGGCTCCTGCAAACTGCAACGTGACATCCAGGTAGTGGTCCGTCACTTTAATTAATTTCCGAAACAATGCCTGACCTTGCTGCAGTGTCGGGACCATATTGGTTATTATGTGGAAACTGGAAATCCCATAGTCCCTATTAAGCAATTTGATAAATGCGTAAGCATCGGTTAATGATGTGGGCTCGTCGCAGACCACAACGATAATTTCCTTGCAGGCGCGCGCAAAATTTACCACACTGGCGGATATTCCAGCTGCTGTATCTACAATCAATACATCCAGGTCTTTATCAATTTCGCTAAAAGCTCGAATCACTGCCGCCTGTTCAACTGCCGAAAGTTCAGACATTTTTTGAATACCGGAAGCTCCTGGAATAACTTTCAAACCTGCCGGTCCTTCCAGCATGATTTCATCCAAGGTTTTTTCCCCTGTCAAAACGTGAGAAAGATTAAATTTGGGATACATCCCTAATAAAATATCCACGTTCGCTAAACCCATATCGGCATCCAGCAAAGCCACGCGCCGGCCTAATTGGGCGAGGGCTATACCGATGTTAACAGACAAATTGGTTTTACCCACGCCGCCCTTGCCACTGGTTATCGCAATTACCCGAACGGGTTTAGTCTCTTTCATTTGTCTTATTCCGGCAGCTTGATCAGTTTGCATATGCATAGCCTGTAGCTATCCTTGACCCATAATTTATATCATCAGTATAGTCGCTATAATCGCTTTCTGCTTTTGCCTCAGCCACACAATGTTCGATTAAAGATACGGCACAAGGCTGATGCATATCTTCCGGTACCTGCTGGCCATCGGCAATAAATGCCAACGGCAGATTTTGTTCTATTAGTGAAGAAAGCGCAGAACCAATCGTTGCAGCTTCATCCAGTTTAGTCAAAATACTCGCCTGCGGTTCAAAGATCTGAAATGCCCTGATAATTTCATTCATTGCCTTGTATTCGGTTGCAGCAGCCATCACCAAGTATGATTTAATCTGCAAATTATGCTGCTGCAGAGTATTAATTTGTTCGGTCAGCTTCATATCTCGCTGGCTCATACCGGCAGTATCGATAAGAATAAGACGCTTATCTGCAAAATTATCAATTAGATGGCGCAGGTCTTCGGCACTCGAGGCTACCCGAACCGGAACATCAAGAATGCGTCCATAAGTATTAAGCTGTTCATGAGCGCCGATACGATAATTATCCGTAGTAATCAAGGCAACCTGCCTTGGACCATGCTTTAAAATAAATTTAGCAGCCAATTTGGCAATAGTTGTGGTTTTTCCTACGCCGGTGGGCCCGACTAAAACGGCAATACCGCCGGACTCCAATAGATCATCTTCTTCCAAGGGCAGCATTTGAGCCAGCATTTCCTGTGCCTTTGTATAAACCACCTCAGAATCGATAAAGTTAGTAAAACGATCGGCAATCCTTGTGCTCAGTTTGTCTGAAATATTCATAGCCGATAAACGTTTTAACAACTCGACTCTGACCAAGTCAGTTGGCGAGCTTTGGGGCCGGCTTATTTCTGATAGTTTGCTATCCATTGCCGTTCTCAAGGATTTCAGCTCCGTGCTCATTTCCATTAACAGCTTATGCGACAAACTGCCCACTATCTCCGGAGCTTTCACTTCCAGAGGCAAGCTTTCCTTCACGGCAAATGCATTAGATTTGGCGACTTTTGCTGTCGTTTCAGGAGCTCCCCGTAACTGAACTCTTTCCGCATAGCCCACATACTGGTCGGTATTGCGCCGCACCGGCCGGTCCTGAAGAAAGCCTTCGGCACCCTGTTTCCGCTGATTGCTTAGTACATGCAGCGGCTTTTTTTCTGTTTCAAAATCCGGCAATTCAACTTTTTTAGTTTCAGGTACGGGTAGAGGTTGTTGTTTGGCCTGCGCCTGTTCAGCGGCTTGCTTTTGTAGCTTTGTATGAATTAACTGCTCATCAAAATCCCTTGCAGCAACAATCTCCACACCGCCTTCGACAGTGCGATTTGACATGATTACGGCATCAGCGCCCAGCTCTTCTTTAACCATACGCATGGCCTGACGTATATCTGCTGCAAAAAAACGTTTAATCTTCATTGTGCCGCCTCATCTATTATGCACGCCGCCCGACAGTTGAAATTACTTTGATCTGACGATCAGCAGGTATTTCATTGTATGCCAGGACATGTAAACCGGAAATTGAATGACGGACAAACCGGGCCAGCCACGGACGGATATAAGAAGACACCAGCAATACTGCGGTTTGTCCTTCCATTTCCATTTTTTTTGTACTTTCCTGCAATGATGTATGCATTTGTTCCGCTAATCCAGGCTCAATGCCAACACCATTTTCATTTGCCGTCTGCAATGACTTATGCAACAATTGTTCCAACTCATGATCTAATGTTATAACCGGCAATTCATTCTGCATGCCGCTGATTTCATAGATAATTAATCGGCTTAATGAAGCACGTACCGCCGAAGTCAAGATGTCGGGATCTTGACTCTTTACGCCATATTCCGCCAAAGTTTCGGCAATAGTGCGCATATCACGGATAGGCACGCGTTCTTGCAGTAAATTTTGCAATACCTTAACCACCACACCTAGCGGCAACGTTTTCGGCACTAAATCTTCAATCAGTTTAGGCGCGGATTTAGCCAGGTTATCGAGTATTTTCTGCGCCTCCTCATAGCCGAACAATTCATGCGAATGAGATTGTAGAAGATGACTGAGATGGGTGGCCACTACGGTTCCAGGATCGACTACAGTGTAGCCAAGGGTTTGCGCATGATCTTTTTGATTCGGCTCTATCCATACGGCATCCAGGCCAAAAGCAGGATCTTGACAGACTTTGCCCGGCAAAGTGCCGAAAACCCGCCCCGGATTAATTGCCATCTCCATTTCCGGCATGAGATCCGCCTCACCTACCGTCACTCCCATCAATGAAATTCTATAAGTGGTCGGGCTCAAGTCGAGATTATCCCGGATATGCACGGATGGAATTAAAAAACCCAGCTCTTGGGACAGTTTTTTACGCACACCCTTGATACGCGTCATTAATTGGCCGCCCTGATTCTTATCGACCAATGGAATAAGCCGGTAGCCTACTTCCAAGCCAACAATGTCAACCGGCATCACATCGTCCCAGCCCAATTCTTTAACTTCAGGAATAATATGAGGGACTGCAAGCGGATGATCGATATCAACCAGTTCAGCTTCTTTATGACGCTTGTCAATCATCCAGGCAGAACCTGCCAAAACTGAAGCCAGCAAGATAAAAACGAGATTGGGCATGCCGGGAATAATGCCCAGCATGCCTATTACCGCAGCGGTAATAAATAGCGCCTTGGGATTTTCAAACAACTGCGCGCTAACCTGTTGACCGATATTTTGATTGCTGCTGCCAACTTTTGTAACAACCAGCGCCGAAGCCGATGACAGCAATAAAGAAGGAATTTGGGCGACTAAACCATCGCCAATGGTCAGTAATACATAAATCTGACCCGCTTCAGCAAAACCCAAATTATGCTGACCGATACCGATCGCGAGACCGCCAATCATATTGACGAATAAAATAATAATCCCGGCAATCGCATCGCCTCTGACGAATTTGCTGGCGCCATCCATAGAGCCATAAAAATCCGCTTCAGTCGCAACTTCAGCCCGGCGCGTGCGCGCATCGTCCTGGGTGATCAAGCCGGCATTCAAGTCCGCATCAATGGCCATTTGCTTGCCCGGCATGGCATCCAGGGTAAAACGCGCACCCACTTCCGCAACCCTGCCGGCACCTTTGGTAACGACCACGAAATTTATTATTACCAGAATAATAAAAACCACCAGACCCACGGCAAAGTTGCCACCAATAACAAAAGCGCCAAAAGCTTCAATAACCTTACCGGCAGCATCCCCGCCGTTATGACCCTCCAGCAGCACAATACGTGTCGAAGCCACGTTCAGCGCCAGACGCAATAAAGTTGCCAGCAAAATAACAGTTGGAAAAGCAGCAAACTCCAATGGTTTCAGTGTGTAAACGACAACCAGCAATATGATTAGGGAAAAGGCTATATTGAAAGTAAACAGCAGATCCAATATAAATGCCGGCAAAGGCAGCATAATCATTGCCAGAATCATTACAATGATTAAAGGCGCGCCTAACTCGGCTTTTCCCAGTAGCTTAAAAGCCGCTATTATTCTGCTAAAATCCATAAATCAGCTATCCTGTTTAAATTCTTCAGGCACTTTAATATCGCCGGGCGGCAGTGGCTCATCCCAGTAATTTTGCCGCGCTGTTTTCAACTGATACACATAAGCCAGCACCTGGGCTACGGCCAGGTAAAGTCCTTGCGGTATTTCCTTATTTAAATCCGTGGAATAATACAAAGCTCTGGCTAATGGCGGCGATGCGACCAGCGGCACACTGGCGCCTATCGCTGCATTACGGATTTGGGCGGCCATTAAATCAAGACCTTTGGCAACGAGTTTCGGTGCACCGTTTGCACTTTGATCATATCTTAACGCCACAGCATAGTGGCTGGGATTGGTAACAATAACATCCGCTTTCGGTACTTCGGCCATCATGCGGTTTTGAGCCATTGTCATTTGCATCCGGCGTATTCGTCCTTTTACCTCGGGACTGCCCTCTGATTCCTTCATTTCCTCCTTGATTTCCTGCAAGGTCATTTTTAGTTTTTTACTGTGATCCCACAACTGGTAAGGCACATCAAACATCACGACTAATATCAAGGAGACACTCAGCAAGAGGAAACACATGCCAATGACTTTTAAGCCGTGAATAATTGATTGTTCTAAAGGCTCAGCACCCAACCCCAGCAGTTCATTAAAAAAATATTTGAACAGCACGATTGCAACAATAAAGATTAATAGGAACTTCACTAGCGCCTTGATTAATTCAATTAATCCATGCATGGCGAACAAGCGCGGAATGCCTTTGATTGGATCCAGCTTTTCAAACTTGGGCGTCATTGCTTCCAGGCTAAATACCCAGCCGCCCAATGCCAAAGGCGCTCCAATCGCAGCAATCACCATCACGCCTATAAAGGGGGCAATCAGCATGACCCCATCAATCATAACTTTCTTAAGATGGATGATCGGGCTGGCGGGATCAAAAATAATTTCGCGGCTTACTTGAAGCTCAGTCCGCATCATCTCTATCAGACCATTACCCATTTCCTCCCCCATCATAAGTAACAGTACGGCGCTGGTCACCAACATGACAAAGGTGTTAAGCTCCCTGGAACGGGCAATTTGACCCTTTTTCTGTGCATCTTCCAGACGCTTGCCGGTAGGTTCTTCGGTTTTTTCCTGTCCTGAATCTTCTGCCATACCTACAACTTCAACAATTGCCCGATCAAATCATAGGCATTGGTTAGAAGGCCGGAAAATTGCTCCGATATATCGGGTAATGTTATCCACATCAACAATAGTCCCAACATTAAGGTTACCGGGAAACCCACTGAAAAAATATTTAACTGCGGCGCCGCGCGGGTCGCTACGCCGAAACTGACATTAACCAGTAGCAGACTAACGATAATAGGCATCGCCAGTAATAATCCACCGGCAAACATGCGGCTGCTCCAGGCGACAACCGTCCAAATACCGGCTTTTGCTATTCCATCAACGCTGATGGGTAAGGTTGTAAAACTGTCCAGCAACATTTTTATTAATAACAGGTGACCGTCTAAGCTTAAAAAAATTAATGTGGTGATAATTACGTAGAATTGCGCAACTACAGGCACTTGTTGTCCGTTTTGCGGATCGATCATAGACGCAAAACCCAACCCCATACTTAAAGCGACGCCTTGCCCTGCAAAATTAACGGCCGAAAAGACCAATTGCACAATAAAACCGCTTAGCAAACCAATCATGACCTGCGCAATAGCGATCATAAACCCCTCATAACTGAACATTTCAATAGTTGGCAGAGGTGGCAATAAAGGCATGATAGCTAAAGTGATTGCCACGGAAAGAATCAGCCGGACCTTGGCGGGGGCAGCTCGAATACTAAACACCGGCATGGCTATAAACATTGCCGTGAGGCGCATCAACGGCCATATAAATGCTGCTACCTGCCCGAGAACTTGAGCTTCGGTGAAATTCACCGGTTTAACCGATTAGCTGCGGGATACTCATGATTAATTCCCGAAAATAGTCGAGAAACATTTGCAGCATCCACGGCCCCATAATCATGAGAACCATCCCGATAATTATTAACTTGGGCACAAATGTCAGAGTCATTTCATTTATCTGGGTAGCCGCCTGAAACATGGCAATAATCAGGCCCACAACCAGAGACGGCAATAATACCGGCGCTGTCAGTTTGATCGCAACAATCATGGCATCCTGCCCCACCATGTAAATGGTTTCCGGTGTCATTGTTCACCTCGCTTGAAATCAGCCGGCATAGAAACTCGCCGCCAGCATTTCCATTATTAAAGACCAGCCGTCGGCCAGCACAAACAGCATTATTTTAAATGGCAGTGAAACAATCATCGGCGACAACATCATCATACCCATGGACATCAGCACACTGGCAACCACCAGATCGATAATCAGAAACGGCAGGAAAATTAAAAAACTTATCTGAAACGCCGTTTTCAACTCACTGGTCACATAAGCAGGCAGTAATAAGGAAAATGGTATGTCTTCAGGTGAATTCAACTCAGTCTTACCGGAAATCCGTAGGAACAATTCCAAATCAGCCTCCCGGGTTTGTTTCAGCATAAACTGCCTGAACGGTTCCGACGCTTTGGTCAATGCAGTAGCAACGTCAATTTTTTCTTCCAGATAAGGCTGAACGGCATCGGTATTCACTTTTTCCAAAACCGGCATCATAATAAAAATAGTCAAAAACAGGGATAAGCCCAATAACACCTGGTTACTTGGCGCCTGACCCGTACCTAAAGCTTGTCTCAGCAAGCTTAAAACAATCATGATCCGGGTAAATGACGTCATCGTCAGCAGCAAGGCAGGCAATAGCGTCAGCATGGTCATTAGCGCCAGAATCTGGATGGTAACGCTATAGCTCTGCCCCCCCTGCTGATTGGTAGTCACCGTTAAGGCTTCAATACCGGTTCCTGCAAAAACAGGCGTTTCGATTACCAAAAAAATAATGGCGGCAAAAAATAACTGAGGCAAAATGCTTTTATGCATCAGAGCGGCCCTTCATTACTTGCATTAATTTTTTCGCAAAGCCGCCTGTTTCCTGCGCTGAAGTCAACGGCTCCTCCTTAAGCAAACAATCATCACCTTCCAAAATATGCAAGGTTTGTATGCGGCCCGGGGTTACTCCCAAAATCAGTTGTTTTTTACCGGCCTGAAGCAAAATGACTTTTTCTCGCATGCCTAATGATATGCCCCCCACTATGCGCATTTTTTCTGCGCCATTGACGCTTAGCACAGTTAATTTACGCATGCCCCAGACACAGAGAAAAAAAAGGCTTAAGACAATCAGCAATCCCATACTCCAACTGATCATATCCCCCGAAGAAACGGCCCTAGCCGCCGGTTTCGCAATCTCTACACCGGGTTCAGCCCGGCAAGCCGGAAACCACCAAAACAGAAGCCAACAGAAATTTGCTTTTACGGACATCAGGCTAATCTTTTTACTCGTTCCGATGGGCTTATCACATCCGTCAACCGGATACCGAATTTATCGTTTACCACGACCACTTCCGCATGAGCTATAAGTGTGCCGTTTACCAAAACGTCTAACGGCTCTCCGGCAAAACGGTCCAGCTCCACCACAGAGCCTTGATTCAGCTGCAAAAGATTCCTGATATTAATCTGTGTCCGGCCAATCTCCATGGACATAGTCACGGGGACGTCCAGAATAACGTCAAGATTAATTTCATCTGTCGCGGTTGCTGAGGTTTTTTTAGTTTTGTCCTGGTTAGAAAACTCCTGGAAGGCAGCGGCCTCAAAATCATCATCAGCTTCTGCATCTGCAGATTCATTTACACCTTCACTCATCTTTTTTCCTAGTTAATAGTGCTATAGTTAAACTTTGTAGCTTTTCAGCCGATTCACGAACTTACCTTTTCAATAATCTGCACGGCATAATTACCATCCGATACGCCGACTTTACCTACAAAAACAGGAATGTTCTCCGCCCTAAGCAACACGGTTTCAGGCATATCTATGGGGATCACATCGCCTTTTTTTAATTTCATCACATCTCTTATCGTCATATTTTTCTCTACAAAAAGACTATTTATACTCACATCCGCTCTTAGAATTTCATTGCGGAAGGCCGTTTGCCAGCTACCGCCAACCTCACCGCTATCGCTGCTGATGGCGTCCAATAGGTCCCTGATAGGTTCAACCATCGCATACGGCATGGTAATGCTGATGTCGCCTCCGCCACCTTCCAGCTCGACATGGATAGTGGAAATCACGACAATTTCCGCAGGACCGACGATATTGGCAAAACGTGGATTGATTTCCGAGCTTATATATTCGAAATCCAATTCCATGACCGGCTTCCATGCTTCTTTCAAGTCTTTGAAAATCATTTCAATAATTAATCGAATCACCCGCATTTCAGTCGGGGTGAATTCCTTCCCTTCTGCCTGGTTATAAAACTGTCCGGCGCCGCCAAAAAAATTATCCACCACAGTAAAAACCAGGCGCGGCTCCATAACTATTAATGCCCGCCCACGCAAAGGCGGAAACCGGACAATCGTCAAATTGGTTGGAACAAGCAGCCCTTGCACATATTCGGAAAACTTTTGCACCTGAATGCCGGATATGAAAATTTCTGCGGAACGGCGCAGAAAATTGAACAGCGAAATACGGAAAAGCCTGGAGAACCTTTCATTAACCATTTCAAGGGTCGGCATACGCCCTCGAACAATTCTTTCCTGACTGGTATAGTCATATAGCCTGATACCGCCCTGCTCCTGATATTCGTCGAAATCACTTTCAATTTCAGCTTCAGTTTCTATATCGCCATCATCTACACCGTTTAATAAGGCATCAATTTCTGCTTGTGAAAGTAAATCACTCATGGCTTATTGCATTACAAATGAGGTAAAGAAGACTTCTTTAACATGGCTCTTACCCGCCATTTTTACCAGAACTGCCGTTACCTCATTAAGCATGGCAATACGTAACTTGTCTTTTCCTTCCCGGGTTTTTAAATCATCGGCTTTTTCAGCACTCATCATCATTAGTAAATTATTTCGTATCATGGGTTCATGCTTTTTTAATGCATCAATTGTTTCCTGGCCTTCAACCAGAACAGACACCGAAACCCGCATTAACTTGGCTGAAGAGTCTTTAGGAAAGTTAACAATGAAAGGAGCGCCCATGTCGTAATAGAGCTTTTCTCCAGCTATTTCCTCTTCCGCGCTTTTTTTATCCCCTTCAGCGTGAGTTGCATCTCCCTTCAAAAAGAAAAAAGCAGCACCTCCACCAATCGATAAGACTACTGCCGCGATAATGATGATAATGATCATTTTTTTAGGAAATTTCTTTTTTTCCTCTATTTGTTCTTCAGCTTGAGGCATATTAAAAATCCTTTGCTTTTAGGAAAAGCTTAAGCAATTTAAAGACCATCTATTGATTTTGTTTAAAAGACAATAACATAAGTGAATAAATAATTTTTAGTGTCAATAAACAGTTATAAGAAAAATCAACTGGGTAGAAATTAAGTATAGAAGAAGAGCGTTGGAAAATACGGCTCTGTAAATTTAAATAATAGAAAGGGAAACTGGGGGAATTTTTACTAAACCTTATTCTCACCGGCTGATGAGCAGAATGGGTGAAACGAGGAGTCTGAATTTTAACTACTGATATTTATAGCTATCGCTAGCAAAATGAAAAAATTACTTTTGTTTATAAAGACTGTTTTCTCAATCCAAGAGTTTAATACTCACTAAGCCAATAGAAATGAAAAGGTTGTAAAACCAGTTGATCCCTGAATTTCGTGGGCCGCTTACCGGAATATAAATCCGTCAACTGGCCGAATATACTAAAGCCCGAATGACTAAGGGTTTGCAAATCGAGATACTGAGGCTCAGAGCCAAAATTACAAATGACCAGGACGCGTTCTGAAGGACGGTTGTGATCAAAGCGCACAAAGGCAAATAAATGTTGATTACCGGCATCAATCAGGTGACGATTGTTGAAATCAGCGAAAGCGGTGGTTTCCTTGCGTATGGCAATCAATTTTTTCAGGGCGCTGAACACAATATTTTCGATGGTCCCCGGCTTTTTTCGCAGCTCCGCTCTTTCCCAGTTAATCTGGGGCCGATGAATCCAGCGGCTGTCGCTTGACTTAGTGATCTCGTCAAGATAACCGTAGTCATTGAAAGTAGCTATCTCGTCCCCGTAGTAAAGCAGCGGAATTCCGCCAAAAGAAAAAATAATGCTGTTCAGCAAAAGAATCTTGTCGATCGCCGAGGCAATCGCCTTTTCATCTCCCGCTGCATAAGCTTTTTCCAGTCCGGCAAGAGAAGCCAATGAACCTGAAATACGGGCATCCCCGGTTTTATCATTGCGCATAAAAGGTGCGCCGCTGGCTAAAGAACCCTTATAATTACCCGTATAAAAATCAATTAAAAACTGTCGATGCGCATAAGGCTCATAGCCCACTTCGCGAATATCCTTGTCGTCAAAACCCAAACCGATATCATCATGACAGCGCACATAATTCAACCAGGTCGCGCGTTCCAGTTTGTCCGGCAGGCTCTTTAAGCCCTGATAAAGTAATTTACTGTTTTTGGTTGCCAGAGCATCCCATAGCAGCGCCATCAATGTAGCGTTATAGGCAATTTCGCACTCCTTGGCAATGACCGCATCTTCACCAAAGTATTTGATAATTTCTACCGGCGCAACAATAGCTTCGGCAATAAAAAGCGCGCCAGGGGCAGTAACCTGGCAGCAGTCCTTCATTAATTGCAAAATTAAATGGGCTTCACGCTCATTCTGGCAGCTTGTCCCCATTTTTTTCCATAAGAAGGCCACTGCGTCAAGCCGTATGACATCGGCGCCCTGATTAATCCAGAATAAAATGACATCAAGCATTTCAATAAATACGGCAGGATTACTGTAGTTCAGATCCCATTGAAAATCATGAAAAATGGTCATGACCCATTTTTGCATAGTCTCATTCCAGGTAAAATTCCCAGGAGCCGTTTGCGGGAAAATCTCCGGCATGCCCTGTTCAAACATGTCAGGGATTTCCCTATTGTCGAACATATAATAGTAATCCTGATACTTGGGATCGCCTGTTACCGCTTTCCTAGCCCACTCATGCTCATCGGAAGTATGATTAAGCACTACATCCAGCACCAATAAAATGTCGCGTTTCCTGAATTCGTCAGCGACAACCTGCAAATCTTCCAGAGTTCCCATGCGATCGTCGATTTCCCTAAAGTTACTGACCGCATAACCGCCGTCACTTTTGCCGGTTGGGCATTGCAGAATCGGCATAATATGGACAAAGTTAACGCCAAGCTCCTGAAGATAAGCCGTCCTGGCCGCCAGATTCTGTAAGTCACCTGCAAAACCGCTGCTGTATAGAGCCATGCCTACCCATTTCTGGCTTAAAAACCAGTTATGATCATTTTCGCGGGCTATATCCAGTTTTTCGAGTTGTTCCGAGCGCTTGATATATTTTCGCGCCAGCGTTTCCACCAGGCGTAACATTTGCAGTTTAAAATCATCCCGATGACCATACAGATGCTGAAAAAGATTATGGATGGCATAAAAATTTGCCCCTAGCCGGGTATAAAAATGTCGAAGATCCTGTCTTCTGATTTCAGGTTTCAAATCATTCAAAATTTCATTCAGCAACGAATGGGAAATTTGTTCGTACATACTTGTTTATTATTAAATAAATGTGTTTTAAAAAAACCCGGGCAAGAAATAAACCTAAAACCGCAGTCGGAGTGTGTGAAAGCCGCTCGTGCTGAGCCCTGTCGAAGCATAAACGGCTTTCACATACTCACCCATTAGGAGGGTTCCAGAATCCAACTCACCCTTCGACAGGCTCAGGGCGAACGGGATTCTGGAATCCTCAACTGCAGCTTTTAGAATAAAACGCCATGCCTGTTTAAACTAAAAATCAATATTCCGGCCTATCGCAACACACTTTTCCAGGAATACTAAAACCGCTCACTCGCCTGTTTTCATCCATTGCTCGGTGTGCGGCAAAAAATGAGCGATGCCTTCTAAAATACCGGCGCTGTAATTGCCGTTCATCCCCATAAAACCACCTTTGGCCAGATAAAGAGCATGACTTGTTGACTGCCGCTGGGACTGTTGCACAGCTTCCTCTCTGACATCAGGGCTGGCATTGGCCACCAATACGGACTTGATGACGCTGGCCAGCACAGGCATATCATTACCGCTGTCACCGGCAAAAACAGTATTTTCAACACTAAACCCCTGTTGCCGCATCAAAAAGTTAATGGCATGAAATTTACTTGCGCCGGCAGGCAGGACATCCAATAGACCGGTGTTTTCGGCTTCATCGGTACTATAAACTAATTCCGCCCGAATGGCGCTTGCCGCCAATTGCGCGCGCATCGCGGCCAATAATTGCGGCAGGTCAGTATGAGGCGAAACATAATAACTGAGCTTGAATCGATTCTGTTTAGCGCTTTCCTGCAGCATCAAGCCGGGTAAATGCTCAAACAGTTGCTGCATATCGGCATGGTCTCTGCCTTGCCAATCGGGTGCAATATCTTCCGCCCATTGCGGCCAGTCCTTCCATACGCCTGCGGTTAATGTATAGATGCTGGTTCCCACATCGCCAATGACATAATCCGGCTGCGGCAGATTATATTCAGCAATCGCCTGTTCCACCAGAGCCTTATGCCTGCCCGTTACGTAAGCTAATACCAGCTCCGGACGCTTAACCAGCGTCGAGAAAACCGGCCTTGCCAGAGCGGACTCAAGACAATTACCATTCGGAAGCAATGTACGATCCAGATCAGTACACAGAAGAATTTCTTCAGTCATAGCCGGAAATTATTCGTTATTGAAAAAATTATAGTGCTTGATTGCTTCAATAATACCCAATGCATAAGGCTGTTCGGCGAAATAAATCCGCTCCGGTTCATCTAGTTGCGATAATTCATCGCGATACTCATTAGCGACGACCACGGCGAGGGTATTACCCCTCATCATATCTTCATCTGCTGCGGAGCCGCCCGCAACCAGAATGCGTTCCAAAGGAATATTCCACTGTTGGGCAAAATAACGCAAGGCGAGTCCTTTGGATGCTCTGACCGGTAAAATATCGAAAAAATGCCCGAAAACCTGATGAGTATTGACTGACTGTTCCCGCTGACGCAGCAGCGTGGTGATTTCGTCCACAGGCGGCGCCAAGTCGGCATTATAATAATAGGAAATTTTAAACCGGCTTTGTTCACTTTTAGGTTGCAAAACTAGGCCTGGCACTTCGGCAAGAATCTGCCGAATAATTTTTGGCTTCCAGTGATAGTCAATATGACGCGCCCAGGCGGTATCGGCAGTAATATGCGACGCATAATAAATTTCCGTACCTAAGCTGCAAATTAACACATCCGGCGCGGGCAAGCCGTTTTTTTTCAATACGGCTAAAGCCGAATCAAGGCGGCGGCCGGTAGCAATGCCAAAAAACACATGCTTGCGCTTTTTCCGGATATATTTTGAAAACTCCCTGAGTCCTTCAGGATCTCCAAGCAGACTTTGATCAATATCGGTAAAAATGGCGCGATTTTGATACATCGAAGCATTATGATAAGGAGTAACTTTTGGCATCGGCGCTTGTTGCTCCAGCAAAAGCGTTATTTTATCCAGGTATTTTTCGGCATGAGCCTGCCAGGAATAAAATTTCCGAACATTCTTTAAGCCGTTCCCGGAGAATATTTGCCATTGATCCGGATTTTTGAGTATATCCAGCAACGCCTCAGTAATCGCCTGTTTATTTAAGGGATCAATTAATAATCCATTGGAACAATTGCCGATAATATCCACCGGCCCGCCATTTTCAGTGGCAACCAGAGGTAAACCGCAAGCCGCGGCCTCCAGTAAAGTCAGGCCAAACGGTTCGGTCAGGGCAGGATTAACAAACACACCTTTGGAAAATGCCGCCAGCCGGTAAATATCCGGCACTTCTTCCTGTGAGTGATGTTTAGGAACAGCAATGTGGCCGTAAAGATCATAAAGATCAATCAGTAATAGAATTTCAGTCAATACCGATTGCGCGCCTTCGTCCATTTCCCTGATATCGGTACGATTGCCCGCGACGATTACCAGATTTGCCAGCGTTTGCAGCTCGGCGGATTCGCCATATGCTTCAACCAGCATAGTGATGTTCTTGCGTTCGTCAGGGCGCGAAAGCGCCAAGATCATTGGTTTTTCCGGTTCGATTAATAATCGTTCCAAATCGCGGCTAAAAGTAATTTCATCTCTTGCGCTTTCGGGTGGATAAAACTGGTCAAGATCGGTGCCTGGAGGGATAACAACCATACGTTCCGGTTGATAATAATCGTAAAGTTCGTACTGTTCGGCGATTTCATTATAAGTGCTGGTAATCACCAGCTCCGCACTGGCCAGCACATCTTCTTCGGCATTAATACGCCGTGAAAGATGATAGCGTTGTTCAATCGCATCCCCCTGTAATCCCATCGCCAATAATCGGCCGCGTTTATCGCGACCCAGGGAATGCCCGGTATGAACAAGCGGAATACCGGTCAAATGCGCCAAGCGCATTCCCACATAACCAGCATCAGCGTAATGGCTGTGTAAAATATCGGGCAGCCGCGGCTGTTGGCGCAGCCATTGCAAAAGATTATCTGCAAATATATCCAGGTAATCCCAGAGTTCTTCCTTTTTAAAATAACCTTCTGGGCCGGCCGGAATACGAATAATTTGCGCCCGCTCCGATAAGGGTTCAACTTCATTGCGGTATTCTTCATCTATATCCGCATCAATAACGATTCGAGTTACCAGATCGACGCGTTCCACCTCATCCTGAATAGCCAGCGCCTTGGCAAGATCAACGACATATTTCGTTTGGCCTCCGGTATCGGCGTCGCGGCCCAGTTCCAGGTCATGTCCGCGAATCAGCCCATGTATGCTGATCAAAAGTATATAAAGAGGATTTCTTTTGGCTGTCATAACTGCTCCAGTCAATTAGAATTGAAATGTTTTTATTGCTGCTATTACATTTCTTTTTGGATTCTACCAATTAGGTTCAACCAAAGGCGCAATATTTTTAAACGAATTAACCAGTCTGCGGTTATGTTGTAATGGTTTTTAATCCCGGCGGCGATTAGCGGCCTAATAGAAACCGCCTGATATACACCAAGATAGCCAGCCAGATACTTAAGCAACCTATGAACAAGTTGATTCCTCTCATAGTTCGACAAGGCTGGCTCTCCTGAGTGCAATCGAAGGGCTCACCACGAACGGAATCAATAAGACTCTCCTGCTGAGCGTAGCTGACTCCCCATGAACAGAATTACCAAAACCGTTCGTCCTGAGCCCTTCGATTGCACTCAGGAGAGCCAGCCTTGTCGAAGGAAGCCTGTCGAAGGACTATGCAGAGATTCCTTAAAGAAAATAGTTATAAAGACTGCTGAAAGCCGCAAGGGCTCGATTACCTGAATATTCTAACCAAACTTGATTTTGTTATGATTAAGAAGCTCTATTTTTTGGTTTGTGCGTTGCGTTGATGGGTGTGAGGAGTTTGCTCGCCTCATTCGAAGTTTCAGTTTCATTATTGCGCACTCCGGCGTTAGACAGTAGGCTGCTATGAAAACATTTTTTGCTTTGCTTGTGCTGGCCGGCATTCTGCTGGGTGCCGTTTTGATTATAATTCCGCATTTTCCCGCAGTGCTCTCGCTAATAATAGCTGATGCACCCTCAGCATTGCCGATTCCCGTTCAGGGCTTATCGCGCAAAGCAATCATCGATTCCTGGGGAAGTCCGCGCGGCAGCGACAGGAAACATCAAGGCGTCGATATTTTTGCAAAGCGCGGCACGCCGGTTCTTGCGCCAGTCAAAGGACTGGTTCTCGGCATTGGACGAAACCGCCTCGGCGGTAATTTCGTCAGTCTATTGGGTCCGGGACTCCAGGTTCATTACTTCGCCCATCTGGACCGCTTCGGGCCTATTGAAAAGTTTAGGCTCGTTCAGCGCGGCGATGTGATCGGCTATGTCGGCAATACCGGTAATGCCAAAGGAACGCCACCGCACCTGCATTATGGACTTTATGTCTACCCCGAGGGTGCGATCAATCCCTATCCGTTGCTCATAATCAATCCTACCGATTAAGTCAGGGATAGAAAATTAAGGAATCTCGGAATAAGTGAGTTCCATTCATGATTCGACAAGGCTCTCCTGAGCGTAGCCGAAGGGCTCACCACGAGCGGAACCAACATAAACCGTTCGTCCTAAGCCTGTCGAAGGAAGCCTTGCCAAGAACTAACCAGAGCTTCCTTAATTCTACTTTGTCAGATTACACGCAGGCCCGTCATACCCGCTGGAAACGAGTATCCAGTGCCATGGATGGTAAGCTCAAATCCATCCCTGGAGCCTGGATTCACAATATACATCCTTGTACATTGCCCTTCGAGTAATAAATGCAAATCGGCTATCCTGCCGATTTGTCCGGCACAAATTCGTCTGGAACGAATTTGCATTTACTCGCAGGGCTACGGGCAGGAAAGCCCGGAGTGACTAATCCGTCGGGAACGGATTAGCATTTACCCGAAGGGCGTCAGGCAGGAGTGCCTGACGTGACTCCCTGCCGGAATGACGATCTTGGAAGATGTGATAATGAAATCTGACAAAGTAGAATTAAAGCGCCGCAGAATGAAACACAACCATTTTTTCAATTTGCATGTCGCGGTAGGTATAGGGAATGCCGCCCGTCCCATAACCTGATTCCCGTAAGCCTGCGAACGGCATCCAGTCAACCCGGAAAGCGGTGTGGTCATTAACCAGAACTGTCGATGCCGCCAAATGCTTACAGGCATACAAGGCGGTATCGATATTTTGCGTGGCGACTGCCGCCTGAAACGCATACGGCAGGGCATTGGCCCGGGTGATGGCGTCATCAATAGCATCATATTCATAGACGCAAATGACCGGCCCGAAAATCTCCTGCCGGCTGACTTTGCTGTGTTCGGACGGATTCAATAACACAGTCGGTGAGTAAAGAGAATCGGACAAGCGCTTACCGCCCGTCATGAGCGCCGCATTTTCCCGCAAGGCTTCATTGATCCAGGTTTCAACCCGGTCAACTTCGCTGTGGCGAATTAACGGGCCGATATCGGTTTTATCACTGGCGGGATCACCTGTGATCATAGTTTCCGCCAGCGATGCTAACCGCTCCGCGACGGTTTTAGCAATCGAGCGATGGGCATAAACCCGCTGCACCGAAACACAGACTTGTCCTGCATGATAAAAACCGCCTTTCGCCAGTAACGGTAAGATATTATCCAGATTAGCGTCTTCGGCGATAATGACGGGAGCCGCGCCGCCGTGTTCCAAAGCGCAACGCGTACCCGGCGACAATTGTGAACGCAATCTCCAGCCAACGGCGGCACTGCCTATAAAACTGAAAAAAGCGACACGCTTATCGGTTGCCAATTGTTCCGCAACTTCCAACTCCTTGACAACAACCGGTTGGCACCAGGCTTTCGGCAAACCGGCCTCATGAAATATGTCTGCCAGCGCAAACGCTGACAGCGGCGTTTGCGTGGCAGGCTTAATAATGACCGGACAGCCGCTGGCAATAGCAGGCCCCGCCTGATGCACAATTAAATTCAAGGGATGATTGAAGGCGCTAATTGCGACCACCGGCCCCATAGGTTGTCTATGCGTGAAGGCCAGGCGGTTCATTGAGGCCGGATTGAGTTGCATGGGAATTTCCGAACCGCGTTGAGTGCGCATACAGTCAATACAGCTTTTTATACTGTCAATGGCCCGGTTTAGCTCAATCTTCGTGTCGGGATAAGGCTTGCCGCCTTCGGCAACGGCCAGCGCAATTAACGATTCGGAACGCTCCCGCACCAGCAGTGCGGCCCGCTCGAGAATAGCGATACGTTCTTGCGCCGGCAACCATTGCCGCCTATCGTTGAAAGCCGCCGTCATATTCTTTAACGCCTGCCCGGCGCCCGCCGAATCTATGGCTTCTACCGAACCGACGCGCTTGCCGTCATAGGGTGAAAAAACTTCAACTATACCGGCCGGACGGGCATTTGGAACCTGAATCTGATAATGCATTTTTAATTCTCCTGATTGATAAGAGACATCAGAGCGCTTCGACAGGCTCAGCGCGAACGGATATAAGATAATCAGTCAGTTACGTTCGTGGTGAGCCCTTCGCCACTGCTCAGGAGAGCGGTGTCGGTTCCGTTCGTGGTGAGCCCTTCGGCTACGCTCAGGAGAGCCTTGTCGAACCATGAAGGTAAACGGTTTTTCGAGGTGCTCCTCCGTGTTCCATTTTCAGTTAATCTTCCTTATACTCCGATTCTACGCCCCCGATTTCCACAACCTCCGCAATGGCTTGTCTCGTTTGAGGTGACTATGGAAAAAAATTATTGTTCAATCTCAAAACCATTATGAACTGCCGCTAAGGTATTCATTCTAAGAAAAAAATACATAAACACCTGACTTAATTTCCTGCGGAGGTAATACTGCCATGGGTAAAAATGTAACGCAGAAGCTAATTGAAAACCACTTGACCTCAGGCAATATGACGCCCGGTGAAGAGATTGGCTTAAAAATCGATCAAACACTCACCCAGGATGCAACCGGCACCCTGGTTATGCTGGAATTTGAAGCGCTTGGACTGCCGCGGGTTCAAACCGAACTGTCCGCGCAATATGTCGACCATAATCTTCTTCAGGAAGACTTTAAAAATTCTGATGACCATCTCTTTTTACGCAGCGCCTGCAAGAAATTCGGTCTTTGGTACAGCAGGCCCGGCAATGGTGTCAGCCATCCCCTGCATATGGAGCGCTTTGGAGTTCCGGGGAAAACCTTGTTGGGCTCGGACAGCCATACCTGTGCCGCCGGTTCATTGAGCATGCTGGCGATCGGGGCGGGCGGCCTGGAGGTCACAATGGCGATGGCAGGCGAGCCTTTTTACTTCAAAATGCCGAAAATATGGGGCGTCAAGCTGGCGGGAGAACTTCCCGAATGGGTAAGCGCCAAGGATGTGATCCTGGAAATGCTGCGCCGGCATGACGTTGACGGCGGACTTGAGAAAATCATTGAATATTACGGCCCCGGATTAAAAACGCTCAGCGCCATGGACCGGCATGTAATCGCCAATATGGGCGCTGAACTGGGCGCTACCTCGTCGATTTTTCCTGCGGATGAAGCAGTCAGAGTGTTTCTGAAAAGCCAGGGTCGGGAAGACGCCTATAAGGAAATCAGCGCTGATGAAGATGCCCGCTATGATGAATATGAGGAAATCAATCTTGCAGAACTTGAGCCGTTGATCGCGTTGCCCAGCAGTCCGGGTAATGTCGTACCGGTACGCGAAGTGGCGGGCCGGGAAATTTATCAATCCTACATCGGCTCATCAGCAAATCCGGGACTGCGGGATTTTGCCGTAGCCGCCTTTATCGTGGATGGCAAACAGGTGCATGACCGGGTGTCGTTCGACGTCAACCCCACTTCCCGGCAGATTCTGGAGAATATGGTCGAAGCGGGTATTCTTGCCAAGCTGATTCATGCCGGCGCGCGCATTCACCAAGCCGGTTGCGGCGGTTGTATCGGTATGGGGCAAGCGCCGTCCAGCGGGCGCATCAGTCTTCGCACCGTGCCCCGGAATTTTCCGGGTCGCTCGGGCACGCGCGAAGACCAGGTTTATCTGTGCAGTCCGGAAACAGCCGCCGCCTCCGCCTTAACCGGTTTAATTACTGACCCGCGTACACTGGATATTAACTATTCCGGATTTAAGACGCCGGAAACCATTCGCCTTAATACTGAAATGTTTATCCCGCCTGCACCAGAAAATGGATACCATGAACTGGATAAAGGCCCCAACATAAAACCCCTGCCGGTTTTAGAACCACTGCCCAACAAGCTGGAAGGGCCCGTTCTGTTAAAAGTGGAAGACGACATTTCTACGGACGAAGTCATGCCGGCCGGTGCGAAGGTTCTGCCTTTCCGCAGCAATATTCCGGAAATCAGCAAGTTCGCCTTCAACCGGATCGACGAGACCTACTACGAAAGAGCCCTGGACTATCAGAAGCAGGGCTCCTTCGTCGTGGCCGGCGCCAATTACGGTCAGGGCTCCAGCCGCGAGCATGCAGCCCTGGGCCCCCGCTATTTGGGACTCAAAGCGGTGCTTGCAATAAGTTTTGCCCGCATACACCTGCAGAATCTAAGCAACTTCGGCATCCTGCCTTTGACTTTCGTCGATCCTGAGGATTGGGAAAAAATCGCTCAAGGCGATGTGCTGTCCATCCCCGATGTGCGAAACGCCATCCGCACAGGATCTCGAGTGAAAGTAATCAATCTTTTCAAAAACGAGAGCTATGAGACCGAGCACCCGATGACGCCGCGCCAAGTGGAAATGGTGCTGGCCGGCAGCCTGATTAACCTGGTCAGGGAAAAAGAGATTAAAGCCGGAAAAAATGAGTCGAAGGAGTTGGAATTTAATACGTAGCTTTTGGGTAGCGTCATGCCGCATACGCAGCAAATAAATTACTGTGATTCAACTGAAGGCATCGAGTCGACGCGGCCATCATTCGCCGACCTCAGCCATCATGAGCTTCTTTCAACCGATCTCTCCTGAGCCTAGGCGAAG
>JAQUOU010000008.1:0-77881 GCA_028716975.1 Methylobacter sp. | reverse complement strand
CATGCCGCATACGCAGCAAATAAATTACTGTGATTCAACTGAAGGCATCGAGTCGACGCGGCCATCATTCGCCGACCTCAGCCATCATGAGCTTCTTTCAACCGATCTCTCCTGAGCCTAGGCGAAGAGCTTAGCTCGAACGGTTTCAGCATCAAAAGGCCGGATCAATAATGCTAAAAACCGCAGTTGGAGTATGTGAAAGCCGTTCGTGCTGAGCCCTTCGCCTAGGCTCAGGAGAGCCCTGTCGAAGCATGAACGGCTTTCACAGGCTCACCCATTGGGTGAGCGTGCCAAAATTCCGCCCACCCGTCGACAAGGCGCTCCTGAGCCTAGGCGAAGGGCTCAGGGCGAACGGAATTTTGGTAGATTCAACTGCTGTTTTTAGGATAATGCAAATCTTGGCCTTCATTCCGATTTGTTTGGGAATTACCTTACGACTCCGCCTTTTGCTTCCTTGCCGGTTATCTACCTTCAATTAACAGGTTGGCCTGCCCCACAAAATAAAGTTATTGCCGATCCAATAAGCTGAAGCGATTATTTTGGCAGGAAATGAGTGATATATGTCATTGTGCAAAAGCAGGCAATGCGAGAGCATGTAACTGTATCTATTGTCTTTAGGGGGAGAAATCATGAAGCGATTGGTTCAAGGAACATTCGAGTGTTAAAAAAGAACAGAGCTATTTGGTGCGAAAACTTGAAACGTGCAATAGATGTTTCTGTTGCATTCAGTCCAAAACTTTTTTGTGAGTATGATAAATGAACCCCACTTTTTTCCCCCATCTGATATTCCCTATCCGCAGGTTCGGGTAGCGAAAATACGACCTGTCGGTATAGTTACCTACCCCGGCGTTGAGATTCTCGATCTTACCGGCCCTCTGGAAGTATTTGCTTTCGCTAACATCGGCTTGCAGCGGTCCGGTGTGTGCAGTGAACCCGCCTACCCACTGGAAGTATTAGCGGCAAACCCGGGACCGATAACAACTTCATGCGGTCTTCAGATTATCGCTAATAAAGCCTATAGCGATATTCATAACGGTATTGATACCCTGCTGATTGCCGGAACTCCTGATGTGAGCTGTCTGTTATGCGATCCGGCATTACAGGACTGGGTTAAAGCCGTAGCGCCACGGGTCAGACGGCTTGCCTCCGTCTGTACAGGCGCTTTTCTGCTCGCGGAAAGCGGTCTTCTGGATGGCCGCCGGGCTACCAGTCATTGGGATTATTGCGATTGGCTGGCGCGGGATTATCCCGCAGTCACCGTTGAGCCTGATCATATTTTTGTGCGCTATGGCTTTATTTCAACGTCGGGCGGCATAACGTCCGGCATTGATCTGGCGTTATCCATGGTGGAAGAAGATTGGGGGAGCGAACTGGCTTTGCTGGTCGCACGTTATCTGGTGGTGTTTCTCAAACGGCCGGGCGGCCAGTCGCAATTTAGCGCCTATCTGACCAGTGAGTCTAATCGTCCTGAGCTTAAAGATCTGCAGGCCTGGATCATGATGCACCTAACCGAAGATTTACGGGTAGAAACATTGGCTGAGCGCATATTCATGAGTCCCAGTAATTTTGCACGGTTTTTCTCGCGGAAACCCGGATGACGCCGGCCAAATTTGTGGAAATGGCGCGTATCGATGCGGCTCGCCATTATCTGGAAAGTACCCCCTTATCGGTTGAAGCCGTGGCCGGCAAATCCGGTTTTGCCGATCCGGAACGTATGCGGCGCGCGTTTATCCGCCAGTTAGGCATTAATCCGCAAAGTTACAGGGATCGTTTCAGTCTCTCTGATCCTTATTCAATCTGGGCAGCCTAGATCACTGCGGCTCAAGAAGTTACCCACTTTCATAGAAGCGTGTTGTTATAACCGAAGATAAAAATCAGGAGCTTATTATGCGCATTTTACTCATTTCATCGGCATTTTCAGGGTTAACACAACGCTTTTATATGGAACTTGATGATGCGGGTTTTTTGATTTCAGTTGAACTACATTCAGTCGACATTGCACAGCTGTTAGAAGGCGTGTCGTTATTTAAACCGGATTTAATACTTTGCCCTTTTCTAACCCGGCATCTTCCCAAGGAAATTTATGAGAACTATAAATGCCTTATCGTCCATCCCGGCATTAAAGGCGACAGAGGCCCATCTTCTCTCGACTGGGCCATTCAGAATGGCGAACAGGAATGGGGTGTTTCTTTACTTGAAGCGGCTGAAGAAATGGATGCAGGCGATATTTGGCGCCCTAAAACCTTTCCCATGCGTCAAGCGACTAAAAGCAGTATTTTCTACCGGGAGGTGACGCAAGCGGCGGTCGATTGTTTATGGGAAGCTTTAACGTATTTCGATGCCGCTGACTTCAAACCGGAAATGCAGGATTACAGTAAGCCCGATTATAAAGGAAAACTACAGCCATCATTAAAGCAACAAGATCGCGCCATTAACTGGAAAACAGATAAAACAGATGAAATCCTGAGACGCATTAACGCCGCGGACGGCAGCCCCGGGTACTGAATGAAATTTATGGAAAACCGGTCTTTATTTTTAATGCGCAGAAAGAAAGCCGTTTAACCGGTAAAGCGGGAGAGATAATCGCAACGGCAAATCATAGCGTGTGCCGCGCGACAGTAGACGGAGCCATCTGGATTGGACACTTAAAACCGAAATTGGAAGCCGGTGCAAAAGGGATAAAACTGCCCGCTGCCTTCGTTTTAAAAGACCTGATCCCCAAGGCAATTCCTGCAACTCCCGCTATAAAATACATCTTATCCAAAAACATCTCTAAAACCATCAGACATATTGACATCGACTATACCGGACCGGGACGGGAGCTGCCTTGCCAGGAAGTCTGGTATGAACAGGAAACTGACGCCGCTTATATCTATTTTCCTTTTCATAATGGCGGAATGAGCACTGAGCAATGCCGGCTTCTGTTATCGGTCTATCAATATGTCGCGACTTTGCCTGTAAAAGCTATTGTGCTAATGGGCGGCGAAGAATCCTGGTCAAATGGAATTCACCTTAATCACATCGAGGCCGCGGACAGCCCGGCGGATGAATCCTGGTTAAATATAAATGCCATGGATGATCTTATTTATCAGATTATTAATACCCTGGATAAATTAACCATTTCTGCGGTTGCAGGCGCGGGCGGCGCGATATTGGCGCTGGCGGCTGACCGGGTATTTGCCAGAGAAGGCGTGATTTTTAATCCGCACTATAAAAACATGGGCGATCTTTACGGTTCCGAGTACTGGACCTATTTACTGCCCAAGCGCGTCGGACAGGAAATGGCGGCGGCTTTGACTGAGCAACGCTTGCCCATTAGCGGCAGGAAGGCATGGCAGATTGGCCTGTGCGATAAAGTTCTCGATAAAAATCATAAGATTTTTGCCGCACAGGTTAAATATCTGGTAACGGCCACTATTACGGATAACGAAGCCTTAAGAGAGTGTTTAAATAGAAAAGCCAAGACCCGTTGCTATGACGAATCATTAAAAGCGTTAGCTACTTACCGTAAATTTGAATTGACTCAGATGTATGCAAACTTCTATGGCAATGAAAATTATCATAGGGCAAGACAGCATTTTGTTTATAAGACAGGCAACGATAAAACCACACCTGACAATATAGCCCTGCATCGTCAGAAAGAAGGCTTAACCGGAAAACTATCGCTGGGAAGCATGTATCACTTTGTCTGGCAGGATTATTACTAGATAGGCGATGATCTGGTTGATAGTCAACATAAAGATTTATTTATTCTCGCGAATAAATTAGTTTCTTCCGGTAATAAGGAAGAATTGGCTAAAAATATGAAATTGCTTTATCAGCATGCCAAAGAGCATTTTAATGCTGAAGAAGAATTGATGGAACAGTTAGGTTTTCGAAATTATAAAAGGCATGTAAGAGAACATAATGCCATGCTGGAAAAGTTGGCCGAAATCGATCATAAAATAATCAATGATGAATGGAAACAAAGCGATGTTCCGGAATTTATGGATAAATGGGGAAGGCATATTATTAATTCCGATATGGAATTTAATGTTTACCTGAAAAAACAAGAGCTTGAATCAGTATAAAACAGGGCTGGCAAAAGCACAGAAAATTTTAAATTTACACCGATATTCAGGTAATACCTAGGATGGATCGCCCTTAATTTCGGTTATAAAAAGTGTCACTGCAGTGATTTACGTTTTCATAAATGCTTATTATTAAAGATATTTACTGACATAAATCACTTGCAAAGAAAGTGACAATGCATAGAGGTGAAGAAGCGGCAAAATTCACTGCCGCTTAAAAATTCAGGCGGATATTTTTGTCATGCAAACCTGCGGCTTCACCTTCTAATGTATATATGAAAGGCGCAGGTTTTTGCTCCAATAGTCAATAAACCGACACCTGATTAGCAAGATGCTTCAGCTAGCGCTAAAAAGTCCGTTATTCCGGCAGGGAGGCCGAAATCCAAGGCCATGGATGGTAACTTTCGAAGTTCTCTGCCGCTCGAATTGGGCGCCATGCATTCACATCCCTGTCACTGGATTGCTCACCGCCTCCGTGCGGTTCGGGCTTCGCCCTATGCTGCGCATATCCCAATTCGCTCCCGGCGAATTGGTCTGGCATCCATGCCAGTATGACGGCGCTGGCTGAAGTTCCTTGCTAATCAGAAACCGGCTTACTCGTAAAAGCACTCAGTCAAATCAGGCGCTTTAAGCCGTTTTGATTTTCCCGTTTTGTCTGCATCTTCATTGATAGACTGGCCATTGTCTCTTAATTTGGACATTCTGTGATCGTGAGCCATTTGAAAGGCTTTATCGAAATCCGCATTAAGATAATTTTTCGATAAATGAACACACAAACAATAGATTTCTGAATAATTATCGGTATTGCCGGTAGCGCAATTATTGATCCTGTCCGATAAAATTCTCATCAGGGACAGCACAAACCCGTCATGCTGCCAGGATACCGGCTGGTCTATTACATCCTCTCCGCGCATGGCAATACCGCCCAGTGATGAATACGAAAGATTAATCAAGCCTGCCAATATCGCCGCCATTTCTCCTGCTTTCATCGCTTTGAATATTTCACTACCCGCTTCCATGAGTAATGCCTGACGCATAATTATATCCATATCGGATAAATGCACAGATGTTCCCTGTTCCGCCTGCGGCAATGAAGATGCGTCCTGAAACTCTCTAACCAATTTTAAATGTTTATTCATGGCCCTGCCCTCTCTATTAGCAGTCTGGATTTTTCAAGGGTTAACTCTGATACCACTATAATAAGTTTTGAACCTTCCTTATAGAAAAAGTATTTAATTTAACTCATGCGTGAAAAATCCCTAAACCGATTTTACCTGGAACTCGGGAATTTCAATAGTTATTCGCCCGGTTTTTTTAGCATCTTCCGCACATCCCCGAGGTGCATTTCCTCTTGGGCTATCAGGCGGCGGGCATACTCCTCAAGCAAAACATTACGGCCGTTGACGAGCTCCAGTAAATTATGATAGGCGGACAATGCCAGCATTTCGTGATCCAGCGATTCACGCAGGATATCTCCGAGATCATGCCGATGGGTTTCCAATAACGGCCCTATTCCCAAAGAGGGATGAGTGCCTAAAAAAGTGATGAGCTCACCTGCTTCATTGGCATGGGTTAGGGACTCCGTTGCCTGACTGCGCATCCACGAAACGATAGGTATGCGATTGTAGCCAAAAACCATTAATGCATAATGCGTATAACGAACAACTCCAGCCAGTTCGGTTTCCAGGATTGTATTCAGCACCTTAACTACTGCGTCTTTATCGATTCCGGTATCAGCCATGAGAGCCTCCTTAGTCAGAATAAATATTTACTAATATGTTGTTTGCTGTTTGAATAGGACGTTTTCCAGATTGTAATTATCTGAATTAAAACACTTACATTAAATGGACAGTCATTAATAGCCTATAGTTCACGCCGGATTTAGCTTATGATTCGAGTTGTATGATTCTTAAATTATGGGCATCGGTATAAATTTATAAACATCCGGGATTTAGAAATCTATACCTACACTATGCAAAAAAACCTGTTACGCCTTTATCCTCAACCTTGCAATGAAGTCTCTATTGAAGGCTTATATCTTGCCCATCAAATACATAAACTGGGTACGGCACAATCCCCTTTTGTCTATGCCAACTTCCTGTCCAGCCTGGATGGACGTATTGCCCTGGAAGATAATGTTAAAAGCACAACCTACATCCCCAAGCATTTAACGACCGCCTCCGACTTCAAACTATTCATGGAGTTGCATGCGCAGGCAGATTGCCTGATTACGCACGGGGGTTATATGCGCGCCCTGAATGAAGGCCGGTTGGGCAATATATTGCAGATTAAAGACCCGTATCTTGTTGAATGGCGTCATAATAACGGCTTAAAACCTCAACCTGCCGTAATTATCGCCAGCGCAAGCCTGGATTTTCCGTTCCATGACAGTCTCAAGGAGCATGAGCAGGACGTTTATATTGCGACGGGAAGAGCGGCTGATCCGGAACGCATTCACTACTGGCAAGACTTGGGACATACCGTTGTTTTTACCGGCGAAGATCAAAGAGTTCATGGCGCGCCATTGATTCAGGAGCTGGCGAAACTGGGTTACCAAAGCATTTATCTTATTGCCGGCCCGCAAATGCTTGATGCCGTCATCCGCGATAAACAGCTGTCAAGGTTATACCTGACCATTACCCACCAGTTAATCGGAGGCAAAGATTTCCGTACTTTGCTGACCGGCTCCATTCTTGGCCCGGAAGGCAACCTGATACTCGAATCGCTGTTCTACGACCCAGACTCACCGCCTGAATCAGGGCAGTTTTTCATGCAATTTCGCCCTAAAGCTGTCTGATGATTGACAGGTTAAGATCAAAATAAAAAATTGGGGTATGCGCCGGCGAACCGCCGTTTCTTTACCCGACGCTAGAATAGGTAAAGTATTTTTGCCTGAAATAAAGCGCCACGTTGACCAGGCCGATCAGCACCGGCACTTCAACCAAAGGGCCGATAACCGCCGCAAACGCCTCTCCCGACTGAAGACCGAAAACCGCTACGGCCACCGCGATGGCCAACTCGAAGTTATTGCTGGCAGCGGTAAACGACAGCGTGGCGCTGATGCGATACCCTGCCCCGGCTTTGGCCGACATGTAAAACGTAACCAGGAACATAATGACGAAATAAATCATCAGGGGTATCGCAATACGCAGCACATCCAGGGGCAGCTGCACGATATATTCGCCTTTAAGAGAGAACATGACCATGATGGTAAACAGCAGGGCTATGAGCGTAATGGGGCTGATTTTGGGGATAAACTTTTCTTCATACCACTGCCGCCCTTTTCGCCGCACCATAAAAAAACGCGTGAGCATGCCGCCAAAAAAAGGGATGCCAAGGTAAATCATTACACTTTGAGCAACCTGTAGAATGGTAATCGGAACTTCAAGGCCGGATGCGATACCCAGCCAGTCGGGCAGAACAGTGACGAAAATATAGGCATAAATCGAAAAGAACAGCATCTGGAAGATGGAGTTGAAAGCCACTAATCCGGCGCAGTATTCGCTATCGCCGTCAGCCAGCTCGTTCCAGACCAGCACCATGGCGATACAGCGAGCCAGACCGATAATAATCAGGCCCACCATATATTCCGGATAGTCCCGAAGAAAAATAATGGCCAACGCGAACATCAATACCGGCCCGATCACCCAGTTCTGGATCAGAGACAACATCAGGACTTTGGTGTTCTTGAAAACCTTGGGCAGTTCCTCGTAACGCACCTTGGCCAGCGGCGGGTACATCATCAGGATGAGACCGATTGCGATAGGAATGGAGGTAGTTCCTACCTGGAAACGGGTCAGCCATTGCGTTAAGCCGGGGACAAAATAGCCCAGAGCGACCCCGCCCGCCATAGTCATAAATATCCATAGCGTCAAAAACCGCTCGACGAAACCCAAGCGCTTTGGCGCTTGGCCGACTTGTATGTTTTCCAGCGTGCTTATCATCGTATAGCTCCCATTCCTCAAAAAGTGTCCGCGCCTATCTTATTCAGCGCCTCGGTTAGTTCTGTCCTGGACATTATCTCGACCGGCAACGCCAACAGTTGGGTTATCCGTTTTTCCATAGCCGCATAAGTAGCCTCAAAAGCCGTTTCGATAACTGCCTGACTGCCGGTAACATGAGCCGGGTCAGGCAAGCCCCAATGCGCTCTCACCGTATTATTCAGGTAAACAGGACAAACCTCCCCAGCCGCCTGATCGCAGACGGTAATGGCAATATCGATGCCTTTACCGTCGAACTCATCCCAGGACTGGCTGGAAAATTCCCCCGCTGGAATGCCGTGGCGTTTTAATATGGCCAGCGCATTCGGGTTCACCTTTCCGGTTGGATGGCTGCCGGCGGAATAGGCTTTGATGCGGCCTTTGCCCAAGTGATTGAACAAGGCTTCCCCTATGATGCTGCGGCACGAGTTACCGGTGCAAAGAACAAGTAGGTTTAACATGCTGTTTCCCTGAATATTATTGAATTATCCTAAAAACTCAGATGAGGGGTGCCAAAGGCCGTTCGTGCTGAGCCTGTCGAAGCATGAGCGGACTTTGGCGCTTCACCCATTTGGTGAGTCTTCCGAAACCCCGTCCATCCTTCGACAAGGCTCTCCTGAGTGTAATCGAAGGGGCTCTCCTGAGCATAGCCGAAGGGGCTCTCCTGAGCGTAGGCGAAGGGCTCAGGGCGAACGGGATTTCGGAAGACTTAACTGATTTTTTTAGGATTATTGCCTGTAAAACAGCCCCGGTGATAATGAATGCCGGGGCAGGACTGATGAGCGGTTTCACTCGTTTTCACCAAATGCTGTGATGTTTGTTTAATCAGCCGCCGCAACAGGATGACGTTGGTTTCTCGGTTGGACAGCAAGCCGTGGTAGTTTCGGTAGGAATGTTGGGAAATGGATTTTCGCCGTCTGACTGGGCGCTTTTATCATTAAAGGTTGGAATCTCCGATAAGGAATAGAAAGACTCCCAGGCAATGCCTTGCGGATCGGTAATCCAGTATTTATCGGAACGCATATAGCAGCAAGCCGCCTGTTCCTGAGTTTCGACAGGCTGTTGCGTGGCGTCCAGGCTGCGTTTAATGCCTTGCAGCTCCTGATCATCTTCGGCTTGAATACCGAGATGATCCAGCCCGAACTTGCTGCTGCGGTTGGAAATGGCGAAATTAATACGCGGATCGTCCAGCATCCATTTCGCGTAATCTTCATGCCTTACCGTGGGCTCAGAGCTGAACAAGGTACTGTAAAACTGAATGTTCTGTTCAAGGTTCTCTACCGCCAAATGTATGTGGAATCTTTTCATATTAAAATACCTTAAAGTGATATGCGGATAACTATATATATTAAGTAAAAAAAATCGGTAAAAATTAATCAGCTGCAGACTACCGCTTCAGGCTTGCCTTGCACATTATGCAAGCGGTCCAGGTCATTCTTGAACTGGCCGCTCTTATCGGCAGCCATTACCGTGTTTTCCAGAATCGGAAAAGCCCAGTCGGGCAGTTTTGGATTGATCTGGTAATAAACCCATTGCCCCTCGCGACTGTCCAATAGCAAGCCGCATTGGCGCAACGGAGCCAAATGCCGGGATATTTTAGGCTGGGACAGATCCAGCGCCGCCGTTAATTCGCAGACACAGAGCTTGCCTTCTTTTTGCAGCAAAGTGACACAACGAAAACGCGTTTCATCGGATAAACATTTAAAAAATTGAGCCGGGGTGATCATATTTGTCTTGTTATAAATATATGCATAACCATATATTTATCTGCTTAGCGGGTCAAGTTTTATTTTTGCGCTTGTCATATTGTCAGATCTCATAATTAATGAAAAAATCCCAGAATTGTGAAATGAAATCCCAGAATTCGTGAAATTAGCTTGGCGATAGGTTTGTGACTATCCGACCTATACCACGGCTGGTTAGCCATGCTTAACTTGATGTGGTGACAGACAATGACCCAAAACAGTCTGATGGATAGGAAAATTGGTTGACTGAAATATCCTGCTTAGCTGATATTGATATATCAGTGTCAAGTGGAACCATATTGCATACACTAAGATTGGTATTTTAATTGATAGCTGTTACAAAATTCAAAGTTTGACAAAGTTTGTATTTAAATTCATCATACAAAATTTGGAGGATATCAACATGCATATTTCACTTACACCTGAACTAGAAAGTATCGTCAAAGAAAAAGTTGCATCCGGTTTTTACAACAATGCCAGCGAAGTGGTGCGCGAAGCATTACGCTTTATGAAAACCAATGAAGAATTGGTTTATCAAATCAAATTAAACAGTTTAAGATCAAAATTGGTGGAAGGTGAGCATGATCTTGAGTCAGGGAACTACACATCCTTCACAAAAGGCGAGGTTGGTATTGTATTTCAAAATATAAAAAACAAAGCGCTAGATAGGATCAAACCAGAAATCCCATAACGTGCGCGACATCAGATTAACACGAGCAGCAGAACAAGACCTTGAGGATATTTGGATATATACCCTTTCAGAATGGGGTGAGGTTCAAGCAAATAAATATCTTGCTCTAATTCAAGATTGCTTTGGTCAATTGATTGATAATCCTGCAATTGGCAAAGCTAGACCCGATATTAAAATGGGCTATAGAGCTTTACAAGTTCAGCAACACATTATTTTTTACCGACTTGAACCTGAGTTTATTGCTGTTATTGGAATACTCCATATGCGAATGGAGGGGCTAAACAGCACTTGAATTGAAGCGAGAAAATCCGGCGATAATTTTTTCAAAATGCACTGATAAACTCAGCGCATCCCGATAAATCGGCCAATGTTCATAACACGCCACAATGCCCTCCGCTTTCCTATAAAAATCGCAAGAAAGCATCTCCCCCCTTGACCCCCAACAGGATCCAATGACCCGAATAACCCAATTACCCACTGTTGCCGCGCCGTTTCAATCCAACTAGGCCTATCAAGCCACTGTCGAATAGCCAGACCGCTGCGGGCACCGGAACAACGGCAACATTGCCGGGGCTGACTGCCTAAGCGTACATATGCTCGGTCTTAACATCGGCACGCTGATGGTTATAGAAGAACACCGTGTTGGTAGTGCCAGCAGACCCTGGCTCGGCCTCAGTGCCCAACCAGTACGAAGAGGCTTGCTCGTTAGTGAATTTGCTGTTGGTTGGTATGATGCTTCCAATAGTGCCGCCCAGTTCGCTATAGAACTGCTCACCAAATTGGCTATTGGTTTGGTTATTTACACTTTGCGGCGGATTGATGCAAGCCGATGGCAATACCCATTGGTTGGAACCAGCGTAATTGATAGTGTTTAAGTAAGAAGTAAAGGCTTGGGCGCCAAACTGGTTGACTCTGCCACCTGATTGGAAGTCGTCACTGGTTATGCTGTGACGGCCGCTGTAACCATCATATAAATTCGGCGTGTCATTGATGGTCGGGCTGGCGGCAATGATGGCACTGACCGCGACGTTGTAGCCTAAGCTGGTTTCCAGAATGTCCAACAGGTCGGTATCTCTGATCCAGGTGATATTGCTGACGCTGCTGTACACGACGCTTTGACCTGCCGAGATGTAAGCAGTTAATCAATCCTGATTTGCAGGCTTAGCTTCATTTGATTCCTGATCTTCAGCCTCTGGTAATTCTATAGGAGGCTCAAATAAACGATAGAGAACCGGTACCAGCAGGATGGTCATAACGGTAGCGCTAAAGAGGCCCCACACAATTACCGTCGCTAGCGGGCGCTGCACATCGGAACCCAGTCCTGTGGCAAGTGATGCCGGAACCAAACCAAGAATGGCGACCAGGGAAGCGACCAGAATAGGCCGGATACAACGGACGGCTCCTTGTACGATAGCCTGTTCCATTGCTGTTCCGGAGAGACGTAATTCAGTAATAGTCCGAACAATAAGCACGCCGTTCATGATAGACACTCCGAAAACCGCGGCAAAGCCCACCCCGGAAGAGACATTTAAATTCATGCCGCGCAAATAAAGCGCCGTTGCGCCTCCCACCAATGCAAAGGGAATGGCCAACAGTAGAATTAGCGCTGCGCGCAACGACCCGAAAGTCACCAGCAGGAGCAGGAAGATAACGCCGATACTCGCCGGCACCAGTATTTTAAAGTGTTGTCCGGCCCGCTCCAGATTTTCAAACATTCCCAACCAGGCAACTCGATAACCCGCAGGGACATTGATTTCCTGTTTGAAGAGATTTTGAGCCTCAGCTACGAAACCGCCCTGATCGCGGCCAACAATATCCGTCCTGACGGTCAATCTTCGTCTTCCATCATCACGGGCAATCAAGGTCTGACCATCTACGATTTCAATATGAGCAACCTGAGCCAGGGGAATGGGAATACCTTCGGAATTATAGACCGGCAAACGGCCAATAGCGGCAGGTGAACGTAAATATTCCTGAGCGAAACGCGCAGCAATATCAATACGCCGTTCGCCTTCGAACAGACTGCCGATTGGGGAACCGCCGATAGCGATATCAATTAATTGAGTCACTTCTTCCACACTCACATTGTAGCGGGCGCACAAGAAACGATCAGGCCTGATAACTAGCTGCGGTTGCGGCCCTTCCTGTTCGATACTGACGTCCACAGCACCGGGTACTTTATTCAATAAGGCTAAGGTATGCCTTGCCAAAGTCAGCAAAACACCGGAATCGGCGCCCGAAAACTCGACAGCCAGGTTAGCTGAGGTACCGTTGGCATCCTCGGTCACGCTATCGATAATGGGTTGGGTAAAATTGAAACGGGTCGTTGGGAATTCTGCACGGAACCGCGTGCCTAACGCGGCCACTAACTCCTGTTTACGCGTAAACTGTAGCCATTGATCGCTCGGCTTAGGCCCGATTAACATTTCTATCCGGCTGGGCGGAAAAGGATCGGTGCCGCTATCGCTACGGCCTGCCTGCACGACGATAAAATCAACATCCTTAAAGTCAAGCGCAACTTCGCGTAAGCGCTTGCCAAATTTCGACGTTTGTTGCAAAGAAGTGCCTTCTGGAAAATTGGCCCGCACCCACACTACGCCTTCGTCCATATAAGGCAGAAATTCCGTGCCAAGGCGGGGAAGAATAAGCGCCAGGATACCAATCAGCATTGCCATTGCTACTCCCACCGTAGGCCAGCGATAGCGTAACAGGAAAGCCAGCAAAGCGGAGTAATGCGGATAAAGCCAGGTTAATATGGGATTTTCCCAATCCCTATACCCTTTTCGAAACAAGAAACTTGACAGCACAGGCACGATAAAAAGCGCAAACAGCATCGCTCCAATTAGTGCAAACAGGATGGTTAAAGCCATCGGCCGGAATAACAAGCCCTCAATGCGCGTGAGGGTAAGCAACGGCAAAAAAGCGCCTACTATCATCAGTATCGAAAAGAAAACAGAGCGCTCCACTTCAAGAGAGGCCGCCAATACGGTTTTAGTCATATTCGCCTGAGCGTTTTTACGCGTTGCATCATGCAGGCGATGGGCAATGTTTTCCGCGAGGATAACCGAGCCGTCAACGATAATGCCGAAGTCGATGGCGCCGATTGATAACAAGCCAATCGGGATGCCGAAAGCATTCATCATTACCAGGGCGAATAATAGCGAAAAAGGAATGGTCAAGGCCACCAATAACGCCAACGAGGGACGCCCCAGAAAAAACAGCAAAACGGCGGTAACCAACGACACACCCAAAAGCACGCTGTGTCCAACGGTATGTAAGGTGTTGTCAACCAGTAAAGAGCGATCGTAGAAAGGTATAATCCTGACGCCTTGCGGCAAATCAACTTGATTCAATTCAGTGATAACCGCTTTTACATTATTCAACACCTCGGATGGATTTTCTCCCCTGCGCATTAGAACAATCCCTTCAATGGTCTCGTTCTTACGGTCTTTGCTCAAGATACCAGCCGGCACTTTGGAGGCGACTTCCACATCAGCGACGTCATGCACATAAATGGGCGTGCCCCCGAAGGATTGAATAAAGATATTGCCGATTTCGGCTACATCCTGCAAAGCGCCACGCCCACGAATTACAAATGACATACTGCCGCGCGATAGAACGCTGCCTCCGGCGCTCTCGTTATTAGATTGTATGGCATTCACAACATCGTTCAGGGACAGTCCAAAACGTTGCAGCTGAGACGGATTCATGAGAACGGCATATAACTTTTCATAACCGCCAAAATTCGGCACATCGGCAACACCCGCGGCCCGTAATAGCCGGGGAATGGCTACCCAGTCATTGATGGATCGAAGCTCTATCAGGTCATAGCGTCCATCCGATACCAGTTCATAACGCAATATTTCGCCATAGGCTGTTGCCAGCGGTCCCAGTTCGGCAGATGCGCCGGCAGGCAGATCAATACTGGCAAGTTTTTCCTGTACGCGCTGTCTGGCCCAGTATTTTTCAACGCCTTCCTCGAAAATAAGTTGAACCACTGATAAGCCGAAAATTGTCCGGGAGCGGATCTTTTCCACGCGCGGCACATTGCGCATTACAATTTCCACCGGAATTGTCACCTGGCGTTCCACTTCTTCGGGTGCGCGGCCGGGATAGACCGTAATCACCTGAACCATTTGGGAAGATATATCCGGATATGCATCAATCTGCATACGGGAAAATGACCATATACCCAGAATGATAACAATCGCAGCGCCACCCAATACCGTCAGGCGATGATGCATCGCTTTGTTCAGCAGTTGCGGTATCATTGCTTAAGCCCGAGGGATTGATTTTTTATAATGGCGGCTTCATTTTGAAGGGCCTGGACAAGCATCGGTTTTAGCAGTATCGCGCCATTTCCAATAATGCGTTCATTTCCTTGTAAACCTTTGAGGATTTCAACGCGATCGCTAATATTCTCGCCGACTTGAACCTGGGTAATGCGCCACAATCCCGGGCCGGCGCCAATCAAGACAAAATCTGTATTTTCGCTGTGAAGAACGCCGTCCGCGGGCACCAGTATGGCGGCCCTGGGATCGGTGCCCAAGCCGATTTCCGCATACATCCCCGGTTTAAACTGATCGTTCTCATCATTTAACTCAAAAAACACCCGCAGCGTATGCCGTTGAGCGGATAAGGTAGGTGCCAGACTCCTTACTTTACCTATGAATTTTTTTTCCGGAAGTCCGTAGAATTGAGCTACGCAGGATTGCCCTACCGCTACCAGGCTAATTCTTAACTCAGGCACATCAGCCATAATTAATGATATGCCCGAAGAGGAGCTTTCCAATAAAAGCGGGTCCACTCCTTCCTGCAACAGCTTTCGCTCCAGGGCGGCGCGGCTGCGCGTCGATACAGTCAGCGCGGTTTCTGCTTCGTATACCGCTTGTTGACCTTCCAGTTGAACCTGGAGTAAATTGGCCTCAGCGGCTGTTAGATCCCGAATCGCTTCCGTGCCGGTCGCAACCAGTTTCCTGAGCCGGTCAACAACCAGTTTTTGCGAATTAAACTGGGCGGCCGTTAATTCTCGAATTTTTATTAAGCGCTTGGTATTAAATTCCTTTTCAGCACGCGCTCTTTGCCAATCTGCATAGACGCCTGAAAGATCGATACTGTTAAATTGCCAACGATCTTCCATGGGCCCTGAACCTGCGGGAAGGCGGGCGACAACGGCTCCCGCCACCGTGAGTAAAGGCGTACTGATTTGTTCTTTTTGTACAGTTGATATACTGAGCTTTTGCTCCAGAAGACTGCCTGATTTGACGGCAATAATGCTCGGAGCGACCAGTTCCACCACTGGACTGGTATCGGACTTCTGCTGATTGGTTGCTGCCCCCTGCCCGGCCGGCAAAAAAGCAGAAATTGACAGGAAGACTATTAGTAATCGACTCCACAAGGAACATTCCGGGTAAATGGCCTTAGTGAATCTCTGAGCCTGTTGATTCCGCTCATGTCCTTCGTCTACGCTCAGGAGAGCGTTCGACAAGGCTCTCCTGAGCGTAGACGAAAGGCTCACCACGAACGGTATCAACAGATTCACCACGAACGGAATCAACAAGGCTCTCCTGCATAGCCGAAAGACTCACCACGAACGGAATCAACAGTATACCGTTCGTCCTGAGCCTGTGGAAGGAAGCTTGTCGAAGGACTGTGCAGAAACTCCTTAATGGAAAACAGATAAATCATCGAACTACTTCTTTGCCGATAGCCGCGTTAAGTTGATGCAAGGAATGCCAGTAGCTGGATCGACCACTAATATGCACCCGGTAGGTCTCCAGGTAAGCCCGTTGGGCATCCAGCACTTCTAAAAGGGTTTTACCGCCAAGCTCGTAAGCCTGATTAATTTTGTCCCTAACATTTTTCGCTGCATCCAGTTGCCCGGGATCATCTATTGTTAAAAATTGATAGGAAGAGGTAAATGCCTTAACGGCCTGATCGATTTCCGCGCGTAGATCCACAAGCTGAGCCTGGATATTCAGTTGAGATTGAACATGCACGGATTTTGCCTTGGCAATATTTCCCTGGTTACGGTCGAAAATGGGAACGCTGATATTAACGCCAACCCCCCATGAGTTTGCATCAGGGAAGCCAATGGCTTGCTGCTGAAATTGCCTGGCATAAAGAACACCGGGCGTAACTTGAGGATAGGCTTTTCTTTCTTCAAGCTTTATATCGGCATTTGCCTTATCTAATTGCCGATGCAGGGAAATCAAGTCAGGCCGGTTTTCCTCTGCCAGATTAAAAGCTGTTTCTATCGCTATGGGTTTTGCCGGATTATTAACGTCCAAAGTACCTTGAACCTCGATGGGAACATTATCTGCAATCCCCAACAATGACCGCAGCCGGTTAAGCGCTGCGGATAAATTGAGTTCCTGGGTATGAACTTCCCGGCGGCTACTGAAAATGGAAAGCCGGATTCGATCGGTTTCAATGGTGCCCACTCCCCCCAGAGCCACCCGCTTAAGAATACTCTGCTCCATTTTGTTCAGATTATTTTGGTTCTCCTGTGCAAGCATTAACATTGCCTGTGCTTCAAGAACATCGTAAAACGTAGAGATTGCCCCCGCTATCCGAAGCCGGACGGTATTGGAAAAATCCGCGGACGCCACATCTATACCGTATTGCCGGGATGTGATCGCTGCGGCTCGTTTGCCAAACAGGAACCAATCAATCGGCATCGTAACATCAAAATCAAATTGCGGCGGGCCCCCTTGCCGATTTACTGTAAACGGCCGGTTCAAAGGCAGCAACTGTACATCGGTATTGGCTTGCGGATTAGGAATCAGCCCGGCCGTGAGCAGGTCGGCTTCAGCCTGGGTGATATTTTCCAAAGCTGCCCTGATACGCGGATCGGCCTTTAAAGCTGTCTGAATTATTTGATTTAAGGTAAATTCTTTTGGCTCTGCTAATGTTTCGGAAGCAGGTAAGGGAGAGTTTTTTTCTCCAGATAATAAATCGGGCGGCAAAGACTCTATCACGGGCAATTTGGATTCCTGCCTATACAAAGATAAGGGCGCCAACTTATAATCCTGGGCCGCGCAACCGGTTAACAGCAAAAGGCTAAAAGCCGTTTTGAAATGTAAATTGATCATTGAAGAAAAAGAGTCATTGGGAATCGTTTATATTGTCAATAACTGTTTAATCTTTTTCATAAATGTAGATTTAAATCCTTACTCTCGGCAATCATATTAAAATAAAAACCAGGAACTGATGAGCCTTGTGTGAATAACACTCAATGACAAGGTTAGTAGCCAACGTATCTTATCTGAACGAGTATTTAAGCAATTTATACGCCATAAAAAATTTAAGTGTAACCATGAGCAAGCTCAGGCTTTGATACTGGGCAAATGGAAGTTAAAGCCATGCAATAAATATTTAAGGTTTATATGGGCACTTCAATGCAGTTTATTTCAACCATTTTATTTCAACCATTTTATTTGCCGGTAAAATCATTACCGGCTGCAAAATATAATGCCATTTAAATTAAAACAGCAGAAACAATTTGTTATATTAATTGCTACCTACAATGAAACTAATAGTTCATTACTGGGACTTCAATTGGAAGACAGTTGGCATTACATGATTTTAATGAAGGAACAAACTGAATCTTCTATTTTAATCAAAACCATTCAATTGGCTTGGATTGGACGGTGAGGTAAATGGCGTTGAACTTGACTCTTTCTTTAATAAGAGGATTGGAATATATAAACGATAAAACACCGGTTATTGCAATCGCTAATAAGACAGATAATATTCATCAGGTTATGGCCGGTGTTGATGAGTATATAGCCGGTCCCCTATCGGCAGCTCAATAAGAGGTTCGACCTGTGATAATAAAAAATAAAACCACAGGATCATTGGATTACATTCAAATGATCCTGAATAAAACCAAAAACAACAGGCTCCTGACTTTAATTATTTTCAAGAAGCTTTTCGAAGAATTTCCCTTGCAAATTACCATTATCAAAAAAGCACTGGAAAACGGGCATTATGCGCTTGCCGAGGAAACCACTCATAAACTGCATGGATCAGCGAGTTTTTGCGGTTTGATGGATATTCAAAATCACGCCTATGCGTTGGAAAGCTGTTTGATAAACAGGAATTATAAAGCGACTGATCAGAATTTTTTGTTATTACAGCAAGGTATTTTAAATCTTACACGCCATCAAAAAATCATATTGGAGATTTTGAATCAGGGTGAATCTATAAAATAAAAACTTTTTTAGCGGTTCTGTTACGTTTTATTTCACATTTGCAGTAAGGTTTGAGCGACTTTCTTTTGCTCGGTAGAGCCTTTTTTGAGCACTTCCTCGGCAATGTCTTTGGCGGCATCGGCATCGCCCATATCAATGTAAGCTCTTGCCAAGTCCAGTTTGGTTTCCATTTCGTCCATATCGGTCAAATCGGAAACGCCAAGCCCGGACTTTTGATTAGCGCTTTGAGCATCTGATCCTGCCAATGGCATATCCAGTTCAAAATTAAAATCAAAATCGCCGTCAAAGGAGCCCAAATCCAGAGAATCTTTCAAATCGGATGGTTTAGCGGAAGAAAAATCAATTTCTTCATCACTTACATCGAAGCCTTCCAATGCATTTAAATCAATGTTGCTGCTTTCTTTTGCTTCAGGTTTTTTTAAATCAAGGTCGAAATCGAATGAAGCGAATTCATTATTTATCTCAACCGTATCCTCTGCCTTGACAGGCTTTTCGGTATTCGTTGCGAATGAACTTAAATCAAAATCAATGCTTTGGTTATTCTTTTGTTCATCAAAGACCGGCTCATCATCAACTGCAAAGAGGGTTGAATCAAAATCCAACAGACTATCTTTTGCCGCGGCTGTTTCTTTTTGAAAATCATCGCTTAATGAGTCTTCAAAAGAAATCTCATCAAAATCATCTTCTTTAGGATTATCCTCTTCCTTGATTAAATTTGTTGCCGTTAAATCAGCATATATTTTTTCAAGGACAGGGTTGCTGGTAATTGACTTCTTTTCTCCGGACGAAAACAAAGAAGAATCCGGGCAAATTTCGCTGCCCATATCAGTAACTTTTCCCCAAAACTCAGCGTCATCTTTTTTACCGGCCTCCACTAATTCATGAGCATAAATTTCAAAGGCTTTTTTATTTTCGTTGGAATAAAAAATTTCCAGCAACTTCAACTTGCACTCATTATTATCCGGATGCTCTTTAATGGCATGCCGTATTAATTCCTCAGCTTGTTGATAGCGGCCATAAGCAAGATACACATCGGCCTCGGAAATGGGATCGATTTCAGTATGATCCGTATCAAATGTATCAAAATCGCTGGATATAAACTCATTTAAGAAAGAGCTTCCGTCGATTGCATCCAAATTATAAGCCGAACTATCTTTATTAGCCGGCATGGGAAAGTCTTCCTTGGCTTCGGGTGTTCTCATAATGCTGGAAGCAAACATACTCTCGGTATCGGTTTTCTCGTCAACCTTACGTTTCCGCCACCAAAGAAAACCCAGCAAAGACAATAACGCGGCACCTATGCCTCCTACCCCAAGATAATAGAAATCCGTTTCGGGTTCAGGTTGAACCGGCGGCTGAACAACAGGCGCAGGGGCGGGCTTCGGTTGAATGATTGGACTGACTACCTTAGCTTCGGGTTTTGCCTGAATAGTTTTTTCTTCGACACCAGGCGGTGCTGTAACCGGCTGTACTTGGACAGGAGGCTGCTCCTGAACGCCAGGCTTGGCTTGCGATTGGTTCTGCAAAGCTGCAAGCTGCTGGTCTTTTAAAGCGAGTATTTTTTGCATCACAACCAACTGCTTTTCCAGCTCAGCTACTTTGCTTTGCAATGCATCGTTTACCGGAGTTCCGGTATTTGCGCTCTCTTCCGTCTGAGAATTTATCCCGGAAGATGCATCCGCTGCTTTTTTCCCATCGGCCGCCTGCTCACTTCCAGGTGCTACAACGGCATTTTTAGCGACTGTTGACTCCGCCGGAGCAGCTAAGGTTAGCTTATTATCAACAGAATCCTCTTTAATGGTTGCTGTTTCCACGGATGCCGGAGCCAAACGATTTGTCCAGGCTTTTGTTTGCCGATTGAATTCAGCTAATGCCTGTTTCCGTGATAATTTTAGAATTTCCTCTCTTTCCGGAATCTTCAATATTTTGTCGGCCATCAATGCATTTACATTATCCTTAAAGAACGCACGAGGATTTTCTTCATAAATCGCAATCATCATTTGTTCAACAGAAACGTCATCCTGACCACGAGCCTGTTCGGCTACTTTCCAAAGCGTATCATTTTTCCGAGTAGGACCGTATATATCCATTGCTGCTGCGCCCGCAGCAGGCTGAGCGCTTACCTGCGTTCCTGGTTCCGGTTGAGGCGCAATTTCTTCCGGTTCGGTCCGGTAGCTTTCCGGGCGGCTCAAAACAGGAATAGTTGCTTGCTTATAAACGGCGGGCGGATCGGCCAAGACAGTAAATTCACGATATAAACTACCTTTTGGCCAGCTCACTTCGAGCAGGAAATCCAGAAAAGGTTCTTTTAACGTTTCCCTGGAGCTGAGCCTGATAACCTTGCTATTGCCATCAATTTCAAATCTGATTTTTGATAGAAATGAAGCCCAAGGCACTCCCGCTTCTTCAAATTTATCAGGCGACGCCAAATTTACTTTTATGTCAGCTATATTCTCCCCTGCCGATAAGACCAATGAAATCTCGGCATTCAGATTTTGATTAAGGGCTGAATGCAATTTAATTTCACCAATTCCTAACGGATGAGCACTAGCCGGGGCCAGTAATGATACAACCGCTAAAGTTTTAGTTAAATTGCGCACGTAGCTCTCCTTCACACCAGTTACCACAAGGGCAGTCAAATATAAAGTAAGCTTAGTCTAGATGTAATTTTTTACCAGCGCTTCCGCTATTTGCACACTGTTTAGGGCCGCGCCTTTTCGAACATTATCGCCGACCACCCATAAATCAATTCCTTGAGGATGCGATATATCTTCCCTGATACGTCCGACAAACACATCATCGTGACCTGATGACTCAGTGACCGCCGTCGGGTAGCCGCCGTCTTTACGCTCATCCATAACGGTTACGCCGGGGGCTTTCTCAAGCAAGGCTCTTACCGCAGCTGCATCAATTTTTTCCAGGGTCTCGATATGCACAGCCTCGGAATGACCGTAAAATACCGGAACCCTAACGGCAGTTGCATTGACTTTAATATTGCTGTCACCGAGAATTTTTTGAGTTTCCCAAACCATTTTCATTTCTTCCTTGGTATAGCCGTTATCCATAAAAACATCAATCTGCGGCAACACATTGAAAGCAATCTGCTTTGGGTAGACGCTGGGGACAATAGCTTGCAAATTGAGAAGATTAGCCGTTTGCCTGCCCAGCTCTTCTATGGCCTCCTTGCCCGTGCCGGAAACAGCCTGATAAGTGCACACATTGATCCTGGCTATCCCCACCGCATCATAAATGGGCTTTAAAGCTACCAGCATCTGAATAGTTGAACAATTGGGATTGGCGATAATGCCCCGGTTTTTATAGTCAGCGATTTTTTCAGGATTAACTTCCGGCACGACCAGAGGAATATCATCGTCATAGCGAAACTGTGATGTATTATCGATAACTATACAACCGGCAGCAGCGGCTTTTGGCGCATATATTTCGGAAACAGATGCGCCTGGAGAAAATAAACCAATTTGCGCCCTGGAAAAATCAAAAGTCGCCAAATCCTGTACTATTAAAGATCCGCCTTTAAATGGAATTCTTTTACCCGCTGAATTACTGCTGGCTAAAGCATAAACTTCACCTACAGGAAAATTTCTCTCTTCAAGAATGGACAACATGGCTTCGCCTACTGCACCCGTCGCGCCAACAACCGCAACGTTATAAACTTTTTTCATTTATTTTTACCTTTTTGTTAAAGCTGAAACCACCGCATCACCCATTTGCGAGGTGCTGACTTTTTGCATGCCATCGGAATAAATATCAGCCGTTCGGACCTTGGCATCCAGGGCGTCATTCACTGCTTTTTCGATACAAGCCGCCGCCTCGACATGGTTAAAGGTATAACGCAACATCATCGCCGCTGACAGAATAGTTGCCAATGGATTGGCAATGCCTTTACCGGCAATATCAGGCGCTGAGCCGTGAATAGGCTCATACATGCCTTTACCGTTAGCATCGAGAGACGCCGACGGCAGCATGCCGATAGAACCCGTCAACATAGCCGCCGTATCAGAGAGAATATCGCCAAACATATTCGTGGTAACCATCACATCAAACTGTTTGGGCGCGCGTACCAGTTGCATGGAAGCGTTATCGACATACATATGACTGAGCTCCACATCGGGGTACTGCTTTCCTGTTTCAGTCACTACTTCGCGCCATAATTCGGTACATTCCAGAACATTTGCCTTATCAACAGAACACACTCGATGATTTCTTTTTCGGGCAATCTGAAAAGCGGAATGAGCAATGCGCCGTATTTCCGATTCACTATATACCAGCGTATTAAAGCCCTGCCTTTCGCCATTTTCCAAGAGTCTTATCCCACGCGGCTGACCGAAATAAATACCGCCGGTCAGTTCGCGCACAATCATAATATCCAGGCCGGAAACCACTTCGGGTTTTAAAGTTGAAGCGCCAACCAGTTGCGGATATAAAATCGCCGGGCGCAAATTTGCGAATAATTGCAATTCTGATCGTAGTCCTAATAAGCCTTTTTCCGGACGCACTGAAATATCCAGGGATTCCCATTTTGGCCCGCCGACGGCACCCAGCAGAATGGCATCAGCCTGTTCTACCAGCGCTATGGTTTGTTCAGGAAATGGTGTCCCATAAACATCATAAGCAGCACCGCCAATCAATCCTTTTTCAAAAACCAGGCCCAGGTTCATAGTTGAATTCAACCAATCCAGCACTTTAATTGCTTCGGCAACAATTTCAGGCCCTATGCCGTCTCCAGGTAAAACTGCAATTTTCTTTGTCATGTCTTGTTAAACCTTTTAATGCTTACTCTAACCTACCATGAAAAATATAGAGACCACGAAGTTTAATATTCGTTCTTCGGGATGTAACTTCTACCGGACTAACTGATCAATCCACAAACAACCACGGCGCCCTCTTGGCGCGTTCAGCTTCATAAGCCCTGATCTTGTCGGCATGCTGTAGCGATAAAGCAATATCATCCAACCCGTTCAGCAGACGGTATTTCCGGTTTTCATCAATATCAAAATTAATTGACTTATCGCTGGGCGTAGTAATTTTTTGCGTTTCCAGGTCGATGGTCAACCGGTATCCCTCAATCAGCTCTTTAAACAAGCCATCAACGATTTGCGCATTCAAGACAATGGGCAATAAGCCGTTCTTAAAGCAGTTGTTATAAAAGATATCGGCAAAACCCGGCGCAATAATGGCTCTAAAACCAAAATCCTCCAAAGCCCAGGGCGCATGCTCCCGCGAAGAACCGCAACCGAAATTTTCCCGGGTTAAGAGAATTTCCGCACCCTGATATTCGGGTTTATTAAGCACAAAGTCTTTATTGACCGGGCGATGCGTGCAATCCATGTCAGGCTCTCCATGATCCAGATAGCGCCACTCGTCAAATAAATACGGACCAAAACCGGCGCGTCGAATTGATTTTAAAAACTGTTTCGGAATAATGGCGTCGGTATCGATATTGGCTCTATCCAAAGGAGCGACCAAGGCCGTCATTTTAGTAAATGCTCTCATGGTTGTTGCCCCTCCCCAACGGAACTCACATCAACAAAATGCCCGGCAATAGCCGCTGCGGCCGCCATTGCAGGACTGACAAGATGCGTACGGCCGCCATAACCCTGCCGGCCTTCAAAATTCCTGTTGGATGTCGAAGCGCAACGTTCGCCTTCCTCCAACCGGTCTGCATTCATGGCAAGACACATGGAGCAGCCCGGCTCCCGCCATTCAAAACCTGCTGCCGTAAAAATCTTGTCCAACCCTTCCGCTTCCGCCTGATGTTTGACTAAACCGGAGCCCGGCACAACCAACGCTAACTTAATGTTATCCGCCAGTTTTTTACCTTTTGCTACAGCCGCAGCGGCTCTAAGGTCTTCGATCCTGGAATTGGTGCATGAACCGATAAAAACCTTGTCCAGAGTTATATCAGTAATCGCCTGCCCCGCTTTCAGATTCATATATTCCAAAGCCCTCATCATGCCTTGCTGTTTTACTGCATCAGGCTCCAGGGCAGGATCAGGAATACTTTCATCTACGGAAACAACCAGTTCAGGCGAGGTTCCCCAGGTCACTTGAGGTTTAATTGAGGACGCATCCAGCTCTACCACTTTATCAAACACGGCATCCTCATCGGAATGCAGCTTTTGCCAAAGGCGTTCGGCCATAAATTGATGGTCACCTTTGGGCGCATAAGGCCGGTTCCGGCAATAGTCGATAGTCACCTCATCGACGGCAATAAGACCGGCGCGGGCGCCTGCTTCTATTGCCATATTACAGACAGTCATGCGGCCTTCCATGGATAAATCTCGAATGGCTGTCCCTGCGAATTCAATCGTGTAACCGTTGCCGCCGGCGGTGCCGATTTTACCGATAATTGCCAGTACGATATCTTTTGCGGTAACGCCTGCACCGGCTTGTCCGTTAACTTTAATCAACAGGTTTTTGGCTTTTTTCTGGGTTAAACATTGCGTAGCCAGCACATGTTCAACTTCCGAAGTACCGATGCCAAACGCCAAAGCGCCGAACGCGCCATGCGTTGATGTATGGGAATCGCCGCATACCACGGTCATGCCCGGTAAAGTTGCGCCCTGCTCCGGGCCAATCACATGCACGATGCCTTGACGTGCATCGGTCATGGCAAATTCGGTAATGCCGAATTCAGCACAATTATTATCCAGTGTTTCGACCTGTAAACGCGATACCGGATCAGTAATACCTTTATCTCTGTCCGTAGTGGGCACATTATGATCAGCCACAGCGAGATTCCTGGATTGGCGCCAAGGCCTTCTACCAGCCAGCCGAAGACCTTCAAATGCTTGCGGAGAAGTGACCTCATGCACAAGATGCCGGTCTATATAAATAAGTGAAGAGCCGTCATCTTCAGTAAAGACGACATGATCTTCCCATAATTTGTCATACAATGTTTTACCTGGCATAGCTTTCCAGTAAGGTTATGCCGCATACGCAGCTATAAAAGTAACATGCAACTGTAGAGTGCACTTTAATCACCCATGACCAATGAACTCGCCTTGCAATCATTTATTTCAGGCCAGAATGGCGAAAACCTTTGCCGTGATTTCATCAACCGTACCCATACCTGCAATTGAACCGAATTTGACTGCCCCCCCTTTTGCTGAATAATATCCAACCAATGGCTGAGTCTGCTCATGATAGACACTGAGCCTTTTACGCACGATTTCCTCTTTATCATCATTCCGTTGAATCAAAGCTTCTCCGGTAACATCATCAAGACAATCGACCTTAGGCGGATTAAACTCAATATGATAAGTGCGCCCGGATGGCAAATGCACTCTTCTGCCGGCGATACGTTTTACAATTTCCTCATCCGGCACTACGATTTCAATAACGTTGTCAATCTTAACGCCCATTGCATCGAGACCTTCAGCCTGGACTATCGTCCGGGGAAAACCGTCCAATAAAAATCCTTTTGCACAATCAGGCTGGGCAATACGTTCTTTAATCAATCCCAAAATAATGCTATCGGAAACCAATCCGCCGACTTCCATCACTTTTTTGGCCTCTACGCCCAAAGGCGTTCCTTCTCGTACAGCCGCTCGCAACATTTCGCCCGTGGAAATTTGTGGAATACCATATTTTTCGGTAATGAACAGGGCTTGAGTTCCTTTGCCGGAACCGGGACTCCCTAACAGGATGATACGCATTCAATGACTCCAAGTGTGTCGCCAGGACAACTAATTATTGTTTTAAGTACATGCACTTATGCGCCACAAAACAAATAGTCATATTTTACGGCGGAATAAATGAATAACTGCACATTTTATAACACATCGCATTTTATCTCTTGTAAAAAAAACGATAGTTTCACGGCCTGTGGAGCAATACTTTTTGAGACAAGGCTTTAAATACAATATGAAGAAGATAAGCTTTCAAATTTATTACTGCTTGATATTCAACGGGCACTATTAAATGTATCCAACTCCGGGAAAACATCCCGTAATCCTAAAATCCGCAGTTGAGCATTCCAAAATTCCGTTCGCACTGAGTCTGTCGAAGGGTGAGCGGGGTTTTGGAATGCTCACCCAATGGGTGAGCCTGTGAAAGCCGTTCATGCTTCGACAGGGCTCTCCTGAGCCTAGTCGAAGGGCTCAGCACGAACGGCTTTCACACACTCCAACTGCGGATTTTAGGGTAATGGGACTTTCAAATTAACTTGTCAATCAGGACCGGCTGAATCGCAAATTTTAAAAGCAGCTTGCCATCGGGTTAATTAATAAATATCCTACAGGGAAAGTCCATTTAGCGTACCTGGTTTAAATTGATGCTTGAGTTAAAAATCCCCCCGGCCGCCATTGTCTTAATTGCCGCCGCCTTAATGCGGCTTATTTCGATTGCAGCCCCTGAATTTACTTTTATTTTTCCAGGACGCGCTTTGGTGTATGGGTTTCTGGTAATTGCCGGAATAACCGTAACGAGTCTGGGAATCTTTTCGTTTCTTCAGGCTAAAACCACTCTTAATCCCATGACGCCTGACTCGGCTTCTTCCCTGGTGGTGGAGGGTATTTATAAAGTCACGCGAAATCCTATATATTTGGGTTTCCTGCTGATTCTTCTCGGCTGGGCGGTTTTTTTATCGAATTTACTTTCCTATATTTTTATCCCTGTATTTATTATTTACATGAACAGGTTTCAGATAGCGCCTGAAGAAAAGGCACTGGAAGCACTATTTCAAGATGTATTTCGATCCTACAAAGCCAAGGTGCGGCGTTGGTTATAAGCCAATACCGCACTTCACCAAGTTGCCGCAATACTCTCTCTAAACTGAAGAGGTTATTACCCGGATTTTTCTGCTTCTGAAATTGTTTCTTTATTACTATCAACCGTTTCTGCCGGTTTTTGTTCTTCTACCGTACCCACACGAATTGCCTCTCCAGTCTCCGGAACTTTTTCTTCAACGATAACTTCTGTCTGTTGCGTTTGTTCTTTTATTGATTGCGCAGGCAATTCTTCCACCACTGCCTCTTTACTTTCAGCAACAGCTTCGGATTTTTTATTTAATGATTCTATAAATTCTACGAACCACGCTTGATCTTTAACACTGCCCATATCCGGATCTGCAAGGATATCGGCAGTTTCCGGCAAACTGCCTTTATCCCGGGAGTTTTCCAAAGCTTTCAGGCACGCTTCCTTATCGCCTCGCAACCCATAAATACAGGCCAGGTTATAGGAAGCTGTTCCGGCTTGAATGGCATTGGCTTTTTCAAATTGCTTCCTGGCTTTTTCATACAAGTCATCGTTGGAATTAACGGCCTTAAGCCGGGCCAAATCCATAAAAGCAACTCCGCCATCGATTGTAGCTGCAAGATAATTGGGTTCGATAAGCATGCAAAAAGAAAATTTATCAATGGCGTCCTGATAAATCCTGGCGGCCTCATCCCCGGTCTTGGTTTTTGCCTGATGCAATAAAGCAAATCCCCAGTTATATAACGCTTGAGCACGCAGAGAATCGCCGCCCAGGATTTCTGCATAGCTCTTATAGATGCTTTTAAATAATTGGTCCGCTTTACTGCCCTCGCTTTTACGCGCCTCAGCTGTTTGCTTGATTGTAGAATTGAGTTTGGCGTTTTTTGTGAATGACGTGAAAAATGACATGATTATCTCCTTAATTATTATTTATTAGTTGGGTCACAAACGATTGAATAAGCTCAATTGATAACAATACCATTAAATGTACAAAACTACATGGTCGATATTTTAATGAAAGAAAACCATTGATTACTGCCGAAAAGCAACAACTATTTTTATTTGTATGGTTCATTTATTACTGTTGTTTATTAATATTCAGTATCGCCCTGGCTATCATACTTGTCCGATAATTGTAATAACGCAAACAATGCGCCGGTTCCGCCGTGTTTGGGCGGCGCGGAGCAAAAAGCCTGAACGTCCTTGTGCTGTCTAAGCCACAAATTAAGGTTATTCTTCAAAATGGGATGGTTGTCAGGAGAGCGATAGCCTTTGCCGTGAACGATGAGCACACAGCGAAAACCATCTTCTACACATCCATGCAGAAAATTCAGCAATTGGCGTTTGGCTTCAGCGCTGTTGAGGCCGTGCAGATCAATTTCCGCATTCAGGTCAAAATAGCCTTGGCGCAGTTTTTTTAAAATATTTTTTTGTAGCCCCGGCGCTAAAAAGCTCATGATATCTTCAAGGCTGACTTTTTCGATATCAGTTTCACTCGTGCTGATTAAATGATCTTCCATGTCAATAGCTTGCGACTTAGGAAAGGGCTTGGGCCTCTCCTCTTTTTTTAACGAAACCTTATCCTTTTTTACAGGATCAACTTTACCGATAGAAAGGCGGAATAATTCACTATCTTTTGAAGGAACGGTTTTTTTTACCACGAAAGCTGATTTTGTAAGTTATTGTTGCTAAGATAATTGATTTTATAGCTTATTTTGTTTCAGAGCGATTGGTAATGCACATTTTGTTAAGTAATGATGACGGCTACTTGGCTGAAGGCCTTTCTGCATTAGCGAACGCATTGAGTGGATATGCCGAAATCTCGGTAGTGGCGCCCGATAGAAACCGTAGCGCCGCCAGTAATTCCTTAACACTGGAAATGCCTTTACGTGCTTATAGTGCGGACAACGGGTTTATTAAAGTAGACGGCACCCCAACTGACTGCGTGCATTTGGCTATAACCGGATTGCTGGAAAAAGAGCCTGATATGGTTTTTGCCGGCATTAATCATGGTGCAAACCTGGGTGACGACGTACTTTATTCAGGAACTGTCGCGGCTGCAAGCGAGGGTCGTTTTTTAGGCCTCCCGGCCGTCGCGATTTCTTTGGCAGGCATTAATCCCGGTTATTTTGAAACAGCGGCGCATGTTGCAGTGACCCTGTTACAGCAATTAATCAAGAACCCTTTGCCGCAAGATACTATTCTTAATGTTAATGTGCCGGATGTAGCCCTTAAAAATTTAAAAGGCTATCAGGCAACCCGCCTAGGACAACGGCATAAATCAGAGCCGGTAATTAAAGGCAAGGATCCTCGCGGACGCACCATTTACTGGGTGGGTCCGCCAGGGGCTGAACAGGATGCCGGGCCTGGAACGGATTTTTATGCAGTAAATGCAGGTTATGTTTCAGTTACACCCTTACAACTGGACTTAACCTGGTATGATCGGATCAATGCCTTAATGGCATGGTTACCCAAGGATAATGATTTATGAACCAAACCCTGCAGGGAATAGGCATGACGTCAAGGAGGACTCGTGAGCGTATGATTACCCGGTTATCGGAGCAAGGTATTACCAGCAATAAAGTTTTGGATGTTATGCGCAATACGCCAAGGCATATCTTTATGGATGAAGCATTAGCGAGTAGGGCTTATGAGGATACGGCATTACCTATCGGTCACAATCAAACTATTTCCCAGCCTTATATTGTCGCCAAAATGACGGAATTGTTGCTGGAATCCGGCCGCTTGGGAAATGTTCTTGAAATAGGTACCGGCTGTGGATATCAGACAGCAATTCTGGCCCAGCTTGTAGACCGGGTATATTCCGTGGAAAGAATCTTGGCTTTGCAGAGAAAGGCGAAAGGCCATTTGTGGGAATTGAAACTTAAGAATGTCAGTTACCTGCACAGTGATGGCGGTTGGGGATGGCCGGATTATGCTCCGTTTGACGGCATTCTGGTTTCTGCTGCTCCCTCTGAAATTCCGGAAATGCTGCTGCAGCAAATGGCAGTCGGAGGCGTTATGGTTATCCCTATTGGCAAAGTCGGGAACCAGGCATTGCAGAGAGTTGTCCATACAGAAAAGGGTTATGAATTTGAAGAAGTGGAGCCGGTCAGCTTTGTACCTTTTTTATCAGGCAGGGAATAAAGACTCAGTGCTTTAGTATTGTTTATAGAGATTTTGGTCTAAAGGAAATAGAAGTCTCGGGCTAGATAAGCTGAAAACTGACCTGTGTCCCCAACTTAAGATCAAGCTGGCGTTCTGCACTGCCTCTATTGACCGCAATTTCTACCAGACCGCTGGAGTTTTTATACCAAAATGCATGATGCTCTTTGACGGCAGTGAAGATATCAGCCTGCCGGATGAGGCTATCATTGATACTTAACGCCATGTCCCCAAATTTTTCCTGATAACGTAAACCTGTTATCGCGTTACCATAATAATCGAAGTAAATTACTTCAGGTAAGTCCGGACGCCACTCGTTTAAACCCTCTCTGTTAAAAGGTGTCAATAAATCATCTGCCGCATTTATTGCCAGTTTTGCCGCGATCGGAGCAAATATATCCCGGCCGTGAAAGCTCATCGAGCAGTGTGCAGGTTGCCAGATAATTTCCGACCAGTGAGTATTCCGAGATTGAACTGCGACAGTATTTAATAAACCATTATCCGGCCCGACAAAAATTTGCCTGTCAGCATGCAAAACCACTGCCTTCCGCTCCGTGCCAACTCCCGGATCAACCACCGTTAAAAAAATACTGTTTACCGGAAAACTATGCCGCAATGCAGCTAATAAATAGGAACTTAAGCGAGGATTGGCGACGGGCGCATTACTTATAAGATTAATGACAGGAATATCAGGCGCTATTTGCCGTACTACCGATTCCATTTGACCGGTATAAGGGCCTGCTGGACCGAAATCAGTAAAAAGAACAATGGATATCATAGCTCCCTATTGAGCTAACACTTCCAAACCGGCAGTAAAAGAAACAATCGGTTCGCTAGCTCTATTACTCATCTTCAGCCCTGTAAAATCAAATAACTGCCTATCGGCTAACTGAGAAGGCGCTACATTCTGCAGACTGGTAAATATAGTTTCCAAACGCCCTGGAAATTGTTTATCCCAGCTTTTTAACATGACTTTCATTGCCTGTCTTTGCAGATTTTCCTGTGATCCGCACAAATTACAAGGAATAATAGGAAAATTTTTAAAAGCGGAAAAGCGTTCAATATCTTTTTCCCGGCAGTAGGCTAAGGGCCTGATAACAATATTTTTTTTATCGTCACTGAGCAGTTTCGGCGGCATGGCTTTTAGTTTTCCTCCATAAAAGATATTCAGGAAAAATGTCTCAAGAATATCATCGCGATGATGACCCAAGGCGATTTTGGTGATGCCGTTTGCTTCAGCATAGCCATATAATGTGCCGCGTCTTAATCTTGAGCAAAGCCCACAGGTAGTGCTGCCCTCAGGAATAACCCGTTTTACAACACTGTAAGTATCTTTTTCAATAATATGATAAGCCACCCCGAGTGACTCAAAATAATCCGGCAATACATGCTCAGGAAAACCGGGTTGTTTCTGATCCAGATTAACCGCGATTAATTCAAAATCAATGGGCGCGGTTTTCTGCAAATTTATCAGCACATCCAGCAGGGTAAAAGAATCCTTGCCACCCGATAAACACACCATAACTTTATCGCCATTCTCAATCATTTGATAATCGGCAATGGCATCGCCGACATAATGACGTAAACGTTTCTGCAATTTGTTAAATTGCGTCCTGGATTTCTTACCTGGGTCTGACATGGTCAGAATCGATTAAAATAGGGGAATTAAGAATTGTGGGATTTTATGGCGTGGAGTCTCGCTAAGAAAAAACATTACCCGTTATAACGCTGAAAAATTAATGTCGCGTTGGTACCGCCAAAACCGAAGCTATTGGACATAATCGTGTTCAGCGTAACGTTATCCTGACGCTCACGCACTATCGGAATACCTTCAGCACCCGGATCAATATGGGTGATATTAGCTGAAGCGCTGAGGAAATTTTCCGCCATCATTAACAAAGAATAAATAGCTTCATTAACACCGGCGGCGCCTAAAGCGTGACCTGTCAATGATTTTGTCGAACTGACCCGAGGCACATTATCATTACCAAACACGGCGCGCAACGCTTCAAGCTCTTTAGTATCGCCAACGGGCGTGCCGGTACCATGAGCATTAATATAATCAATCTTGCTGTTCACCGTCGCCATAGCCTGCTGCATGCAGCGAACAGCCCCTTCACCGGAGGGTTGAACCATATCATAGCCGTCGGAAGTTGCGCCGTAACCGGTCAGTTCGGCATAAATTTTAGCGCCTCTGGCCTTGGCATGTTCAAGTTCTTCAATCACTAAAACACCACCCCCTCCAGAGATGACAAAACCATCCCGCGTTTCATCATAGGGTCTTGAAGCTGTTTCCGGGGTATCGTTGTATTTGGATGACATAGCGGCCATCGCATCAAATAACACTGACATCGTCCAGTGAACTTCTTCGCCGCCGCCGGCAAACACGACATCCTGCTTGTCCATCTGGATTAATTCCATGGCATGGCCGATACAATGGGCGCTGGTTGCGCACGCCGAGCTGATAGAATAGTTCACGCCTTTAATTTTAAAAGGCGTCGCCAAACAGGCCGTATTGGTGCTGGACATCGCCCGGGTCACCATATAGGGGCCGACCTTTTTAACGCCTTTTTCACGTAATATATCCGCTGCGTCAACCAGGTTTGAAGTGGAAGGACCTCCGGACCCCATAACCAGGCCGGTTCTGAAGTTTGATATTTCTGTGGCATCCAGGCCGGAGTCATCAATGGCCTGTTGCATGGCAATATAGTTAAAAGCAGCGCCTTCACCCATGAAGCGTTTTATTTTACGGTCGATAAATTGGTCTAAGTTTATATTAATAGGGCCGTGAACTTGGCTTCTAAATCCAAGATCTTTATAGACATCGGCAAAAACTATTCCTGAACGACCTTCCTTTAAGGAATCGACAACCTCTTTTTGGTTATTCCCTATACTGGAAACAATTCCTAAACCGGTTACCACAACTCTTTTCATCAATAATGCCCCTAGAAATCTTCTGTAGAAGTAAATAAACCAACCCGTAAATCGGTAGCCTCATAAATTACTTTTCCGTCTACTTCCATAATAGCATCGGCGATACCCATAACGAGTTTTCGCATAATCAGCCTTTTTAAATTAATCCTGTAAATCACTTTTTTAGCAGTTGGTAATACTTGTCCGGTAAATTTGACTTCACCCACGCCCAAAGCCCGTCCTTTACCGGGGCCGCCCATCCAGCACAGAAAGAAGCCAACCAGTTGCCACATAGCGTCTAATCCCAGGCAACCTGGCATTACCGGATCGCCCTGAAAATGACAAGCAAAAAACCATAAATCAGGCGTTATATCCAGTTCAGCAATAATTTCGCCCTTTCCATATGAACCGCCTTTATCCGATATATGAGTAATTCTATCCATCATCAGCATATTAGGTAGAGGCAGTTGCGCATTTTTTTGCCCGTATAATTCTCCTCTTCCGGACTTCAGCAATTCGTCGCGCGTAAAGCTATGCTGTTTCTCCATACTGTTTATTATACCTTAGTAATTATTCTTGATTTAACTGCACATTATCTAACAGCCATTGAAAAAAATCAGCTCAATTTTTAGCCGGGCAAGACATCCAGCATCAAATTTTTAATTTTCAAGGTATTTCTTTGCAGGCGCTGCTGATAAATCATGGCGTAAGAAAGCACAGATGTCACATATTTTCGAGTTTCTTTAAAAGGAATGGTTTCCACCCATATATCCGCAGGCACGGACCTATCTATCGGCAACCAGTTTATTACTCGCCGCGGCCCGGCATTGTATGCGGCAGTTGCCAATGCAAAATGCCCGTCAAACCGATCCAATAGCTGCTTATAATAATAACTTCCGTACCTGATATTAATATCAGGATTAAACAAGCTATTTTCTGATTGCCATTGCTCATGAAGATCACGGGCTATCTGCTTTCCGGTTTGGGGCATGAGCTGCATTAATCCTTTAGCGCCAACGGGGGACTGGGCGTTTTTATCCAGCATGCTTTCCTGACGGATCAGTCCAAAAACTATCGCTGGATCAAGGTTTTGCCGGTACGCATTAGTCTGGATCTGGCTTAAATAATTGACCGGAAATCGCAGTGCTAAATCATCCCAATAATCTGCCTTGACTAAGGTAATAATAGCAATCTGGTCCCACTGCCACTGCTGAGCCAGTTTTGCTGCGATCACGAGCCGTTCTTTGGGCAATTTCTTTACCGCAAACCACCACTGCTGTTGAGCTTCTTTTTCGCGATTCCAGAACTTAAACTCTTGAGCTTCTTTAAAATCAGTTTCTCCAGCCAGGGTATCAAGATCATTTTTCGCGAGAATAACGGGTTTAGTAAGTAATTGATAGGGCTTATTTACTGTATCAGCGGCTAAAAAGCCATAAAAACTTCTATCAGCGGCGAGTTTATTATAGATAGTTTGCGCCTGCAGGGTATTTCCGGTTTCCCCCAGAGACCTGGCCAGCCAATATTGCCATCGCGGCTCTTCGCGCTCTACAAGATTCAAGCCGCTCAAGGCATCGGAAACATGTTGCCAGTTCTGTTCGAGTAAGGCTGCTCTAACTTTCCATTCTCTTACCTCTTCATCAACAGTGGCTAATTGATTCAGGCGGTTATAGGCATTTTTATTTTTATTAAACCCCATGGCCAGCGCGAGTCTGCGTTCAAGCCGTTGGACGGTTTGGTTGTCTATCCTGAAATATTGCTTGCTCTTATCCCATAGGTAAATTGCTGACTCGAGATCCGATCTGGCCATCCTGTCTATGCCATGAGCAAAAATGCGCCCTGTTAGACTGTCATCGCTGATTAAAAAGCCGCTTTTATTGATCAAAGCCGGATTTTTATGAATCTGCAACCAAATCCCGGCAAAATTCTGGTCTGTTTTATTCATCAATCGCTGCATAGTTTCAGCTACGGCAAGGTTATCTTTCCTTAAAGCCAATTCAAACCGCTGCCAAATCAAATCAGGAGTAAAAGCCGTTGAAATTATCAGTGCCGAGAATAGGGGGTCGCATTCTTTATGCTGCGAAATGTCCGTAACCCATAAGCGTTTTGCATCAATGAGCGCCTGTTGTTTATTGCCTGTTTGATAGGTTGCCCAATAGAACTGGCATTGGAGAGCGCTATTTTCGGTTGCTTCATAATTTTGAATAAAATCATACCAACGCTCATTATTTGCAAGATAACCCAGCCATTTTGACTTGAGTAGGCCGGGATAGCGAGTTTCCTTATAAGCCGACAGAAAAGCCAGAATTTTATCTGTCCGGTGTAAATTATTTTTGAGCCACTGATATTGCAGATAGGGATAGAGAGGATAATCCCGCAAGGCGCCGAGTGTAGTTAATGAGGCAGGATCAACTCCTTCGGCAATAAGCTTTTCCGCTACTAAAAAATCGTTTCTTTGAAGGTCCAGAGTGATACTCAACCCTATGCAAGGCAGAAAACTCAGACAGCATAACAACAAAATGTGACGCATATATTTCATATTCAAATTTTTATCAATACTTAATTTATTTCTAAAGATAGTTCAGCCAGATATAATTAAGAACTTATAAAAATATTCCTGTCTATTCCCGTGCAAGCAAAGCATCTTTCTCAGCAGACTCCACAATTTTATAATTGGAATTATGTTTATCAAATTGCTTTGGAGCATAAAAAAGAACTGATTTACTCACATTTCATTGCCATTTTTGCGACTTGCGCCAGCGTCCCGGTACCCTTACTAATGCCGCTGCTGGTTGATGAGGTTTTATTGAATAAACCCGGCATTACAATTGCCACAATCAATTCATTCTTTCCCGTCCCCTGGCAAACGCCGATACTCTATATTACTGTTGTTTTACTTGCCAGTGTATTGCTGCGAATTATTTCCATTATTTTTAATATCATACAGGCCAGGCAGTTCTCCTGTATTTCCAAAGATATTATTTTTCGCATCCGCAAAAACCTGATCAGGCGCTTACAAAGCATTTCAATGGCTGAATACGAAAGTCTCGGCACCGGCACTGTCGTTACACACCTTATAAAAGATCTTGATACTATCGATACGTTTATAGGCACTACCGTTAGCAAATTGCTGGTAGCCAGCCTGACGATTATCGGTACAGCCGCCGTTTTATTATGGATGCACTGGCAGTTGGGTTTGTTTATTCTGTTGTTAAATCCGGTAGTTATCTATTTTACCCGCGTGGTTGGATCCCGGGTTAAGGAACTTAAATCCAGGGAAAATTCCGCTTACGAGGTTTTTCAACAATCCCTCACTGAAACATTGGAAGCCATTCATCAAATTCGCGCCAGCAACCGGGAGAAACATTATTGTCAACAGCTGGTTAAATCTGCCCGGTCTGTTAAAGATTACTCAACCGCTTTCGCCTGGAAAAGTGATGCAGCAACACGCTTAAGCTTTCTGGTATTTCTGTTCGGATTTGACGTTTTCCGCGCTTGCGCCATGCTGATGGTATTTTATTCTGGTCTCAGTATAGGCCAAATGCTCGCCGTATTCGGCTATCTTTGGTTTATGATGGCTCCGGTACAGGAAATTTTGAGCATTCAATATGCCTATTATGCGGCTAAAGCAGCTTTAACACGCATTAACAGGCTTAATGCGCTCAAACAGGAACCTCATTATCCGCACCTTGAAAATCCCTTTCAAAATAAAAAAACCGTTTCTGTGCGCGTGGACGACCTGGATTTTAGTTACAGCGAAGAAAAAATATTAAATGGAATACAATTATACATTAAGGCAGGAGAAAAAGTTGCCCTGGTGGGCGCCAGCGGCGGCGGTAAATCAACGTTAATACAAACCTTGATTGGGCTTTATCCTCCCGATGGCGGGCGCATTTACTTTGACAACGTTGCCATTGAACGTATAGGTCTGGAGGTGGTCCGAGAAAATGTAGTGACTGTTCTCCAACATCCTATACTGTTTAATGACACTATCCGTGCGAACCTTACGCTGGGAAGGCCGGCTAAAGACAAAGAGTTGTGGAATGCATTGGCTATCGCTCAATTAAAAGACGCCGTTACAGAACTGGAAACGGGCTTGGATACCGTCCTGGGCCGCCAAGGCATGCGGCTTTCTGGCGGTCAACGGCAAAGAATGGCCATCGCGCGCATGATTGTGGCTAATCCCAAGGTGGTAATACTGGATGAAGCAACCTCGGCACTGGATAGCGAAACGGAACATAAATTACATTTGGCTCTTACAGAGTTTTTAAAAGGCCGCACAACAATTATTATTGCCCATCGCTTGAGCGCGGTTAAACAAGCCGATCATGTGTATGTCTTTGAGGAAGGTAAAATCTGTGAACAAGGCCGCCATGACACTTTAATCAATCAACACGGCCTTTATGCGAAACTTTATGGAGAATACCAATAACCATGCCTGAAATATACGACCTGCACTGCCACTCTACAGCCTCTGACGGTGCCTTATCGCCTACAGAATTAGTGAAGCGCGCTCATCAGCAAGGTGTGACAGCACTGGCCTTAACCGACCATGACACCACTGCCGGGCTTGCTGAAGCCAAGGACTGCGCGATGAATACCGGAATCAAATTGATATTCGGTATAGAGCTTTCTACAAACTGGCACGATCAATGTCTTCATATTGTCGGACTGGGAATCGATCCTGCCTACCCGCCATTAGCTGAAGCCACACAAAACTTACAAAGAACCAGGCTGGAAAGAGCAGAAAAAGTCGCTCATAAGCTTGAGAAAAAAAATATTCCCGGTGCTTTGGACGCTGTCATAAAAGCCGCTGGCGACGGCATGATCACGCGTACTCATTTTGCCGACTTCCTGGTTTCACAAAATCATGTATCAACTCGCCAGGAAGCCTTTGACCGTTATCTGGCAAAGGGTAAACCGGCTTATGTTTCCACGCCGTGGGCTGATCTCGAACAGGGAATAAACTGGATTACTGAATCCGGCGGCATTGCCGTATTGGCGCATCCCTTGCGATATAAACTGACAGCCAATTGGATGAAACGCCTGTTAACTGCATTTAAGGAAGCGGGAGGCCAGGGCATAGAAGTCGTAACGGGTAGATATAATGCCGATGAAATAAGGTTGGCCGCAGACTATGCAAAACGCTTCGATCTGGCAGGTTCTACAGGCTCGGATTTTCATAGTCCGGACAATGAATGGGTCGAATTAGGCAGGCTTGCGCCGTTGCCTGTAAATATTAAACCAGTATGGGAATTGCTGCATTAGGATTCCAGGATGCTAAGCCATGACTTATCCTGATTGAGTTCCTTACAAATACTGTATGATTTTACCTCCAGGTTGCTAATGCCAGATTATGGGTCAAGAAATTTCATTATCACAATTTGATACGGACGACTTCATACGATTTCATCAAAAGCTGGAGCAAGAGACCTTTTTGCTCAATCAATTGATTGAGCAAAAAGCTTGCTCCCATCACAATCCGGTTGCCGGCTTCGAACTGGAGGCCTGGCTGGTTGACAAGGATATGCGGCCATCGCCGATTAATGAGCGCTTTCTGGCTACGCTTAATGATCCTATGGCTTCGGCAGAACTTGCCAAGTTCAATATAGAGCTTAACAGCAATCCCGTCCTAATGACCGGCGATGTTTTAAGCGGCTTGCACCGGCAATTACAGACCACCTGGAAAAATGCCTATCAACATGCGGAAAGCCTGGACAGTAAAATCATTATGATTGGCATCCTGCCGACGCTAAAGCAGGAAGATTTAAACTTGTCCAATATGTCCGATATGAACAGGTACCGGGCGCTCAATGAACAAATTCTGCACTCCCGCGGCAAACCGATACATATCGATATTAATGGAGCGGAACATCTGCGCCTGGATCATTATGACGTCATGCTGGAATCAGCAACTACCTCATTCCAGCTACACGTTCAGCTACCGTTGGAAGTCGCTCATCATTTTTATAATGCAGCCATCATTGCATCCGCCCCGATGGTGGCGTTATGCGCCAACGCCCCGTTTCTGTTTGGCAAAGAACTCTGGCATGAATCTCGAATTCCCCTCTTCGAGCAAGCCATCGAAACCGGCGGTTATGAAGGCGCTGCACAAGGACCGCTTAAGCGCGTCAGTTTTGGTTCCGGCTATGCCAGAAACTCGATCATTGAATGCTTTCAGGAAAATCTTGAACATTTCCCGGTATTATTGCCTGAAGATCGTAATTCTGCTACCGAAGCCTTTGAGCACTTACGCTTACACAACGGTACGATCTGGCGCTGGAACCGGCCTCTAGTCGGCTTTGACGAAGATGGCACGCCCCATATTCGGGTGGAACACCGCACGCCCGCGGCAGGCCCTACTGTCATAGACACGATAGCCAATGCGGCATTTTATTATGGCCTGGCGCAGAATATTTGTACTGAAATCCTGGCTCGAGGATTACCGTTGCCTTTCGCTCAGGCAAAAGATAATTTCTATCAAGCCGCTCACTCCGGCCTGGACTGTAATATCATCTGGTTTGACGGCAACAGGCATCGACTGCAAGACTTGCTAAAATCAGAACTTCTGCCCAGGGCTGTTTCAGGCTTAAAGTCTTTAGGGGTTTCCCCTGCTGATTGTGATGACTATTTAGGCGTTATTCGGCAACGCATCATCACTAAACAAAATGGCTGCTATTGGCAACGCCAATATATCAGAGAACGTAATCCGGATTTCACTGAGATGACGAAAAATTATTTGAAGAACCAGAATGCCGGCAAACCTGTCAGCGAATGGTTGCTCTGTGAATAAACTGCGCCTTAAGCAACTGGATTACTTACCGGAAGGTCTGCTGGAGGCAAGCCATAAAACTTTGCATGCTATTTTGCCCCAACCCACCTTAATTCATTTGCCGGGTAAACAGACAGCGCCTTTGTTTATCTCGGTATTGCTGCACGGCAATGAGCCCACCGGATTCCAGGCAGTACAATTACTGCTCGATAAATATAAAGACAAGCTGCCGCCACGTTCGCTGTCAATTTTCTTTGGCAATATAACGGCGGCAAGCCAGGATTTAAGAAGACGTGACGAGCAGCCGGATTATAATCGTATCTGGCCGGGTACTGAATTGCCGGATTGTGCAGAAACGGAGATGGCGAAAGAAATTGTTTCCATCATGAGAAAGCGCCATGTTTTTGTAAGTATAGACGTGCATAATAATACTGGCCTGAATCCTCATTACGCCTGTATTAACAAACTCGATAACCAGTTTCTCCGCTTGGCCTCATTATTCGGCCGATTGATTGTCTATTTCACTCATCCTAAAGGCGTGCAATCCGCAGCTTTTGCCGATGTATGTCCGGCGGTTACGCTGGAATGCGGTAGAGCCGGTCAACAGTATGGGGTAGAACATGCGCTGGAATTCATGAATAGCTGCCTGCATCTTAATGAATTGCCTCAACATCGGGTTCTCTCTCAGGATATTGATCTTTTTCATACAGTCGCTCAGGTTAAAATACAGGAAAAAGTAAATTTCAGCTTTAATCAGGTTGATACCGGCCTTTTGCTAAATGAAGACCTGGAACGCATGAATTTTACCGAAATTTCCCCTGGAACAGTCTTCGGAGCATCTAAAAATATTTCTGATATGCCTCTTATCGCTAAAGATGAAAACGGCAATAATGTCACTGATGACTTTTTTTCATTACAAAACGATGACTTACAAATAAACCGCCGGACCATGCCATCGATGCTGACGCTTGATGAGCGCGTTATTCGGCAGGATTGCCTGTGTTATTTAATGGAAAGAATTCATTTATGAGTTTTTGGAAGACCAAGAAACTACATGAAATGACGACCAGAGAATGGGAATCATTATGCGATGGCTGCGGCAAATGCTGCCTGCACAAGCTGGAAGATGAAGACACCGGGGAAATATTTTTTACCAGTGTCGTGTGTAATCTTATCGATTTGAAAACCTGCCGCTGCACCCGTTATTCGGAACGCACCCGCTTAGTCCCGGAATGTCTTGACTTGAAACAGCATAATTTTGCCGAATTTAACTGGCTGCCGGCCACTTGCGCCTATCGATTACTTAGCGATGGCGAAGAGCTTCCCATATGGCATCCTCTGGTATCGGGAAATGCCGAAAGCGTACAGGAAGCGGGGGTTTCAATCAGCAGTTACGCCATGAAAGAATCGGAGATCGATGACCTGGAAGACCACATTATAGAGTGGCTGGATTAACTGTCTAGTCTTTGTCAACCCATTCCTCAAGAGCCGCGATAATGCTTTTCGCTTGTTCCTTGCTGGAAATATTAAATTTTGATTTTTGCTGATACTCGCCATTGCGCTTCTGGTAACGGCGAATTGTGTATTTATCGGGGCCATACTCTTCCTTGGCACGATTCCAATCCTGATAACGATACATGACCGTTGCCCATGCTCCTTTGGTCAGCACTTTTTTATCCAGTTCCTTGACTGTCTCGATACCGCCATCTTCGTATGTTACAGTCAATTCATCTACAGTTTCAGCCATGTTATTCCTATGTGATTATTATTTAGTCGGCAGTTCAAGACGGCATCGCCTATTTCCCGTCTTGATTACTTGGCAATAAATTGCCCAAATGCACGACTGCCTTCGCCGGTTTTAATAGTATCCACCACTTTCAATAGTTTGGCATCGATCACCGACACAGTGCCGTCAAACCAGTTGGCGACATAGACATGCCGGTCATCAGGATGAGTGGCAATACCTTCAGGTTTGTCACCCACATCTATCAGGCCGATTTCTTTTAATGTTTCCGTATCAATAACGGAAACCGAGCCGTCATCCTGATTGGTAACAAACAGGCGGCTGTCATTGAGCGCCAAAGTCGCGGCATAAGGCAGCATGTTCACCTTTACGGTGGCTATGGGTTTCATCCGTGCTGTTTCTAAAACCGTAACATCATCACTTTGCACATTAGCGGCATAAATATACTCGCCCCTGCCATCAATGGTTAGCCCGAAAGGATGCGTACCAGCCGGCGCAGTATCTTTGACGGTCAGTTTATTAATATCGATCTTGGAAACTGTATTACTGAGCCGGTTAGCGACATATAACCATCGATTATCAGGGCTGACAACCAACCCGGACGGCGACTGCCCTACTGCAATAGTTTTAATTATTTTCAGACTGTCCGCATCGATCACAGAAACCGTGTTTTTATACCAGTCCGCGACATAAATCCGCCGCCCGTCCGAACCGGCGGCAATACCCAGCGCCCCTTCAATTCCGGAAACTTTAGCAATGATTTCGTGCTTGTTGGCATCCAGAACAGCAAAACCCTTGGCTTCCGGGGTACTGATATATATTTTACTACCGTCGAGCGAAACAGCTACGCCGGCAGGTTTGCCGGTAATGGCAACCGTGTCCACTACCCTGCCCTTTTCAGTATCGATAATTGAAATACTGTTATCTAATTGATTACTGATGTAAGCAAAAGGGGCCGCCGCAAGCGCTGTCGCTAAACTAGCTGCAGCCACGCCAGCCGCCAGAGCCAGGTATTTCCCGTGAAACACGTATGAATCCTTACTTTTCAGCCAAAGCTTTCAGATTGGTCAATCCCGCTTTTAAAATCGCTGTTACGGCTGTATTAGCCGCTTCTTCATTCATTTCAGCCGGTGGATTATTGTTCATGTAGGCACGGTAATAAGCTGCTTTCCAGGATACAACCGTGCTATTGCCTTTAGGTTCCAGCTCAATGCCTGCCGCATAGTTGTCTACCGGTAAGACCGGCACTTTTTCTTCAGCTCCGGCATGAGTAATGGTTTTCGCCGTGCTCATTTCGGTAATTTTATAAGCATAAGACATTTTTTTGTCGTCATATTTTTTCAATTCTTCAGTAATAGTACCGCCATTCTTCAATGTCAAAACGCGAATTGCGCCTTTTTTATTGTCACCCTTAACCGTCACGCTTTTAATACCAGGATGCCAAGACATGTCACCGAAATCCTTGATAATAGCCCAGACTTTTTCAGCCGGTGCATTAATGGTAATTTCTTCTTCAGACTTTTGCCGGACAGGACCGTGCGCACTGGCAATTGCCGTAAACAAGAACAGCAAAACCGAAATAAATAAAGTAATTTTCTTCATAGTAACTCCTGAGTTGAAATTATAAAAACTAAACCGCGCATTATATGATAACTGAGCGAAGCAAGCACACGTTACGACATCTAAAACTCAATCTTGTAGCAGATACCGCTGTTGCCTATTGCCGATAAATCTTGGCAACTGTCTGGCAAGTTTGATTGAATTAATGTAGTTTTTAACCGAACAATCTAGCTCAACCCATCAATAATGATACTTGGCCTGAATAAATACTTATGCCGATTTAGAGCTTAGCCATTTTCTGAATTTGCGGTAACCGGAAAATGCTTTCCATGTCCGTGAAGCTCTGATTGCTTCGATCTCGAATTGTATTGCGTTAAATTGATCCTGAATTTCTCCAAGTTGGTTTTGCGCCGCCTTAAGTTGGTCTTGAGTTGTCGCGAGGTGGTTTTGCTGTGCCACTAACTGGTTTTGTAACTGTGCATTTTGTTCCGTGAGCATTTGCACTTCCCTGTAAAACCAGTCTGCTCGGGCGGCTCGCTGCTCCGTCAAGTCTCGCATCTTAATGGCTGGCGCCAGTGTAAACAAGTAATCCGATGCAGCCGAGGTCCAGGTCTGAACAGGCCCGGCCAAGCATTGATCTGTCTCGGAAAGGGTTTCTTGGTAATATTCTTCAAGTTTATCAACGGCTTTTTCCAAATCCGCATCATTACGAATCCATTCGGACACTTTTTTGGCGTCAATTGCTTCATAACAAGTCAGTTGGGCATAAATATTTTCTTCCGAGATCGAGGCACTCTGCATGGTGCGAACGCCAAAATTAAGACGGCGGAGTTCCCGCATATTCTCCGTGGTGACCATTCCGCCAAGGCCCGGAAAGTCAGCCACAATTACAGCGCAGCCAACTGCCATGGCTTCGAGAGCGCATCTGGCCTTGGCGAACACCACGTCATATTTCGGCAACAGATCTTCCGGCTTGGAAACTGCATGGCCCGAACTCATACCCGCGACATCGATGCGTTCAATTCCAAACCGCAAACAGGCGGCGCGGATCATACCGACAAAATTACTTTCCGCTGCGTAATTACTGAAGATAAGCGCTGTTTGCGGTTTTTCGGGGAGCGGCGAGCGGGGTTTGAATCGTGCCAGATCAACAAAGTTATAAAGAATTTTCACTTTCTTAGGCGCTATACCGGCAGTGGTCAGAAGACGTTCCCGGCATAGGTCGTCCACTGCGATATAACGTACAATGGATGGGAATAACGGCGGCAATTCCTCCCAGGGCAGCCAGCCGTGGCAGAAATAAAGAGCCGGCGTTTGCGGAAAGCGCAGCATGGCGGTCATGGCATCCAGGTGATGCTGGCCATGTATTAAATCCGGCGCGACAATCAGGGCGCTCAAATTATCGATAACAGGCACAGTGACCTTGCGCAATTCTTCCGCCACATCGCCCAATAACGAACTATAAGCGATCGGGTTATAGCCTCGCTTGAGCAGTGCCAGCGCAATATCGTAAACATAAAGCTCAGACCCTGTCCGCTCGGCAAGCGTATTATTGGTAATCAGAACACGCAGTCCAGGCTGTTGCCGGCTCTGAATCATTGCAAAAGCGTCCTGGCAAGAGGCGCTATATGCTCCAGGTATTTAATGGCTTGCTTGTAAAAGCCGGCTTTTACCTGCTGCTCGCCATAAAGCTCGTAATAAGGCGGTTCTTGTTCGAAGTTGGCCAAGGCGGCGCTGGAGTCCTCGCAGCGAAACACTTCTTTACCGAATGCATCCTCTCCATAATTTGTTATAGATACAGCAATTTCCGAAACCAGCACTCCACCTGCTTTTTCGGCATATTGCTGCGATTTCGAGAGCTTAAGCGCCAACTCGCCGGTGGAAAGCTCGATCATCATGCTGTTTTCAGCTGAATCTTCAAGCGAAGGATGTCCAATCAGTAAGAAAGAATAGTTTTTTATGGCATGACCCAGATGATATGAAGCAATTCGCACTCCCCGGTCGATAATAAGGCGGCACAGATCATGTGACGGATTATAACCTTCAATAGCATCGCCGGCGACAATTTCGACATCCTGGCCGATCAGCAGGTTAGCGATGGATTTGGCCAGGACGAGAAAAAGTCATGGTCTTGCTCAAGGATTTTGCTATAGATTTCCCGGTCGGTAACCATGCCATACAACCCGCTCGGAATGGCTCCAGCCTCCGTCAGGAATTTTTTGCTGATTTCAAGCCGGGACTGGCCGATATGGCCGGAGCCGTCGGTCAGAGCGGCGACAATGGGCCGCGCTCTTTTAACCCAGCCCAATACCCGCAGTTCATGTCCGGGATGCCCGACTTTAAGTGCGCAACGTGGTGTTTCGGACAGATTTCCAATTTCCATAGGCATTGCTTACTCGAGAGCTTTTATTGCGACTGTGTTAAACAAATAGGCGCAGGTATAGATTTTACCGAGACGGGATGAAAGTATTTTAAACGGACAGCAAACTTCAACAACATCCACGAAAACCGCGTGCTCATGTTTAGCAATCGGTATTGTGATCGATGTGCGAATACTGTAACTTCCATCCATCAGGGGAAGCCTGGTTGTATATTCCACCAAATAGCTATCCTCCGGACTCATTTCCAGCAGCTCTTGCTCGATAATGAGGAAGTCCGCACCTGCCACCGCAATCAAATACGCATCCCTGATCTTGTAATTAATTGAGACGGTACAGGGTTGCAGGCATTCGACCCAGATTCGTATTTTTGCCACAGCGTCAAATTCGGCGATTTCCAGGGATAAGCCATCGGCACTTACTAACTCGACTAAACGTATGCGCGCCTGACCTGAGCCAGGACGTCTGCCTTCGATACTCTTCGAAAACTCAGCGTAACGCAGACTCATATCAGGAGTTTTATTCTCCGGTAACAACTGAGGCGGTTGCATTCGCTCAGGAGTGAAAATCGCGTGATTTGCAATGTCAGCCTCCTGTTGTATATCGCGAATATAACGATCGACCACATCGCCTGTTACGCCAATTATGACCAGGGAACCGTGATCAAGATATAGCGCCCGGTCACAGAGAGCTCTCACTGCACCGATATTATGGCTAACGAACAGCAGGGTCTTGCCCTCTTGCTGAAAACGCCGGATGCGCGCCATGCATTTACTCTGAAAAGCCATATCGCCAACTGCCAGCGCTTCGTCTATGATCAGGATGTCAGGTTCGGCATGGATGGAAATGGCAAAAGCCAAACGTACATACATGCCGCTGGAGTAGGTTTTAATCGGCTGGTGAATGAAATCGCCAATGTCGGCGAACGCCAGAATAGCCTCCAGGCGTTGCTCGATTTCTTCGGGCTTTAAGCCAAGCACAGCCGCATTAACGCGGACATTCTCCAAACCTGAAAATTCGGGATGAAAACCCGCACCTAATTCCAACAGAGCGGCAATACGGCCATTGACCCGCACAACGCCTTCCGAAGGGCTAAGGATGCCTGCGATAAGTTGCAGCAACGTAGATTTACCCGAACCGTTTAGACCTATGATGCCAATGGTTTCGCCGGGCGACACGGTAAAAGAGATATTGCGCAAAGCCCAAAAATCACGGCCCCGATTAGCACGGTCTCCGGCAAACCGGCTGCCGAGAGTATGTAAAATACTTTCGAGTAAACGATCGCGCGGGTTTTCGTATAGGCGGAAGCACTTGCCAAGCGCCTCGCAATGAATCGCCGGGGCAGTCATGCTTACAACCCTTCCCGCTGATAGCCAAGCTCGCTCAGCAACTCGCCGGCGTCTTCTTCGAATTCACGTACTTCATCAGCCATCATCTCACGCCGCCAAACGCCAATCCGGTCAGCGGAAGGAGGAGTCAGGGTTAGCGCCTGCTGCGTAAGGCGTTGATCGTGAGTAACCAGCAATGCCCCGTTGCCATCAAACCGTGGACCATGTTCGACAAGCCGCGCTGCCGCCGTCTGATAGTAACGAAGCATCTGATCGCTGTACGGCAATTCGATATAATCGCAAATTCTCTGTAGCGACAATCGAGGCTGGGTAATCAGCGCTTCGTAGCGAATTTCCAATACCGGGACTGCATTTCGCTGCACTTGTTCCCTGGCGCTTTCGATATGTTGCCGCCAGGCTTGCGCCAGTGTGCTTATAGCTTGACCCGGAGCAAACCAGGTCTTACGCCAGGACAGCGCTACATCCCTGCCCTCGCGAATTAGATGTATAAAGCGGGTTTCCGGCAGTAGCTCATGTATTGCCGAGATGTGAAAGCAATAGTTCGGTGTTTTATCTCCATAGCGCGGTTTGTTGAATCGATTGGCATAGGCGCGATAAAAAGCCCTGATCCCTGGGGCGATTTTGAAGCACCCATTTTGATCCAACATATCCGACAAAACCTCCTTATCGATGCCGAAATCGGGCCATATAGGCGAACCGGGAGGGAAACCTGAAATTGTTTCAATAAACTTTTCCGGGGAAACTTCCGGAGATTTAAGCCATTTGGCGCAGAGCGCCAAAAATCCGGTTTCGGGAGGAATCGCGAGTTCGGTATGGGCATCCAGCATAAAACGTAATAATGTGGTGCCCGATCGGGGTGCGCCTACAATGACCGGCATCGGAAATAACATATTAATACTCGTCAATGATTGTGGAGTTTATTTCATGCACGGCCAAAAATATCCCGGAAGCCCTCAGGTTGAATTTCGCAAGCACTTTGAAAGCGTGTTGAATCATAGCAATACAAACCCGTGATCAGCAGAGCCTGTCAATAGTTCAAATTCATGGGCTCAGCACGAGCGGCCTTTGGCACCCATCAACTGAGTTTTTTAGGATAATCCACCATCCGGGAAGCGCAGCAAATGTATCTTTAACTTTTTGCGTAATAGGTAATTCGCAGAGAGCCTTGCGGCATCAGTTTGGAATACCGAACTGCTGCATTTTCTCACTGGCATAAGCTTCCAGAGAGTTGATAATAGTTAAATCAATGTTTTCTTTACTTCTAAGCTTTTTTAATTGGGTTAGATAATCCTCAAGTAAAATTCCTGCGCCGGCCTGACCACCTTTTAATCGATTTCTGCAAAATTCATCCCACTTCAGCCGTTCATGTATGCTCAGAGTTTCAGGATAGTTACGAGCCCTGTATCTGAAAAGCATCTCCGATAATCGGGCATCACTGAATTTAAATAAAATATTAGCTAATTGATCCGGGGGCATAATCCTGATTCTGGTCATTTTTTGCTTATCCGCATCGGAAAAAAAACCGCCGCTATAGATGGACAGGTCCGGATCAGATTCCTGTTCAGAATAAGCATGACTAAAGACTACTGATAATTTTTCAGCCAAACCGGTTGCTGCTTTAATCTTTTCAATATTTTCCTGGCAAAAAGACAAATCAATTTCCAGCCTTTGCGCATCACTTGGCCTGATAGCTGAAACAGGCGCTAATACAGGACATTTGTTGATATGCACTGTTTTTAAGGGTATTCGCGCGATACCGTCCGGCAGGTTATCCGCTGCTATAAATAGCCTCTGTTGAATTTCTTCCACGGATAGTGAAAGCATCGGTTCAGGATCGATAGATAGATCATAAACAATAATACCGTTGGTATTGGTGGGATGATTGCAAACAGGAAGAACTATAGCCAGGCTGTTTTTAAGCGCCGGGTATTTTCCTGAAATATGTACGACGGGCTTGAAACTGCCAAGCTGAAGCAAGTTAGCCGCTTCGGTCTTAATACGATGCTGCCATAAAAATTGGTAGAGTTTTGGCTGAGCTGTTTTGACCAATTTGGCTATGGCTATAGTGGCGTAAACATCCGAAAGCGCATCATGCGCTGTTTCATGAGCTATGCCATTGGCTGTGGTTAATTCTTCAAGTTTAAAGCTGGGGCGTCCTTCTTCACTGACCGGCCAGACTAATCCTTCAGGGCGCAAGGCTCTTGCCGCTCTGACAATATCGATTATATCCCAGCGTGAATTACCATTCTGCCATTCCCGCGCATAGGGATCATAAAAATTACGATAAAGGCAGTTGCGGGTTATTTCGTCATCAAAACGAAGACTGTTAAAGCCGAGGGTACAGGTATTGGGCGGGGATAACTGCCCGTGGATTAATTTAATAAACTCTGCTTCACAGACACCTTTCTGTTCAGCAATCTGAGGAGTTATACCGGTAATTGAACAAGCTTCCGGATGCGGTAAATAATCCGCCGGCGGCCTGCAATAAATGACCAGAGGATCGTCGACAATATTAAAATCATAATCGGTACGAACTCCGGCAAATTGGACGGGGCGGTCTCTTTGCGGGTCCGTACCGAATGTTTCGTAGTCATGCCAATAAAACGTTTTATTTGTCATGAACTACGTCCCTAGAGATAGTTAATATTGCGAGCGCCCCAATAAAGTCTTATTCAGAGGAGAACTATTTTTTGCGAAATCTGATTTTATATTCAGATGTGCTAAAAGCCATCCAGTCTCAATAATCGTAACTAAATACTGGGCAGATATTGATATTCTTTTGCGTTCAAGCGTACTTTCATTATTTTTAGAATTTTCCTTATGCCGGCAGGCTTCGTAAAAACGCTAAAGCCGCAAGTCTACTATTACTCCAAGTCGCTACGCTCTCCATGACGGCCTGCAATTGTGACCAATGCCCTCAGCACATCCGTTCGGCTGATAACCCCGACAAAATCAGTATCCTCAAAAACCGGAAAACTTCTGACTGAAGACTTCTGAAATTTTTCGGCAAGATCCACGATAGTGGACTCAGCATCAACCTTTATGATTTCTTCGGTCATATATTCTCCCACCTTTCCGCTCATGCCTTGATTGTAGACACTTTGCATGAAAACCTTCATGCCGTCTTTTTCAGAAAACATACCCAGCAAATGACCCCGTTGATCAATTACCGGAGCACTGGTTATTTTATGATCCAGCAGTTTCTTTATGGCATCAATCACATCCGTATCTTTAGTGAGAGTAGTTAATCTTTTTGACATGTAATCTGCAACAGTAATTTTCGCCAGCATAATCAACTCCTTATATTATTATTATAGTAATGGACGTGCTATAGGATCAATCATTCTTGAATAATACGGCTACGTTTGGCAAACCAAATTTAAACGCTGCCCTCCATTTCCATTTTCTTCCTTTTATCACATTTTTTTATACAAACGCAATTTTCATTGTTTATACCGCCGCATGATCCCTTAATAACATGTCGGCCAAAAATAACACCTATTGCCATCATCGTAATAACAATAAGCATGAAAATAAAAGTCACTAGAAAATATGTCATGATGCTACCTTGGTAAGGGTAATAAAGGCTGATGTAGTTTGTTCAAAATCTTTATCAGTTTAAATAAAAAATAATGCCGCGCTGTAAGTCTTGGGTTTTAAAATTATGCCGGCTTTCAATTGTCTTTATAGATTTTGCGCCTTGAGTATGATCCAAAATTCATTCTTTCTAAAGTAAATTTGATTGCGGGGATGCTGTGGTGCTAAAAGATATCGCATTAATAATGTCCACGCCCTATATCTTTAATTTCTACTAATCGTCCGTTTTCAAAGCGGAGATATTGCTTTAAGCGCGAAGAGCCAAAGTTGTAAATCCATTCTTCAACCAGAATTTCTTCGTACTGTTGCAAATCAAGCGTTCTCCTCGGATGATGGAAAGTAGTACCCTCTATTTTAGTGCGGGTTTCGATGGAATCCGGCTCGCCACATTTGGCATACACCTCATCTTTATAATCGCCCACATCAACTAAGGAATGCCCGCATCGTAAAGCAAAGGCCGCATTGGAAAAAAGCAGACCCAGCAGTAAAACCCCTAAGCCAGCTCGTTTCATGCGCTTTAATTCCGGAAGAAATTTAAATTATGAAGACACCATTGTAGGCCTGAAGTTCTTTGATAGGAAATATAATATAAGCCGCCAGTTTGAGGACAGTCTCCCGAAAAGAAAAGAACTGGACGGGAGAGTTTAAATGTTTAGTTAACCGCCAAAGTCATCGAGCATGATATTCTCAGGCTCAACGCCGTTATCTAACAGCAGGTTTATAACTGATGAGTTCATGATGGGGGGGCCGCACATATAGAATTCACAGTCTTCAGGCGCGGGATGATTTTTCAAATACTGTTCATAAAGAACATTATGGATAAAACCGGTATAACCGTCCCAATTATCTTCAGGCAATGGATCTGACAGAGCGACATGCCATTCAAAATTGTCATTCTCCTTGGCCAACATATCGAAATCTTCCACATAAAACATTTCGCGTTTACTTCGTGCGCCATACCAGAAAGTTATTTTACGCTTGGTTTTCAGCCTGCGTAATTGATCAAAAATATGCGAACGCATAGGCGCCATACCTGCACCGCCACCAACGAAGACCATTTCCGCATTCGTATCTTTGGCAAAGAATTCACCATAAGGCCCTGAAATAGTACATTTCTCACCTGGTTTCAGACTAAAGATATAAGAAGACATAATACCGGGCGGAGTAGTATCGGGAGCACCTGGAGGAGGCGTTGCAATACGCACATTCAGCATGATTTCCTTTTCTTGAGGATAACTTGCCATTGAATAAGCGCGCAAGGTAGACTCTTTTACATCAGAAACATAACGCCATAAATTATGTTTATTCCAGTCATCGCGGAATCTTTCATCAACCTGAAAATCATTATATTTTGCTATATGAGGCGGACATTCAATTTGAATGTAGCCACCGGCGCGATAATTGATTTCTTCTCCTTCAGGCAACTCCAATACCAGTTCTTTAATAAAGGTCGCGACGTTATCATTTGACTTAACGGTGCACTCCCATTTTTTAACCCCGAACACGTCGTCTTCAACTTCTATGCTCATGTCATGTTTTACAGTAACCTGACACGAAAGACGCTCACCTTGTGCGGCTTCGCGTTTAGTAATATGAGTCAGTTCAGTGGGTAAAATTTCTCCACCCCCTGAATTTACTTTTACTTTACACTGGGCGCAGGTACCGCCTCCCCCGCATGCTGATGAGACAAACAAACCATGATCAGCCAAGGCGGTTAAGAGTTTTGCTCCTACAGGTACATGAATTCTCTTTTCATCATTGATAAGAATTTCAACATCTCCGGCGGCCACCAATTTACTTTTGGCCCCGATAATAACAAATACCAGTGCTATCACGAAAGCCGTGAAAATAATAATCCCTAATACAATTTCCAGCATTTACGATACCTTCTTAAAGTTGGATTCCAGAGAAAGCCATGAAGCCAAGCGACATCAGACCCGCAGTAATAAAAGTAATACCCAGGCCTTGCAAGCCGGGAGGTATATCACTGTATTTGAGCTTCTCGCGCACACCGGCCATAACTGTAATAGCCAACGCCCAGCCTAAACCACTGCCGATGCCATAGGTGACGCTTTCGCCGAAATTGTAGTCACGCTCAATCATGAATAAACTGCCGCCTAAAATAGCGCAGTTCACGGTGATCAATGGAAGAAATACGCCCAGTGCAAAATATAAGGCGGGGAAAAACTTATCCAGGATCATTTCAAGAATCTGCACTAACGCAGCAATCATGCCGATGCAGCTTAATAACGCTAAAAAGCTTAAATCAACTCCGGTAATGCCCATCCAGGATAAAGCATCTTCCTTTAACAACGCATGATAAACAATATTATTGGCTGGAACGGTAATGGCTTGCACAACCATTACCGCCACACCCAAACCCATAGCAGTCGAAATCTTCTTGGAAACCGCTATGAATGTGCACATTCCCAAAAAGAAAGAGAGTGCCAGATTTTCAATAAAGACTGCTTTTACAAATAAACTGACATACGCTTCCATTAGTGATGTCCTCCTTCACCATGAGCAATAGCCATGATTTTGAAATCCACCTTTTCAACTTGCTCAGGCTTCCATTGACGGACAGCCCAGATAATCAAGCCAATAATAAAGAAGGCGCTCGGCGGCAATAACATCAAACCATTCGGGTCGTACCAGCCGCCGTCTTTAGTCAGCTTGAAGACTTCGATGCCTAGCAACTTACCAGAACCCAGCGTTTCTCTAAAAAATGCCACAATAATCAATATCAGGCTATAGCCCAATCCGTTACCGATACCATCCATAAAGCTTTCCAGAGGCGGATTTTTCATCGCATACCCTTCAGCCCTGCCCATCACGATACAATTGGTAATAATCAAACCGACAAATACGGATAGTTGCTTACTGACCTCATATGCAAAGGCTTTCAAGATTTGATCAACCACAATAACCAAAGAAGCAATGATGGTCATTTGTACAATAATTCGAATACTGCTTGGAATATGATTCCTGATTGAACTGATCGCCGCACTGGAAAATGCAGTTACCAAAGTCAACGCAAGCGCCATGATAAGCGACGTTGACATTTTTGAGGTGACCGCTAACGCAGAACAAATCCCCAGAACCTGCAAAGTAATAGGATTGTCATTGACCAGGGGGGCAGTCAATACTTTTTTTGTTTCGCTACTTAAAACTGCACTCATAATTTAGCCCTCTTTAGTCGTTCTTACTTTACCCAAATACCGCGCAAAACCTTCTTTGCCCATCCAGTACCTGATCAGATTAGTAACACCCGTACTGGTTAATGTCGCACCTGCCAAGCCATCTACCTGATATTGAGAGCCTGGCTTACCGGGCTCTACAACGCCTTTAATAACACTTAAGGCGGGTTCTCCGGAGCTCGCGTCATCTATTGTGCCTTTCTCTAAAGAAGGCTGATCGGTTTCAGCATAAACTTTTTTGCCTTTCCATAAAGCGCGCCAGTTCGGGTTGACAACCTCGCCGCCCAAGCCGGGGGTTTCCGCCTGATCGTAAAAGTTGATGCTTTGGACGGTTTGTCCATCAGCATTCACGGCAAGAAAACCATATAAAGTTGACCACAGGCCATAACCGCTAACCGGCAGAATTATTGATTTAATAGCATCGCCTTCCTTGACCAGGAAGACTTTTGCTAACTTGGCTTTTACCCTGATATGCGCTATGTCCTTGTCTTTAGGAATTCGAACGCTTTGGGCGGGATCTTTAGCAGCTTTGCGTTGATCGTATTCAGCTACGTTGATATCCTCAACGTATTCACCGGTCTCAAGATTAACGAGTTTCGCTACAATTTTTTCTTCAAATTCTGAATCAATATCCTTGCCTTCCACTAATAAACCAGCCACATCAAGAATATTTTTCTTCATGTCCAGGTCTTTGTTGTAAACCTGCAAGGGCTTTAGCGCAACAGCAGAAAATGACACAAGAATTGCGCAAATAAAACAGAGAGAAAGGGCAATGGCGATCGTTTTTTCCAAACTATCGTTGCCTAAAGCCAGGATTTTATCCCGGTAAATTTTGAACTTTTCGTAATGCTCCCACAGCTGTTCTTTATTAAGCATGACGTTTTATCCTTCTTCTAATATTGGCCTGAATGACGAAGTAATCAATCGTGGGTGCAAACATGTTTGAAAATAAAATTGCCAGCATAATACCTTCGGGAAAAGCCGGATTAACAACCCTGATTAAAATTGTCATGGCGCCGATCAAGCCTCCAAATAACCAGCGGCCCGTATCAGTCATGGCTGCGCTCACAGGATCAGTAGCCATATAAACCATGCCAAAAGCAAAACCGCCGGTAGCAAAATGCCAATACCAGGGAAAAGCAAACATAGGATTAGTCTCGCTACCGATTATATTGAATAACAAAGTAGTCGCCAGCATTCCTATAAATACGCCAGCCATAATCCGATAGGATGCAACACCGGTATACAATAAAAATGCAGCGCCAATCATAATGGCCAGCGTTGAAGTTTCACCCAGGCAACCCGGTTCAAATCCAAAGAAAGTTTGCGCCCAACTGTAGTTAGCTGCATGCACTGCATCGAGTCCGCCATTGGCAGCCAGACTTAAAGGCGTAGCTGCAGTATAGCCGTCAACTGCCACCCATACGGAATCGCCGGAAATTGAGGCCGGATACGCAAAATATAAAAACGCCCGGCCTGTTAAAGCAGGATTTAAAAAGTTTTTACCGGTTCCGCCAAATACTTCCTTACCGATAACGACACCGAATGAAATACCCAGAGCAACCTGCCATAAAGGCATATTCGGGGGTAAAATCAATGCATACAACATTGAAGTAACCAGAAACCCTTCATTGACTTCATGCTTGCGCACCGTTGCAAACAGCACTTCCCAAACGCCGCCGATTGCTATGGTGGTCACGTAAATGGGGAAAAAATATAATGCGCCATGCACCATGCATGAAAATGGATTAACCGGACTATACCCAAATATTGTCATCGGGATACTGCGCCAGTTATTTATTTTATCCAAGCCCATGGCTTCCATTGCCAGATTAGCCTGATAACCCGTGTTATATATGGCCATTAACACACAGAAAAATGTGGCTATTACCACAAAAGTCATCGTTCGTTTCAAGTCATTACCATCACGAACATGAGTAGCGCCGCGCGTTACCTCAGCGGGTGTATAAATGAAAGTATCCACCATTTCATAGAGGCCGAAATATTTTTCAAATCTTCCGCCTTTTGTAAAATGCGGCTCTATGCTGTCTAATAAATTTCTAGCCGACATTATCCTTCCTTCTCAATTTTAGTTAAATTTGCTCTCAGCACCGGGCCAAAGTCGTGTTTACCCGGATCCACAAAAGTAAATAAGGACACATCTTCCTCATCAAGTTCAAGACAACCTAATAATTGGGCCTGATCAGAATCACCGACTATTAAAGATTTCAGTAACGGGGTGGATAAAATATCCATAGGCATTACCGCTTCATATATGCCTACAGGAACAATCGCCCGGTTACTTCCATTTTTATTCGTCGTTAATGAAAATTTGCGATCTTCCTTACGATCAACACTGGACATATAGACATTAAGCGCTGAATACTTATCTTTACCAGGAACAATCCAGCCAAATAATTCGCGAGCGCGCCCTTCCTGTATCACTGAAATCTGGTTGTTATAACAGCCTAAATAGCTTGCCCAATCCGCAGCGCGATGTCCATATAATACTGAACCGGAAATTACACGGTTTTCAATATCCTCCAACTCTCCTTCAACCAAATCATCGGTATTCGCACCTGCACGAGCCCGGATTAATCTTGGATTTTTGACAGTAGGCCCCGCCAATGAAATCACTCTTTCAACGTTTAAATTACCTGTGCTGAATAATGCGCCAATTGCCATAACCGCCTGATAATCCAGGTGCCAGACAAATTTATCGACATTGACAGGATCAATAAAGTGAATATGGGTACTCGGTAAACCGGCAGGATGAGGCCCGGAAAACTCAACAACAGATACAGGTGCCGAACCTGTCGCAATATCAGCGCCGGTCGCTTTACAAACATGGGTTTTGCCATCGGTCAATTTAGCGATAACTGATAGACCATGAGCAAAATCATCGCCGCGGTCGTTAATGATGACTACCGGATCAGCCGCTAACGGACTGGTATCAATGGCAGTAACAAAAATAGAATTCGGCTTGCTGTCTACAGCCGGAATTTTACCGTAAGGACGTGTCCGTATGGTGGTCCATAACCCGGAGGTCAATAGATTACTTTTAACCTGTTCCGGAGTTAAGTTATTCAGTTCTGAATCATTGTATTTGGTGAAAGATTCCTGGTCGGTTCCTTTAAGTTCAATAACGACGGAATGCAAAATTCGTTTAGCACCGCGATTGACTGACTTAACAATACCGGCACCCGGCGAAGTAAAGTTTACACCCGGATTCTTCTTGTCACTGAAGAGAATCTGGCCAAGTTTAACTGTATCCCCCTCACTGACCATCATTGTAGGCTTCATACCTACATAGTCCATTCCAAGAAGCGCCACAGACTTAACGGTATTGCCCTCCTCAATAACCTGTTTAGGCCCCCCGGTTATGGGTAGATCCAAACCTTTTTTAATAGTAAATTGCATAGTTGATAAGCCTGCTCTCCAAACACGTTGCGGCGAAACCTTTCTCTTACTTTTTATTAGAACTAAAATAAGAGCACATTAAAAAGTCAAACGCTGGCATTACACCATAAATGCAATGATTTCTCAACAATGACGGATTTAAATGCGCCCTGTAAGCCGCACTAAAAACTTTAATATAGACAACAAAAACAGTGGAATAAATATTAATATTTTAAGAGCCGAGTTTAGATATTTAAAATTGTTAATACGGCATTTATATGAAGCATTCATGAGAGCAAATATTAAAAAAGCTTCCGAAAAAACCAGGATCATAAACTCCAATCTAATCCGGCGTTTATTGCTGACTTTACGCCACGTGCACTCATAGGCATTTTTATAGTCGACGTCGTTGCTCTCTTATCACAAGTAAATGTTGTGTTATTATCCTCCCGCTTTCTGCTTGCTATTGATCCGGCCTTTTAATGTTTGAACCGTTGGTGCCGAGTAAGTCGAAGCATATAAGCCTTTCGACAGGGCTTTCCTGAGCGTAGACGAAGGGCTCAAGGCGGACGGAAATTAAAACTTTATCAGGCCGGAGCAATAAGTTAATTTTAACGCGGGTTTGTGAAGATTAAGACTGATTCAGCCCTGTATCTACCAGTATTTATAATATAAAAATGAAATGATATATTAGAGATTAATACTGTTAACATATAATTCAGTTTTAAAAATGGAGCTATTATGCTCAGTATTTTAATTTTGATCGTTTAATTTAAGCTCAAATGAATAAAGCTTTTCCAGATTTAATATTCCGGATAAACTTTAAATTTGTTACACGACAAAAACTTAGGAGGAATAAATGCTTAATAAAGTTACTTTAATTGGAAATTTGGGTTCAGACCCGGAAGTCCGGTATCTACCATCGGGTGCTGCTGTAACAAGTATCAGCCTGGCGACTACAAGACGGTGGAAAGATAAGCAGACGGGCGAAAAGAAAGACGCTACTGAATGGCATAGAGTTGTGTTTTTTAACCGTTTGGCTGAAATAGCGGGAGAGTATTTAAAAAAAGGCAGCCAAGTTTATCTCGAAGGCCGTATCCAAACTCGTAAATGGCAGGGTCAAGACGGACAGGACCGATACTCCACTGAAATCATTGCCGAAGAAATGCACATGTTGGGAAGCCGTAGCGGCGGCACTTCCGGTTTCGGCGGAGAGCAACCACAAACCGGATATTCAGCGCCGTCATCAAGGCCTGAAAACCAATCGCCGAAACCGGCGCAACAACATAATCCTGCATCTATGCCGCCACCTCCCGATTATGATGATTTTGATGATGATATTCCTTTTTAAGGACTGGTCTCAGTAAAACCAGGAATATCTAATTGTTACGTGGAAGCCATACAGATCACCGGCAGAAGTTATTTCTGCATACGCTCCAAGAGGTAGCTAAATATTGATACAGACCCAGTAAAAATACCCGGCTGAATCAAATTGATAAAGACCCGCATCGGTTATTATTTTCCTGACCGCGGAACGTTTAAATCCTTAAACTTTAAGGAATCCATGTACGCCGCGCTTGGATTTAATAGCCAACCAGTTTTTCAATTGTTTTAACTCTTCCGTCTCTTCCAGAGAGTCTAAGGGTTGGCGATTTCTTAGCAACCGAAATGCCGCCGAAAGCATTTTATAGCGGTCGCCTGTTATTCCGGCCCGCTTTAAACCTACTGTATTCAATTTATAATGCCGGGCAGGCCATCCACCAATCAGCGTAAAAGGGATAACATCCATATTAATGCCGGTCGTGCCCTGCACTATCGCGAATGAACCAACTCTGCAAAACTGATGCACAACCACGGCGCCGCCCATAAAAACATGATTACCCACCTCAACATGCCCGCCAATAGCAACATTATTGGCAAATATCGTTCCATCCCCGACTGTGCAATCATGCGCGACATGGCTGTTATTCATAAAGTAACAACCAGAGCCAATACGCGTTTCACCCTGTTCTTTAGATGCTCTATGCGCAGTAAATCCTTCCCGGAATACGTTATTGTCGCCGCAGTTAAGCCAGGAAACTGTTTCAGCTTTAAAACCGGTATCTTGAGGCAAGTCTCCCAATACGGCATGCGGATGTAAAATATTGCCGTTACCGATTTTTACATATTGCAGTACTACCGCATGAGCGCCAATCCGGCAGTTTGACCCTATCTCAACATTTGTTTCAATAACCGCAAAAGGCCCTACTGTAACATTCTCGCCTAGCAAAGCATCCGATGCTATACAGGCAGTCGGATGAATATTTTGTGTCATTGTAACTTATCCTCTAGGATGATATTTTGAATGCAGTTCTTTTAATCTTTCGCGGGCAATATGAGTATAAATTTGCGTAGTCGACAAATCCGAATGTCCCAACAACAATTGCACTACGCGTAAATCCGCGCCATGATTCAACAAATGGGTAGCGAACGCATGCCTTAACGTATGCGGTGATAATTCTTTGTTAATATCCGCTTTTTTTGCATGACGCTTAATAATATGCCAAAAGGCTTGCCTCGTCATCCCGGCAGCACGGCTTGTCACAAACAAATAATCGCATTGCCGCTCACCCAGAATGGTTTTTCTGGCTTGATTCATATAGCCTTCCAGCCAACTCATGGCCTCCTCGCCGACCGGCACCAGCCGCTCTTTATTACCTTTGCCGGTAATCCTGACCACGCCTTGCCTGAAACTGATTTGCTCAAACTTTAAATTGACCAGCTCCGATACTCTAAGTCCGGTTGCATACAGCATTTCCAGCATAGTTTTATCCCTGAACCCGAGTGAATGAGCAACTTCAGGCGCATCAAGCAATAATTCTACATCTTTTTCCGAAAGGGATATCGGTAAAGGCCGGCCGATGTGAGGAGACTCTATCAGTGCGGTTGGATCGATGGCTATGCCGTTTTCCCTAATGTAATAGGCATAAAAACGTCGCAAACTCGATAGAATACGTGCTGAAGATCGATTGCCTATGCCCTCTTTATATCGGCTTGCCAGAAATTTTGAAAGCTCTCCGCTATCGACATTTAACATGGATTTTCCGTTTAACCATTTGGCAAATATTCTTAAATCACTGCCATAAGCGGAAAGCGTATTTTGGCTCAAGCCTTGCTCTGCCCATACTGCATCCAGAAATTGGTCTATTAAACCGGTTGCATTCATATTTTACCGGCTGCTTCAAATTCGAGTAACTTACATTTTATAGCCATATAACGGCCTTTAGTTTGCCCGTTATAGCCGCCCAATCCGGTAACAGAGACAACCCGGTGGCAAGGAATAAATAAAGGATAGGGATTATCCCTGCAGGCATTTCCGACGGCCCGTGCAGCCGATCCTATTTTTCGGGCTAAGGCAGAATACGTTATCGTTTCTCCAAAGGGAATGTTACAAAGTTCAGCCCAAACCTGATTTCTGTAATTACTCCCTTGTTTTAACAGTTTAATATTGATGGATTTGTCTCTATTTAGCCAATACATATTTAACTGCTGTAGGATGTTAAGTTCATGTTCGGAGAAATCGCTGCTCTGATCAAAATCCTCCCCTATTTCCCAATCTGCTTTAACCACTCCATCCTGCTGGCTATGTAAAATAAGTTTACCTGCCAAAGTTGGAATTTTTAAAACTTCTTCAACTCCTGAACAGCTTTCTACCCATTTAATTTTGAATGGCATGTTTAAAATTCTCGGCCACTATATTTAACTGGGGAAACGGTGATGGAGTATCTTCATACATGGAGCCCTACCTGTGTTTCTGAAAATAATTTTAACTATTTAACATGGTTTTGATAAATTTCTTAGCATCAGACAGCCCTACTTCCGGCTATCTCATTATCTTGACATAGCGGATTTTCATGTCTGACGAGTATAGGTGGAGTCATTAATTTAAATTGAACAATATTTCTAAAGTCATTGACTTTGTTTAAGATGTGAAGATACTTTAGAGGGAAATTACAACAAGCATTAACTCTAATTTTGCAGTTTCAACCCCGGAAATTGTTTGAACTATAAAGGCGTATTACGATTTATTGCAATCCAAATTAAAAAGTAAGCCATTCTTAGCCGCAAAATGAAAGTTCTCATCGGAGAAAAATCGCCACTTTATAATTTTGGAAGCAGTATGCCAGTACGTCACAACTGTTTAAATAGAATCTACTCAGAACTGATTCACAACACTGTTTCCGAAATTCGACGAAAAATCGATTAACCTGCAAATGACACTTTATTTTACTAAGCTATCATCTACACCATAAAATATTATTAATATTACTTAGGGGGGCATAAAAACAACAATACATAGCTACAAATCATAGCAATCAATAATTCTAATAATTCTAATGGTTTGAGGAGTGAAAAGTATGAAAATAATAACATCCTTGTTTAAACTCGTTCTCGAAAGAGCGGGTACGATATTGGGGAGTAAGATATTATGAAAATAAAAACATCAATCATAACACTTACTTTTTTAGGGGCCGTATCGTTGGGTTTGTTCAGCTATAGCAGCGCTAGTATAGCGGTACTAAAAAGTAAACCCTGTGACCTGAGAGGTGCAGGAAAAGTACTGGATGAAGCCAAATGCGCAGGACGAACAGCGGAGAGTTTACCTGGAGCGGATGAAGATTATTTTCGCGATATGGATAATGGGGTAACTAAGAATCCCACGGCGGTAGCCGCAGCTCTCGCCCCCTATGCCCCGGGAATAGCACCGGAAGACGCCGTTAAGGCTGCCGCTATCGGCCGCAATAACTGGATTGTATGGACCGCGGGCAACGATCGTCTCTGGGATAAGCTGGGCTATGAAAGCCGGGGCAATCTCGATTTTCTTAAGACTTTGTCAAATCATCCCAGTTTAAAATTCAGCCGCAGCAACCGCTGGAATTATTTGGGGCTGGTCAATGAACCCTGCTTTGAAAAATCCGCCGGCGCTCGCGAAGACCGCTACGGATTATGGCTGGATGTGCGGTCAAAAGATTGTCCCGCCGATCCATTCGAAAATGAAACAAAGTATCCCGGGATAAAAATCGGCGCCAGAGGTAAAAATACTCCAGTCGGCTCCTATTATGGTTACGCCACTGGTATCGTAGGCGTACGATTATTCCCCAACCCGGATTTTGATGAGCAGGCGCAAAAACGCTGGGATCCGGTCCGTTATTATACCGACCCCAGCTATTATAATGACAAAAAACTGGTAAGACCCTACCGGGTCGGCATGTCCTGCGGTTTTTGCCATGTGGGCCCTAACCCGACTAATCCGCCCAAGGACCCTGAAAATCCGAAATGGGAAAATCTTAATTCAAATCCGGGCGCTCAATATTTCTGGATAGACCGGATTTTTACCTGGGAAGCCGATGCCAGCAGTTTCCCTTATCAGCTGTTCCATACATCCCGTCCTGGCGCATTGGATACCTCGCTGGTTTCCACCGATTACATCAATAATCCCCGCACCATGAATGCGGTGTATAACTTGGGCGCCCGCTTGGCAAACGCTAAAAAATTTGGCATGGAGAAGCTGTCGGATGGCGGATTGAATAATAAGCAGCTCAATGATTATGTCGCTGCCGATAGTCCTCTGGCGGCGTTTTATAAAGCCCCGGATACCGTCTGGACACCGCGCGTACTCAAGGATGGCTCTGATTCGGTTGGCGCCCTGGGTGCGTTGAACCGGGTATTTATCAACATCGGCTTGTTCAGCGAAGAATGGTTAAACCATTTCAATCCTCTGCTTGGCGGTAAACCCATATCGCCAATACCCATAAAAGTTAGCCGTCAGAATTCGGTTTACTGGCAGGCAAATGAACAGCAGACGCCCAATTTAGCCTTGTTCTTCCTGGCGACTGCGCAACCCGATTACCTGAAAAATGCGCCTTCAGGCGCTCAGCAACTTACCGCTGATGCTGAAACGTTAGCTCGCGGCAAAACAGCCTTTGGTGAGCGCTGCGCGCGTTGTCATTCAAGTAAACTGCCGGAAAAAGCTTATACCTTCTTTCCGAATGGTTGTGTAGGCAAAGATTATCTGAAGTGCTGGAATGCCTACTGGGACTGGACGCGCAGCGAAGAATTCAAAACGGAAATAAAGCAAATCGTAATGCAGGAAGATTTTCTTAAAGACAATTTTCTCTCCACCGACTTGCGCATTCCTGTGACGCTGCTGGAAACCAATGCTTGCAGTCCTCTGGCTACCAATGCGATTGAAGGCAATATATGGAATGACTTTTCCTCCCAATCTTATAAAGACCTTCCTTCCGTAGGAACAATTACTGTTCACCAGCCATTCACCGGAGAATCCAGGGAATACGAAATGCCGGCCGGCGGCCGCGGCTTTACCCGCCCTGCTTCGCTGATAAGCCTCTGGTCTACGGCTCCTTTCCTGCTTAACAATACGGTGGGTGAGTTCAATCCCAGCCCTGCGGTGGAAGAGCGGCTGAAATCATTTGATAATTCAATTGAACAAATGCTCTGGCCGGAAAAACGCAAAGGGAATATCCAGTATCAAACTGCTTCCGGCAAAAAGCTGCCTGGCTGGGTCGATAAAACCTATGAAACCAGTTACCTGCGTGTGCCATCGGGATACGTGCCCGAATTACTGGAAAAACTGGTTGGTATAATCAGTCGTGGCAGCCTGGTTGGTGAACAAGGCATTGAACTTGGACCGATTCCAAAAGGAACACCGGTTAATTTACTGACTAACATCGATCTGGATAGAAGAGAAAACATTATCTCGAGAATTAAACATAAAATTGAGTTGGTAAACCTGCTGGTAAGAATCAAGAAAGATTTAAAAGCCCTTCCTAAAGATGCCTCTGATGCACAAGCGGCACAGGTCTTCGGCAACTTGATTGATCCTTTGATAAAAGCCAGTAAATGCCCGGATTATATTGTGAATCGGGGGCATTACTTCGGCACCGATTACTTTAAAGATACGCAAGCAGAGCCAGGGCTTAGCGATGACGATAAGAAAGCCCTGATCGCATTTCTAAAGACTATGTAATTAATAGGCTTAATGAGCCGGCGGCGCAAATTGAAAGAGTTGTGCCCGCCCGGCTCAAAATCCGTTTAAACAAATACATCAAGAACTGCTGTTCGCTTATGACGAACAGCAATTTTCAAAAATTATTCGATCAAGGAGACAAATCAAATGACTGGAATTATTGATACTGATTTCGAGTATATCGTCGTTGGCTCAGGCGCAGGCGGAGGAACGGTAGCCGCAAGATTAGCGGAGCGCGGAAAAAAAGTCCTGGTATTGGAGGCTGGAGGCGATCCGCGAATGCTGCAGGGAGGGGATCTGGCTAATCCTGATAAACAACGTCTGCCGGATGACTACGATGTGCCGGTATTTCATACTTTTTCTACAGAAAACGAAGCAATGAAATGGGATTACTTCGTTCGTCACTACGAAAATGAAGAGATCCAGAAAAAAGATCCCAAATATACCCCGGAAGAAGGCGGCGTGCTTTATCCGCGGGCCGGGTGTCTGGGCGGTTGCACTGCCCATAACGCCATGATAACCGTGTATCCGCACAATGAAGACTGGGACAAAATAGCTACAATGACCGATAATCCTTCGTGGAAAGCCGACAATATGCGCAAGTATTTCGAGCGTATGGAAAACTGCAATCATCGGCCGGTATATCGCTGGCTGGCAAAACTCGGTATTAACCCGACCCGTCACGGCTGGAATGGCTGGCTGCATACGGAAAAGGCAATTCCCAAAAGCGCGCTCGGTGATACCTCTCTTGTGCAATCCATAGTCGATTCCGTTGCCAAAGCACTTCTTACGCTGCCAAATCCTCTTCAACGGCTGGAATTATTTTTCAGGGCGAAACTTGATCCAAACGACTGGCGAAATGTACAAGAAAATGCCATTGGCCTGCGTTATCCTCCCCTTGCAACCAAAAATCATGCGCGCATCGGTACCAGGGAACGTTTGCTGGATGTGCATGAAAAATACCCGCAATTGCTCACCATTGAACTTGATGCACTGGTTACTAAAGTTATCCTGGATAAAGATAATCGTGCTATCGGCGTCGAATATTTAAAAGGCGCTAAACTCTACAAAGCACATCAGAACCCCAGTACGCAAGCCGGTGAATTACGTACCGTCCATGCTTCTCAGGAGATAATCCTGTCGGGTGGCGCTTATAATACGCCGCAGCTTCTGATGCTTTCCGGTATCGGCCCCAAAGATGAGCTGAGTAAGCACGGTATTGAGGTCAGAGTCGATCTGCCGGGCGTTGGAAGTAATCTGCAAGACCGCTATGAAGTGGGGGTAGTTAACCGGATGAATTTTGACGCCTGGGAAGTACTCAAAGATGCCAAATACGCCAAAGGCGACCCTCAATATGAACAATGGGAAAAGCACCGCAAGGGAGTATATGCTACCAACGGCGCAGTACTGGCCGTTGTTAAACGCTCGTTTGCCGAACGCCCGTTACCTGATCTATTCTGCTTTGCCGTGTTGGGCCGGTTTAAAGGTTATTTTCCGGGCTACTCTTCCTTGATCAAAGAAAACTTGAACTATCTCACCTGGGCAGTACTTAAAGCACATACGAGCAACCATGCTGGTGAAGTGCGCCTGATATCGACTGATCCGCGCGATAGGCCCTATATCAACTTTCGTTATTTTGAGGAAGGAAGCGACCATGCCGGGGAGGATTTGGACTCTATGGTTGAAGGAATCAAATATGTCCGCAAATTAGCTGATCCTCTTTGGCAGCAAGGACTCATTGCAGAAGAAGAATTACCTGGAAAAGATGTGCAGAGTGATCAGGATCTCCGTGATTTTGTCAGATCCCATGCTTGGGGACATCATGCCTCCTGTACTTGCCCGGTTGGTAAGGACAACGATCCGATGGCGGTGCTCGACAGCAACTTTAAAGTACGCGGAACTCAGGGGCTTAGGGTAGTAGATGCCTCAGCTTTTCCGGTGATACCCGGATTTTTTATTGTTACTTCCGTATATATGATAGGAGAAAAAGCCGCTGACGCCATTCTGGGCGAGGCGGCTTAAAATTTATATGTTTATCTCAAGGACACGAAATTTATAGCTATTCTTCGTGTCTTTATTTTATGAAAAATTATTATTCAGATATAAAAAAGGCAACTTAAGCTGCCTTTTTTATCAGGTATAAAAGCAAAAACCGGTTAAAGTTTTTCTTTAATACGAGCCGCTTTACCGGCCAAATCACGCAAATAGTATAGTTTGGCACGGCGCACATCACCGCGACGTTTAACATTAATCTCGCTAATGATAGGGCTGTGTGTTTGAAAAACGCGTTCAACGCCGGTACCGTGGGAAATTTTTCTTACGGTGAAGGCAGAGTTTAACCCGCGATTGCGTTTTGCAATCACTATGCCTTCAAAGGCTTGAATTCTCTCCCGCTCGCCTTCTTTTACTTTAACCTGAACAACAACGGTATCGCCTGTATTAAAATCAGGGATTTGTTTCAGTTGTTCTGCTTCCAATACATCAATAATATTGCTCATTACCACACCTTCAATTTAATTCTACTATAAATTCTTTCAGCAGGCTTTCCTGCTCTGCACTTAAATTCTTTTTTTTCAATAAATCCGGACGTCTCTGCCAAGTTCTTCCTAAAGCTTGCTTCATGCGCCAACGATCTATATCAGCGTGATTTCCACTCATTAAAATATCCGGCACTGAACTTTCTTCAAGTTGCTCAGGGCGGGTAAAGTGGGGATAATCCAGTAAGCCGTTCATATGTGAATCCTGTTGGGCGGAATCCTCATCACCCAAAACGCCAGGTAGTAAACGCGTTATCCCATCTATCACTACCAAAGCAGCAAGTTCACCGCCGCTGATAACATAATCGCCAATAGACCATTCATCATCACAATCCAGCTTAACAAAGCGCTCATCAATTCCTTCATAACGTCCGGCAACTAAAATCAATTGCGATACTTCCCTGGCGTCTGATAACAAATCCTGTGTAATTGGCTTACCTTGCGGACTCAAATAAACTACTTTTGTAGTCTCCACACCTGCTTGTCTTGCATCATAAACTGCGTCGTGCAATGGCTGATATTTCATTACCATCCCAGGCCCGCCGCCATAAGGCTTGTCATCAACAGTTCTATGTTTGTCGTGCGTATAGTCCCTCGGATTCCATACCGACAAGCTGACTATTCCCCGCTCAAGCGCTCTGCCTGTTACGCCATAACCTGCCGCCGCTATCACCATTTCAGGAAACAAAGTTACCACGTCAAAACGCATGTTAGTAATTTAAAATCCGGCCCTAATTAAAATTCAGAATCCCAGTCGACAATCATCCGACCAGCATCCAGATCAATATTAATTATTATTTGTCCCTGTAAAAACGGTATTACCCGTTCCCGCTCTCCCTGAACAATTATTACATCATTAGCGCCTGTTTCCAGCAGACTATCAACTACGCCTAATTGAACACCCTCAACGGTTTCAACTTTCAAACCTATCAGGTCGGACCAGTAATATTCACCAATAGCCGCTTCAGGTAATTGCTCATGTTTTATAAATACATCCCAACCCATGAAATTTGCTGCTTGATCTCTATCACTAACCCCCTCAAGAAGGGCGATTACCGCTTTACCTTGTGGCTTGCCATCGATAATATCTACCGACCTGGTTTCGCTGCCTTTCTTCAGCAGCCAGGGAGAATAACTCAAAATATTTTCCCTGGGATCAGTAAAGGAAAATACTTTAACCCATCCCTTTACCCCAAAAACACCGGAAATTTTCCCGACATTTATAAAGTTTTGTTTTGGCAAATCAGTTTATGCAGCAGCTTTCAACGCATCTTTAATTAGTTTTGTAACACGCTCGGAAGGCTGGGCTCCGTTAGATTTCCAATACTCAATACGGTCGGTATCTAAACGCAACTTTTCTTCATTGCCGCGCGCCAAGGGATTAAAAAATCCAAGACGTTCGATATAACGTCCATCACGACCGCTTCTGCTATCTGTTACAACAACGTGGTAAAAAGGACGATTCTTCGCGCCGCTTCTGGAAAGACGAATGGTTACCATCTAAGTTCCTCTAAAACAATTAGTCAAAATTCAATCCGCCTATTCTACGCGATTTTCCCTATAAGTGAAGAACAAATTGATAAAAGCCGATCCATTCCTTCCATTCCTTCCATTCCTTCCATTCCTTCCATTTATTGCATAAGTCTTCTATCGAAACCATCCAACTACATTCTCATGCCGCGCATATTGCTCTTTAAACCGCGTATCATATTAGCCATATTGCCTTTTTTGAAACGCTTCATCATTTTCTGCATAGTCAAAAATTGCTTTAAAATGCGATTAACATCAGACAGTTGCTGCCCGCAACCCGTAGCGATACGTTTTTTCCGGTTACCTTTGATTAAGTCAGGATAACGTCTTTCCTGCATGGTCATAGAACTGATGACGGCAATCTGGCGCGATAATTCCTTATCATTAACCTTGTCCTTCATTTCCTGGGGAATGGTGTTCATACCCGGCAACCTGTCCAGCATGGAGCCGACTCCACCCATACTTTGCATTTGCTGTAATTGCTCACGAAAATCTTCCAGGTCAAAACCTTTGCCTTTCTGTATTTTTTTGACAAGCTTTTCGGCCTTTTCTTTATCGACTCGCTGCTCGATCTCTTCAATAAGACCCAGCATATCGCCCATGCCTAAAATACGGGAAGCAACGCGATCCGGATAAAAAGGTTCCAGGGCGTTGGTTTTCTCACCCACACCGATGAATTTTATAGGTTTACCGGTAATGTGGCGGATAGATAATGCCGCTCCGCCTCGCGCATCACCATCGGCCTTGGTCAGAATAACCCCTGTCAAGGGCAAAGCATCATTAAAGGCTTTTGCCGTATTCGCGGCATCCTGACCGGTCATACTATCAACAACAAATAATGTTTCGACAGGATTGATTGCAGCGTGCAAGGCTTTAATCTCGCCCATCATTTCATCATCAATATGCAGGCGGCCCGCGGTATCAATAATGATTACATCAAGAAATTTTTTCTTGGCCGCTTCAATTGCATTCATAGCAATATCAACCGGTTTTTGAGTCACATCACTGTCAAAAAATTCCAAAGAAAGCTCATCTGCCAGCATCTGCAATTGCTTAATAGCCGCTGGGCGATAAACGTCAGCACTGACCACACCGACTTTTTTCTTTTGATTTTCTTTTAGCCAACGGCCCAACTTGGCGACCGTAGTAGTTTTACCTGCGCCCTGCAAACCTGCCATTAAAATGATAGCGGGAGGATTGGCTTTCAGATTAAGCCCCTCATTCGCCTCGCCCATCACCTTGATTAATTCAGACTGAACCACTTTGATCATGGCCTGCCCAGGTGAAAGACTGGTTTGCACTTCCTGTCCTAAAGCGCCTGCTTTGACATGGTCAATAAAATCCGTAACAACGGGCAGGGCCACATCAGCTTCAAGTAAAGCCATACGTACTTCACGCAGGGTTTCCTTAATATTATCCTCAGTCAGCCGCCCCTGACCCTTAATTTTTTTAAGTGTACTACTTAGTCGATCGGTTAAATTATCAAACATATCTGCATCTTTATTAAATTCAGGAAAATTCCGCTAACGCAAATGCGTTAGGAGTATTCAAAAGGATATATTACCATACCCGTTAAAACCTTTGCATTCGCAATAATTAAAGACACAAAGGCCCGCAAGTGCTTGTAATTATATTTATTGGAAGTGAATGCGGGAATCACAAGAATGTCTTTAGGGGAGCTCTAAAAATAAGTTACGTTCATGCTTCGAACGTTCGACAAGCTCACGATTCAGCACGAACGTAAGGTATTGATAATAGTAGAACTGTGCGTACTGAGCCCTTCGTCTACGCTCAGGAGAGCCCTGTCGAAACACTGTATTTTTAAAGATTACCTTTATTTTAGCCAAACTTTATTAATTTTTTAAATTCCGGCAAAATCTCAGTCGATACTATTTAAAGATCAGGGTAATTACCAGTAATTTCATGACTATCACCGTGCTCGCAACCCTTTCAATTTGCACCTATCTGGGAAGTGCTCTGCTTATTTCACGACAGACTTATAAATATCCTGATCAGCGCATACCGCTTTATTTTGCATGGATAGCTTTATGTGCACACATCTTATACACCGCCATCGTTTTCCGGCAAAATGACGGCTTCAGCTTTAGCCTTTTTAGCACATCTTCGCTCGTTTCAATGATTGTAGCTCTGCTTTTATTGATGGCAACATTAAATCAACCGGTCGAAAAATTGGGTATCGCAATATTTCCGGTTGCCGCCATCATGCTGGGACTAAATGTGGCCTTTCCGGAAAAGCCTCATCCCCTGCATATCCATAACTGGCAGATGAATATTCATGTTCTAACGTCTATTATTGCTTTCAGCTTGTTAAATATCGCGGCCCTGCAAGCCATTTTGCTCGCCATTCAGGACCGGCAGCTGAAAAGCCATGCACCCAGGCGTTTTATCCAGTCATTACCACCCCTGCAAACTATGGAATCCTTGTTATTTCAAATGCTGAGCGCGGGACTTTTTTTCCTGACAATCTCGTTGGTCAGCGGCTTTATATTTATAGAAAATCTGTTTGCACAGCATCTGGTGCACAAGACTGTTTTATCGATTCTGGCATGGTTAATATTTTCATGCTTATTGATCGGCCGAAGCCGTTACGGATGGAGAGGACAAACGGCAATCAAATGGACTTTGTCCGGTTTTATATCACTGCTTCTTGCTTATTTCGGCAGCAAACTGGTGCTGGAAATTATTCTGCACAGGTAAAGCAAGATCATGAATTATATGCCTTAACAGCCTTTTTTCCTTGATCTATCTGATGCAACGCCTGCTCGAGTTCTAACTTTTTCCCCAGCCCTAATTCCATGATATTACGGTCAATTGCCATAATCGACTGAATCCCTTCTGAAACCTCTCCTGCATATTCCTGCTGAACAGGCACTGAAAAAAACAAGCCGAGCAATGCACGCCGTTTTTCTTCCAGCACGAACAGCTCATCCCAGGATTCTGACTCCGCTTTTTCCAGCATTTCGCGGCTAAGAGATACTAACTGTTGAAGATCGGTTATTTTATCCGTCATCTTAAAAATTCTTTTGGAAACAAGGAAGCTTCGGCTGCCGATTGGTTGAGACTATGAGTTGTAACCAGGCGCAACCTCATATTACTTCAGGCTAATTTTTAAGAGCCTCAGGGATTGCATCCCAACCCGTTTTAATTTCAATCATTAAACTGGAAATCTCATCTAAAACACCTGCATCGCTGCGAGTATTTGCAATGAGCAGGCGCCTAGTCATATAGTCATAAAGCTCACTCAGGTTTTCTGCCAATTTACCCCCGGAGTCTTTATTTAAAGACCCCTGTAAACCACCAATAATAGAAATAGCTTTTCCGATATTGCTACCTTTTAAGGCGATTTCATTTCGTGATATGTTGCCTTTTGCCAAGGCAATTTTTTCCAAAGCTCCTTCCATAAGCATTTGCACCAAACGATGGGGTGAAGCATCCATTATGCCGCAGTGAACACTCACTTGTTTGTATTGTTTCATTGCTGATGCAGCATTCATTTGATATATCCTCGTTACTATTAGATTTTGATCCATTTCGGAACAACTACTTTGTTATATCGTCAGTTTTATTAAAAACTTTACCGAATTAACAAAAAATGCTGGCTAAGGAAGCTCTGATTAAATCCTTCGACAAGCTTCCTTCGACAAGCTTCCTTCGACAAGCTCAGGATGAACGGTGAGCCCTTTTGACAAGCTCATTACAGGCTTCGATAAACTAAGGAGAGCCTCTTCGTCTATGCTCAGGAGAGCGGTGTCAAACCCGTTCGTGGTGAGCCCTTCGGCTGTGCTCAGGAGAGCCCCTTCGGCTGTGCTCAGGAGAGCCCCTTCGGCTGTGCTCAGGAGAGCCCCTTCGGCTGTGCTCAGGAGAGCCTTGTCGAACCATGAGTGACATCAATTTGTTCAGCGCTTCCCTAAGTTCTGCCTATTTAATTTTTTGACGATATTGGTCCCGGCAAATTATCCAATTGCTGGGTAAGAAAAGTGCCCGTGGACTGTAACTGCCCCACTAAAGTATCCATTGCCGTAAACTGCTTGCGGAAACGCGCTTCTAATGTTATCAGCCTGTCCTCAAGCTTGCTTCTTTGCGCCGTGATACCTGTAATATCCTTATTTACCCCGCTAATACGAGATGATAATGCGCCATCGAAAGACAGGTAACTTTGTACTGTGTTATCAAAACGCGCAGCCACGCCAGTCTCAGATGAAAATAATTTAGCTACCCCCTCAAAATTTGTAGAGATGGCGCTATCGAGCTTACTGGAATTTAGTTGAAGCGTACCGGTTTTATCAGTGGTAATGCCGATCTCGGCCAATGTCGAAAAGCTGCCGGCTCCTTGCACAGTAGTTGATAACACCTGACGAATTTGATTTTGCACCCCGCGTAATGTTGCATCCCCGAATAAAGGCCCGCCTTTTTTAGTCGCCGCATCATAACTGGATAAACCACTCATTGTTTTGGCGAGAGAATTATAAGCCTTGATAAAATCATTTACTTTGGCCGTAACAGAACTTTTATCCAGAGCGGTACTCAGAGTGCCTGTTATGCTGGGATCTGCTTTCAGCAATGAAACAGTTACCCCCGTGATAGCATCAGAAAAACTATTGCTATTGCGTGTAACCTGCTGCCCATCGACATGAATTATCGCATCTTGAGCAGCATGAATGGGGGTAAGATTGGCAGTCGCCAGCTTGGTTAAATCCTTACCGTCCAGGGCATCAGAATCCGTAGCAGCAATCGTAATGGTATTGGCGGCGCCCTCCTTACTTGAAGTCAGCACCAGTTGAGAGCCGCTATCGACTTTAACAAGAGTTGCTTTTATCCCCGGATTATCAGTTGCCTGATTGATAGAATCCCGAATACCGGCCAGGGTGGTACCGGCCCCAACGGTAAGATTAAAACTGCCTGCACCCAAACCTATAGTCAAGCTACCCGCTCCAACAGCTTCTGTTTCGCTGGTAAAATCACCGGAACGTAATTTTGCCGCTTGGGCCAGTTGATCGACTACTATTGAAAAACTACCGGAAACAGCTGAACTGTTTGCCGAAACTGTAAATAACTCGGGATTGCTTGAGGTCGCAGTTTGCGCTTTAAACAAAGACGCATCTTTTAAACTCTGAATGCTAGTCTGGAAAGCAGACAATGCGCCTTTAACAGATCCAAAAGCGGATACATCTGCTTGTAATGTAGCCTCTTTTTTATCAAGCCGATCTGTCGTCGGCTTTCTTTCGGCAGTTATCAGTTTCGTTATCAGACCTTCTATATCAAGCCCTGAACCAACACCTGCGGATGTGATTGCAGCCATTGTCTGTCTCCTTAAAATTATGTAGTCACTGAAAAATCTCAGAGATTGTAACGTTCTACCTGATTACGTATAACTTTCAGCCGAAGCAGCAAACCCTTAAGCCCCGTCATACCGGCATGGACTCATGTCAGGCTCTCCTGCCTGCCACCCTTCGGGTAAATGCCAATCTGTTCCAGACAGATTGGCGCCGGACCAATCCGCCAGAAGCGGATTGGCATTTACCCCCATTGGGGTGCGGGGCAGGAAAGCCCCGCATGAATCCAGGGCCATGGACGGTTTGTGCCCAAGGCCCTGCCGCTCGATTTAGGCACAATGCCAAGCCAACATTCACATCCATGTGACTGGATACCGGCATCCATGCCGGTATGACGGTGTTGGCTGAGGTTCCTTACTAATCAGGTTCAATTTTAGCTGAAGCTTGTAAGTAATCAGGAAGTTCTATGTCTTCAGTGTCTCTGTTTTGAATAATTAACAATCACCCTAAAAACCTCAGTTGAACATACCAAAATTCCGTTCGCTCTAAGCCCATCGACTACGCTCAGGAGAGCCTTGTCGAAAGGGCGGGCTTGTCGAAGCCGTTAATGCTTCGACAGGCTCAGCACGAACGGTGGTTATATTAACTATAAATTTACTTTTTCTGTTCGTGGTGAGCTTGTTGAACCCTTCGACGAACTCAGCACGAACGGTTTGTGTTGATCCCGTTCGTGGTGAGCTTGTCGAACCACCCACACCATGCTTTTTGCAAGCACCTCCATCATTAAGCTTTTGAACTGAAAATATTAAACGCCACTTCGTCCTTCTGCGCCATCAGAAAGCGGGTCAGCTTAAGCGTTTCTTCGGCCGGAATTTGCCGAATAACTTTTTCACTTTTAGAATCAACAACTTTAACAACCATAGCGCCGCTTTCTTTATCAACACTAAACTGTAAGTTACTCTGTCTTGCTTGCACAAAGTCATTTAACTTACTGACTGCTTGTTGAATATCGCTTTCCAGATCATCAGGCTTTTTTGCTTGAGCAACCGTAGATACGCCGGCCGTATCTAATTTGGCGTCTGCTTTACCGGTTGGTTCCGGCACACTTTTAACCGAAGACTCAACCGGCTGATCAGTAGTAGTTATCTTTAAAGCCACAGGGGGAGATGTCTGTTTTGGATTATATGCATGGATTTCCATTTTGACCTCTTTCGCCAATTGCAGAAAAAAGTAATGCCCAGCGGAAGCCGGGCATTACCTTCATTGTTATTGCAATAAGCTTAATACATTTTGCGGTAATTTATTAGCCTGGGACAACATTGCAGTACCTGCCTGTTGCAGAATTTGCGCACGTGTCAGGTTTGCTGTTTCTTTGGCAAAATCTGCATCTGTGATTCGGCTTTTGGAAGCTGACAAGTTCTCGCTTCTAACCTGCAAACTATCCACAACCGTGGCAAAACGGTTTTGATAGGCGCCCAGTGAAGCGCGTGAAGTATTTACAGTCTGCAATGCGCCATCAATGGCATCCAGGGCATTGGTAGCATTAGCAGACGTTAGCACGTTTATCGAAGAAATACTGTTTACCGTCAAGGTGGTCGATGGCGAAGTGGTACCTGCAGTCAAACCGGCGATAGCAGGCGTGCCACCGCCTATAACTATACCAGCAGCATTGTTGGAGCTTAAGCTTAATGTGCCTGACGTTGTCACTGCAGCTACCGGACCAGCCACATCGCCTGTGACTAAACCAAAAGTCGTTAAGGCTAGTGCGGCCGTGGTAGTTCCTTGAGCAAGCAAACTGATATCACGCCCATCGGCAGCGTTCAAAGTAACTTTACCGAGATTATCCGCAGTTGCAGTGACTCCAGACTGGGCGGAAACTGAGTTGATAGCGGCAGCCACATTGGCGCCTTGACCAGGAGCAGTTCCGCCAGCAGCAATCGCGCCAACATTGATGCCATTGACGCTAAAAGAATTGGCCGCGGTTACTCCGGTAAAAACACTTTGGGCAGCGCCTGTGACAGAAGTTGCATTCGCTGTTGCAGAGACACCAGACTGGGAAGAGACTAAATTGATTGCTGCTGCCTTGGAGAAGGCGCTCCCAACTGATTGACCAGCAGCCGCACCAATGCTTGAAGCGCCAACCTGAAAGCCATTCAGGGTTAAAGCCCCTGCAGTCAGGGCGGCGGCAGTTGTGGAGGTTCCGGTTACTGAGGTTGATGTTGACGTCCCGCTTCCGCCCAACGCTGATGTCCTGGCACTGGCAATAGATGCGATCTGAATGCTATCGCTTGAGGAATTGTTGGCGCCGATTTGGAAAGTTTTAGCTGTAAAAGTACCATCCAGCAGTTTCGAGCCGTTGAATGAGGAATTTTGCGCTACCCGGTCAATTTCTGATGACAGTGACTGTACTTCGTTATCAATCGCTTTACGATCGGAATCGGAGTTGGTGGCGTTGGCGGACTGAACAGCCAATTCACGCATCCGTTGCAGGTTGCTGGCGATTGTGACTAAATCGCCTTCAGCGCTTTGCGCAAGGGAAATACCGTCATTGGCATTACGCGCAGCCTGGTCATTACCACGAATTTGAGTGGTAAACCGTTCGCTGATAGCAAGACCTGCCGCATCGTCTTTTGCACTGTTGATACGCAAACCGGAAGACAACCGTTGTAACGAAGTGGACAGAGAAGCCTGAGACATATTCAGGTTACGTTGAGCGTTTAAGGAAGAAATATTGGTATTAATTGTTTGTGCCATGAAGGCTCTCCTGGTTAGACCCGTTCAGGCCATCCTGCCGGGTTATATAACTACGGGTTCCTTATCTTTGATAGCTCCCCCACCTGTCTTGGTTATCGTCCGGCAATTTTGAAACTTTAATGTATTTTTTACGATGGGCTTGATTGTGTGAATTGCTTCGCGTTAATTAAACGGGTAAAGTTATTGTTTGGAATTATCTTGATTTTTTGTGGCGGTTAGGCCTGTTTGGAGGTGATTTCTCCAGCTATAGGTGCAATATAGGTAACTTTAAATAGTACAGAGCTTCGACAAGCTTCCTTCGACAGGCTTCCTTCGACAGGCTTCCTTCGACAAGGCTCTCCTGAGTTTATCGAAGGGCTCAGGACGAACGGTGGTTGTGTTGAGTTCATTCAGTTTTTCCGTTCGTGGTGAGCCCCATTCGACAAGGCTCTCCTGAGCGTAGTCGAAGGGCTCATGACAGGCTTGGATAAACTCAGGAGAGCCCTGTCGAACCACAGATTTACTTTATGATTAGCTGGTCCTTCGACAGGCTTCCTTCGACAGGCTCAGGACGAACGGTGGTTGTGTTGAATTCATCCATTTTTTCCGTTCGTGGTGAGCCTGTCGAACCAGAGCCAGAATCGACATCAGGGTTTACTTTTAGCCAAACGGGATATTTCTGCCCAGTCACCCCGAATCATCGCCTCTTTTTTCTTACGGCTCCACCCCTTGATTTGCCTTTCGGCTGACAGGGCTTCTTCACGAGTTGAACATTCCTGTGACCACACAAGCGTCAGTGGACGCCGCGTTGCAGTATAACCTGAGCATTCTCCAGCCTGATATTGACCCATACGCCTTTCGAGATTATCGGTGTGCCCCGTGTAGTAGCTGGCATCAGCACAGCGGAGAATATAAACCCAAAACATTCTGCTTATCCTTACCTTTTTGAAGAGCATTCGACTGCTTGTAAACAAATCTTTTTCATCCATCCTTTGGCAAGGATCTCTTGAGTATAGCCGAAGGATTACCGGTCGTCCTGAGCCCTTAGCCTATGCTCAGGAAAACCCTGTTGAAGGACTGTGCAGAGGTTCCTTAAAGAATGAAGTAGCAGGTATTTGGTTCGACAGGCTCACCACGAACGGAAGATTGTAATGGTTTAATTAACCAGGACACTTCTAAAGACAGATTTATAATGTCATTAGAGGTGAAATATGAGCAATCAAACCAAACAAAAGAGACCCAAATACACACTTGAATTTAAAAAGGATGCAG
>JAQUOU010000007.1 GCA_028716975.1 Methylobacter sp. | reverse complement strand
AGGTCAATGCAATAGATTGGAGATAGAACTATTTTATCATGAATAACAATATCTTATGAATTACTCTCGCATCTGCTTCAACGGATCAATGCGGCTTGCGGGGGAGATAAAATCAACAGCCTGTTAGCAGCGCCTTGATACCAGGAACAGACCACGCAAGGCGGCCATTAATGCGAATAGGGCGAAGTGCGCCATTTTCCAAGCAAGCCCATGCTCTAAGAGTTTGAGGGCGGCGGTTCAGATAATGTGCGGCGGCATCGGTTGGTACAGTTGGTCTATCGACCTGATTAAGTGGGGGGAATTGTGCGGATTTCATTTGTGAACCTTCGTTTATGTTGATGAAGGTTCACTATTATTCACATAAAAATTAAAGTGTCGTCAGCTATACGAGTATGGGCTAGCCTTTGCCAGCATCGACTATCTTTTTTTGAGGGGCTGGAGTGTTTCTTAAAGCCTTTCTAGCTGCATCGTATGACATATAAAGCCTTTCTGATTCAACCATGGCGCAAGCATTACGGGAATTATATCCCCCGCTCGCCCATCGCTCACGAATTTTTTCCCGTTTGTCGTTGCTGCCTCCAGGCTGCGAATGGCGAGTATCGGCGGCATTCTTTGCGTTGCGCTGTCTGGCTTTCTTAGGCGCTTCTTGAAGTTCTTTCGTAAGATGGCCAGATGTAAGCTTCCACCTTAAGCGGTCTCGGTGGACTGCTTCAGCGTTATCTTCCATGGCGTACAGTACAGCTTCCTCATAATACATAGCATAAATCGCACATGCTAGTTCTTCCGCTAGCTGCGCTTTTGTCATACGCTTAATCTGCGGCTCCACTTCCTTTTTCATCAGTTCAATTAGGCGCGAGCTGCAGTGGTCTCTGTTTTTATTAGTCCTTAATACATCAAGTAAGCTTTCAATTGTAGGTGATGCCATTGTGCATTTTCCTTCCTAAATGCGCCTTCAAAATAAAAATCCCCGTCAGGCCGGTGAAGGTGTTCAGCTTTTCATCCGCTAAGACTAGGCGGGGATAACTCGTTATGCCACTACACGCAAACCCATCGGCATCGGTACAAACTCGATTCCGGCTTGCTCTAACATCCACGCTTCGATTTTAATATGCCACATCCGCAACAGGTCGAGCGGGCGGCGAATATAGTGCTGTTCTCTAACGCCTTGCGGCGCGTGTCCCTGTATCTGTGCAGCGATTCCGGCGGGAATTTCTATCCATTCGCACAGACTGGCAAAGCTACGGCGTAAACCGTGCAGAGTCACATCCACCCCAGTCACAGCACAAACTTTATAATTCGCATCGTGCGGGTCGGTCAGGTGGCCGGATGCAGCGGTAGGGCTGCTAAAAACAAACTCATTACGGCGCGGCAATGCGGCCAGCAATTGACTCATGTAAGGGGGCAGGGGGATAACTCTCAACCCTTGCATCTTGTCCCGTATGGTCAGGCTGCCCCACTGAAATTCTACATCCTGCCAGCGTAGGGCGGTTAATTCATTGGCGCGCGCCCCTGTTAGCAGCAAGCATTGCAGGTATGCGCTAATAATAGGGTTCCCGATTTGTTTAACGGCGGCGAACCATGCGGGCAATTGCTCACGTTGTAACGCATCATTTTTCTTTTGGGGTTTGCCTAGAACTTCACGAGCTGATTTGTTCTTGGCGGCGTTACCTTTAACAATTTCCCGATAAGCCGGATATGCTGCGCACCATGTTAGAAAAACAGATAAGAGGCGGCTTGCAAGTCGGGCGCGTCCAGGCCGTTTTTCGCCTTCCACCTTCGCCCATGCCGTCACCAGTTCGGGAGTCAGGTCAATAAGTCGAACTGCTGCTAATGATGCAAGGGTACCGGGTTCAGTCAGCTTATGGCTACGCTTCCTTGTTTCGCCGCCGATTTGCATAGCCTCTATATGGTCAGCATAGTGACGCTCACCCCAAAAAGGCTTCCGTACCTTTAGATATTCATCCCAGGCCATGCGTACTGTTACTGACTCGCGGGCTTCCTGCATCAACCGTGCAGCGGCCTCAGCTTCTTTTGCTCGCTTCGCCGCTTCCTTGGCGGCTTGCTTATCAGCTTTCACTTGGCGCGGGTCTTCACCGTTATCTATCATGATTTGTAAGCATCGAGCTTCGGCTTGGGCGTCTGAAATAGTCCATACTTTAACGCTGCCAATCGTCACGCGCATTGATTGCCCATTAACTTTTGACTGGAAAATGTAGCACTTGGCGGTTGAATTTGGTGTAACTCGCACACCCAAGCCCGGTACTTCGGCACACCATAAAAAGGCTTGAGCCCTTGATTCATCGCACTTAAAGCCCGCAATCCTTCCGGCTGTCAGCTTAACTTTTGCCATAAAACACCCCTTTAAATTTGTAACCGGTTTGTAACCATAATTGCAGTATATCGTAGAATACAAATCAACACAACAAACAAGGGATGATAGTTAACTAATTGATTTATCTTAAAATAGTTTGAACTATGGAAGGGCAATTAACACAGAAAAACACCCATTAAACCGGATTGTGATTCCGGTTGTCGCGGGTTCGAGCCACGTCGGTCACTCCAATAAAATCAAACACTTAATTAAAAAAGAGGCGTTCAAAAACGTCAGCTAGGTGCAATAGGCTGTTATTTTCGGCTTCCAGTTTTTATTTTTACCGGCAGGCATTGATGTAAAAATTCTTATTTTCTTGTCGGCTCCACGACATCCGGCGTCACGTCGTAGACGCGTATCATGCTGGCGGATCGGTGTCCGGAGGCTTTCATTTTATCCCCTTTAGTGTCGGTGATTGCCCGCCTTTTTATATCATGAAAGGTGAAATGGTTGTATTCCACTCCATCTTTTTGGGCCTGTTCAACCGCCAGTTTGCCGACTCGGTTGACGGCGCTTTTAAAGCCGCGTGTGACCGGTAGTGTGTGGCGGATTGTGCATTCAAATCTATTAGGGAAGAAACCGGAGAACTCATTAAAAAGGTCCTGTTAGAGCGCAACTAGTTACGGGAAATTTGTCGTATTGTCGGGGTCAGCCTGACGAGGCTGCTGAGGGTTGTTGCGGCCTTGTCCGTTAGATTGCCTACCCACTTGGGCTTGAACTTGCACATCATGGGGTTGCCGGGTTCGACTGTTCGCTTGTTCACGGTCGAGGCTGACGAAAGGGGGGGTCGTTGCCCCGAAAAGTGCCAAACACTGGAGTTGGATCGCGATAGCCGCTAACACGCGGCAGGTTATCGCCTTTCATAGCGGTGATCGTAGCAAGGACAGTGCCAAGCGGCTTTGGCACAAAATACCGGCGACTTATCGGTAACAGGCCGTATTCCCCACCGACCTCTTTGAGTCTTAGGGGGATGTTATCCCGCAGAAACCACACCGGCGGGTTATTAAGCAAACCGGCCTAACCCATCCTATCGAACGCTTCAATGGCGCCATGTGGCAGAGAGTTTCGAATCTGGTCAGGGATTCTTTGTCCTTATTTAGCTCATGGTATTACTTCATAGAAACTGAAATGGATATTGCAGTATAAAAAGCCTGTAGTTTATACATTGTCGGTTAGCTACCTCCTGGCTAAACAGGGAAGGTGCATAGAGTGCAGGGATGCGCTTTTTTTCAAGCAATCACAATGTAATCAACAATTAACGATAACAACTCTATAGGAGAAATCACTAATGAATACTCACCTAATCAAAGCTTCAACATCATCAAGTGCGATAGCGCATGCTCCATTCATAAAAGAAATACCTGGAAAACAAGTGATAGAAATCCGTCAACTTGTTCTTATAGCCCGAATTATGATGTCATTTTTTACCATTGGTGTCATCGGCTATACTCTCGATCGAGTCAGACAAAGTTCTGCTACAAAAATAAAGCAGATCAATAGCCTGGCGAATAAAATCATACAGTTGCTAAGTGAACTACTTGCAAAATTGCATGCTTCTTGCACATCTGAGACGACATGATTTGAGTTCTGTCGCAAATATTCATAAAGTGCAAAGCCGCAATTATCTGTGGATACGGTTATTCTGCTAAAGCTATAAACTGCTTATAAACGGAACTATTTTCATCAGACAGCTGATCCCTTTCGAATCATGTGTGCTGTTTCAAAGCCTTCAATGGTTGCTTGCGCTGAATGAAAGGCTTTGAATCCCATCATGGGAGTGGTGATTTTCTTGATGAAACGATGATCCTGTTTAATCAGGTTATTCAACTACTTAACCTGGAGTATTTCAACAAAGCTGATTAAACCAGCCAGCATCAGCAATCTATTCCAGCATCAGCAATCTCTTAATGTTCTCCAAGCCGGCCTAGTGGGCGCCGCTTTTATCCATGACAACTTTCTATGGGAATCCGTTAGTAGCGATGGCTTGTTTGAAGAACGCGGTGGCCTCTGTTTCGTCGCGCTGTTCGGACAACATGAAATCAAGGGTTTCGCCGTATTTGTCGACAGCACGCTTGCGTTTTTTGACTTCAGCCGTGATCAGCCGGGAGACGTTGATAACCCAACGGTTCTTCAGGGTGGCAGGGTCAACATTGACGCCACGCTCTTCCATAATTTCCTCCCAGTTACGATATAACACGTTGTAACGGACGTAGAAAAATACGGCGTACAGGATAATTTCCGGGGGAAATGCGCGCCTTTAAAACGGATCAGTGGGGGGCTTCACTTGGCTAAAAAGCGGAACATTGTCCTTGATTTCGAGAAAATTTGCGACACAACCGTTTTGAGACTCTAGCAATGTAATTAAGTGTATTTTAGGCCAAGTTTTACCTGTCTTATTAAGGTCAAGGAAAATTTTTTATCTCTAACGTGAGGTTTTTTACGGCTGAAACGTCTTAATAGATGAAGCCCTGAGTCTGCCGCTCTTTTTACCTTCAGAGTTAGTTGTTAAATCAGCAGGGCTACAGGTTCAGGGTTTTGTTTTCTCCTCGCGATAAATTGATAGGGACATCGTTTTTATCCAGGGATGGATTCTTTTATTCAAGGATAGTGACATTATCCGAGAGGTAATTTGGGGTATTGTGCATTATTTAAGGAAAGTTGACTGGCTCATGGTTCGACAAACTCACCACGAACGGGTTCGACAAACTCACCACGAACGGGTTCGACACCGCTCTCCTGAGTCTAATCGAAGGGGCTCTCATGAGCGGAGCCGAAGGGCTCACCAAGAACGGGTTCGACAAGGCCTTTAATCATGGGCCCTGTCGAAGAATTGTGCAGAAATTACTTAAAGGATTTGATAAATATCGGTGCCAAAGAAACCTTTATCTTATGGATCAACATCGTAAAAATATCGCTTCATGTGAATATTTGCCGTGACTCTCTATTTAAAAACTCAAGGCTGACGCCTGTTGATCGAAGTGAGGAAGAGCCCATGACAACACAAAAACATTCACAGGAACAAACGCGTAATACGGAATTCCCGGCATCCGGCAATGCTGGAAAACGCAGAATTAAGAAACATGATGATCTGATTGATTTCCATTGCCCCGCTATTTTCAGGTTCATTTTGAACATATTCATGATAATACCCAGGAGGTTCAGGGCAAACTTAATCAGTTCGGCCCTGACATTCATGATCTTCAGAATCAACTAAGCGAGCTCAGCCGGACTATAGGAAAAGTGGAAGAAAAACTGGACAGGTTCATCGTATTGTTAGGCCAGCCCACCGAACCTGAGTATTTACTGTAACAAACAAATAATAAAAGCACCGTAAGTTGGGCTGCTGCCCTTTATACTTTGGCATATACGACAAAATGCCGGGTTAGCGGACAGCGGGCAACTTTCCCTATGTGCGTAAATTAAGGAAGGCGATAGCCCCTATGTATTTATTCCACAAGCCTGAACATGGGCTGGGCAGGCAGGATTTATTGCCTCTGGGCGGTACAGCCGCGCCTGTCATGCACGCTAAGCGAACCCTGTTTGAAATTTTAACCGGGGAAGAAGAGCTGCGTTCTATCGGTAGTTTATTGCTGGTTTTAGTGCTGCTGTTGCACGTGTGGGCAGGTCTTTGGCTATTGCAGCCCGCGGAGCCTATTACCCTGGCGCAACCTTTGATGATGGAAGTGTCACTGGTTTCCGCACCAGGGCAACAGGCTTCAACGGCGCCGCCGGCACCGCCCAAACCGGCTGAATTAATTAAACCGCCGGTGAAAAAACCGGTGAAGACAAAAAGGCCGGTCAAACCTAAACAAGCGAAACTGCCAAAAACTGAGGCTGTCGCCAAGGACATGCTGCCCGCGCCTTCACTGACAGAGTCGACGGCAGCATCGTCAGCGTCCCAAGACTCGAGTCCGGCCGCTAGCGTCCCGGCCTCAGCACATGGCGCTCAAGGCAAGGCAGAACCTTATAGCGAAGCCAGTTTTAATGCCAATTACGGTTTTAACCCCAAACCGAAATACCCGATGATTGCCCGTAGCCGGGGCTGGCAGGGTAAAGTATTGTTACGGGTCAGCGTATCCGCCGAAGGCCATAGCGATACAGTCTCCGTGCACCGCAGCAGCGGCCACGATGAATTGGATGAGTCGGCCATTGCAGCGGTTGAGAAATGGCGGTTTATTACTGCCAAGCGCGGTGATGCGGCGGTGGCCTGTTCGGTGATCGTACCCATTATTTTTACTTTAAACATCAACTAAAAAGGAAGGAAAGAATGCCTTACCATATTGCCCCCAAACTGATTATCGACGGGACTTTGTACGCGTTATTGGTTTTTCAGTGATAACCTGGACGCTGATTCTGTTCAAGCTCTGGCAGTTTAGCAAGAACAGTTATTACAATCGCCGTTTTAATAACGCATTCTGGGCTGCGCCCGATTTGGCAACTGCCAAAGCCTTGCCTGAAACGTTAACCAGAGGCCCGCAAGCCCGCATTGCAATAACAGGGTTTAGCTGGCTGGACGGCAAACAAAACGTGTCAGGCCGTCACCTTAAATATCGAGGCATGCCGGATGAGTTACTGGAACAAGCGCTGCTTGCTGACATGCAGAAAGAACAGCGGGCCATGGAAAGCGGCCTGACCATGCTTGCCAGCATCGGCAGCACTGCGCCGTTTGTCGGCTTGTTCGGCACAGTTTTAGGCATCATGCACGCCATGCATGAGATTACCCAAAGCGGTTCGACCAGCCTGGATGTGGTCGCAGGCCCTATTGGCGATGCCCTGGTGGCCACGGCCATCGGCATTGGGGTCGCTGTGCCTGCGGTATTGGCGTACAACTTTTTCCTGCGCGGTGTCAAACAACACCGTACCGGCCTTGAAAATTTCGTAGCCGGTTATATGCACGTCGCTTTTAGTCTCGACAGACAGGGTAAGTAATAATCATGGCCTTTAAACCGCAGTCCGACAACGAAGAAACCATGAGTGAAATCAATGTGACGCCGCTGGTCGATGTCATGCTGGTATTGGTGATCATTTTATTGGTGACGGCGCCGTTGCTAACTCAATCCGTCAATGTGACCCTGCCGAAAACCGCCGAGACCACAGCCGACGTGAAAGAGCAGCCGTTGCAGTTGGGTATTGATGCACAAGGGATGATTACCCTCAATAAACTGCCGGTCGCCGATCTTGCCGCCTTGGAAACGGCATTAAAAGATGAGCTTACGCAAAACCCGGAGATCGGCTTGCATTTCTATGCCGATCAAGCTGTGGTTTATGCTAAGGTGGCTGAAGTGATGGCGACTGTTCAGCATGCCGGCATCTCAAAAATAGCTTTTGTGACTGTGGAGCAGTAGTTGCGAGACTTGTTGGCGTAAAAAATAGCTTCTTACTATTCAAGTAATGCATTGAAAATGCGAATTTATTCGTACTTGCAACCGATAGCCTGCAGGCAGAATTTCCATGGGGATTGTGAGAGCGATATAAACCGCAGAGGGCACGAGGAACACAAAGTTTTTTGGGCCTCATTTTCTTAATGACCTTCGTGATTAAAATTCCAAAATGAGACCTGTTGATAACTTAGTGATGCTACGCACGCTATGTTGCGCAGTGCTATTGATCGCGGCCGCTTGCGCTGCCAGGCCAGAACGCACCGCCGGCAATACCCGCGGAGAGATACCTGAATACTGGATGGCTGATGAATCTTCCACCGCACAAATCATGGATGAATGGGTAGTGTCTTTTGCCGATCCGGCCTTGACCTCTCTGGTTCATGCGGCGCTAAACAATAATTACGGCCTGAAAGCCGCCGCACGCGTGGATGCGGCACGGGAACACGCTCTCATCGCAGGCGCCGGACGCTGGCCGCAGCTCGCTTTTGAACCCGGCTATCTGCGCTCTGTGCTTCCCAATGCCGGGTTGCAGGCCGACAAGTTTGATGCTTTCGAGGCCTTGTTTACGCTGAGCTGGGAAATGGATGTCTGGGGGCGGATCAAGGCATCCCAACAGGCTTTTCGAGAGGAGGCGGAAGTAGTGTCCGCCGACTTTCAAGGAGCCCGATTATCGTTGGCGGCACGCACGGCGCAAAGTTATTTTGAACTGATCGAGGCCAATCTTCAGGCTGAGGTGGCTGAGCAATCGATTAAAGATCGCCGGGTCATCGCCGACCTGGTGCGCGGGCGATTTGCGCGGGGTTTGACGCGCGGCCTGGATTTACGTCTGGTACTGACTGATCTGGCGAATGCCGAAGCGCAAGTGGCGCAGGCGCGCAATCAAATCCAGCTTGTCACCCGTCGCCTGGAGGAATTGCTGGGTCGTTATCCGGCCAGTCGTCTGACGGAAGCCGCACGCTTGCCGAAACCGCCTGCTACCCTGGCCGCCGGTATGCTATCGGAATTGCTGGAAAGCGGGCGGATCTGGTCGCGGCTTTTACGCGGCTGCGGGGGCCCGATTTCCGCGTGGAAAGCGCCAGGAAAGCATTATTACCCAGGATTACCTTAACTGCGAGCGGCGGCACCCGTAGCCCGGCATTAACAGACTTGGTGGATCCCCGCGCCGCTGCCTGGAATCTGACTATGGGTCTGGTGCAACCCCTTTTTACCGGCGGCCGCTTAAAAGGCGAGATACGTTTGGATGAAGCGCTGACGAAAGAGGCGCTAAACCAATATCAAAACACTGCGCTTAATGCTTTTCGCGAAGTTGAACAGACGCTGGCTGCAGAGCAATGGCTAAGAGCACAGAACAGGCGGTCCATGAAGCGGTGGAACAAACCCAGGCCAGCCGCAAACTGGCGGTAACTTCCTATCGGCAGGGCTTGATTGAAATCCTGACGCTGCTGGATAGTTACCGTAGTACGCTGAATGCGCAAAGCGCCCATCTTTCGGTGCAGCGGCAGCTTCTCAACAATCGAATTGACTTGTATTTAGCCCTGGGCGGCGGTGTTTGATAATGACGAAAAAACGGCTGCAACTTATCTTGCCCGTCATTCTGCTGCTGATTGGCGTCAGCACAGCCTGGGCTATTATTGCCTTGCGTCCCCGGACAGTCATGCAGGCGCCCAAGCTTCAAGTACCGCTGGAAGTACCGCTGGTGTCCGTTATTCAGGTTGAACCGCAAACGCTTAGACTCGCCGTTCATTCACAAGGCGTCGTCATGCCGCGCAATGAAATCGATTTGATCCCGGAAGTGGCGGGCAAGGTCATCCAGTTGCACCCGGATTTTGCCGCGGGCGGGTTTCTTGATTACAACGAGGTGCTGGTAGTCATCGATCCGCGCGATTATGATGTTGCGATTGTCCAGACACAGGCGCAAATCACCGAAGCCAAGCGCCAACTGGCGATGGAAGAAGCGCAGGCCGACCAGGCTCGCAATGAGTGGCGCGCATTGGGTGAAGGGGCGCCCTCAGCCCTGGCCATGCGGGAGCCGCAATTGGCCGAAGCCCGCGCTAAACTCAAGGCCGCCGAAGCCAGTTTAATTCAAGCCCGGATTAAACGCAGCCGCTGCGAACTGCGCGCGCCCTTCGCCGGTCGCTGGCAAAGCAAAAACATCGGTCTGGGTCAATTCATTCAACCGGGAGAAAAACTTGGCCGGATTTATTCCACCGATGTTGCTGAAATCAGGTTGCCGCTGGCTACCGACCAGCTTGGTTTTCTCGATTTACCGGTAGGGGAAAGCTACCGCTCATCGCATTCCTTATCTACACTCCCGCTTAAATCAGGCGGGAAGCGTGGCCCAAAAGTGATGCTTACCGCTAAATTGGCAGGCAGGATGCAAACCTGGGAAGGTCGAATTGGGCGCACCGAAGGCATGTTGGAGGAAACTACGGGCGTGCACTATGCCGTGGCCGAGGTGCAAGGTCCGTACCAGCAAAAAGATAATCGACCGCCGTTGCTGTCCAGGCTGTTTGTACAAGCTGAAATAGAAGGCAAGGAAATACAAAATCTGTTTGTGCCGCCGCAAATTGCAGTGAGTGCGGGCCAGGAAGCATTGCTGGTTGACCCCGGCCAAAAACTGCATATTCAGCGTCTTGACGTGCTGCGCAATGAGCCGGATCGCATCCTGGTAAAAGCGGGGCTGAATGCAGGAGACCGGTTGGGGACTTCGGGGATTCAGGTGCCGGTGGAAGGCATGACAGTGCGGGTTGATGAGCCTGCCAACCCGGACGCTATAAAGGCGGATAATCGATGAAACCGTCTGAACAGCCTATCCATACACCTAAAATGACTGACGCTGCCGGCAGGCAAGCAATACCTTCCGGTCTGCTTGCCTGGTTCGCCTGTAACCCGGTGGCGGCCAATTTGTTGATGCTGCTGATTCTGATCGGCGGTATGGCTGGTTACAGAGTGATGGATAAAGAAGTGTTTCCCAGATTCAATCTTCAACAAGTTGAAGTGAACGTACATTATCCGGGCGCAGGGCCTTTGGAAATCGAGGAGTCGGTGTGCGTACACATAGAAGCGGAGATTAACGATGTGTCAGGTATCAAGATGTGTCAGGTATCAAACGGCTCTACACTGAAATTGAACAAGGCGAAGGCGCTATAAAAGTGTCAGTGCTACCGAATTATGATCCTGAGCTGATTATCAATACTATACAGGCGCGAATTCAAAGCATTCCGCGCTTACCGAAAAACCTGGAAAAAATCGAGGTGCGGCCGGTCTTGCGTAACGATGATGACGGCGTTAGCTGGGTGGCTTTGCACGGCCCTGCCGATGCCCTGTCACTGCAACGCTACGGTGAACATATCCGTGCCGAACTGGAACGGATTTCCGGTGTGCGCCAGGTGCGCAACTATTTTGAAACGCCTTATGAAATTGCTATTGAGGTCTCTGCCGCCAAATTGCATCAATACCAGTTGTCTTTGCACGATGTTACCGAAGCGATACACCCTGCCTCGCTCGATCAATCCAATGGATTGGTAAAAACCCCGGCGGGAGAATTACAGCTTAGAGTGAAAGGAAAAGCGCAGGCTGCCGCCAGTATCGGCAACGTGGTGTTGCGTACTTCTCCCAATGGCACGCGGCTGCGTCTGGGTGATGTGGCTGTTATTAGAGACGGTCTGTAAGAGCGCCTGTCGGAGTGGCACTATGACGGCGAGAATACCCAGGGTTGGGAAATTCACACTAAACAAGCGCTGCCGAAGTAGCTGGACGTGTTAAAGACTATGTTGCCCGGAAGCAGGCGCAATTGCCGGAAGGTCTGATGCTGACGGCCTAGTGGGATGATTCCCAGGCTTATGAAGAACGTATACGCACCCTGATCGAAGACGGACTGGGCGGTTTTGTGCTGGTATGTCTGGTGTTGACCTTATTCTTGCGTCTGCGGGTGGCGCTTTGGGCGGGGGTAGGAATTTTTACCTCCGTGCTCGGCGCGTTATGGTTAATGCCGGTATTGGCTGTTTCACTGAACATGCTGTCGTTATTCGGCTTTTTGCTGGCGATGGGCATTCTGGTGGATGATGCGATTATTATTGGGGAAAGCGTGTATTCGCATCAGAAAGAACGTCAGATGCACGATGCCGAGGCCAGCCTCGCCGCCGCGATTAAGGGCATACAGGCAGTGGCCTTGCCGGTAATTTTATCGGTGCTGGTCGCACTGGTAGCGTTTCTACCGGGGTTGTTCCTGCCGGGCTGGGCAGGGCAGATGATGAAACCGATCTGCCTGGTGATGATTTTGACCCTGGTGTTTTCGCTGATTGAGGCGCTGCTGATTCTGCCCTCGCACTTGGCTGCCCCTGGCTCTCCTAAACTATCGGCTTCCGCATTGGAGCGCTTGCGCCCCACACTTAAACGGGGCCTGGAGCGTTTCGTTGAGCGTTATTATCGCCCATTTTTGCAATGCGCCCTGGATTGGCGTTACCTTACCCTTGCCGGATTCATCGTATTTTTACTCCTTTGCGGCGCCTGGGTGGATAGCGGGCGTATTCGTCTGGCTATACAGGCGGATGCGGTTAAAGACAGTTTTTGGGTGTCCCTCAAGACTCCTGAGGATATGCCTTACAGCGAAGCGCGAAATCGGTCAGCGCAAGTGGAGCAGGCGTTTTTTTCACTGCGTGATGAGTTGGACGGTGTCAGTAAGGAACAGTCTAAACCGGGCCTTGATTCGAATCGTGCCAGCGTCGTTGTAGGTCTGGAGACTAACGTTTGGGAACATGGCGCGGGCTTCTGGACGGAGTTTTCGGCATCGGGGCGGCAGCGCATAGTGGTCGAGGACTTTATCAACGAATGGCGCAAGCGTATCGGCGATCTGGGCCGCACCCAGATCGACTTTCTGTATAAGGAAGGCAATGTTCCGTACGATATTGAGTTTGATCTAAGCGCTGCCGATCCCGGGCAGTTGCCCAATGCGGCCGGGCAACTTAAAACAACGCTGGCAGCCTACCCGGGTGTTTACGATGTCATAGATTCCAGCGAACCCGGCCAGCCGGAAGTCCGTTTGACCTTAAAGCCTGATGCGGAACGTTTAGGTATCCGTCTTGAAGATCTGTCCGAACAAGTTCGGCACGATTACTTTGGCGATGAAGTGGAACGCTTGCAGAGAGAACGCAATGAAGTCAAAGTGATGGTGCGCTATCCGCGCGAGGAGCGGCAATCGCTGGATAACCTGACCGCAATGCCGGTACAGCTCCCGGACGGTCAGCGCGCGCCGCTGGGAACACTGGCCGAAGTAACTTTAACACCCGGCGTTGCCAGGCTGATCCGGCAAGACCGCCGCCGCGTATCAAAAGTACAGGCGCGGGTTGATCCGCAGAAGGCTGATGTCAATGCCCTTTATTCCGAGCTGGAAGCCTCTGAACTGGTTTTGTTACGCCAACGTTATCCTGGCTTAAGCATCGGTATCAGTCAGGAACGCCAGGATCAGGAAGCCATGACCGGGGCATTAAAGCAAAATACCCTGATCGCTTTATTAGTGATTTACGTCCTGATCGCCGTGCCGTTCCGCTCGTATCTGAAACCCCTGATTTTTCTGCTGGCTGGTCCCGTTGCCTGGAGCGGTGCTATAGTCGCGCATGGTTTGGCGGGGCTGCCTTTATCAATGGAATCGCTGGTCGGGATGATTGCCGCCAGCGGCGTGGTGGTCAATGACAGTCTGGTGCTGCTGGATTACCTGAAAGAACATCAGGATCCGAAAAAGCCGATTAGCGATCCAATTTGCGAAGCCTGCCCGGCATGTTTCCGGCCCATTCTTCTGGCATTCCTGACCAATTTTGCAGGATTCCTGCCAGCCTTACTGGAAACCAGTCCTCAAGCCCAGTTTTTGATTCCCATGACCTTGTCCCTGTCGGCAGGTCTGCTGCTGGGCATGGCTGCCAGCCTGATCCTGACGCCAGTCTGTTATACGGTTTTGGGTAAGCGTTGAATAACTCGCTTTTGTCCATGGTTCGACAGCCTCACCCCGAATGGCATCAGCACAAACCGTTCGTCCTGAGCCCTTCGATAAACTCAGGAGAGCCTTGTCAAAGGAAGCTTGTCGAAGGAAGCTTGGCTAATGACTTATTCAGCGTTTCCTTAAATACAGGGCTCTCAGTTCAAATACAGGGCTCTCAGTTCTTTTTCAAACCTACTTGCCGCTTGCGAGAAAAAATCCTCTCCTATGTCTGTTAGCGCACGGAAGTTTTTAAATCAAAGAGGATGATATTATTTTATAATAAGCACAAGTGGATGCGGGCGCCTTGCATTACTTGCGGCTGCCCAGATCCGGGATACCTGGAGAGAGGATGCTCATAACGCGTTTTTGCCGGCGGTACTTATGAAATGTGGCACAGACTTTTGTATAGGCCTTTTAGCAGCGCTTGCAAACTGGCCGGCTTCAGCGTTGGCGGCTAATGATGATGCGCCTCTAAATTATTTTTTACACAGTTACGGTCCCTCCTCCGGGCCTGCGATGATTCTGGGTTGGGTAATGGCGACGGTATGTGTTGCAGTTTGTATTATTATCGGCGTGCTGCTGGTTGCAGCGATGGCTCGCAAACGGCAACCCGCAGATTTTCGGGACATCGGCCATGAAGAAGAAGGACTGGCATGGGTTTATATTGGCACCGGTCTATCGACATGCGTTCTCTTTGCGCTGGCTATCTATGCCATGATTACGCTCAATGCAATGGCTAAACCGGCCACAGCGCCGGGGCTGACGCTGGCCGTTACCGGCTACGACTGGTGGTGGAAAGTAGTCTATGAGGATGAAGATCCGGATCGGCGCTTTGTCACCGCCAACGAAATTCATATCCCGGTCGGCGTGCCGGTGCTGATAAAACTTGATAGCGCCGATGTGATTCATGCGTTCTGGGTGCCGCTGCTGGCAGGGAAAACCCAGATGATTCCCGGTCTGGTAAACCGGCAATGGTTGCAGGCGGATGTGGCGGGTGTTTATCGCGGTCAATGCACGCAGTACTGCGGCGTTCAGCATGCGCACATGGCATTGGAAGTTATTGCGCAAGAATCTGCGGATTTTAAAAATTGGCAGGAGGCACAGCGACAAAAAGCCATTTTACCTTCTGCTGCACCTGCCGCTGACGGCCTGAAAGAATTTATGGAACATTGTTCGGGATGTCATGCAATCCAGGGAACCGAGGCAACCGGCGACCATGGCCCCGACTTGACGCACCTGAATTCCAGACGCCTGCTGGCAGCGGGCCTGCTAACTAATAATCCCAGGCAGGTGATCGAATGGATTACTCATGCCCAGGACATTAAACCCGGGTCGCGCATGCCGAGCATCGCGTTGTCTTCATCGGAAAGGGCTGATCTTTCGGCGTTTCTGGCAACCCTTAACTAATGGATAAAAGAGTACCTAATTACTTACCAGCTTCAGCTAACATTGAAACGCTGATTATTCCACGATTTCTGCAAACGGCGTCACCCCGGCATGGACTGCCGGGGTCCAGGTTACAGGGAGGTAAACTCAGAAAATACGTGAACGGTGAATCACATCCCTGTATTCTGGATACCGGCAATCCATGCCGGTATGACGGGCTTAAGGGTTTGCTGCTTCCGCTGAAAGTTATACATAATCAGGAGAGAGTATGAACCCTATCGCTAAAAACAGTCCGGACGAGCTTCTCATTCGAGTGCCGGAGTTCGGCCGGGCGCCGCTCGGGTCAGAGGCGGAAAAGCGGCTCGCCTCGCTCTGGGAAACGCTGCCGGGATGGCGCGGCTGGCTGGCGACCGTGGACCATAAGGAAATCGGCCTGCGTTACCTGGTTACCGCGTTTATATTTTTGCTGATGGGCGGCGTTGAGGCCTTGATCATGCGCGTCCAGCTCGCGCGCCCGGATCAGGCGCTGCTGACGCCTGAACAGTACAATCAACTGTTCACGATGCACGGCGTGACCATGATTTTTCTGTATTCACTACCGATTCTTTCAGGCTTTTCCAATTACCTCTGGCCGTTGCTGCTAGGTTCGCGCGACATGGCTTTTCCGCGCCTGAATGCCTTGTCTTACTGGCTGTTCCTGTTCGCCGGGATATTCCTGTATGTGAGCTTTCCGCTCGGCCAGGCTCCCAATGCGGGCTGGTTCAATTATGTACCCTTTTCTTCGCTTGAATTTAATACCGGCCCGAACATTGATGTCTACGCACTGGGCATGGTGCTGCTGGGTATTTCCACCACGGTCGGGGCGATCAATTTTGTCGTTACGCTTTTTAGGATGCGGGCGCCGGGCATGTCCATCAACCGCGTGCCGATACTGGTCTGGGGTACGTTGACAGCATCGGTAGGCAACCTGCTGGCGGTGCCGTCCGTGAGTCTGGCTTTTTTCCTGTTGTGGCTAGACCGGCAGATCGGCACGCATTTTTTCGACGCCGCCAACGGCGGAAAACCCTTGCTCTGGCAACACCTGTTCTGGATGTTCGGTCATCCGTGGGTGTATGCGATTGTGCTGCCCGCGATGGGCATCGTGTCCGATGCGTTGCCGACTTTTTGCCGGCGCCCGCTGGTCGGATATGCGGCTGTGGCGCTATCGACGATGGCGACGATGCTGTTGGGTTTTGAGGTCTGGATTCATCATATGTTCGCCACGGGCTTGCCGACCCTGGCCTTATCTTTCTTCGGCGCAGCCAGCATGGTGATCTCCATTCCCAGTGCAGTGGCGGTGTTCGCGTGGGTGGCGACCATTTGGCTGGGCCGGCCCGTTTTTAATACGCCGTTCCTGTTTTTTGCCGGCTTTGTAATGTTATTCGTGATGGGCGGCGTATCCGGCGTAATGACGGCCGCGGTCCCGCTGGATTTTCAGCTCAACGATACTTATTTCATCGTAGCCCACCTGCATTATGTTTTACTGGGTATTAATGTATTTCCGGTGGTCGGCGGGATTTATTACTGGTTCCCGAAATTTTTTGGCCGCATGATGAATGAAACACTGGGCAAATGGAGTTTCTGGGTCATGTTCATCGGCTTTAATATCGGTTTTTTCCCTATGCATATTGCCGGTCTTATGGGCATGCCCAGGCGGATTTACACCTATTCCGGCAATATGGGCTGGAATACGATCAACATGGTGACATCAGTCGGCGCTTTTCTATTTGCGGCGGGTATTCTCATTTTTATGGTTAATGTTCTCATCAGCCTTAAACGTGGCGAGTTGGCCGGAGACAATCCCTGGGATGCCGCTACGCTCGAATGGTCGGCGCCTTCACCGCCAAAGGCCTACAATTTTGCCGTAATTCCTTTAATCGCCAGCCGCCATCCGCTTTGGGAGGACAGGCTTAACGAAGGCGAAGCCCGTTCAAGTCTGGATGAAGGCTATTTGCTGATGCAGGGTAGGGAAACGCTGGCTACGACACCGCTGGATGCAAAACCGGACCTCATTCTCAAAATGCCGGAAGATTCCTATGCGCCCTTTTATCTCGGACTGTTCAGTGCATTGATATTCGCGGGTCTCTTGCTGCATTGGTGGGATTTCGCAGGGCTGATGGCAATCGCCGCCGGTATCGCATTGACAGCGTGGATGTGGCCGGGCAGGAAACTTGAACAGAGTGTCCCCGCTATGCAGCCCGCAAAGGAGTCTGAACATGGCTAAGTTAATGCCGCTGCTGGAACCACTGCCGGTAGGCAGCTATGGCAAGCGCTCAAGCGGCTGGTGGGGCCTGCTGGCATTAATAGTAACCGAAGGATCGCTATTCGGTTACCTGTTATTTTCCTATTTTTATCTGGCTTCTCAGGCGCTAGAGCATTGGCCGCCCGACGGTTTGCCGAAGCTTGCCATTCCCGGGATTAACACAATAATCCTGCTCGCGAGCAGCGGCTTTATCTGGGCCAGCGAGCGCTGCCTTAAAAATAAGAAAATGCGCTCAAGCATAACGCTGATGGCCGTGGCAATTATATTGGGGACATGCTTTGTTATGATCCAACTGCGCGAATGGAGTAACAAATCCTATAACATGGCTACAAATCTGTATGGATCGTTATATTTCACTATCACGGGCTTTCATATGGCGCATGTTGTGGTAGGCGTGATCATCCTGTCATTGCTTCTGCTATGGATGATACTGGGTTATTTTGATGATAAACGCTATTTACCGGTTACGATTGGCGGGTTTTATTGGCATTTCGTCGATGGCGTGTGGCTGTTTGTATTTACAGCTTTATACCTGACTCCTTATCTCTGATTGAAGCGCCATGATGCCTGATACCAAACCTCTCGCCTTTAATTCCCCGGCCTCAGGCGGAGCTGGTGCGAGTAAAATCCGCACATTAATTGGACTGTTTGGCGCGCCGGTGATATGGGTTATCCAGATGTGGCTGAGCGAATCGCTCGCCGCCTATGCCTGCTATCCGCATCAGGCGCCTTTATCTATCCCGGTGTGGAATAGTCTCCTCCCGATTCTGGCTGTTATCAGTAGCTTGTGCTTGACGGGTGGTCTCCTATCCGGATTTATCGCATGGACTACCTGGCTGAGAGCAAAGCCAAAGCGGAAACTTCCCGGCAACGATAAAAATATCCCGGACGCTGGTGAAGGACGCAAACGGTTTTTAGCTATGCTGGGTCTAATGTCCAGCCTGCTTTTTATCGTCGCAATTATTTTTACCGGTTGCGCGGTTATTTTTGTTTCGCCCTGCAGTCCATGGTTTTAAACGTTTGCATATTGGGTCTAAAATGCAGCCGCTTGGTAAATTGGATCGCGGCATTCACGGCGATTTGCTTTTCGACAGGGTGGTCATACGCACAGGCGGAAATAAAGCATGAAGCCCAGCAGTCCCGAGGCGCCTATCTGGCAAAAATCGCGGATTGCGCAGCCTGTCATACGGCCGGCCCGAACTCTGCGCCATACGCAGGCGGATTAGGGCTCAATTCGCCATTCGGCATTATCTACTCCACCAATATCACCCCCGACCCTGTGGCCGGCATCGGTAAATATTCCTATGACGATTTCAGCAGAGCGCTGCGAGACGGCATAAGAAAGGATGGAAAGCGTTTGTATCCGGCAATGCCTTATGCGTCGTTTACGGCCATATCGGATGATGATCTGCATGCCTTGTATGATTATTTCATGCATGAGGTGCCGCCGGTCGCTTCGACACCGCCGACAACGGCCTTGCCCTTTCCGGTCAACCAGCGCTGGACGCTGTTATTCTGGGACGCAGCATTCGTCAGACATCAGCGTTTTCAGCCGCATCGGGATCGTGATGCCCAATGGAACCGCGGCGCTTATCTGGTGCAAGCACTGGGGCATTGCGGCGCCTGCCATACGCCGCGTGGCTTGGCTTATCAGGAAAAGGCCTACGATGAAAAATCGCCGGAGTTTTTAAAAGGCGCGGTGATTGATAACTGGTTCGCGCCCAATCTGCGGAATAATTATGCTTCCGGTTTAGGCCGATGGTCGGAGGCAGACATAGCCGATTTTCTGCGTGCCGGCCATGGCGGTCAATCGGCGGTATTTGGCAGTATGCGCGATGTTATCGAAAACAGTACCCAATATCTGGACAAGAACGATCTTGATGCAATTGCATATTACCTGAAATCACTCAGAGCACCGCCCGAAAGCTCATCTTACAAACCTTTGGCTTCAGCGACAGCGCAAATCTTTAAAACCAGCCTCACCCATCCGAGGGAACATCCAGGCGAAGGCATTTATCAATCCTATTGCGCAAAATGCCACAAAAAAAACGGCATGGGCGATTTACCCAAATTTCCCGGGCTCGCCGGTAATCCGATTGTTCTTTCCGAAAATGCCTTGTCAATTATCCGTCTGGTGCTTGAGGGCGGCAGAACTGCAAAAACCCGGTATGGAATTGAACCTAAGAAAATGCCGGCGTTTGCGCATAAATTGACTGATTCCGAGATTGCCGATGTGCTCAGCTTCATCCGGAACAGCTGGGGCAATGCGGCCGCGCCGGTCACATCGCGTGACGTTTATCTGTTGCGCGAGGACTTACAAAAATAGTCTGTCATAACAGAGCCTCTAAAAATTATCCGTTCATGCTTCGACAAGGCTCTCCTGAGCATAGCCGAAGGGGCTCTCCTGAGTTTATCCAAGCCTGTCATGAGCCCTTCAACTATGCTCAGGAGAGCCTTGTCGAATGGGGCTTAGTACGAACGGATAAGTTACAGATTTTAATAAACCACCGTTCGTCCTGAGCTTGTCGAAGGGAGCTTGTCGAAGTGCAATTTTTAGAGGCCCCCATAAGAATAGGTATTCAGTAAATGCCTGAACGATTACTTGCTCATTACGCGTTTCGGTTGCCGCAATTCATTGCTGATTACCAGCATTATGCCTATAACACTCATCATTGATGCCGGTATCCACATAATCAAGCCGCCAATCTGCTGGTCTGTAAGCGGATCCAGATGGGTGAAGGCGCGGCCGCAGAGCGTATAAATCGGGTACAGCTCTTGGGGCGCGAAAAAAATTAATGCGCCGACTACGATTTGCGGCGGGATCACCGCCAGCATCATCGCAATACGGCAGCCTGCTGACCGGTAAGCAGATTTTTGAGGCGAGGGCGGAAGCACGAGCGACCAGAACATCAACCCCGTGATAATGGCACTCCAGTTCATCACGCGGTATAAGCGCCAGTCGATCATTGCTATGAAGTGAATCGACGGCAGCAACCAGAAGAATATCAGCCCGTCGAACAGAATGACGGCGATGACCGGTTGACACACAATGGCCAATAGCTGTTGCGCCAACCGCGACTGTAAAATAGTTCGAATCCAACGCTTGCCTTCAAGCGGCATGCCTGCGAACAGAATAGCTCCGGGCCGGCTTAATGCAATAAAAAACGGGGCGAAGTGATGCAACACCACATGTTGCAGTCTGTGCATGAAAAATTCATGTTCAGAATAATATTCAAACTGGGTTTGAGACACGATATACAGTGAAACCAGCCCAACCCAGAAATACAGCTTTTGCCGAAAAGGCGGATGACATTCAGCGCAGCCGTTAATGTACAGGATTGCAACCACGCTAATGACTGCGATAAAGGTAATGGATTCCTCCCACGGCACAAACCACAGGAATACTTCCATTTTATGAGTACGCCATTAAAAGGGCAGGCAGCTTCGAGTAAGAGTTGTGTAATTGCGCCGACGCCACCACTCGATCAGCGAAGTCTTGCCTCAGAAAAAATGTAGCTTTAAGGGCTCTCATGCAATAAGTGTAACAAATCGCTCATCAGGTTTTCATCCGGGTCCGCTGGGGAAAATAACAGCCGTGCCTGTCCTTGCGTATCAAAAATATACACAACTGCACTATGGGATATATCGTTAGCCGCGCCAGCATCTGTGGCGGGACGATAGGCCGACCGGTACCGCTTTACCAGTTCCACGATAGCCTCTTCATTACCCGTTACGCCGGTCGCGTGCGCCGAATCGAAAGAGGCCAGATAGCGATGCAGCACCGGCGGCGTATCGCGGCCGGGATCGAGGCTGACGAACAGGATATGGACACGATCCGCATCTTCCCCCAGCTTCTGCAGGATATGGACAAGCCGGGTCATCGCCAACGGGCATTCCGCAGCACAGTGGGTAAAGCCGAAATACATTAACACCAGCTTGCCTTTTAATGTTTGCGCCGTAACCTGCGTTTCTTTATCTGATATTAATGAAAACTCCAGGTCCGGCAAATGGCCGCTTATATCACTCAAACGCCAGGGGGGCGGCTCGGATTTGCAGCCGGTCAGACCTATTGCCAGAATAATAAATACCAAAAAGCGAACGCTTGCCGAAGCGTAAACTAGGCTCCAGATGTTAGGCAATCTGTTGGAATACTTGGAATCGCTTGATGCCTGGCGCATCACAGCATTGACCGCTTGGCGAAACTGAGGGGCATATTCATTCTGAAAGACTACTGCACTGGTTTGAATCCATAGCTCCAATTCGACATGAATGAAATATTAAAGCGAACGTAAGCCGCTATATGCGGCATAACCCAAATTAGCCAAAGCCAACCCGATTAAAGTAAAAATAGTAACCTGCATTCCCAGTATCCGGTAACGAAGGTTTTCGGTCAGCAAGCCCCTGGCATGCAGCAGGCGGCCTGCGAGCACTGCGATACCGCCTGTGTGCACCAGGGCCGGGTATGCGCCACTGAGTTCCAGCAGGACGAGCAGGATGAGAGATACAGGGATATATTCTGTTGCATTTCCGTGGGCCCGGATCGCGACCTGGAGTTCGGGTTCTCCTCCATCGCCGAGACGTACTTTTTGTGCCCTGCGCATCGTTATGACCCGAAGCGATAACCAGACAATTAACAGTGCCAACAGCGCAGCATACAAAGAACTGATCATATTTCCTCCCAGGATGGTTAATCTTAAAAACTGCAGTTGGAGCGCAGGAAAGCCGTTCATGCTTCGACAGGACTCAGCACGAACGGCTTTCACACCCTTACCCTTCGACAGGCTCAGGGCGAACGGGATCCTGGAATGCTCCAACTGCAGTTTTCAGATCATTATTCAGGTACGACTAACTTACACTCTATGGTTACTTTAACAGCCGCGATCATGACTTCCAGGACAGATCAATCTATTGATGGCAACTTCGCACAACAAGGACTATAACACCAAAAAATCTTCAAGCTGATGCCCAATGAAGGCGTGTTGCGCGGCAATCGTTTTATCTTCGGCGGTGTTATAGCCCCATAACGCGAAGGTCAGTTTAATACTGTCCAGTTCATCGTTTTTTAAAACATTCAACAAAGTAGACAGCCGATCTTCGACAAAATAAATCGTTTGGCCCGGATGGATTTTTAATAACGTCTTTAAAACCTCCGGCTTGGTCAGCTTGCAATCCAGGCCAAAAATCCGCTCCTCCGCCAGTTCTATCGCATTGCCTTTGAGGATTTGCTTGATGAAACGCTCCTGCTTGGTAGTGAGTATATACCAGGGGCCTTGCTCTCCAAGCTCACGTAGCTTTGTAGCGACGCCGGGAAATAACGGATTCATGTTGATCCAGTCGGCCAGGTCGGTAGCAATCCAAATATCCCGGGTTTCCGCAAATACTTTTTTGAGGTCATCAGTCGTGAGCTGGGCTTGTTCTAATAAGGTTTGTGCTTTACGGGCATAGCCGCTGTAAATGGCATCGGTTGTCTTGCCCAGATAGAGCAGGCGCATTGCGAATATGGCTTCGTACCCGGTTTCAATGATCGGCCGGATTAATCTAAACTGGTCAATCATCGCTTGGGGCGCAACTTTAGGCATATCGCCCCAAATGCGGCCGGCTGCTCTCCAGCCGGTTATTGCGGTTTCTACCGCGCTGTCGCAGATTACGCCATCAAAATCGAGAGCATAAATAATCGAATTGTTCATTTGGTAGAGAACTGGTAAGTGTAATAAATAACGGCTGAACCTATATTGTATCCAATAATCGAGGCAAATGATGTAATGTCAATTTTTTTGAACACCAAAAAGTTTTTCTGCCACAACCGTTCATAGTTGTGGCACAGCAAAAATAGCTTTGTTGGGAATGAAAAGATTTAATTAACTAGGATACTTCGAAGGCTGCTTCTGCATGCAGTTTCAGAGCTCTGTTATCAGATGCAGTTTATTGACGCTTGCAAAATAACAAATTACAGGAAAATTAATTTCCGTAAGATACTGAGTAACAATCCGACAATAATGGCGATTATCAGGAAGACAGATCAGTCTATGGTTGCCGTGACAAATGAATTATTTACGGTAATCATAGACTGACCCATGTTAATATTAAAATCCCGTCAGTGACAAGTTGCGGTAAATGGATTTGAAGCATGGCTTTCCCATTGCAAAACAAAACAAAACAAAAGACTTGACCCGGTTACACAACGCAAAATTTTTATATAAAAATCGTTAGTAAAAGCCGGAGTCGTGATCCTAATTATTAATAAGGGAGCCATACCCACTTGAGCCATTAGTTCTCATGTTATTATTTTTTATATATTACGGCCCGCTCTACAAGTTATGCGTCATGCGGTCAATGCCATAATAGCCTTTTTGCCGCGTTTTGCAAAAATTGCCGCAAAGCCTCCGCCGAACAAGAAGAGTGAGGCTGGTAAAGGTACAGCAGATAATTGGCCGTCCAGCGAGAATGAAGCATTAAACGGAAGTTCAGCACCAACAATGTCTGTTCCCATCCTCAGCCAGTTAGGATCCAAATTCCCATTACGAATCCAGGATTGCAGGTCGGGGCTGAAAGGGCCGGTGCCGGCTTCTATGGGTTTTGGGGCAGACAACCACAGAAATTCTCCACCGGTAACCTCTACCTGGGGGATGAAGAAATAATGGTCGGCCGCGAGCGAAAGAGGCGTGGTAAAGTCTACATTGAACGTCACTTCTCGGCCTGAGACAGGTCCTTCGCCGCCGGTTTGCTGATTAGGAATAGGATTGATCCCGTTCAGGATAGAGTTGGCGGCCGTGAAATTATTATTTAAGACATTCGTGGTGTAACTCAAAGTCGAGTCACCGACTGCGCGAGTTTCGAATGCCACATCCGAAGGAGAATTGACGCGCGTTGGCACAGCGCCGGAAGGCGGATTTTGGGAGTCCTTGGGAAACACGCGGTAAATCTCGACATCAACGTTGCCAATATTTGAAACGGTTGCGCCGCCGGTGAGCAGGCCGGTAAAGGTAGCGTGATTGATCTGGGTAGACTGATTTAAAATGAAGTCATCCGCGGATTCGATTTCAATTTTACCCGTACTTTCGGGCCGTGAACCGCTGGCAAGCCGGCCATCGGGACCGCCGGTGCTGAATGTAAAAGGCGCCGCGCTTGCGGTGGCCGTCCAAAGCATGGAAATAAATAAAAGCGGGACAAGGATATAGTGCATGGCTAATCTCCTGAAGTTGAAAAAAAATGTCGGCCGCTACGGTCTAACATATATTGTATAGGGCCGTGCAGTTTATACTATTTTTAAACTTAATGGACAAGGACAAATTTAAAAAACTGAAAATAGTGACCTGAACGAAGAGCGTCGCTTACTCATAATCCGACAAAGGCGGACAGGTACAAATCACGTGCCTGTCGCCATAAACATTATCAATACGGCCAACCGGCGGCCAGTATTTGTCATCATGCTGGTTATTGTCGGGGAAAAAAGCCTGTTGTTTTGAATAGGGCAGGGTCCATTCCTGAAGTAATAGCCGGTGGGTATGCGGCGCATTATGCAGCACGTTATTTTCGGCATCGGCGCTGCCGTTTTCAATCGCCTGGATTTCCTCGCGGATAGCGATTAACGCCTCGCAAAAACGATCAATTTCAGCTTTATTTTCGCTTTCCGTAGGTTCAATCATCAAGGTGTCGGCAACGGGAAACGACACGGTTGGGGCATGAAAGCCGAAGTCAATCAGGCGTTTGGCAATATCTTCCACGGTGATGTTGCAGGTTTTTTTAAACTCATGACAATCGATAATGCATTCATGCGCAACCCAGCCGTTTTTGCCGGTGTATAAAATCGGGTAATAAGGGGCTAAACGTTTGGCAATATAATTGGCGTTTAAAATCGCAGTCAGCGTCGCCTGTTTTAAGCCGGCCGCGCCCATCATGGCGATATACGCCCAGGAAATGGTGTAAATACTGGCTGAACCCCAGGGCGCGGCGGACACTGTGCCTATCGTGCCATGCTCGCCTTTGGCCGGGTTGATGCCTTCAACAACCGGATGATCCGGCAGGAAAGGCGCCAGATGCGCGCCCACGCCAATCGGACCTACGCCGGGGCCGCCGCCGCCATGCGGGATACAGAACGTTTTATGCAGGTTAAGATGAGCGACATCCGCGCCGATTTTACCGGGACGGCTTAATCCTACCAGCGCATTAAAGTTGGCGCCGTCCAGATAAACCTGTCCGCCGTGCTGGTGGATGACGTCACAGATTTCCCGGAATGACTGTTCATAAACGCCATGCGTGGACGGATAAGTAATCATTAATGCGGCCAGCGTGTCTTGATAAACGGCTACTTTTGCCCGCAAATCGTCCAGGCTGACATTGCCGTTTTCATCGCAAGCGACAACCACAACTTTAAGCCCCGCCATCGTGGCGCTGGCCGGGTTGGTGCCGTGTGCGGAAGCGGGTATCAGGCAGATATTGCGTTGCGCCTGGCCTCTGACTTCATGGTATTTGCGGATGACTAACAAGCCCGTGTATTCGCCCTGAGATCCGGCATTGGGTTGCAGGGAAAAAGCATCGAAGCCGGTCAGGTCGCATAACATATCTTCCAGTTCTGCGAACATCTGCTGATAGCCATGGGTCTGGTACAGCGGCGCGAACGGGTGCAAGGCGTTAAATTCATGATAGGAAATGGTCTGCATTTCGGTAGCGGCATTGAGCTTCATGGTGCATGAGCCCAACGGTATCATGGAGCGGTCCAGGGCAATATCGCGTCGGGCCAGCCGGCGCATATAGCGCATCATTTCGGTTTCCGAATGATAAAGCGCGAAGACCGGATGTTGCAGAATTTCATCGGTGCGCAGTAGCTGTTCGGGAATACAGTCAGCGATACTGGCATCCAGCGCATTAATATCGGGGAGGTCGGCAGTGGCCGATGCAAAAACCTGCCATACCTCTCTTAGATTTGTCCGCGTTGTGGTTTCGTCTAAAGAAATGCCGAGATGGTCCGCATCAATAAGGCGCAAGTTGATATTGGCTTCGGCTGCCCGGGCAATGAACCGTTTTGCCCGGTTCGGAGTATGGATAATTATCGTATCAAAATAGCATTCACTAATAACTTTATAACCTAACCGGCTGATCCCGATCGCCAGAATTTGTATATAACGATGGACGCGGCCGGCAATCAAACGCAAGCCTTCCGCACCGTGATAAACTGCATAAAACCCGGCGATGACGGCGAGCAGAACCTGGGATGTGCAAATATTACTGGTAGCTTTATCCCGGCGGATATGTTGTTCCCGGGTTTGCAAAGCCATGCGCAGCGCAACCTGATTGTGATTATCCTTGGATACGCCGATGATGCGTCCAGGAACAGACCGTTTATATTCGTCCCGAGTTGCGAAGTACGCGGCATGGGGACCGCCGTAACCCATAGGCACCCCAAAACGCTGGGAATTGCCCACTACCATATCGACATCGAATTCAGCAGGCGGCTTAAGCAATACCAGGCTTAATAAATCCGCGGCTACCGTAACCAATGCTGATTTTGCATGGGCAATTACGGTAATTTGACTGAGGTCCTTTATTTCACCTTTTGAACCAGGGTATTGCACCAGCAGGGCAAAAAAATCATGCTGTTCCAATTCAGCGTAGGAGTCTGCAATAATAACGTCATAACCCAGGGAGCGGGCCCGGGTTTTGATCACTGCTATAGTCTGGGGATGGCAGTCCTGATCCACGAAAATACTGTTGGCAGCGCTTTTTGATAAGCGCCGCGACATAGTCATTGCTTCTGCCGCGGCAGTGGCCTCATCAAGCAATGAGGCGTTGGCGAGCGCCATGCCGGTTAAATCAATGATCATTTGCTGAAAGTTTAACAAGGCTTCCAGGCGGCCCTGACTGACTTCAGCCTGGTACGGTGTATAAGCCGTATACCAGCCTGGATTTTCCAGCACATTGCGTTTGATCACCGCAGGCATAATCGTATCGTAATAACCCATGCCGATCATTGAGGTGAATACTTTATTGCGCTCGCGCATGTTGCGCAGATGCTTGATTACCGAGCGTTCGCTAACGGTTTCGGTCAGTTTTAGTGGTTCTTGAGTAAGAATATCGGCTGGAATGGCTTGAGCTATTATGTCTTCCAGTTCATTTAATCCCAGTTCAGCCAGCATTTCTTTGGCTTCTTGCGGCTTGGGGCCGATGTGACGGGAAATAAAATTACCGCGCATTTCCAGTTGATCTAATCTTGGGCGAGATGTTGACATGATGTTCAGCTCTTTTTTAAACGATAGTAACGATGCGGAATAAAGGGTAATTTGCATACGGTAACTGCAATTTGGCGATCCCTGACTTTGGCATGCAGCGTATTGCCCAGGCCGGCGGAGTTCCGGTCAAGCAGCGCCATTGCAATCGGCTTGCCCAAACTGGGGGAGAAACTGCCGCTGGTGACATGGCCGATGGCGATATCGTCGTTATTAATCACAACACTGCCTTCACGGACCGGAGTTTTGCTGTCGACCAGCAGGCCGGTGCGGACTCTTTCCGCGCCCTGCTGCAACTGAGCCAGAATTCTTTCAGCGCCGGGGAATCTGCTGTGGCCTTTTTTAAATATCCATTGCAATCCCGCTTCTATTGGCGTAATCGATTCCATGAGCTCATGCCCGTACAAGCACAGACCGGCTTCCAGGCGCAAGGTATCTCTCGCTCCCAGGCCAATGGGCTCAACTTCATCTTCGGCAAGCAATAAACGGGCAAGCTGTTCGGCGTAATGATTGGCTACCGAAATTTCAAAGCCGTCTTCGCCCGTATAGCCGCTGCGGCTGATAGTACATTTTATGCCGTTGATTTCAGTCTCACGGCTTTGCATGAAAGATAAATCTGCCGATTGCGGGGAGAATTTTTGCATAATTATTACGGCAGCAGGACCTTGCAACGCAAACAAAGAATGATCAGGCAGCTCTATAAAATGACACCGGCCGGATAAATGGCTTTTCAAATGCTCAAAATCCTTGTCTTTGCATGCCGCATTGACAATGATCATCACTCCTGATGTGGTGCGGGTAACAATGATGTCATCAATAATGCCGCCATTGCTATGGGTTAAGACGGTATATTTTTGTTCGCCGGGCTTAAGCCCGGTAATATCGCTGGGCGTCAGTTGCTCAAGTTCACCGGCGGCACTATCGCCCTGAATCAGGCATTGCCCCATGTGTGAAATATCGAAGAAACCGGCGTGACTGCGGCAGTGCAGATGTTCGTGAATAATGCCTTGGGTATATTGCACCGGCATTTGGTAGCCGGCAAAAGGCACCATTTTGGCACCCAGCTCAAGATGAAGATTAAAAAGAGGCGTTTGTTTTAACATGGCGGCGTTTGTCTCGATGTTTGAACAAAGCTTAGTTTAACGCTGAAAAAATGTTAAACCAAGTGGATCAGTGTCGGCACGACAAATGTCTGATATTTTATAAACATCTATATGAATGTTTGGGATTATGAAATTGTGTAACTGATATAGGCTCTGTAACCTGCAAAAACAGCCAGAATCAGGAAGATGGTTCCGCTGATCTTGTGCAGCAGCACCAGGGGGACTTTCTTTAACAGTGTACGCCCCGCCAGTATGCCTAGGGCCGAAGTTGATGTGAGCGCGGCTGTGGCCCCCATCCATACGGCGATAGGCACCGCTGTGCTGCTTAATGCCACAACGGCCAATTGGGTTTTGTCGCCGAACTCGGCCGCTGTAATTAAAAAAAAAGTGGTGAAGAAAATACTGTGGCCGCTTTTTTCCTTAATGCCGACAAGGTCGTCTCCATCGTCCTCAACACGTAAGGAATGAATGCCGAAAGCAGCAAATAAAAAGGCGACGGTTGCCGCAACCATATATTCGGGCAGCCAACTGGCAATGGCGACGCCGAAAACAACAGCCAGGGTATTTAACAAGGCAAAAGCAGCCATAGCGCCGAGCATAACCGGCATGGCTCGGTGCCGGGATGCCAAAGTCATGCACACCAACTGGCTTTTATCCCCAATCTCAGCGGCTGCAATCAAGGTAAAACTGGTGGCGGCAGTTGCCGATATTTCGGTCAGGTTTCCTGTTGTTAATTGAGCTAAAAAGTATTGCCAATAGCCTTGCAATAGGTCGGGAATTTGGCTTGTAGTTAATAATGATATAAATCGTTGCAAGTAGTTTTGAATGTATTCCATTTTGATCCCGGCAAACGTCAAGGTAACTAACCCTGCTCTTCACTTGAAGCATATGAATGGCGAGGTTTAACCCAGCATATTATCCAGGATCATCATGATGATGAAACCGATCATTAAAGCGAAAGTTGCATAGCGCGAACGGCCTTTAGAGTGAGTTTCAGGAATAATTTCTTCGGAGATTACAAACAGCATGGCGCCTGCGGCAAATCCCATGGCCACGGGCAGGAGAGGTTGAAATATAGTAACCATGGTAATGCCTAATAAACCGCCAACAGGTTCAACCAGTCCTGTTAAGGTAGCAATACCTACGGCTCTCCATTTGTTGTAACCCAGGCCCACTAGCGGCAGGGCAACAGCCAAGCCTTCCGGGATATTCTGCAGGGCAATGGCAATAGCCAGAACAATACCGTTTTTCATTTCGCCTGAACCAAAACTCACACCTACCGACATGCCTTCTGGAAAATTATGGATAGTAATCGCTATAATGAAGAGCCAGACTTTTTTTAATGACTGCAGTTGAGTACCTGAAACGGAATCAAAACGGACATGAGGCAATTGACGATCGGCGAAATGCAGAAACCCAGCGCCGATCAGCATGCCGATAGCCACGACATAGATGCCGTTGCCGGGCCAGATTTGATTCCCATAGACCATGCCCGGAACCAGCAGGGAAAACGCAGTCGCTGCGAGCATGACACCGGCAGCAGCTCCGAGCATGCTATTAAATAAGTTATTCGAAATATTTTTAAAAAACAGCGCGGGCAAGGCGCCTAGGCCTGTTGCCAGTCCGGCCAGAATACTGGCAAAAAAACCGACTACAACGATTTTCCCGAAAATCAGATATAAACCGCCGAAAATCACTATTTGTGATAATAAAAACAGTCCGGCTACTGTAGCCCAGCGTTTTACCGGGGGCATAGCCAAGAGTTGTTGGAATTTTTCAGCGGATTTTATACGGACTAACTGGCGCTCAAAATAGTATTGTAATTTTGCCGCAGCGTTAGCAGCGTTATCTGTTGATCTCATAAGGTTGGCCTGAATCAGCTTGTTATAGATTATTATAGAAATTAAGTGTTCAAAAAGATATATACAGGCGGGACGGGGGCTTGCTTTACGCATCAATATGAAAACCAACCCGGCTAAGGGGAACATTTATTACCGGTTTGGCTATTGAGAACTGTAAAATGAGGCATTTAAAAGTATTCTATTTAGCTTTGTTAAAGTTATATTGTCAACGGTTATTGCCGCTTTTCCAAATGGAAAGCAGCAACCAGATACCGCCTACAGTGGCAAAAGTGTAGCCGATAAATCCGAATGCAGGTAAACCGAATAATTCCGGTCCGCCTTTTACCGTCATAATAATCGAAGAGCCAATAATAAGCGCGGACGTTACTATGCCCATGGTTAGCCGGCTAATTGCATTATCCGTTTTATTAACATAATGATCGAGATGCCTGACAGTAACATCGACCTGGAAACCTCTTTTTCGCGAGGCGCGCAAAAGTTTGCGCAGGTCTTTCGGCAGGTTCAGCAGCAAATCGACGCCGCTGATAAGGCTGTGCCAACCGCGCTTGGCGATAGCTTCAGGGCTGTAGCGCTCTTGTATGATTGCCTGGGTGTAAGGCGTTGCAAAAACCAGTATATTAAAATCAGGATTAAGATGCCTTCCGAGTCCATCCAGCGTGATATAGGCTTTAATCAGCAAAGCCAGGTCGGCTGGTAAAATCAGTTTATGATTTCTCAATAATACCATCAGGTCGCTCAGCATTACTGCGATATTTAAGTCCTTTAAAGAAAGCGAACTGTATTGGTCAACAAAGTCTTCTATCTCAACAGTGAGCACCTGTTCATCGGTATCAGTATTGTCTGACCAGTCTTCAAGTATTTCTGCCACTTTAGCGGGTTCATGACTGATCATGCCATGCAGCAAACTGACAACCTGCTCCCTGCGTTCTTGAGATAACCGTCCGACCATTCCAAAATCAATAAATGCCAGCTTATTTCCCGGTAGATAGAATACATTCCCGGGATGCGGGTCAGCATGAAAAAAGCCGTCTTCCACTATCATTTTCATGACAGCGCGGGCGCCGCGATCGGCCAATAACTTCCTGTCCAGCCCCGCTTTATCTACAGAAGACAGATTCCTGCCGGGCACTCCCTGAATATATTCCTGGACATTAAGCCTCTCACCGGTCCATTGCCAATAAACTTTAGGAATTTTAATATTAAGATCATCAGCTAAATTGGTCGCTATCCGTTCTGCATTTCTACACTCGGCTGCCAGATCGAGTTCCCTGCGTAAAGATTGGTTAAATTGGCGGAGTATTTCTCTGGGATGAAAGCGGCGAAACTCCGGCACTTCAGATTCAGCAATATCAATAATCCTTTGTAAAAGCCGTAAATCAGCTTCAATAATTTTACGTAACCCCGGCCTTCGAATTTTTAAAATAACCGGCGTCCCGTCTTTTAGGGTGGCTTTATGAACCTGGGCAATTGATGCAGCTGCAAGAGGCTGTTTGTCAACTTCTGAAAAAATTTCATCAAGACTTCCGCCGATATCTTCTTCAATCTGGGAAAGTAACTCTTCAAAAGGTACCGGAGGCGCCTGATCCTGAAGTTTTTCGAACTCGGCAATATAAGAGGGAGGAAATACATCAACTCGTGTGGCAAGAATTTGTCCCAGCTTAATGAATGTAGGTCCCAACTCCTCAAGTACGCGACGTATGCGCTGCGGAGTATCGAAATTCAGGTAGGCCCCCGTGCTTTGCCAATTCAGTATCCTACCGGCATGCTCCAATACTTTAACTATACCTAATGCGCGAACAAAACCGCCAAATCCATAGCGAATTAATACGGATGCAATATCATGAGCTCTACCCAGATCCCTTGCTGCATTTAACATTTCCCATAACATAGCGTACCGTTAAAATTTATTGTTGGATTAGGACGCAGATAGCAGCGATTCTCCACGAAATATCATTGCTAAACTGTGCTGAAGATGAGACTGGTGCAAACTTCAATTAGGCTTCAAACTCTGCTTCGATGTGGGATTATATACGTAAATACTTTTTACCCCCAAACTCAGTGTCCTGCGTAATTAACTCATTTCACTCGGTAATGGTTTTTTTTAGACATAGACATGGATATGCTGTTAGTTTAAACAACATGGAGTTTCAAGTTTTGGGTAAACATGTGCCGACCAGTTTTTCAACTGATTCATTTTAAAAGGCGATGCCGATTAAAATGATAGGCAATAAGATAATGGAGTGGTTAAGCTGGCAGGTTGTGGTAATTAACAACTGTAGCCTACAGCTTAAGTAAGCTACAGTGTTTTTAATGCAATTAAACGATGGTGACTTCTTCTGCTTGTGGACCTTTTTGTCCTTGTGTCACAGTGAACTGTACTTTTTGCCCTTCATCAAGGGATTTAAAGCCAGAGCTATTAATATTACGAAAGTGAACAAAAACATCAGGGCCGTTTTCCTGCTGAATAAAACCAAAGCCTTTTTCAGCATTAAACCATTTAACAGTGCCGGTAGTCATAGTATAGTCCTATAAAAATTAGTAATTTGTGCCTTGTGAGGCAATGAAGCTGGGAAATTTAAGAATTACTTAATGATAAACAGGACGAGCAATTGCAGTAAGAACTTCGTAGAGATAAGCATAAAGATAAATCAATTTCGAGCGATATGAATTCTATAGATACACGTTAAAGAAGTCAATTTTATTATTGTCAATTATTACTAATTTTAATGATTTATCAATTTCCCAAAAATAATTATTCAACATAATTTCTTTTGGCGGCTATAAATGATGCCGAAGCTCCAGTACTTTTTTAGCTATAAGCTAGTATTTTATAATCCAGTGATAATGCTATTCACCAAATGAGCTGTTTTTTTTTGAATGAAAATTAAAGGTCAATAGAAGACTAATAGGTACGAAATATAGGATTTTTCGGGCTCGTAGTATAATTTTGCTTTACAAAATTGCGGTAGACAATTAAAAAGTAAATTTTTTAAAGTTGGTTTCACAATGACTAAAAAATCATCTAAATCTGTAATTGATAAATCTCTTTCCAAGCCCGAGGACGACAAGAATAAAGACGAAATTGAGCTTGATATTGAAGAATTCGATGTAAGCTTAAACGACGAATATATTACTTTGCCCAATGAAAATGAACGGGCCGCCAAAAAGATGGCTGCCCGCAGAAAAATTGAAATGTATTGGGAGAAGAAAAGATTACAAGAGCAACTCGGTGATTTTGATGAAGTAGATTTTGATTTTTAAGGTAATAACATGAAATTACCGGGATCGATGAACTTCTCTATCTCATGAATTAGCTGCACGAATTAAACATTAACCTGACATTAATATAAAGCTGAAACCGCCTTAACTTAAAAACTAAAAATTGTTAAAGTGATTTATAAAAGCCTAGGGCTTTGGTCAATTCCTCAGCGGATTTGGCAACATCGCCTTTTCTGGCTTGTATCATTCCCTGAATAACGCTTCCATTTCCTTGTTTTACCATTATTTCATGGCCTGTAATTTGGTCAGAAGTTTCGCGCGCGGCTTTCAAATGCACTTGAGCTGCGGCAAAGTCACTTTTGTTTACTTCGGTTAAAGCCTTTTCAATATGCGTAATAGTTTCTTCAATGCTTTTGGCCGAACTAGTAGCGGCTTCTCCGGCAAAAGCAATATGGCTGCTTGTAGTTATTAAGGTGCCTATAAAGAAAGTAAGTAGTGTTTTTTTAATGATATTCATAATTTATAAAGTCGTTTAGGTTGGTTTCCAGGCAGTGCCGGAAAATAAAAGGTTGAAAAAGCAATTTGCTTTCTCGCTGTCATCATATAGCATTGCTTGATTCTTTATATCAGCAATTTCAAATTAAAACATTTATTCAGAGGTAAGGGTAAAGTAATATTATTCGATAAAATTGTGACATCATTATTAAAAACACTTTCACTTCTCAAGCCGGAAAAGATAGCAAAAGATAAAAGCAGCCGGCTCAATTACATAAACTATATTTATAGCCCAAAATACCCAGGTAAATTTAAATAAAAAATTCCTAATCTATATTGCTGGCATAGATATTGGCTTACAACCCTAACTCGCCCAATCTTTACGATCCTAAACTTTAACTTTTACCAACACTGAGCCATTTTTACATGGAAAAAACATACGCCCCTCATTCAATTGAACAACGCTGGTATAAAATCTGGGAAAAAAATGGCTACTTTGCAGCCAAACCGGAAGGTGAATCCTATTGCATCATGATTCCGCCACCCAATGTCACCGGCAGTTTACATATGGGACATGCGTTTCAGGATACCATCATGGATGCACTCACGCGCTACCATCGCATGAAAGGCTATAGCGTATTATGGCAGGCCGGTACCGATCATGCGGGCATTGCCACGCAAATGGTCGTTGAGCGTCTGATTAATGATGAAGGTAAAAACCGGCATGATTATGGCCGTGAAAAATTCATCGAAAAAATCTGGGAATGGAAGGAAGAATCCGGCGGCACGATTACCCGTCAACTTCGCCGCATGGGCTCTTCCCTGGACTGGAGCAGGGAACGTTTTACCATGGATGAAGGCATGTCTGATGCGGTTCAGGAAGTGTTTATCCAGCTTTATGAAGAAGGCCTGATTTATCGCGGTAAACGCCTGGTTAACTGGGATCCCGTTTTACACACGGCCGTATCTGATCTGGAGGTTCTGTCAGAAGAAGAAAATGGTTCGATGTGGTATCTGCGTTATCCGCTGGCCAATGGACAAGGACATTTAATTGTCGCGACAACCCGCCCGGAAACCATGCTGGGCGATGCCGCCGTAGCGATACATCCAAATGATGAGCGCTACAAACATTTATTGGGGGAATTTGTGGAATTGCCGCTAACGGGGCGCAAAATTCCCATAATTGCTGACTCTTATGTTGATCCTGAATTTGGCACCGGTTGCGTCAAAATTACGCCTGCCCATGATTTTAATGACTACGATGTCTGGCTGCGTCATCGCGATATGTCGGTTATTCAGGCACTGCCTAATGGCGGTCTGATTAATATTTTTACTGTTGATGCTCAAATCAGAAACAATAAAGGCGATGATGATCAATTGATTCCCCATAAGTATTTTGGCCTTGACCGCTTTGATGCCCGTAAACAGGTTGTTACCGATCTTGAAGCCCAGGGCTTAATAGAAAAGATTGTCGACCATAAATTAATGGTGCCCAGAGGCGACCGTTCCGGCAGTGTTATCGAGCCGCTACTGACTGACCAGTGGTATGTCAAAGTTGAACCTTTGGCGGCGCCTGCCATTGCCGCCGTGGAAAACGGCGACATCAAATTTGTACCGGACAACTGGAAAAATACCTATTTTGACTGGATGCGCAATATTAAGGACTGGTGTATTTCCCGGCAAATCTGGTGGGGGCATCGCATTCCCGCCTGGTATGACAGCCAGGACAATATTTATGTGGGTCATTCCGAACAGGAAATCCGTGAGAAACACAACTTGCCGGCAGACTATCCGCTTAAACAGGATGACGACGTGCTGGACACCTGGTTTTCATCGGCATTATGGCCTTTTTCTACCTTGGGCTGGCCGGATAATACCGAAGAACTGGCCAAACATTACCCGACCAGCGTCCTGGTTACCGGCTTTGATATTATTTTCTTCTGGGTTGCCCGCATGATTATGATGGGGCTGAAATTCCAGAGTGCGGCGCCGTTTAGGGAAGTCTATATACACGGTCTGGTTCGCGACGCTGAAGGACAGAAAATGTCCAAGTCCAAAGGCAATGCGCTGGATCCTATTGATTTGATCGATGGCATTGAGCTGGATGCTTTAATAGAAAAACGAACTTCCGGCATGATGCAGCCGCACTTGGCCAAGAAAATTGAACAGGATACCAGGAAATATTTTCCTGACGGCATTCCTTCCTACGGCACCGATGCCCTGCGTTTTACTTTCGCGTCGTTGGCTTCTACCGGCCGGGACATTCGCTTCGATCTTGCCCGGACTGAAGGTTATCGCAATTTTTGCAACAAACTCTGGAATGCAGCGCGTTATGTATTAATGAATACGGAGGGGCAGGATAACGGGCTGTCCGATGCGCCTTGTCTCTATACGCAAATCGATCGCTGGATTATTGCCAGACTCAATCAAGTGATAGCTACGGCCAGCAACGCTATTGATAACTACCGTTTTGATCTGGCGGCTCAAGCCATTTATGAATTTATCTGGAATGAATACTGCGACTGGTATCTTGAATTTGCAAAAATTTCCCTGCAATCCGATGATGAGGCATTGCAACGCGGCACTCGTAAGACATTGCTGACGGTTCTGGAAAGTGTGCTGCGTTTGACTCACCCGTTGATGCCGTTCATTACCGAAGAAATCTGGCAACGCGTCGCGCCTCTTGCGGGTATCAGTGCCGACACCATTATGTTGCAGCCTTACCCGGTAGCGGATGACAGCCAAATTGATATGAACGTGCTCAGCGAAGTCAACTGGATTATGGGCTTTATTCTTGGCGTTCGCCGTATCCGCGGCGAAATGAATATCGCCCCCGGTAAACCGCTGCATGTTTTAGTGCAGAATGGCTCGGCATCTGACCAGAATAGTTTAACTGACAGCCGGATTTATTTACAAAAACTGGGCCGGCTGGAATCAATAAGCTGGCTGAACAGAGATGAACCAGCGCCGGAATCAGCCATTGCTTTAGTCGGTGATATGAAAATCCTGATTCCAATGGCCGGTTTAATCGACAAAAATGCCGAATTGGCGCGGCTCGAAAAAGAAATACAAAAAATCAACAACGACTTGCCAAGAATAGAGGGCAAATTAAACAACTCGGCATTTATAGATAAAGCTCCGGCAGAAGTGATAGCAAAAGAAAAGTTAAGACTTGGCGATTTACTATCTTCGCTTCATAGCCTTGAAGAACAACAGAAAAAAATCAGTGCCTTATAAAGGATAAAAATGGATTCCAGGTTAAATACAAAGGGTTAAGAGCAAGGCTGTAGTAGTTAGCTTGAATCTTAAACCTTTGTCATCTATATTTTTCTTATATAACTGAATTTAATAATTATCCTATGGCAACAGCATCAGCAAATTTTCATTTTAGCGGTCTTACAAAATGCCTGATTCAGGATGGCTTGCTAAATGAAACCGATGCTCAAACCCATATCCAGGAAGCGAAGAAAAAGAAAATCCCCTTAATCAGCTACCTCGTCGCCAATAAACTTATAGACAGCAAAGCTGTCGCATCGAAAGCCTCAGTTGAATTCGGCGTGCCTTTTTTTGACCTGGATGCCATTGATTGCCGCAGTCTGCCGGTAAAACTGGTCAACGAAAAACTGATTCGCAAATATCATGTGCTTCCCCTTTTTACCCGTGGGAAAACGCTGTTTATCGCCCTCTCTGATCCGACTAATTTTCAGGCGCTGGACGACATCAAATTTCAGAGCCGGCTTAATCCGGAAACTATCCTGGTAGAAGAAGACAAGCTGGTCAAGGCTATCGAAACAGCTTTAGAAGCTATTGATACCTCAATGACCGATCTGCTCGATGAGGATCTGGATAATCTGAATATTACGGGAGGAGATGACGATCCGGCCAAAGAGGACGCCAATTCAGAAATTGACGATGCCCCGATTGTTCGCTTCGTTAATAAAATTCTGCTGGACTCCATCAAAAAAGGCGCTTCCGATATACACATGGAGCCTTACGAAAAAAATTTCCGTATTCGTTTCAGAGCTGATGGCATCCTGTATCAGGTTGCCAGTCCGCCCGCCAATATAGCAAACAGGATCATATCCCGAATCAAAGTCATGTCTAAAATGGATATTGCAGAGCGCCGGGTTCCGCAGGATGGCCGTATCAAAATGATTCTATCGAAAAACCGTGCGATTGATTTTCGGGTGAATACCTGTCCGACACTATTTGGTGAAAAAGTCGTTTTACGGATTTTAGATCCCACCAGCGCCCAGTTGGGTATCGAAAAACTGGGTTTTGAGCCGGAGCAGGAAAGGCTTTTTCTCCACGCCATTCATAAACCCTATGGAATGGTTCTGGTCACAGGGCCGACCGGTAGCGGTAAAACCGTTACGCTCTATACCGGATTGAATATTCTCAATAGTATTGAACGTAATATTTCCACCGCCGAGGATCCTGTCGAAATTACGGTAGAAGGCATCAACCAGGTTAACATGAATGTTAAAGCCGGTTTGACATTTGCAGGCGCATTACGGGCCTTCCTGCGCCAGGATCCCGATATAATCATGGTAGGCGAAATCCGGGATTTAGAAACCGCGGAGATCGCTGTTAAAGCCGCGCAAACAGGCCATCTGGTGTTATCAACTTTACATACCAATGACGCCCCCCAGACATTAAACCGGCTGATGCAAATGGGCATTGCGCCCTTCAATATCGTCTCAGCCGTCAACTTGATTATGGCGCAGCGCCTGGCGCGGCGTTTATGCGAGCATTGCAAGATCCCCGCCGATTTCCCGGATAATATTCTTACCTCAGCCGGTTTTAAGCAAGAGGAGTTGAAAACCCTCAAAATATTCAGTCCCGTAGGTTGTGAGCATTGCACAAATGGCTATAAAGGCCGTGTCGGTATTTATCAGGTTATGACGCTGAGCGAAAAAATGCGGGCGTTGATTCTTGAGGGCGGCAATGCCATGCAATTGGCTGAACAGGCTACCGCAGAAGGAATTAATGATTTACGGGCGTCAGGATTGAATAAAATTCGTATGGGCATTACCAGCCTGGAAGAAATTGACCGGGTAACCAAGGAATAACAATGGCAGAACAAACTGAACAAATAGACTTTATCTGGGAAGGAACCGACAAAAACAGGAAGAAAACCAAAGGAGAACTCTCGGCCAAAAGTGAGACTATAGCCAAGACGGAGTTAAGAAGACAAGGTTATCGCGTTACGAGAATCAAGAAAAAACCCAAGTCGCTGTTCAGTACGAAAACCAAGGCTATCACGCCTGGGGACATCGCGATTTTTTCCCGGCAACTGGCAACCATGCTTAGCGCTGGCGTGCCTTTGGTCCAGTCCTTCGATATTGTCGGCAAAGGCCATGAAAATCCGGGAATGCAGATACTTTTGCTCGGTATTAAAGCAGATATTGAAGGCGGTGACACATTAGCCGAAGCGCTTAACAAAAGACCGCTGTATTTTGATGAATTATTTTGTAACCTGGTTGAGGCGGGCGAACAGGCCGGGGTGCTGGAAACTCTGCTGGATAAAATCGCGACCTATAAAGAAAAAACCGAGTCCATGAAGAAGAAAATCAAAAAGGCTCTGACTTACCCTATCGCTGTCGTGGTCGTGGCTTTTATCGTGACCGCCATTCTCCTGATTTTTGTAGTGCCGGTATTTGAAGATCTTTTCAAAAGCTTCGGCGCCGATTTACCGGCGTTTACTCGAATGGTTATTGATATGTCTGAATGGATGCAAAAATTTTGGTGGATCGTTATTGGTATCGTTGTCGGCAGTGTTTATACCTTTGGCTATTTCAAAAAACGTTCGCGGAAATTTAATCACTTCCTGGACAAAACGTTATTAAAGTTACCTATAGTTGGCTTGATTATTAATAAATCCGCTATTGCCCGTTTTGCCAGAACCTTATCAACTATGTCCGCAGCCGGCGTACCGCTTGTCGAAGCCCTGCAATCCGTTGCCGGCGCCTGCGGCAATATTATCTACGCCGAAGCTGTTTTAAAAATGCGCGAAGAAGTGGCGACAGGTCAGCGATTACAGTTTGCCATGAGTCAAGCCAACCTTTTCCCTCACATGGTGCAGCAAATGGTTGCCATTGGCGAAGAGTCAGGCTCCATTGACGCCATGCTGGATAAGATTGCTGATTTTTATGAAGAAGAAGTCGATAATCTCGTGGATAATTTAAGCAGTTTAATGGAACCGATTATTATGGTTATCCTGGGGATTCTGGTCGGTGGACTAATTGTTGCCATGTATTTACCCATATTCAAAATGGGTGCGGCTGTTGGTTAACTGCTTTTACTTCTTACGTTCACAAAACATTCCAAACACATACTTTTAAAAACGCATGATGCAACCGTTTGAACTTGGCATTTTGTTGAACTCACCCGGCCTTATCGCTGCTTTGGCTGGGGTTATCGGCTTGCTGGTAGGCAGTTTTCTCAATGTCGTTATCTATAGATTACCGGTAATGATGCAGCGAAGCTGGCGCAATGAATGTACGGAATATTTGCAAATCAGCCCGGAGGGTTTTCTTCAAGCCAAAGAAGAGCCCCTCAATCTGGTTTTGCCCTTATCCCGCTGTCCTGAATGCAATACCCCAATCAAGCCGTACCAGAATATTCCTGTTATCAGCTATCTTTTTTTAAAAGGAAAATGCGCCAGTTGCGGCAGCCCTATTTCATTACGTTATCCTTTCGTAGAAATTTTTACTGCCGTAACCTCCGCCATAGTTGCCTGGCATTTCGGCTACACGCCTGAAACAGGTTTTGCGCTGGTATTGACGTGGACACTTATTGCGCTGAGTTTTATTGATATAGACCACCAGTTATTGCCCGATGCAATCTCCCTCCCCGTGCTTTGGCTGGGATTATTTTTGAGCCTGTTTGCTGTGTTTACCGATAGCCATGCCAGCATAATAGGCGCGATTGCCGGTTACACGATGCTCTGGATGGTTTATCATCTCTTTAAACTGGTTACCGGCAAAGAGGGCATGGGCTATGGCGATTTTAAATTGTTGGCTTTATTAGGCGCCTGGCTGGGCTGGCAATTTCTTCCTGTCATTATTTTATTATCCTCGCTGGTCGGGACGGTGATTGGCATAGCCATGATTATTTTTGTTAATCGCGACTATCGTATTCCCATTCCTTTCGGTCCCTATTTAGCTGCTGCCGGATGGATAGCGCTATTGTGGGGAAACGAGATCAACCAGCTTTATTTATCAGCAACAGGTCTTTAATCCTATGCTGAAGATCGGCCTGACCGGCGGCATAGGTTGTGGAAAAACAACCGTTGCCCGGTTATTCGCAGGCTTTGGAGTTCCTATTATTGACGCTGACGATACAGCCCATCGACTAGTCGCAATAGGCCAACCCGCGCTTGCCAGCATAACTCAGGAATTTGGCCCAGACATACTCAACCCGGATGGATCGCTTAACAGAAATACTCTCAGGGAAGAAATCTTTTCCAATTCCGAACAGAAGCAGAAACTGGAGTCAATTCTTCATCCGCTGGTTTATAAAGCTATCCAGTCCGAAATTGAAAAACTGAATGCCAAGTACTGTATCATTTGTGTTCCCTTATTATTAGAAACCGGCATGGGCCACTTTGTTGACCGGATTCTGGTAGTGGATTGCCCTGTTGAAATACAGATAGCGCGCGTTAAAAGCAGGGATAATCTGACTTTGGAGAGAATACAGTCAATAATCGATAATCAGGTATCTCGTGCATTCAGAAAATCAAAAGCTGACGATATTATTGATAATTCGGAAACTGATTATAGACTTGCAGAACAGGTCAAAAAACTGCACAATTTATACCTTTCATTAAGCATTTGAAAGGATGAACTAATTTGTGAACAGCACAATCACCTATGAATTTCCACTCAATGAACGAATCCGGGTTTTCATAAGGCTCGAACAGCTTTTTCAACAGTTCAACCATTTTCTGTCCGGCACAACCGTGGCGGATACACGAGCTGCTATTAATACCCTGCTTGATATTATTATGATTTTAAGGCGTAACGACCTTAAATCAGAAATACTCAAAGAGTTGGATCGGCATATAAACGTGCTGAATAAAATTGCTAACAGCGAAGGTGTGGACACAGAAAAATTGCAACAAATTCTCATCCAATTAAATCAAACCAGCAAAAGACTCTATGCCACCACAGGAAAAATCGGCGCCAACGTCATGGAAAGCGACTTATTTCAAAGTATTGCCCAGCGCAGCTCGATCCCTGGAGGAACCTGTTCCTTTGATCTGCCTGAGTTCCATTTCTGGCTGGAGCAAGTGGAATCCAATCGCTTAAAAGATTTGGAACGTTGGTGCAGTCCGTTTGAAGATATACGCACCGCCATTAATCTTATACTTAATTTTATACGTAACAGCAATGCCTCTACTGAGGAAGTTGCGGAGGCGGGTTTTTTCCAGATTGCCCTGGATAAAAGTCAACCCTATCAGTTGATCAAGGTAAGCCTGGATAAATCTCTGCCCTGTTTTGCAGAGATAAGCGGAGGCAAACACCGTTGCAGCATCAGGTTTATGATACCGTCTTTTGATGATAAACGGCCCATCCAAAGCCAAGATGATATTCCTTTCGCCTTAACCCGTTGTCTGTTCTGATGCCATCATCCGGCAAACCGCTTATTGTAAAATGCCCGACTTGTAAACACCCCGTTCCCTGGACTGCTGAACAGCCATTTAAGCCCTTCTGCTGCGAACGCTGTAAATTAATAGATTTGGGGGAATGGGCGATGGAAGAAAAGAGGATTCCCGGCGAGCCTCTATCGGGAGACATTGATGATGAAGATGAATCTTTATAATCGCAGCTTTTAATTTTTCCTGGTAAAAACAACCCAAAATCGACTAAAGTGTTGCCCGTGATGCCAATTTAGCAGGTTCATGGCATAAAGCGATCCAGGTGAAAAATCCCATCCATTGTGTGATGATTTACAAATTAACCTAAAAACCGCAGTTGGAGTGTGTGAAAGCCGTTCGTGCTGAGCCCTTCGGCTTATCTCAGGAGAGCCCTGTCGAAGCATGAACGGCTTTCACAGGCTCACCCGCATTCCAAAACCCCGCTCACCCTTCGACAGGCTCAGTGCGAACGGGGTTTTGGAATGCTCAACTGTGGATTTTAGGATTAAAGAATTGTCCATCAGTATACCTACAGTCCGGAAATAATTAGCAAATAGTGTTGTTTGCGCCTCGGTATGGATGTTATCCTCCTTGACGCTGATACGATCACAGACTTGATCAAGGCGTTTTGCAGGTGTCTTTGTATTTAGCATAATAGGGCTTTTATACAAAACCGGGTTGAATAATATCAATAACTTATTGAGAAGTTAAAAGTGGTATACACTGGCGATTGAAAATTTGTAGACACCTAAATTAGGTGTCTACTTAACGTTAGCGGTTACTACGTACGTTAGCATGTTTTCTGAAAAGGAGTACAATATCCGACATGAGCAATATTTCTATTTCCGATATTCTTGAACTTCCGATACAGGAGCGTATTCGTCTTGTTGAGCTTATCTGGGACAGCGTTGCCGCGGTGCCTGAAGCCGTGAAGATTTCGCCTGAGCTAAAGATTGAGCTCGAAGCACGAATGGCAGAGTTTGAGGCAAACCCGGAAGCTGGTTATTCTTGGGAGCAGGTGAAATCCTGCCTTAAAGATGGATCATGGCGTTCCGCCTAAAATTCTCTTCGCGAGCGTTGCGTGAAATTGGCGAAGCTCAAGAGTGGTATGAATTGCAAAGCCCCGGTCTCGGTGAAGAGTTCATCGCCGCAATGGAGTTACAGCTAAAGCGGCTAGAGCAAGCGCCTCTGCTTTATGCTGAGGTAATTCCCCATGTTCGCCGAGCTCTCCTTCCGCGATTCCCATACGGTTTGTTTTATGCAGTTCGGGGCAATCTCATACATATTTTGGCTGTATTACATGATGCTCGTAACCCGAAACGTTGGCCCAAAAACCGCTAACATGGCGCTCAACCGGAGCGCGGTTATAATGCGGCTTTGTTTTTTCAGCTTTCCGGGCCAATATCTTTAGACCGCGAGCGCATTGTTTTACTGCGGCGTCGGGGCTCATCACAATGGAGAAGTAACATGAATAAGCAAGCAAAAAATACAATTTGCCTTTGGTACGATGGCGACGCCGAGGACGCGGCGCGATTTTATGCCAAGACCTTTCCTGATTCATCCGTTGGCGCGGTGCACCTCGCACCGGGGGACTTTCCGTCCGGAAAGAAAGGGGATGTGTTGACGGTCGAATTTACCGTGATGGGAATTCCCTGCCTCGGGCTCAATGGCGGACCCGAGGTCAAGCACAACTGGGCATTCTCGTTTCAGGTCGCAACCGCTGACCAGGCCGAAACCGATCGTTACTGGAACGCCATCGTCGGCAACGGCGGCGAAGAGAGTGCGTGCGGCTGGTGCAAGGACAAATGGGGCTTGTTCTGGCAGATTACGCCGCTAGCTCTGACCAAAGCGATAACCGATCCCGACACCGCCGCCGCCAAGCGCGCGTTCGATGCGATGATGCAGATGAAAAAGATCGACATCGCCGCAATCGAAACGACGCGCCGCGGTTGAACCAGTGTGCCAAAAGATGTCATTTGTCCCGGGCTAAAGGATATGAATACAAGGGCTGCTCAAATATGGGGCGCTTTGGGCTAAGAGGAGACTGCTCTAAATGCCTTACCTAATCCATCCCTCTAACCACTCGGTCAACCGGCCCTTGCGCATAAAGCCGCGCAAATCCGGTTACCTCAAACGTTAGGCTTCCTTGGAAACTTTACAATCAATGAGCTTTTTCCACCTTGGCCGTTGTTCTCGGCCTTCCTCGTTGCAAGCCTCGTGCTGGCGCTAACTCCAAGCCCCGGAGTGTTCTATAGTGTTACTCGCAGTCTGATGCAAGGTCGTCGTATCGGCTTAGCATCCGTCGCGGGCGTTGCCCTCGGCAGTCTTGGAAATGTACTTATCGCATCCATCGGACTGGCAGCATTGTTCACGATTTCTCCGTTTGCCTTCACTGTTGTCAAGTATATGGGAGCGTTTTATCTTGTTTATCTGGGTATCCATGCGCTTCGCGGTCAGCAAACTGAACTTTCCTCTGCGCTCACTCCAATTTCCGTTGCACATGTGTTTCGAGACGGTTTCGTTATTGCCTTGCTCAATCCAAAAACAACTATTTTTTTCGCCGCGTTCTTGCCGCAATTCGTGAGCAGTGAATCGGCGCAAATGCTTCAAAGCATAACGCTCGGCTCTCTTTTTGCAGCAATTGCTGTAGTCACTGATATAATCTACGCTCTTGCTGCTGGTGCTATTACTCCGACATTTACAAACACATCCAGTGCCCGGACACATGGTCGCTATTTAACCGCAGGTGCATCCATCGGGCTTGGTGTATTCACTGCTGTTACAGGTTCGCGCAATGGAAAGTAGGCTCACAATCCGGCATAAACGGTCATTATCTTCCCCTCAAGGCAATAGCCTAAGCGGTCAGGAGGAGTGCGCGGCAGGTTGTTATTTTTGTAACGCTATTCAAGATGAGGTTTCTTGATATCTTGATCTTTTAAATTTCCGGCATGCAGCCCGCATTCTTTTTTAGTGGCTTCTTCCCACCACCAACGGCCGGCTCTTTCGTGCTGATTGGGCAGCACGGGGCGCGTGCAGGGTTCGCAGCCTATGCTGATAAAACCTCTTTCATGCAGTTCATTATAGGGAACCTGATAGGCTTCTATATAATCCCAAACCTGCGCTGAATTCCAGTTGAGCAAGGGATTGAATTTGATTAATTGATGCTCGGGCGTGGAAAACGCAGTATCTAATTGTACTTCAGGAATATTCTGCCGGGTATCCAGGCTTTGATCTTTGCGCTGACCGGTAATCCAGGCATCCAGGTGAGCCAGTTTGCGTTTTAGCGGCTCAACTTTACGGATACCGCAACATTCCTGGTGCCCGTCACTATAAAAACTGAACAGGCCTTTATTCTTTACAAAGCTATCCAATATCCCTCTATCCGGCGTCAATAGTTCTATATCTATCCGATAATGCTTTCTGACTTTCTCGATGAAGCGGTAGGTTTCAGGATGCAGGCGGCCGGTATCCAGTGAAAAAACCTGAATGTCCTTCCTGATATTTACCGCCATATCGATCAGCACAACATCTTCCGCTCCGCTAAAAGAGATGGCGATATTATCATACAGCTCCAGCGCTTTTTTAAGGATTACCCGCGGATTTTTTTGGGCCAGATTATCGGTTAGTTGCTGAATATCCAATGTCGTCATAATTATTTTTGCGAAAAATACCGTTTTAAAAACTCGTCGAAAGGAAGCTCGTCTTTGCTTTCTATTCCTTTCTGTCTGACATGGGAAAGCCTGGACATTTCAATAAATTTTTGCTCGGTGGCTTCATCGAGCTTATGCATGCGAAAATAATTCGCATGTTTAGCGGAAGTGTTTAATGCAAAACAACCAAAATCTTCCGCATGCCGGGCCATGCAATCCAGAATTCTTGCCGAGGGTGTTAAAGCCGGATTTTGTACTAATTGTTGCTGGTGTTGCAAGGCAGTGCTATAGGGCTTATCGGTATCATCATTATCAAGGATTTCACATACTGTCGTCATGGATTCAAGAATTTCCCTCGCCCAGTCTTGTAAAAGAATCTTTTGATTGTTTTTATCCAGCTCTAACCCCGGCTTTCTGCCAGAATGCGCAACAGCCAGCTGATTGGCGTTATTGATTTGATGTTCCTGTTGCGAAATATCGGGACTGTCCTTGAACAGGCAGGTGAGCAAAAGCGCTTCTATAAAACGCGCCTTCTCTTCATCTATGCCGATAGGGTTGAATAAATCCAGGTCCAGCGAACGCATTTCTATGTAGCGTAAACCCCGGCGTTTGAGAGCCAGGGTCGGTTTTTCTCCTGATTCAATAATTTGCTTTGGCCGGATCGTGCTGTAAAACTCGTTTTCAATCTGCAAAATATTGCTGTTAAGCTGGCGATAATGGCCGTCAACAACGATGCCGATTTTTTCATATTCGGGATAAGGTGTGGCAATGGCTTTACTCAGGCTGGCGACATAGCCGTCTATGGAGTTGTAATCTATTTGTAAATTAGCCTGGTTTTTACTTTTGTAGCCGATGTCGCTCATACGCAAAGAGGTCGCATAAGGAAGGTAAAGGGTACAATTATCAAATTCTTCAAATTGCGCCATCAATGCAGGGCGGCTTTTAAAGAACGTTTTGCAGATGGCGGGCGATGCGCCGAATAAATACAGAATTAACCAGCCTAACCGCTGAAAATTCCTGATTAAACCAAAATAGGCATCTGCGGTAAACTGCTTCAGAGTCATAGGACTATCTTCCTGTTCGTGCAGTGCCGGCCATAAACCTTCCGGTACGGAATAATTGAAATGAATACCGGCGATGGCCTGCATGGTTCTGCCGTAACGATGCCATAACCCGTGCCGGTAAACATGTTTCATACGGCCAATATTGGATTGTCCGTAATCTGCAATGGGGATACTTTCATCGCCATCGATACCGCAGGGCATACTCGCTCCCAGCAGTATTTCATTATCCAGAGTGTCATACACAAACTGGTGAATAGTATGCAAATATTTTATGGTATCTTTTATATCTGCAAACGGCGGCGTAATTAATTCAATCAGGGCTTCAGAATAATCCGTCGTAATATACGGATGGGTCAGTGCTGAACCTAGTGCGTGGGGATGTGGTGTTTGTGCGATGAAACCGTCTTTGGATATTCGCAGGCTTTCTTTTTCAATTCCTTTGAGTCCTCCGCAGAGTAATTGTTGATGTCCATTTGCCCGAAGTTGCTCGAGTCGCGTTGAAAGCTTATTATGCAAATTAGTCATAGCGTGTAAGCGTGTGTTCCCTGTAGTCCTGTATAATTGATCCATTATAAAGGTATTAACTGATTGAAGAAATATTATCGTAGCGAGACGGAGACTGTGGATAGCAAGCCGATTGAAATACTCAAAACCGTTTTTGGCTATGGTAGTTTTAGAGACCAGCAACAGGAAGTGATCGAACAGCTATTGGCCGGCCAGGATGCCTTGGTATTAATGCCGACTGGCGGCGGCAAGTCATTGTGCTACCAGATTCCCGCATTGATCAGGCCCGGTGTCGGCATAGTGATTTCTCCGTTGATAGCGTTAATGCAGGATCAGGTTAGCGCTTTACTCCAGCTGGGCGTAAAAGCCGCTTTTCTCAACTCGACATTAACAATCGAAGAGGCAAGGCGAACCGAGCAGATGCTGCTTGACGGCGAGCTGGATCTGCTCTATATCGCCCCGGAAAGATTGACTTCGGCAAGAACGTCAGCGCTGTTTGAACGCATACGGATTGCCTTGTTCGCAATTGATGAAGCGCATTGCGTATCTCAATGGGGGCATGATTTCAGGGTTGATTACCTGCAGCTTTCCATGCTGCATGAACGGTTTCCTGAAATTCCGCGTATCGCGCTGACGGCAACCGCTGATGATAAAACACGGGAAGAAATTAAATTGCGCCTGGGCCTGGAACAGGCCCGGCTTTTTCTCAGCGGCTTTGACCGGCCCAATATCCGTTACCAGATTATCCAGAAACAAAATGCCCGGCAGCAATTGATTGATTTTATTGAGACCGAACATGCCGGCGATGCCGGAATCGTTTATTGTCTATCGCGTAAAAAAGTTGAAGCAACGGCTGAATGGCTGAGAACCAAAGGTGTTAAGGCCTTACCTTATCATGCGGGGATGACGGGCGACCTGCGGCAGAAACATCAGCATCAGTTTTTGAAGGATGAGGGCGTGGTGATTGTTGCCACTATTGCTTTTGGCATGGGCATAGATAAACCTAATGTCAGGTTTGTGGCTCACCTGGATTTGCCTAAAAGCGTTGAAGCTTATTATCAGGAAACCGGCCGGGCGGGGCGGGATGGGCTGTCCGCAAATGCCTGGATGGCTTATGGTCTGCAGGATGTTATTACACTGCGGCAAATGCTGGCGGGTTCAAATGCCGATGAATCTCATAAGCGTGTTGAATATCATAAACTGGATGCGATGCTGGCTTTGTGTGAGCAGGTTCATTGCCGGCGGCAAGCGCTATTAAGCTATTTTGGCGACAATCTTGAACGGCCTTGCGGCAACTGCGATACCTGCCTGGAGCCCGTAGAGACCTGGGATGGAACTAAAGCCGCACAACAGGCGTTGTCCGGCATTTATCGTACCGGGCAACGCTTCGGCGTCAATTATTTGATTGATGTTTTACGGGGCAAGGCAACAGAACGGGTTAAAAGTTTTGCGCATGATAAACAATCCACATTTGGCATTGGCATCGATCTTGACGACAAGCAATGGTATTCGGTGTTCAGGCAACTGGTCGCACGTGGCTTGGTTGCTGTGGACTTCGACCGTTTTGGCGCTCTGCAACTGACAGAAGCATGCCGTCCGATTCTGCGTGGAGAGCAGCAATTGATGTTGCGCAAGGACTTGCAACCGCAGAAAATAAAAGCTAATAAAGGCGCCGACAGGCAATTGGGCACTGATAGGGATGCATTGCTTTGGAATGCCTTGCGTGCGAAACGCCGGGCAATTGCCGATGAACAGGATGTACCGCCTTATGTTATTTTTCATGACGCAACCTTGATGGCAATGCTTGAAGCCAAGCCGGTCAATCATCAGCAAATGGGTTTGCTGTCCGGTATCGGTAAACGCAAACTGGAACTTTACGGCGATGAGTTTCTGGCTGTAATCAGCGAATTCCTCGACATTAACCCCAATGGCCCCATTGGATTGTCCGATACCGCTGCTGAATCAGCGGCTTTATTCAGGCTGGGATATACCGTAAAACAGATAGCCCAACAAAGAAATCTGCAAGAGACTACGATATACGGCCATTTGGCACGCTACCTGGAACAAGGATTATTAGTGCTGACGGATATTGTTAATTTGCCGGAGCAGGAAATCAAGCTGATACAAGAAGGTATTCTTGGTTTGCCTGAAGAGCAAAAAAATGCCCTCAAACCTGTTTACGAATTATTTGATGGACTATACAGTTATGGAGTTTTGCGATGTATCAAGGCGGCTTTGCAGCATCAAACCGCCTGATTACAGCGTTGCCGGTTACTCACTAATAATAGCTTTAGCCTGAAGATCAGCATGATAGGACGACCTGACCATCGGTGCGCTGGCGACTTGCTTGAAGCCCAGGGTTTTTGCCCATGCGCCGTACTCGTCGAATTGCGCTGGAGTGACATAGCTTTTAACGGGTAAATGGGCTTTGCTGGGTTGCAAGTATTGACCCAGCGTGAGCATTGAGCAGCCGTGCTCCAGTAGATCTTTCATAACCTGGTGGACTTCTTCCGGCTGTTCGCCTATGCCGAGCATAAGACCTGATTTGGTGGGCGTCTGCGGCTGCGCGTTTTTATAGCGGCGCAGCAATTCCAGCGAGCCCAGGTAGTCTGCACCGGGACGCGCCTGTTTATAGAGCCGGGGGACGGTTTCCAGGTTATGGTTAAATACATCGCAAGGCTGTGCGGCCAATAGATCAATGGCTTTATCCATGCGCCCGCGAAAATCCGGAACCAGGATTTCTATTTTTGTAGCAGGAGTTTGTTCACGTATTTTTCTTATGCAATCGGCAAAATGCCCGGCTCCTCCGTCTCTTAAGTCGTCACGGTCAACGGAAGTGATCACTACATATTTTAATGCCAGCAGCTTAATGGCGTCGGCCAGATTTTGGGGTTCCTCTTTATCCAGTTCCAGTGGTTTGCCGTGTGCCACATCGCAAAAAGGACAGCGGCGCGTGCACAGGTCGCCCATTATCATGAATGTTGCCGTGCCATGCTGAAAGCATTCCCCAAGATTAGGGCAGGCGGCTTCTTCACAAACAGTGTGCAGTTGGTGCTCGCGCAATAGATGTTTTATTCGGGTGATTTCGTCACTCGCGGATATTTTTACGCGTATCCAGTCAGGCTTACGCAAAGGCGTTTGAGTGGTTTCGACTTTTATGGGGATACGAGCCAGTTTTTCAGCGTTACGCTGATGAGATTCGGGGGTAGAACGGGAAGGGGCCTGATAGGTCATTTTTCTAGCGCCGTGGTTATAGCCTGAACAACAGGAATGGCAAGTTCAGAATTGCTGATGGTCACACCCAGATCTGCAAGCCCGGTAACTTCCAGTCCCCGATAGCCGCAGGTATTGATATGATCGAAAGGGCTTAGATTCATATTATTGTTAAGGCTTAGACCGTGATAGCTGCAGTTTTTCCTGATTCTTATACCGATGGAGCCGATTTTTTTATCATTAACATAAACTCCAGGAGCATCAGCTCTGGAAACGGCTGAAATGCCAAACCCGGCCAAAGCGCTAATCATGGCTTGCTCCAGCATTGTCACTAACTGGCGGACTCCGAGCTTTAACCGTTTAATGTCCAGTAATGTATAAATAATCAATTGCCCGGGCCCATGATAGGTAATCTGCCCACCCCTGTCTGAGCTTATGACGGGAATGGCGCCTGAATCCAGCAAATGTTCCCGTCTGCCGTTTAAACCCAGAGTATAAACAGGAAAGTGCTCTACGATCCATATTTCATCCGGAGTTTCGGCATCACGATCCTCAGTAAAACGCTGCATGTCCTGCCAAGTGACTTCATAATTCTGAGTGCCGAGATTTCGGATGATTATAGGCATGGGCAAAGAAGACGTATGGCAGGGCAGCGCCTTCGCAATGCAACGCTTCTATAAAGCCATCAAAATTTCAGGATGGTCGCTCAAATCCTGATAAATGGCATCGAGCTGCTGTTTGCTGGATGCTTCTATCAAGACCGTGACAGCGGTGTAATTGCCGTCTTTGCTGGGACGCGTGGTGATTGCGCCTTCTTTTATATCAACGATATGACGGCGAACAATTTCTACAACCACTATATCAAGCTCTGAACTGGTTTTTCCCATTGCTTTGATGGGAAATTGACAGGGAAATTTTAACAGGGATTCTTCTTCATTCATAAAAGCGAACGTTTGTAAGCTTGAAAAAGCCCATTCACAGCGTGAAAGACCGGCCCGGGTTTGCCGTCCGAGACCTTTTTGGAGTCAAGTTCAACAACCGGAATGATTTCGCGAGTGGAGCTGGTTAGCCATATTTCACTGGCGGATTTTAATGCTTCCAAAGAAATGATATCCTCAGTAGCGGGCACATTGTTTTTTTTGGCAAGTTCCAGAATGACATCGCGCGTAATGCCGGGCAATATGCCATTGCCTTTGGGCGGGGTAATCAATATGCCGTCAATCACTGCGAATATATTACTGGCAGCGCCTTCGGTAACATAACCGTCTTTGACTAAAATGGCTTCAGCACAACCTTTCTCCACGGCTTCCTGTCTGAGCAGGATGTTGGCCAGAAGCGTAGTGGCTTTAACATTGCAAAGATCCCACCGGCTATCATCCAGGCTGATTGCTTTTACACCGCTATCTTTCCCCTCTAAAGGCACGATATTTGAACAGATGGCAAAGACGGTGGGCGCGATATTTTCGGGAAAAGCGTGATCTCTCTTCGGCCCAACTCCACGAGTAATCTGTAGATAAATATATTGGTCCAGACTAAAATCCAGTAAAGGAGTCAAAATTTCCAGCCATTGCTCGCGGCTGTGAGGATTGACTAAACGAATGGAATTCAAACTGTTTTCCAGTCGCTCCATGTGCTCTTGAAAATGGAATAAATGGCCGGAATAAGAAGGAATAACTTCATAAACGCCGTCGCCGAATAAAAAGCCGCGATCCATGACCGAGACCTTGGCTTCAGCCAGCAGCACATACTGCCCGTTCAGGTAGACTGTTTTATTTTCCATCTTGTTTGCCCATCAACAGCATACCCTCATCATAGAGTCTCTGGAAAATATTTCCTTTATCGACAGTTTTAAGCGCTACCAAGTCTTTACTGGCAAGAACTTCATCTTTCAGGGCGACATTTACTGAACCGAGTTTTTGGCCTTCTGTAACAGGAGCAGTAATATCTTTATCAATCGTAATAACGGCTTTCAGGTCATTATAATGACGACGTGGAATAGTGACAAAAAGATCTTCGGCTAAGCCTAGTTGCAGGTTTTTGGTATCGCCTTTCCAGATCCTTGCTTCAGTTAAAGAAGTTTTGCCTTGATACAAACGATGTGTTTCAAAAAACCGAAAGCCATAATTAAGCAGGTTTTGGTTTTCGTTGGCTCTGGCATTGACACTTTTGGTGCCCATGACGACGGAAATCAGGCGCATATTGTCTCTTAGCGCAGAGGCAACCAGGCAATAGCCTGCATCATCGGTAAATCCGGTTTTAACGCCATCAACTGTTTCATCGCGCCAGAGCAGTTTATTGCGATTCTGTTGGGTGATTTTATTAAACGTAAATTCTTTTTGTGAAAACCAGCGGTAAAAGTCAGGGAATTCTTTAATCAACGCCCGGGTAAGAATGGCCAAATCGCGTGCTGTGGTGTAATGATCGGGGTTGGGCAACCCATCGGCATTCAAGAAATGGGTGTTAGTCATCCCCAGGCGTTGGGCGTGCTGATTCATCATGTCAGCAAAAGTAAGTTCATTGCCTGCGACATGTTCTGCAAGAGCGACACTGGCATCGTTACCCGATTGTATAATTACACCTTTCAGCAGATCTTCAACCTTGACGGGGTTATTGACCTCAATAAACATGCGGGAGCCTGATGTTTGCCAGGCTTTCTGGCTAATGATGACATTATCTTCCAGGTGCAAATGGCCATTGCCGAGTTCCCGGAAAACCACATAAACAGTCAATATTTTGGTAAGGCTGGCCGGGGCCAGTTTGGCATCAGCATTATTTTCGGCTAATACTTTACCGGTATTAAAGTCCAGCAACATATAGCTGCTGGCGGTCACCTGAGGCGCTGGCGGCGTTAGAATTTCAGCATCGTCTGAGTTTGCCGGAGAGGCGAGGAATAAAAAACTAAAAAATAAAAAAAACTGAAAACGGGTTAAGCCTTTAAAAAATATCATGCTCTTGGGAATGGATACAGTAAAACATAGTTTATTGTATCATGGCGCTTTGTATTTGTTTGGCTTCAGTAACAAATTGAGTATCTGTTATGCCTATTTTTGCCAATTGACGATTCAGGTTATCTGCACTGGCTGTTGATTGTATAGGCCCCATTTGTACTTTATAGAGAGTGGACTCCTTGTAGGTAGAAGATAAGATTTCAGGCTGAGGTAAATGATGGGAGGCGATTTTATTTTTTAATTTCAAGGCTTTCTTTTGACTTCCGAAGGTGCCGACTTGCAGGTATACATTCTTTTTTTGTTTTGCCGCTGCTTTTTGCAATTGCGGCAGCGCCTGATCAGGCGATAAAGCTTTTATTTCTACAGCCCCGGTACCTTCCTTGTGAAGGTCCAGGTTTTTAGCCGCGGCGTATGATAAATCCAAAACCCTGTTGCCGACAAAAGGGCCCCGGTCATTTATTCGCACAATAATGCTACGCTGGTTTTCCAGGTTAGTTATTTGAGCATATGAGGGAATGGGCAGTGTTTTGTGCGCCGCCGTCATAGCATACATATCGAATATTTCGCCGGTAGCGGTTTTTTTGCCGTGAAATTCAGGGCCGTACCAGGATGCAATTCCCTGTTTCAGATACCGGGCAATGCGAGGGAAAAAATTTTCTTGCGAGGTTTCTTCTTTATTTTCATTCGCAGCACTATCATCAGTATGCTTGTTCACTCGTAATATTGAATGATGTCTGAATTGACTCAGTTGATGCGTGTACGTGGTTGTTGCGGAAGGGGTGGAGGCTATGGTATCGAGAGTTTGCCGGGATACAGAGGTGGTTTTTATTTGTTCTGTGCTACAACTGCACAGAACGCAAAGTGAAATGGCTGGTATGAGTTTTTTATTCATAAGGGGATGAAAATCTTTTTATGGAAATGGCCTGGCTTAGCTGAAAAACAGCCATGGCATATAAAGGACTGTGATTGTAGCGGGTAATTACGTAAAAATTTTCTAAAGCTGCCCATAGCTCTTCTCCTTGTTCTAGTTCAAAAGCTAGAAGTGTTACTTTATTATTCAATGGTAATGGCTTGGGTAAATTTATTGAAAGTGATTGTAACTGGGCAATTGTTAAATTTGGCTTAAGGTCCTTCTTTAAAGCCGCTTTATAGTTTTCGCCTAAGGCACTAACCGGAACGGCAATAGGCTGTCCGCTTTGCCATTTATGCCTGGCAAAGTAATTGGCAATACTGGCGATGACATCGCTTTTGTCATGCCAGATATCGCGACGGTTATCGTTATCAAAATCAGCCGCATAGGTTCTAAAGCTGCTAGGCATGAATTGCGGTAGCCCCATTGCGCCGGCGTAAGAGCCTGTTGGTTCCAGCGGATTAATGTGTTCCTCCCGGCAGAGCAGTAAATAATTTTCCAGTTCGCCAAGAAAGAATTTACTGCGCGGCGGATAGGCAAATGCCAGTGTAGAAAGGGCGTCAATGACGCGGTGGGTGCCGGTTCTTTGTCCGTACAGTGTTTCAACGCCCAGTATAGCGATAATAATTTCTGCAGGGACACCGTATTTTTGTTCAGCGGCGGCTAATGCCGGGGCGTTTTCCTGCCAGAATTTAACGCCTTCATTGATGCGGGATTCGGTCAGGAATATTTTGCGATATTTGTACCAGGGCAAGCCTTCAGCAGGTGAAGAAATTTTTTTGATTATATCGTTTTTAATTTCGACGGATTGGAACAAATGATTAAGTTCGGATTCATTAAACCCATGCTTTGCTACCATTTGGCTGATAAATATATCGGCTGGTTTAGTCCGTTTTATTTCAGGAGTACAGGAAATAAAAGTCAAACAGATGCAGCTCAGAGTGATCTGAGCCAAGATGTATAGATATTTCATTTAATTGGGTAGAAATTTTTTATGGGTATGAATTGACATAAGAATGCCGAAACCGGCCAGCAGCGTGACGATGGATGTCCCGCCGTAACTGATTAACGGCAACGGAACCCCCACCACCGGCAATATGCCAATGACCATGCCTATGTTGACAAAAACATAAACAAAAAAAGTAAAAGCCAAGCTGCCGGCTAATAATCGGCTATAGGTATCCTGAGCCTGGGACGCTATATACAGGCAGCGTCCGATAATAAGCAGGTATAAAATCAATAACCCCACGCAACCGAAAAGGCCGAATTCTTCAGCAAATACGGCAAAAATAAAGTCGGTAGAGCTTTCCGGTAAAAAATCCAGTTCGGACTGGGTGCTGCCGAGCCAGCCTTTACCATAAATGCCGCCGGAACCAATGGCAATTTTCGATTGAATGATGTGATATCCCCTGCCTAACGGATCTGCTTCCGGATTTAAGAAGGTAAGTACGCGATCGCGTTGATAACCCCGCATAAAATGCCAGATCACAGGGGTGAGTGACGATATCGCCGCGACAATTCCTAGAATAAATCGCCAGGAAAGGCCGGCGAAAAACAGTACGCCTGCACCGGAGCTTGCCACCAGTAATGCAGTTCCAAGATCAGGCTGTTTCGCTATCAACAGTGTGGGAATGACAATCAGTAAACTGGCGATAAAAAGCTGTTTTGACTTGGGCGGCAGCGGATGTTCTGCAAGATACCAGGCAATCATCATCGGTGTAGTGATTTTGATCATTTCAGACGGCTGGAAACGGAAAAAACCTATATCCAGCCAGCGTTGCGCGCCTTTTCCTATTTGTCCCATGATCAGTACGGCAATAAGCAGGAAAATGCCTATGTTAAAGAGCAGGGCGGAATAGCGTTTAAATTGATACGGGTCAATATGAGCCAATACCGTCATCAATCCAAAAGCCAGTCCGACACGCGCGCCCTGGCGTAGTAGTATGTCCAGTTCCTGACTGCCGGCACTGTAAAGAATTATAAAACTCAGTAGTGAAGTAAAAACCAGGCCAATAAATAACGGGATGTCTATGTGCAATTTTCTGAGGATATTGCCAATAAGTGAAGGAGGTTGAAATTGTTCGCTCCGGGTTTCCGTTTTCATTTTTGATCTCCTAAAAACTGCTTGATGACTTTCCCTGCAATAGGTGCCGCGACGGAACCGCCGTGACCGCCATTTTCTACAATAACGGCCACTGCGATTTTTGGATCATCCGCCGGCGCAAAAGAAATAAATAAAGCATGATCCCGCAACTTGAAGTCAATTTCATTTTCGTTATATTTCGCGTCCTGTTTGATATTAAAAACCTGGGCAGTCCCCGTTTTACCGGCGATTTGGTAAGTGATATCGTTGTTGATGCCTTTGGCTGTGCCTCGTGCGCTATGGACCACATTGACCATGCCCTGAATAATATTATTAACATTGCCCAGTTTAAGCGGAATGGTTTTATCATGGGTTTCAGGGCCGCGGCTGGTCGAGCCCATCCTGACAATTTTATCCACCAGGAATGGCGTTACAACATTGCCTTTATTAGCCAATGTTGCAGTAGCTCTGGCAAGCTGTAATGGCGAAACCTGTAAAAATCCCTGACCTATTCCTGTAATCAGCGTCTCGCCGGGGTACCAGGACTGATTTCTTTGATCGCGCTTCCATTCCCGCGACGGTAATAAGCCTGATTTTTCACCGACCAGATCGATACCCGATTTCTCACCAAAGCCAAATTGCTGTAAAAAAGCGTGCATACGGTCTATGCCGAGCATGGAGGCAAGCGTATAGAAATAGACGTCGCAGGATTGGGTAATGGCTTCGTTTAAATTAACGCCTCCATGTCCGCCTTTTTTCCAATCCCGATAACGATGACTGACATTCGGCAATTGATAATAGCCGGGGCAGAAAAGCCTGTGCTGGTAGCTTATGGCATTATATTCAAGGCCGGCCAGACCGATAAACGGCTTGATCGTTGAGCCGGGAGGATACAGGCCCCGTAGCGCTCGATTATATAAGGGCTGATTATCCGATGATTGCAATGCCTGATAGGCATTATTGGTAATGCCGACGACAAAAGGGTTAGGGTCGAATCCGGGGCGGCTTGCAAATACCAGCACGCCTCCGGTTTTGATTTCAATAGCGACTACCGCGCCATTGAAGGTATCCAAAGCATCATAGGCGGTTTTTTGTAAATCAATATCCAAGGTTAAATACAGATTCGCGCCGGGATCCGGATCCACCTCGTTTATTATGTTAATTGCGCGGGCCTGCACATTGGTTTCAATTTCAGCATAACCCGCTTTGCCATGCAGTTCGGTTTCATAAAAGCCCTCTATGCCTATTTTGCCGACATGATTCGAGCCTCGATATTCGGCAATGGGTAATGTTTTTAGCTCGGTTTCGTTGATACGGCCTACATAACCGACAACATGCGAAGCTAACTCGTAATAAGGATAATGCCGAACCAGGCGGGCATGAATATCGACGCCGGGAAAATAAGGTCTGACGACGGCAAATTTTGCGACTTCCTCATCACTCATGCTGATTAATAAAGGAGTACTCGTGAAACGCTTTTGGCGAATACGTTGTTTTTGGTACTGCTCGATTTTTTCATCGGGGATATCGAGAATTTTTTGCAAGCGAAGCAGCGTATCGTCGAGATTACTGATTTGTTCGGGAATTAGTTCCAGGCTGTAAGAGGGCCTGTTTTCGGCTAGAATTTTTCCATGCCGGTCATAAATAATGCCTCGGGTCGGCACCAGGGGTTCAATTTTAATACTGTTGTCTTTTGCGAGAGTTGCATAATGCTCGTGCCCGACAATTTGCAGATAAACCAAGCGGATAACCAGGCCGGAAGTCAATACTATTATAGTAATAAACGCGGCGGCAATACGGTTGAGAAACAGACGGTTCTCTACTAAATTGTCTTTAATTGTATAAGTACGAGACATAACAGCCGGAAAACTGCCTAACTAAGGGGGTCAAGCCAGACGAATAAAGCGCAATACTGTATAGACCAAAGGCCAGCATAGCGTGCCGGTAAAAACAGGGAGCCAAAAAGAGAGTTGAAGTTGAGAAGGATGCTGAATGTTTTTTATCCAGAACAACAATAAGTGGGAGAGCAACAGGCAGAAAAAGATAAACAGGCCTTGTTGTACGATAGGAAATTGGCGCAAGCGTCTGTGTAGTTTGAGGCAAATATAAATAACTAAAGAATAAGCTAATGCGTATTGGCCAATTAATCTGCCGGTCAAGACATCGGTAAGCAAGCCAAAAGTCCAGGCATGAAATATACCGACACGTTCCGGCAGGGCAAGCGTCCAGTAGATAAGGGCCAAGAGAACCCAGTCCGGGTTAAGGAGAGCGATAGTTCCTGGCAAAGGCGCAATTCTCATGCACATCGCCAAGGCTATAGTCAGTATAATGCGGCTCAAGCCTGAATCCTTATTCATCGGGGTGAGCCGCAGTATCTGTTTCTTTCACTGTCTGTTTTGAAATAAGTGGAACGGGGGTTGAATTACTCCAGACTATCATCAGCTCTCTATTCCGGTCCAGCATGGCTTTGGGAGTAGCGGTAATACTGGCGAAAGATCTATTCGGCTGAGGGGTAAAGTCATCGACTACGCCAACTGGATAACCCGGAGGGAAAGTGCCGCCTAAACCGGATGTTATTAACAAATCGCCGGGGCGGATGTCGGCATTATTAGGTAAAAAAGGTAAGTTAAGCTGGTTCAGTTTACCGCTTCCTACGGCAATAGTCAGCAAGCCATTGCGGTTAACCTGTACCGGAATGGCATGATTCGGGTCGGTAATCAACATGATTTCCGAACTGAACGGCAACGCCCGAAACACCTGCCCGACAACGCCGTTTGCATCCAGTACGGGTTGTTTGGAATGAACACCAAAACGAGTGCCTTTATTGGCCAAAACTATATTTTCATAAGGCGCCATATTTACTGATAATATTTCAGCCACCAGTACTTGCTCGCCAAGTTTGAAAGAATTTTCCAGCAGGGCTCGCAAGCGAATATTTTCTTTCTCCAGAGAGGCAAATTTAAGTAGCCGGGTCTGATGGATGAGCTGTTCTTCACGCAATCGCTCATTTTCCTTTTTTAATGCCGAGTATGAACTTACTGAGTCGGTGGCATGCTGGAACAGTACTGTTGGCAAATCAACCAGGTATTTTAACGGATCGATAAAAAAAGATAAGGTGGTGCGAACCGAGTCCAATCGGGGGCTCCGGTATTCAGTTGCCAGTAAAATAGTGGAGGCGATTACGGCCACTAAAAGGCGAGTACTGAGTGAAGGGCCGGTGGCAAATAAAAGTTTTATGGGTGAGGTCTCGTATCGGTTAAACAATAAAGTAGCCGGGCAAATAGCCGGTTACTGCCGGAATAATTGATTTAAAGGATAGCGCATTTATTCCAATGAGAAAGTTGATACTCCTTTTTTGTCCAGCATTTCCAGAACCATGCCTCCCCCTCTGGCCACGCACGTTAACGGGTCATCGGCAATAAATACCGGCAGACCGGTTTCTTCGGCGATCAGGCGATCAATATCTTTCAGCAATGCGCCGCCGCCGGTTAAGTATATTCCGCGGTTCGCAACATCTGCGCCGAGTTCAGGCGGCGTTTGTTCCAGAGCTACTTTTACGGCGCCGACAATGCCGGATAAGGGTTCCTGTAAAGCTTCCAGTATTTCATTACTGTTTAATGCAAAACTGCGTGGTACGCCTTCGGCGAGATTGCGTCCTTTAACTTCTATTTCCCTGACTTCACTGCCGGGATAAGCCGTGCCGATTTCAAGTTTTATTTTTTCGGCAGTGGCTTCGCCAATTAATGTTCCGTAATTTCGGCGTACATAATTTATAATGGCTTCATCAAAGCGATCGCCGCCAATACGTACAGAGTTTGAGTAAACGATCCCGTTTATCGAAATGACCGCCACTTCCGATGTGCCGCCGCCGATATCCAGAACCATCGAGCCGCACGCTTCATTAACAGGCAAGCCGGCGCCAATAGCGGCAGACATCGGTTCTTCAATCAAATAGACTTCACGGGCTCCCGCCATTGCAGCAGATTCCCTGATAGCGCGGCGTTCAACCTGCGTCGAACCGCAGGGCACACAGATTAAAATGCGTGGACTGGGCCGGAGTAATTTGCTTTGGTGAACTTTTTCGATAAAAAATCTCAACATTCGTTCAGTCACTGCAAAATCCGCAATGACGCCATCTTTCAGCGGACGGATGGCGGTGATATTGCCCGGCGTGCGTCCCAGCATTAGTTTCGCATCCATACCGACAGCAGCAATGGTTTTAGAGCCGCGGATTTTGTCTTCTTTAATTGCAACTACCGATGGTTCATTAAGTACTATTCCTTGCCCCGGAATATATATCAATGTATTAGCGGTTCCTAAGTCTATTGAGAGATCGTTGGAGAAAATGCCGCGAATTCTTTTGAACATATTTACCTGTGTCCTGTAGGGAATAAAATATTAATACTTTATCAATCAAGCGGGTATTTGAGCAAGATATAAAGTATCATATTTCCAATAATACAGTGTCGCTCGTTTTTATGGAGTAAAAAATGTTCTTGACGGCGGATGAGGTGAAGAAAATTGCGCACTTGGCGCGATTGGGAGTTAATGATCAGGATATTGACGGTTATGCAAAAGATTTATCGGGGATGCTGAATTTGATGACACAAATGGGTGATTTAAACACGGATGGAATTAACCCGATGGCTCATCCTATGGATCAGGCCCAAAGACTTAGAGCCGATGTGGTTACTGAATGCGACAATCGGGAAAAATTTCAGGCAATTGCGCCGCAAGTTGAAGCGGGACTTTATTTAGTGCCGAAAGTCATTGAGTGATAAGGAACACACAGGCATGCACACTAAAACAATTGCAGAGTTAGCTAAAGGTCTGCGGTCAGGTGAATTTTCAAGCCTGGAATTGACTCAGTCCTTTCTAAATAGAATCAAACAGCATCCTCAGCTTAATTGTTACATCACAGTAACCGAAGAGCCAGCCTTGCAGGCGGCTAAAGCAGCCGATGCCAGACTCGCTCAAGGTAATGCCGAGCTGTTAACCGGCATCCCGATTGCCCAAAAAGACATTTTTTGCACGGAGGGCGTCAAAACCACCTGCGGTTCTAAAATGCTGGATAATTTTATCGCCCCTTACAATGCTGCGACCGTAGAAAAATTCAACAAAGCCGGCGCCGTCATGCTGGGTAAGCTCAACATGGACGAATTTGCCATGGGTTCATCGAATGAAACCAGTTATTACGGAGCAGTTAAAAATCCCTGGGATATGACTAAAGTTCCCGGCGGCTCCTCGGGTGGTTCCGCAGCCGCTGTGGCAGCCCGTCTTACGGTCTGCGCGACGGGCACCGATACCGGCGGCTCCATACGCCAGCCTGCGGCTTTATGCGGCATCACCGGTTTAAAGCCCACCTATGGACGGGTATCCCGATATGGCATGATCGCATATGCATCGAGCCTGGATCAAGGCGGCCCCATGGCGCGTAGTGCTGAAGATGCGGCCATTATGCTGCAAACAATGGCCGGATTTGATGAAAAAGACTCAACCAGCGTCGATTTGCCCGTGCCCGATTACCGGCAAGAGCTAAACAACCGTATCGAAGGTCTGAAAATCGGTTTACCCAAAGAGTTCTTTAGCGAAGGGTTGAACAGCGACATGGCTTCCATTATTGAAACCGCTGTTGATGAATATCGGAAATTAGGGGCACAAATTATAGAAATTTCCATGCCTAATCTTAAATTAGCCATTCCCGCCTATTATGTGATTGCGCCGGCCGAATGTTCCGCCAACCTGTCCCGTTTTGACGGGGTGCGCTTTGGCTACCGTTGTGAGAATCCCGTCGATTTAACCGATTTATATACCCGCTCCCGTGGCGAAGGTTTCGGCAAAGAAGTCAAGCGCCGGATTTTGATGGGAACTTATGCCTTATCAGCAGGCTATTACGATGCTTATTATATTAAAGCCCAAAAAGTCCGCCGTTTAATCAGCGAGGATTTTAAAAACGCTTTATCCAGGGTTGATGTCATCATGGGGCCGGTGACACCGACGACGGCATTCGGTATAGGCGAGAAAATCGACAATCCTATTGAAATGTATTTATCTGATTTTTATACCATTGCCATTAATCTTGCCGGGGTGCCCGCCATGTCGATTCCGGCTGGATTTGCGCAAGGCAAGCCGGTAGGCTTGCAGATTATCGGCAATTATTTCGCTGAAGACAGATTGCTGAATATTGCTCATCAATATCAGCAAGTGACGGATTGGCATTTACAAATACCCAAAGGATTTGAGTAAGGAGCAAACAGATGAATGATCAATGGGAAACGGTAATCGGACTGGAAATTCATACCCAACTTGCCACAAAATCGAAAATATTTTCGGGTGCGGCTACAGCCTATGGCGCCGCTCCCAATACCCAGGCCTGTGCGGTTGATCTCGGCTTGCCCGGTGTTTTGCCGGTCTTGAATAAAGAAGCCGTGCAGTTGGCGGTCAAGTTCGGCATGGCAATAGAAGCGGTCGTGGCTCCCTATTCAGTGTTTGCCAGAAAAAATTATTTTTATCCGGATTTACCGAAAGGTTACCAAATCAGTCAGTTTGAGTTGCCGATTGTCGGCGCCGGGCATCTGGATATTGAAGTGGATGGGGTAAGCAAACGCATCGGCATCACGCGCGCTCATCTGGAAGAGGATGCGGGTAAATCTTTGCATGAAAATTTTCATGGATTGACTGGAATTGATTTAAATCGCGCCGGCACGCCTTTACTGGAAATTGTTTCCGAACCGGATATGCGCTCGGCGAAAGAAGCCGTTGCCTATATGAGGAAGATGCATGAACTGGTGCGCTATTTGGGTATTTCGGATGGCAATATGCAGGAAGGCTCATTTCGCTGTGATGCCAACGTTTCGGTACGGCCGAAAGGCCAAAAGGAATTCGGCACGCGCGCCGAAATTAAAAATATCAATTCATTCAAATTTGTCGAGAAAGCCATAAACCATGAAATTGACCGGCAGATTGAGCTGATAGAAAGCGGCGGTAAAGTTATCCAGGAAACGCGCTTGTATGATTCGGTAAAAGATGAAACCCGTTCCATGCGCAGTAAAGAAGAAGCCAATGACTACCGGTATTTTCCCGATCCTGATTTGCTGCCCGTTATTATCGACGAGGAATTTAAAGCACAGGTGAAATCAGCATTGCCTGAATTGCCACAGGCCAAGAAACAGCGATTTAAACAACAGTATGTGCTGGAGGAAGAGAACGCTACCTTGCTTACCTCTTCCCGCCCGCTTGCTGACTATTTCGAAACAGTCATTAAGGAATCAGGGTGCGATGCAAAGCTATGCGCAAACTGGGTGACCGGTGATCTTTTGGGCGCGCTTAACAAAGCCGGGCTTGATATTACCGACACGCCGGTCAGTCACGAACGTCTGGCCGGGTTATTAACCCGGATCGCCGATCACTCGATTTCCGGTAAAATCGCCAAACAGGTGTTTGAGGAAATGTGGCAAAACGCAGCCTCCGCTGATGAAATAATTGCCGCCAAAGGCTTGAAGCAAATCTCCGATACCGGCGCGATAGAAAGCATCATCGATAAAATCATTGCTGAAAATCCGGGGCAGGTCGAGCAATACCGTAGCGGCAAAGATAAAGTATTCGGTTTTTTCGTAGGCCAGGTTATGAAGGAAATGCAAGGCAAAGCCAATCCCGGTGAAGTCAATAAAATGCTGCAAGCCAAACTAAACCGGTAAAAGTCACCTGAACAAGAATTCAACATAGCGAAACTTGTTGCTTGTCTGAACAGTTTCGTTAACCGGCTTTCTTTCAAAGTAGCCTGGTTCTACTTTGTCAGATTCTACGAAAGCTCGTCATACCCGCCGGGAAGCGGGACCAATCTGTCTGGAACAGATTGGCATTGACCCCGTGGGGTGCGGGGCAGGAAAGCCCCGCATGAATCCAGTGCCAGGGATGGCAAGCCTTAAACCTACCTGATTACGTAGAACTTCAGCTAAAGTAGTAATGTCTCAATTTAACGCCATACCGGCATGGACTCATGTCAGGCACTCCTGCCTGCCACCCTTCGGGTAAATGCCAATCTGTTCCAGACAGATTGGTGCCGGACCCATCCGCCCGGAGCGGATGGGCATTTACCCCGTTGGGGTGCGGGGCAGGAAAGCCCCGCATGAATCCAGAATACAGGGATGTGATTCACCACCAAAGTTTACTTCCATGTAACCTGGACCCCGGCACAAATCTGTCTGGAACAGATTGGCAGTTACCCGACCGGCTCCGGGCAGGAAAGCCCGTAGTGACTAATCCGTCGGGAACGGATTAGCATTTACCCGAAGGGCGTCAGGCAGGAGTGCCTGACGTGACTCCATGCCGGGGTGACGCAGCTTTAGCATCGCCAAGGTCGTTTTGCTTCTATTTTGGCTGAAGCTTATACATAATCAGGTAAACCTATCCCTGGAACCTGGATTCATGCGAGGCAGGAAAGCCCGTAGTGACTAATCCGTCGGGAACGGATTAGCATTTACCCGAAGGGCGTCAGGCAGGAGTGCCTGACGTGACTCCATGCCGGAATGACATCGTTTCAGAACTCGCAGAATAATCATGGTTTCAATTTTGGCTGAAGCTTGTAAGTAATCAGGAAATTCTTTAACTCCGTTTCTATAGAAAGCCGTTGAGATAAAACTCGACAACAAAACTGTCAGTTGACGTCTGCTATCTCTTTCATAGTAGAATACTCTACAGATTAAGTTAAATAGGAACCTATATGCCTTGTTCCTGGCTCATCCTCATTGTCAGTCTGCCGACCCGCAACTCCGCCGGGCGCATGCGCGTCTGGCGGGCGCTCAAAGCGCTGGGTTGTGGCGTATTGCGTGATGGCGTCTATTTATTGCCGTATCGTAATGAATTTCGCCAAATGCTTCAGGTTCAGGCTGAAGACGTTATCGCAGGGGGCGGGAGTGCCCATGTCCTGGCTTTGGACAGCGAAAACCAGGACCAGCAACAAGTCTTCGAAAACCTGTTCGACCGATCGGCCGATTACGCCAAACTGGTCGGGGATATGCAGCAAACCCCTGACATGAACCTCCAGACAGAGGACCTGAGCAAACTCCAAAAACAGCTATATCGGTTGCGTAAAGAGTTTGAAGCCATTGCCCTTAAAGATTTTTTTCCCGGTTCCGCACGAGAACAAGCCGCCGCCGTCCTGGAAGATCTGGGACATGCCGTAAATGAGCGTCTTACGCCGGATGAACCCCATGCCGTTCAACAGCGAATCAGACGGCTACAGCATAAGGATCACCAGGGCCGGACCTGGGCGACCCGTCAACGTCCCTGGATTGACCGACTTGCCAGTGCCTGGCTTATTCACCGTTTTATCGATCCGAAAGCCCGTTTTATTTGGCTTACAGAGCCGGATGATTGTCCTGCCGAAGCGTTGGGCTTCGATTTTGACGGGGCTGTTTTTACGCATGCTGGTGCTAAAGTCACTTTCGAAGTGTTATTGGCAAGTTTCGGATTGACAAAAGATGCCGCTTTAAACCATATCGGTACATTAGTGCATTACCTGGATGTAGGAGGTATTCCTGTCCTTGAAGCAGCGGGACTGGAGACACTCATTAGCGGGATGCGGCAATGCTGGACTGGTGACGATGAACTGCTCGCCGAAGCGGAAAAGATTTTTGACGCCTTTTATCTGGCCTTTTCAGGAAACAACGCATGAAACAACCCGATCGATTGCAAACACCGCCGTCGCCCGTCACTTTGGGACATGCTTTTTGGTATTGGTTGAAACTTGGCTTTATCAGTTTCGGCGGCCCGGCGGGACAAATTGCCATCATGCATCAGGATTTGGTCGAAAAGAAGCGCTGGATTTCCGAACAGCGCTACCTGCATGCGCTCAACTATTGCATGTTGCTGCCGGGTCCTGAAGCCCAACAGTTGGCGATTTACATCGGCTGGTTGATGCACCGCACCTGGGGCGGTGTCATCGCCGGCGGCTTGTTTGTCTTGCCATCGCTGTTTATTCTGATCGGACTCAGCTGGATTTATCTGGCGTTCGGGCATTTGCCCAGTGTTGCCGGCGTGCTGTATGGCATCAAACCGGCAGTCACCGCAATTGTGGTATTCGCGGCTTACCGCATTGGTTCGCGGGCGCTGAAAAACGGGCTGCTATGGATGATGGCGGGCTTGGCGTTTCTCGCTATCTTCGTATTCGATACGCCGTTTCCCTTAATCGTTTTCGTTGCGGGATCACTCGGCGCTATCGGGGGTAAATACGCACCGCGGAGATTTGTCGTCGGCGGCGGACACGGCGCAGCTAAACACGATTACGGACCGGCGCTCATCGATGACGACACGCCGGTTCCTGAACACGCCAAGTTCAGCTGGCGTACCTTAAGCAAACTGATTTTCGTCGGCTTGATCTTGTGGGGCGGCGCCATAGGATTTCTATGCGCCCGCTATGGCTGGGATGGGGCGCTCACGCAAATGGGCTGGTTTTTCACCAAAGCGGCGCTGTTGACGTTCGGCGGCGCTTACGCCGTGTTGCCCTATGTTTATCAAGGCGCAGTGGAACATTATCACTGGCTGACAGCCCATCAAATGATTGACGGACTGGCTCTGGGCGAAACCACGCCGGGGCCATTGATTATGGTCGTCACCTTTGTCGGTTTTGTCGCCGGCTGGACAAAAACACTGTTTGGACCGGACCAACTTTTCCTCGCGGGTGCGACAGCGGCATTCGTCGTCACTTATTTCACGTTTTTGCCGAGTTTCCTGTTCATTTTGGCGGGCGGACCTTTAGTCGAATCCACGCACGGTAATTTGAAATTTACCGCGCCGTTGACCGGCATTACCGCCGCTGTGGTCGGCGTTATCCTGAATCTGGCGGCGTTTTTTGCGTATCACGTTTTTTGGCCGCATGGTTTTACCGGCCGTTTCGATGCGATGGGTGCCTTGATTGGTCTTTCCGCGCTCCTGGCCTTGTTGCGTTACAAAACCGGCGTCATCCCGGTGATTGCAGTCTGCGGCGCAGCGGGATTTTTATTCACTTTTATCAAACCCTGGCTTGAACAGGTAGGAGTTTTATTATGAATACGATCCGTTGGCATCAGGCTTACCTGCTGTTATTGTGTACTTTAGTCACTTGCCGGACTTTTGCTCTTGAGGAGCAAAACCCTTCAAACTTACTGGATACGATCAAGATAGAAAAACTGACTGGCGTTAAAGGCAAATTGGATACCGCCGAGAACGTTTTTAAGGTTAGCGTTCCCCGAACCGATCTTACCGTGACCATAGCCGGAGTCAAAATGATCCCGGCTATGGGCCTTACTTCGTGGGCGGCTTTCAAATCGGCAGGCGATCAGGTGATGGTTATGGGTGATATGGTGTTGCAGGAGCATCAGATCAATCCGGTGCTGAGCATCGCGCTGGACAATGGCATCGAAGTTACCGCCTTGCACAACCATTTCCTTTGGGACACGCCGAAAGTGATGTTCATGCATATTGGCGGTATCGGCAATCCGGAAACGCTTGCGACGGGCGTGGGTAAAATCTTCCTGGAAATAAAAAACACCAGCGGCGGTAAGGTTCACGCGCCCCATACGCCATTCGCCGCCAGCAAGACTTCACTTGATCCGAAAGCGATAGCAACGATCATCGGCGTTCCGGTCGAGAAAGCCGGCGGAGCCTACAAAGTGACAATAGGCCGGTCGACGATGATGGCGGGGCATGAGGCCGGCAAGGCAATGGGCGTTAATACCTGGGCGGCTTTTGCAGGCAGCGATAAAACAGCTGTTGTGGATGGCGATTTCGCCATGCTGGAGCCTGAGTTGCGAGGTGTATTAAAGGTCTTGCGGGGTGCGGGCATTTTCATCACCGCGATTCATCATCACATGATCACAGAGTCGCCCAAGATCATTCTTCTGCATTATTGGGGCACCGGCTCCGTCGATGATTTGGCCAAAGCTATTAAAACAGCACTGGATACCCAGGCAAAATCATAGGAGTAAAAACAGGTAATGGATCACTCGTGAACGCCCAAAAATCGACCGCATTACCTGCCTGTGGCTGATTACCAATTCGGAAAATGGAGATAATTGAAACCGCTTAACCAGCGGATGAGTAATATTAGTTTTAGGGCGTTCACCTTGTCTTATCCCGAACTCAGGTTAAGTAATAATTTGTCCGGACAATAGGGTCCACTTTAATTCCTTCATCGTAATATACAGTTCGCCAATTATAATGCTCAATCATTGTCTAGTAAAATAAAAGTAACATTTAGTGAACAAGTAAAAAACTTTTATAACCAAAATTGCTTCTGTTTGGAAATCCGCATCCGTGACCGCATAAAGCATGCACAAGCAATTCATCATGATTCAAAATTTTAATTCGCATAATTACTCAAAATGAAAATTTGCCAAATACTGTTTATTTCAACCTGCTTAATTCATGGCCTCCTGCGATACAAAAAAGGAAACTGATACAGTCGATACACATGAGGTAGTGACCCCTCTATTAAAAGACACCACTTACAGTAACGAATATGTAGCCGAAATTCAGTCGGTGAAGTATGTCGAGGTAAGAAGCAAAGTCAAAGGCTTTATTGAAAAAATTTTCGTGGATGAAGGTCAGCCGGTAAAAGAAGGACAGTTGCTGTTTTCGCTTAACTATTTAGAATTTGAAAAAGAATTGCAAAAAGCGAATGCCGCTTATAAAAATGCCATCGCAGATGTAAAGGTATCCGAAGTAGAATTAAAAAATGTAAAGCTGCTGGTTGAAAAAAACATTGTTTCGGAAACGGAGCTTGATGTCATAAAAGCCAAAACGGATGCCTTAAAAGCAGATGTGGCTGAAGCTTTGGCGCACAAAGAGCAAGCGGCTTTACATCTTTCATTTACGCAAATCAAAGCGCCTTACCACGGCATTATCAACCGTATTCCTAACAAAGTAGGCAGTTTGATAGCTGAAGGCGATATGTTGACCTCTATTTCTGACAGCCGGGAGGTATTTGCCTATTTCAACTTATCAGAAGTCGATTACCTAAACTACATCAGCAATAAAGAAAAAAAGACCAACACCGTGAGCTTAAAACTCGCCAACCATGCGCTTTACGACCACGACGGCAAGATTGAAATGATTGAAAGTGAAATCGACCATGCAACCGGTAATATTGCTTTCAGGGCAAGATTTCCCAATCCGGATGGCATTTTAAAACATGGGGCTAATGGCAAGGTAGTGGTCAACAAGCAACTTAAAAATGCCTTGTTTATTCCTCAAAAGTCAACGTTTGAAATTCAGGACAAGCTTTATGTTTTCGTAGTCAATCAAGAGGGTGTGCTAGCGCAAAGGAATATCATTCCCAAAATGCGCTTTCCGGATTTTTATGCCGTGGAATCCGGTTTATCTAAGGACGACAAGATACTGTTCGAGGGGGTCGCAAATGTTAAGGATGGCGCAAAAATAGAGGCTGTCTATGTTGATTTAGTAAAAGCTATGTCCTTAAGCACCAACGATTAACCAAGGCGATAACAATCATGATGACGGCAAAATTTATTCAGCGCCCGGTACTCTCCATTGTTATATCGGTGCTTATTACCTTGGCAGGCTTATTGTCTTTAACCAAGCTCCCGGTCACACAATTTCCCGATATTGCGCCGCCTGAAGTCAATGTCACGACAAAATTTACTGGCGCCAACGCGGAAGTGGTCGTCAAGGCGGTGATAACACCGCTTGAGAGAGCGATCAATGGCGTACCCGGCATGGCTTATATGTCGTCTGTTTCCGGTAATGACGGCAGCGGCGAAATTCAGATTATTTTCAAAGCGGGAACCGACCCGGAAGTTGCCGCCGTTAACGTACAGAACAGAGTATCTTCAGTGCTGGATGAGTTACCCGCCGAAGCGATTAAGGCGGGTGTTATTGTCGAGAAAGTGCAAAACACCATGCTTTTGTATATCAATATACTCAGCTCGGATCCAACCCTGGATGAAAAATTTCTTTACAACTTCACCGACATCAATGTCTTAAAAGAGCTCAAAAGAATAGACGGCGTAGGTTTTGCAGAAATATTGGGATCCAGAGAATACGCTATGCGCGTGTGGCTGAAGCCCGATAAATTAGTAATGTACAATATCTCGGCGACTGAAATAATTGAAAAGCTGAAGGCTCAAAATGTCGAGGCGGCTCCGGGTAAAATCGGTGAAAGCTCAGGTAAAAAGGCACAGGCGCTGCAATACGTTTTAAAGTACACCGGCAAATATAATACTCGGGAAGCCTATGAAAATATCGTTTTAAGCAGTACGGATAATGGCGAAATATTGCGGCTCAAAGATGTTGCCGAAGTGGAATTTGATTCGCAGGATTATAATGTTCTCTCCAAGGAAAATGGTCAGCCTTCTGCCGCCATTTTGTTAAAGCAGCGGCCGGGGAGTAATGCCAAGGAGGTCATTAGCAATATCAAGGCGACCATGGCTGAAATTAAGGCCAACTCTTTTCCACCGGGCATGGATTACTCCTTAAGTTATGATGTTTCCGAGTTTTTGGACGCGTCTGTTCACGAAGTGATTCTTACCTTAATAGAAGCCTTCCTGTTAGTGGCCTTGGTGGTGTTTGTGTTTTTGCAGGATGTCCGCTCCGCCATCATTCCCATTCTTGCGGTCCCTGTGTCGCTGGTGGGCACCTTTTTCTTTATGCAGCTCATGGGATTTTCGTTAAACCTCATCACCTTGTTCGCTTTGGTACTGGCTATAGGGATTGTGGTAGACAATGCCATTGTGGTGATTGAAGCGGCGCATGCCAAAAATGGAGCATTCAGACATCGGGCCACGCAAAGCCACCGAACACGCCATGCGTGAAATCAGCGGGGCGATTATTGCTATTACGCTGGTAATGTCGGCGGTTTTTTTACCGGTAGCTTTTATGGAGGGCCCCGAGGGGATTTTTTACCGGCAGTTTTCCCTGACCATGGCGGTTTCTATAGTCCTTTCAGGTATTACCGCGCTTACCCTGACCCCCGCGTTATGCGCGCTATTTCTTAAAAAACCACATCACGATGAAACGCATAAGAAATCGGGGCTGCAACTTTTCTTTGCCGGATTTAATCATCGCTATAACGCGCTTTCTGATAATTATAAGAAAGTAATTGGCGTAATCGCCAGCAGAAGGATGATCACCTTAGGCATATTGCTGGCATTTTCTGCGGGCGCCAGTTTGATAGGGGCTGTGGTGCCTGCTGGCTTTATTCCTGAGGAAGATCAAGGAACCATCTATGCCAATATCACTACCCCCTCGGGAGCAACCCTTGAGCGCACCGGAAAAGTGTCGAACGAAGTACAGCGTATCGCATCGGGTCTGGATGGAGTGAATTCGGTTTCCAGCCTGGCCGGGTTCAGTTTGCTCTCTGAAGGCACAGGCGCTGTTTATGGCATGAATCTGATCAGCTTGAAAAACTGGGGAGAAAGGACGATCTCTGATAAGGAACTTATCAGTGTGCTTGAAGAAAAAACCCGGCATATCAAAGATGCCAGTATTGAATTTTTCACGCCGCCGCCGGTGCCGGGCTACGGAAATTCCAGCGGCTTTGAAATGCGCTTGCTGGATAAAACCGGTTCGGGCGACCTGTTTCAATTGCAGAAAGTAGCGGATGCCTTTGTGGAAGAAATTAACAAGCGGCCAGAAATAGCCAATGCCTTCACCGCCTTTAACGTGAATTTTCCGCAATTCCTGCTGCATATTGACGGCGATAAGGCCGCGCAGAAAGCCATTACCGCCGAAAATGCCATGAGTACCTTGCAAACCCTTATCGGCAGCGAATATGCAACCAACTTTATCCGCTTCGGCCAAATGTATAAAGTCATGGTACAGGCGCTGCCGGAATACCGCGCCCAACCTGACGGCCTGATGAAGTTGTACATCAAAAATGAAGCAGGGGAAATGGTGCCATTTTCGTCTTTTCTAAGCATTGAAAAGGTCTATGGCCCTGAGCAGGTGACGCGCTACAACATGTACACCTCAGCGATGGTCAACGGACAGCCTGCCAAAGGTTACAGCAGCGGGCAGGCGATTGCGGCAATTAAAGCCGCCGCCGCGCAAAAATTACCCAAAGGATTTGGCTACGATTGGGCAGGATCATCAAGAGACCAGGCCAACGCGGGCAATCAGGCCATTTATATATTTATAATTTGCCTGTTATTTGTTTACCTGCTCCTTGCGGCACAATATGAAAACTTCCTGTTGCCATTGGCCGTAATTCTTTCTTTGCCGATCGGTATCTTCGGCGCCTTGTTTTTACTCATGATGATGGGCTTGGAAAACAATATCTATGCGCAAATAGCGATGATTATGCTGATCGGTATTCTCGGTAAAAACGCCATTTTGATCATTGAATTTGCTATCTTGAAACACCGGCAAGGAAAATCGCCGTTTGACGCGGCTATTGAAGCGGGGGTCCTGCGTTTACACCCGATTTTAATGACCTCCTTTGCGTTTATTGCCGGCCTTATTCCACTTATGTTTGCTTCAGGCGCCGGAGAGATCGGTAACAATACCATCGGTTCGGCAGCCGCAGGCGGCATGATTTTTGGGACACTCTTCGGGGTTATTGTCATACCGGGTTTGTATGTGGTGTTTGCAAGCATTGCAGACAAGCATCATCGTCGCAGAACAAAAGAAGAAACCCCATTCACTGAATCTATTTAATGTCCGATGAAGCGTAGAATTTATTGCCCCCTTGCCATTCCTTTTTTACTGATAACGTTCAGTGGTTGCTCAACACTCAATACCAACTTGTCCATCCCAAAAAGGGCAATACCTGCCAATTTCCAAAACCAAAAACACATTACCAGCTCAATTGCCAGCATCAACTGGCGGCATTACTTTGCCGACGCCCATCTGCTGAAGCTGATAGATACCGCATTAAACAAAAATTTTGATTTACAAACAGCTTTGCAGCGTATTGAAATTTCACGATCAAGCGTGAAATTGGCCAATGCCAGACTGCTGCCGCAAGTAAGTTTAAATATAGGCGGCGGCGTTCGTAAGTTCGGATTATACACTATGGATGGCGCAGGTAACGCAACGACGGACATAACCCCCGGTCAAACCGTCCCCGTCAATTTACCTGACATGTATATCGGCTTGCAGTCATCCTGGGAAATTGATATTTGGTGCAAGTTGCGAAATCAACGAAAGGCCGCTGTTTCCAACTATCTTGCAAGCGTTGAAGGCACAAACTTCGTCATTTCAACACTGGTTGCCGATGTTGCGATTAACTATAACGAACTGTTGGCATTGGATATGGAATTGGACATTATCCGGCAGACCATCCAGAAACAACAGGAAGCGTTGGAGGTCATTAAAGTACAGAAAGAAGCCGGCAGGGCAAATGAATTAGGGGTACAACAATTCAATGCCCAACTGCTCAACTCGCAGGTCTTGGAAAAACAGGTATTGCAACAGATCATCGAAACCGAAAAAAAATTAACTTTCTGCTGGGGAGCTATCCGCAGCCCATCACCCGAAAGGAAGATGTTTTGTTCCAAGCCATTCCTCAACAAATTTCAGCGGGCGTGCCTTCGGAGCTGTTGGCGAACCGTCCCGACATTCGTGAAGCCGAATTTCATATTGAAGCCAGTCAGTTTGATTTAAAAGCTGCGAAAGCAGCTTTTTTTTCCGAATTTTAACATCACCGCAAGCATTGGTTTTCAAGCCTTCAATCCCGGGTTTTTATTTATGACGCCGGCCTCGCTTGCTTATTCCGCTATGGGTAGTTTAGTCGCCCCGCTCATCAATATGAATGCCTTGAAAGCACAGTTCAACACCGCAAAAGCCAACTAGTTGACGGCAATGTATAACTATCAAAAAATAATTTTGAACGCTTATGTGGAAGTGGCGAACGAGCTTTCCAAAATTCAGAATTTGCAACAAATCAATTCCTTAAAAAAGCAACAAAGCGATGTGTTGAAACGGGCCGTTGACACATCTAACGAACTGTATAAATATGCCAGGGCAACCTACCTTGAAGTGCTCATAGCGCAACAGAGCGCCTTGCAATCCAATCTCGAATTAATCCATGCAACCAGACGACAACGAATATCGAGAATAAACATTTATAAGGCATTAGGAGGAGGATGGAGATAACAGTAAAGCCAATCGTCGTATTATCAAATGTTGACTGATTCTTTAAAATTCCTGTGCGTCGCTATGCAATCCAGTTACGCTGGTTCTCGAAAGTACGGCAACGATTACGGACGAAATCATTGATTTGCATCGCATCATGGGCGGATTATTCAAAGCCGCTAAAAATAAGCCTCACAAACGCTTTTTATTATATTTGGCATCAAGGTAAATTCAGGCCTTTATCCATTATACGAAATCCTTAGTTCTACTTTGTCAGATTCTACGAAAGCGCGTCATACCCGCCGGGAAGCGGGACCAATCTGTCTGGAACAGATTGGCATTGACCCCGTGGGGTGCGGGGCAGGAAAGCCCCGCATGAATCCAGTGCCAGGGATGGCAAGCTTAAACTCCATCCGTGGGGCCGGGATTGCTCACCGCCTCTCTGCGGTTCGGGCTTCGCCCTGCGCGGCGCACATCCATAACGCTCCTGGCGAATTAGTCCGGCACCAATCTGTCCGGAACAGATTGGCATTAACCCGACCGGCTCCGGGCAGGAAAGCCCGGAGTGACTCCATGCCGGAATGACGATGTTGGTAAATATGCGTCATGTAATCTGACAAAGTAGAATTAACGGGTTTATATTTTGAACTCTTTTACAACCTCTATTCGTATTGATCTTTGGAAATAGGGTGTGCCCAAGTTACGCTAGTTCTTTCCGGTGTTGGTGACAGCTTTAATGCGGATAGGCTTCCTTGTGTTGGCAAAGGATAAATACCAGGGTAAATCTCGTCATTAAAATTAGCGTCATCAGCAAAAATAATATTCAAATTGGCCGTGAGTCGGTCGGGTAGCCGGTACCAGGGCACTAAACCTTCAGTTTGCGAGCCGACTGCTCCAGTTGTGTCAAAATCCAGTCTTCCTGGTTCTTTATAATATTTTATTAAGGTAAATGCATTAACGATAAAACGCAGCCGTCTCCAGCCCCTGAGCTTTGCACTCCAACGCGATTGATCCCGCGTCGTGTTTTCGAGTAAAGGCATGTAATTATTCATGGATAATACCGATTCAACTTCATAGGAAAAGGTTAAGGCCTGACTGAAACTCCATTCAACAGGAATGCCCGCATGTACCAGAGTAAAGTTGAGTTTTGAATCGTGGTGAATAAGACTACGGCGGCGCAACCACTTTAATAATTCGTCCCGGTCCGGGGCATTAAGAATGTCATTCAGCGTATCGCCGGTTTCGGGTTGTTCAAAACCTTCCGCAACCGCCAATAAATACAATTCCTGATTGCCCAGCACGGTAACGGCTTTTTTGCCCAAGGCCTTGACAAACCTGAGTACAGCCAGAGAATCCGGCCCTTCATTGACTAAATTACCAGTAAACCATAAGCAGTCGTTTTCCGGGTCGAACTGTATTTTTTCCAGCAATTTTAATAATAACTGATAATTGCCTTTTACACTGCCGATAGCGTAGGTAGTCATAGTTTTTAGTATCTAAATCCATAGTCTTTATGACATATCAATTATAATGCCATAGCCGAAGCGTATTGATTGATAAAGGGCAAAATCGACGATAAATTAATTGTATGAATAAGTAAGCCATTGATAACTGTGTACTAATAAGGCGGTGAAAAATAAAAAATAATGTTCGAATTGTGCCAGGCTGAATTGGCGTCACGCTCATCAGTCGTTATTTTGTAATAAAGCCATCCGGTTTTCGGCCAAATTGTTATTAAGATGACCAGGAAAAGACCGCAACTTTTCTGGTGAGTTATTAAAGCAGGTTGCTTCTGAAGCGGGCTGACGCATGCATCTGCGAAATAATGAGAAGAAACAGGGAGTTGGTTTAAATATTGCTCGGTACTTGGAGGGTCAGTTAACTTGGGTTTAATTATGAACAAGAGTGGAATATTTTACGGTACCGAGACAGGTCTGACAGAAGCCATGGCTCAGGTCATGTACAGGGTTTTAGGCGATGACATTGCCAGTGAACCGGTTAATGTCAATCAGGCAAAAGTGCCGGAATTATTGCAATATAAAGCCCTGATCCTGGGTGTGCCCAGTTATGGGGTAGGGGAGTTGCCGGGCAGGACGACAGGCAGCGAGTTTGGTAACTGGGAAGAGTTTTTATTCCGGCTGGATGAATCTGACTTGTCCGGGAAACGGGTCGCCCTGTTCGGCTTGGGAAATCAGCAGAAATATTATGACCGCTTTGCCAGTTCGTTGATTCATTTGTATCGGCATTTTGTTGCTTATGGCGCTGAGGTGATAGGCGCCTGGAGTACCGAAGGCTATCATTTCACTCGCTCGCACTCGGTTATCGACAACAAGTTTGTAGGGCTGGTGCTGGATCATCATAACCAGCCCGAAATGACCAAAACCCGGATTACAGGCTGGCTGGAGCAGGTTAAACCGGGTTTGCTGGAGAAACTGGATTAAAGCTTCCGTGGCATTAAGTGCGGGAGCAGGCTTGAGCCGTTTGTTCCTTCTTTCTTTCTCAGGCAGAAGCTGCTCGCACAGCGGATTATATGTTCGGAAACGTACAGACTTAACTCTACATACCGCTTAATTTTTATTTCAAGGCAACATAGATGTTGAAAATGGAAGTTCGCAATGCCCTAAATTTTAGGCACTAAAACGAATATTATTATATTCATCCTAAAAAACAGGGAGGAATGCAGGGTTTCAATTTTTCCGGAGGAATCATTATGGCTTGCTTCGAACCAAGAGATTTGCAGGTAACTTTCAACCTTATATCAGGGCAGGAAAATAGACAGGTCGAGGACGTTAGGCAATGAATGCGCATGAAGGACTATTCTACAGCTTTTGGCAAGGGGGCTATGAAGGCGCTGACCATGTAAACAGTTCCGGATTGCCGTTAGATATGAATGCCAGTAACCAGCACAGAATGCGGGTGCGTGATGATTATTTGCATTTACAGGCTTTCGGGATTCGCACGGTGCGCGAGAGCATCGGCTGGCGGTTGGCAGAGCAGGTTCATAGCCATTATGATTTCAGTTTTCTGGAGCCGACTATCCATGCAGCCCAGGAATTCGACATCCAGATACTATGGACACTTTGCCATTACGGATGGCCGCTCGATATCGATATTTTTTCTTCCGAGTTTGTCATGCGTTTCGCGCAGTATGCGGCCGCGGCGGCAGAATATCTGGCGCCGTTCAGCACGGCAGAGCCTATTTATACTCTTATCAATGAAATCTCTTTTCTGGCGTATGCCACTTGCGAGATGAGCCTGATTTATCCTTACGGCCCGCATCTGCGCACTCGCAGTGTTGAATTCAAACGCCAGCTCGTGCGCACTGCGATTGCGGGTATGGAAGCCATATGGAAAGTTGATCCGCGCGCCCGCTTTCTTCATGTGGACCCGCTTATTCATGTTATCGCGCCCGATGGCCGTCCTGAACTTGCAGAGGCTGCCGAAGCCATGCGGTTATCGCAATTTCAAGCCTGGGATATGCTGGCCGGTACTCTCGAACCGGAGCTGGGTGGCGCTTCCAAGTATCTCGATATCATCGGCGTCAATTACTATCACAGCAACCAGTGGGAGCTGGAAACCTACAAAACCCTATTTTGGCATTTACAGGATCCTCGCCGCCTGCCGTTTAGAGAGATGATCGCTGAAATCAAGCAGCGTTATGGTCATGGCCGGCCATTGGTTATTGCCGAAACAAGTCATGTCGGTTCCGGCCGCGGTGAATGGATTTCCGATATTACCGATGAAGTAATTCTGGCTGCCCAAGCCGGAATTATCCTGGAGGGAATCTGTCTTTATCCGGTATTGGACAGGCATGGCTGGGAAGAAACCGGTCATTGGCATCGCAGCGGCTTATGGGATGTGCATCCTGATGCTGACGGGAACCTCGTGCGTGTACTCGATAAAAACTATGCCAAAAACCTGATCGAGTCACAATGGAAATTGGCGAAATCACCTTTTTATCAAAGTTTTCAGTCTCAGGATAAGTCTCTTTTCTATAGGGAACTCTGATCTATAGGGAACTCTGATCTATAGGGAACTCTGAATAAGTCCTTAGCCAAGCTTCCTTCAACAGGCTCAGGACGAACGGTAACCCTTAGCCTATGCTCAGGAGAGCGCTATTGATTTCATTCGTGGCGAGCCTTGTCGAAGCATAAACGGCTTTCCCATGCTCCAACTGCGGTTTTTAGGATAATACAACGGCTGTCATAGCAATAGGTAAATCGTATAGATTTCCTGGTGCGTATATCTTTTAATTCATCCTGCTTCGCTTTCAACTCCTATTCATCGCCAACCATTTCCCAGCATCCTGTCGGCATGCGTTAACGGGAAGGCGGAGACTGTACTATCTATCTGCTTAATCGGTTAACTCTCACTGCTCAATGAATAAACCATGCCCGGGTGTTGCTGGGAAAACAGTCAATCAACATCTCTTGTTGCTTGAAGTGCAATGCAGGGCCCTTTAAATCCAGGGTCGAGAGCTTACTGCATAGACGCAGGTAGGGCGTTTATGGTGGGAACTGCTGAATTCCTTACATTTGGATGATTTGTTATTAAATGCATTTAAGTGCCTGAATGTGTGGCATGCATCATGCATTATCCGTATTAATGCCGGACGAGGCAGTCTATATGCAGGATTGCCTTATTGGGTCCGGCCGGATAGTTAATGAATTGACATTGGGCTGGTGTCACTTTTAGGAGTTGGGTAATTATATGAATAATCCTGGGGTAAGTATTCAGAAGTTTGGATCGGCATTGACCTCTGAAAAAGAGGGGAGTCTGGCGCGTGTTTTTCCTTTTAAAACCACAGCTAATGCATTCAATGAGGATTGGAAGTTGGCTGCCGCGGGTGATTTTGTTCTAGGTGATTTTAAGTCCGGGTCCAAGAGTGATAGAAAACCCATCGATTATGTAATTCTGGGTGTGTTGTCAATAGTTTTACATGCTTCAGTTGTGGATTGGTTTAATCAATCGCGTATTGAGGAAGAAGAATTTATTGAACCGGTCAAGATTCCTCCAAAAGTGCAGATTTCATTTGTCCGGCCTCAGCCTAAGCCTATTGTTCAGCCGCCACCGCCACCGCCAAAAGTGGTTGCGATTAAGAAGCCGCCTAAGCCTAAGGTGAAACCAAAGCCTGCGCCCAAACTTATAGAACCGCCCCCAGTTCCGCAAGCTGCTACGGTTACGGAATCTGAGGCTCCGGTAGTTTCCGCTCCGCCCGCGCCGAAACCTGTCGAGGAGAAAATAACCGAGCCGCTGGCAGGCGCTGATTATTTAAATAACCCATCTCCGGAATACCCTGAAATTGCGATGGATAGAGGCTGGGAGGGGAAAGTGCTGATGAAGGTGCATGTTCTTGCCAGCGGTAAGCCTGACAGTGTTTCCGTATTTAAATCCAGCGGAAGAACGGTACTGGATGAGGCGGCTGTAACGACTGTAAAAAAATGGTCTTTCGTTCCCGCGATGCGCGGGAAATCGCCGATTGCCGGTTGGGTAACGGTTCCTATTTCTTTTAATTTACAAGGTTGAGGTTTTATTTATGACACAAACGACATCGGCTGCAGCGGGAACTCCACAGGCAGCGAATCAAATACCGAGTCCAGGTGCTCCCATTCCCGGTGCCGAGATTATTGGCGCAGCTAACGGGACGCCATCGGCCGCTTCGGATATAGCGCCTGCTGCTGCAAAGCTGGCTTCCTCTGCAGCGGATATAACGCCGGCTGCTCCGGAAATTACCTCGGCTTTTATTGTGGATGCCACGTTATGGATTTTAATCGGCTTTTCCGTAGTGACATGGGCTTTGATTCTTATCAAGGGCATACAACATCTGCGGATTTCGCATCACAACCGGGTTTTTAACAAACAGTTTTGGGGCGCGCCGACTATTCAGGCCGCTGCCGGGCTTAAAGCCCATACAGGGCCGGCCGCAAGAGTCGCTCATGCGGGTTTTGCTACTTTAATAGAAGCCGACGGCGGAACTACCACGCATGACCTGGAACATACCGGAGAGCGCCAGGAATTGCTGGACCGGCGTTTACGTCAACAGATGCAGAAAGAACGCGGTTCGCTGGAAAGCGGTCTGGCGATACTGGCAACCATCGGCAGTATTTCTCCCTTCGTTGGCTTATTCGGTACGGTTTGGGGAATTATGGGGGCGTTAACCAGCATCAGTAAAAGCGGGTCGGCGAGCCTTGAGGTGGTTGCCGGACCCATTGGCGAAGCACTGATTGCAACGGCGGTAGGTATTGCGGTCGCAGTACCGGCGGTCATTGGATACAATTTTTTCATCCGCAGGAATAAGATTATTTGGGCATTTCTGGATGACTTCGCGATTGATTTTGTCCATCTCGCCTTGAAAACTTCATTCATTATCAATCGACTGGCTCCTGAACCTGTAAATTCGTCCCGATTAAACGAGGCGGCAGGCAAGAGTCCCCTTCTTAAAAGTAATAATGAAAAATTACACGCGAAAGGAGCGTCTGCCTGATGGCCTTTAATACCCAGGAAAATAGCGATGATGTCATGAGTGAAATCAACGTCACACCGCTGGTTGACGTCATGTTGGTGTTACTGGTGGTGTTCATCGTAACAGCGCCCTTATTGACTCAAGCCGTACACGTGAATCTGCCGAAAACTGCTGAAACCGCGCCGCCCGAGGAAAAAGAGGCTGTGTATATCAGTGTCGACGCCAAGGGAAAAGTGTTCATTGATAAAACAGAGATTGCCCTGGCGGCCTTTGAAAATGAGTTGATAACCCGTAAGGCGGCCGATCCTGAAATTGCGCTCAACCTGAACGCCGACGATGCCGTTCAATACGGCACCGTCGCCAAAGTGATGTCATCAATAGAACGATCCGGAATTACCAAGTTATCGGTTCTGACGATTCCCGGCAAGTAATTAGCTAAGGAACGTGCAGGAAATAAATTGAGTAACCTGAAACTCAGATACCGTTCGTGCTGAGCCCTTCGATAAACTCAGGAGAGCCTTGTCGAAGCATAAACTTGATCAAGTTAAATCGTGCAGTTCCTAAGTAATAAATAAAGCCCGGCAGTGTTTGCTAGACCGGCTTTAGGCCGGTTGGATTACTTTGCCTCGAATAAATGAATAGACCATTTACCAAATGGGACATTAAGTATTGAACCAATGAAGGATTACGTAATGAGTATTGATAGTACATTGCATTGGCCCGATAGCAATGAAGAGCTAATGTTGTTGAGAGCCCATGAGGAACCTGATGAAATAACCTCCAATAGAGAGCAGCAAATCGTTCGGGGCGAGGTTGCAAGAGCAGCTAGAGATGTTGGTAAACGCGCCTTAGTAAGCAGTGCAGCAGTGATTATTGCCGGAATTTCGTTGCTTACGCCGGCTTATGGTTCAGCTGAAGAAAAAAAATATACCGCTGATCTTGCTTCTGAGAATGCCCGTTTAAAACAGGAATTACTCGAAGCCAGGAAGGAAAGTGAATTACTTAAAAAAGCGCTGGCCGGCCAATCTCCCCAGGCGGTTCAAAATAATGCTGCCGAAGCCGCGCCTGTAGCCGAACAAAAAAATACGCCATTAGCTCAAGCAAAAGTTGAGGAAGAAAAAAAATATACCGCAGAAGAACCCAAGAATCTTTCAGAAGTAACGGTTACTTCACGCCGCCGTGAAGAAAAGCTGCAGGATGTCCCGATTCCTATCGCCGTAATTAGCGGTGAAACATTAAGGCGCGACAATATCGTTAGCGTGCAGGATATCGCCCGGCGTGTACCTAATCTTGGGGTTACGACGCCTAATGCGCGTCAAACCAGTATCGCTTTACGCGGCTTGGGCAAGAACAGCGGAAATGAGTCGATGGAAGCCAGTGTGGGCGTGCAGGTTGACAATGTGTGGTCTTCCTGGGTGGGCTCAACCTGGACAAATTATGCCGATATCGATCACGTTGAGGTTTTACGCGGTCCACAAGGCACGCTGCAGGGTAAAAACAGCAACCTGGGTCTAATCAATATTGTTACAAAAACGCCTTCCTTCAAACCTGGCTATTATATTGATGGTTTTGCCGGTAATCGCGATTCATTACAGGGCAAGGCAGCGGCGACAGGTCCTATTTTGCCCGGACTTCTTGCTTACCGGGCTTCCGTCTATGTGGATAGGCGAGATGGTTTTATTAATAATCTCGACAGCCCGGCGACTAAAGGCAAGCTTCAGGAGACTAATGCGCTAGGAGGCCGTATCCAGTTTCTTTTGACGCCCAGCGATACGCTTTCGGCCCGGATTATTGCGGATCGTTCATCCGCTACTCAAACCATGAGCGTGGGTCCCAATATCCAGGATCCGGCAACCTTTGCCAATGGAACGGTCCGGTCAACTACTTATAGCTCACGCCTGGGCCGCGACTGGTTCAATAGCATCCGAAACTCCGGGCAGCCCTTAACTGTAATTGGCGATCCCCGGAAAGTGGCAGAGAATGACCGGCAGGTTTCCCGCGGCGATCAACAAGGCGTATCGGGTGAAATTAACTGGGATGTGCTTGGGCATAAGTTTACCTCGATTTCGGCATATCGCTATTCCTTGTTTGAACCACATCATGACGGCGACAGCAGCACAGCCGATATCCAACATATTTCCGGCTGGACTGTACAAAATCATCAATGGTCACAAGAGTTCCGCCTGGCGTCCCAGCAGCCGGGCCCCATTGACTACCAGATAGGGCTTTTTGCTCTGCGCAGCTCGGCTGATGTCAATAACCAGCGTTTGTTTGGAGGAGATGCGGGCGCTTTCTATGCCAGTAACGCGATTTATAGCCGTTTGAACAGCTCTGCGTTCGGCAGGCAAATAATGAGGGATTCATTAAACAACGTATTGCAAACAGGCTACAGGAATCCTGAAGTCACCAGTCTTGCGGCCTATGGTCAGGTGAACTGGCATATTACTGATGCGGCAACGCTGACACTGGGTTTGCGCGATACGTTTGAGCATCGTGATAACCGGGGATTTGACGGCTTCACCGGTGGGCAGGATCTGACCGGTTATGCCGGCGCCACGGCGCAGCAAATCGCCGATGCACAGGCTATTCAAAGAGCTGCTGTAGGCAATGTATGGCAGGCGGACCGGCAGGGCTTCGACCAGAATTCCCAAAACTGGCTGGTCAACCCCAGTTATAAGTTTAACCGGGATGTGATGGTTTATTTTTCGGTGGCAGGCGGACAAAAATCGGGCGCTGCGCAGTTTTCTAATACCGGCGCAATTGAGAATGTCGATCCTGAAGATGTGATGGACTATGAATTAGGCATAAAGAGTTCCTGGTTTAACCGCAAGTTGGCTGTAAACCTTAATTTGTACAATACCGATGTAGAGGGATTTCAATCGCAGTTGACTATCCCCGATACAGCTACCGCTACAGGTTTTCGAACCACACTGGGTAACATTAAGGGAATTCAGTTACGTGGTATTGAACTGGAGACTATTTGGCAGGCTTATCGAGGCTTGAGCTTGTTTTTAAACGGCTCCTATAACCATGCCGTCTATACAGACTTTAAAAATGCCCCTTGTCCTGCAGAGTTCAATAGTACAGCTCCGTGCGACCAAACCGGTCTGCAAATACCCAATGCGCCTATGTTTACTGCCAATTTCGGAGTCGATTATCGCCTTCCGCTGGGACTTGGCGTATGGGATGATTTTGGCCTGGAATGGCATGCTTTCCTTGTAGACAGTTTCAAATCAAGAGCCAATTATAATGCCAGCCTATCCTCATCAGGCATACAGAAAGCCTACCATGTTACCGATGGCGGGATTGGGGTGAGTACTAAAAACGGCCAGTACAACCTGGACCTGGTTGGCAGGAATATTTTCGACACAATTTATCTTACTAACGCCGGGCAGATATCCAGCACATCCGCAGCTTCGGCTACTTTTGGGGAGGCGCGTTACTATGGCGTGCATTTTCGGGCGAACTTTTAACCGGTCTTGCAGGGAGGGGGGCAGGAATGTATTGTTCACCCTTCAGTCTTAAAACAAACATTGACGATACACCTTTATTCCGGAGATACCAGATGTTGCTAAAAATTTCATATGCGAAATTATTTTTTTTATTAAGCGCTTTAGTATTCGTTGGTGCCGCACAGGCGGACGAAGACCTTGTTACGCCGGCCATCCCGGGCGTGTCAGCGGGAGGCGTCATCATCGAAACAATCAAGGAAGGCTTCAAAGGCACCGAAGGTCCTATTGGCTATTTGGACGGTAGCCTGTTGTTTACTGAAACCCAGGATAACAGGATTGTGCGCATCGCCCCTAATAATACCGTTTCAACGTTTTTAGAAAACTCCAACGGCGCTAACGGTCTTGCCTTGAATGCCAGTGGCGAGATCATTGCGGTGCAGACGCTTAAACCACAGGTGGGGATTGTTTATCCCGCCGATAAGCAAAAAACGTTCGCCGAAAATTTCGAAGGCGCCGCTTTTCAACGCCCGAACGATGTCGTTCTCCATAAGAGCGGCGGCATTTACTTTACCGACAGCGGTACGCGCCCGACCAAAGAAAATCCTAACCCGCCGCCTTCTCACCCGGGCGTGTTTTACCTTACGCCCGGCGGCGAATTGAAACGCCTGGCCAACGATATTGAGCGGCCCAACGGTATTCAGTTGAGCAAAAATGAAAAAGTGCTGTATGTGGCCAACACGCTGGGCGAACATGTGCTTGCTTATGATATCGCCGCCGATGGTTCAATTTCAAACAGGAGAAACTTTGCCAAACTGGATGGCTGGAAAAAAGATGACAATGGCTGGTCTAGCGGCGCGGACGGATTGGCGATCGATGATAACGACAGACTCTATGTCGCATCTAATGCCGGCATCGAAACCTTCAGTGCGAATGGCGAAGCGCTGGGCGTTATTGCTCTGCCCAAGAAGCCCCAAAATATAGCGTTTGCCGGTAGGGATAAGAAAACGCTTTATGCAGTCGGGCGCGGTTCCGCTTACAAGATTCCGCTGCTTGCGCAAGGATTTAAAGGCCGCGCGAAATAAATTTACAGGACAGGTATGAATAGAGATTACCTCGTTCTTACGCTCCGGCGTTAGTTAAGCACAGGTATTTGAAAGCACGTCACCCCGGGATGACGATTCTTGGGCAAAGTTGTGTAAATGATGAGCGCCGAAGCGATAGAACGATAATTAACAGGAGAAACCATGACACGCAAAACAGCTAAAGACTTTGATCCGGAAGCGCTGCAACTTTTTGATAAATACGTGCACGGCGAAATAAGCCGGCGCGGATTTTTGTCTTCGGCCGCAAAATTCACGTTGATCGGCCTGACTGCAGAGGGTTTGCTTGAGGCGCTGAATCCGCGTTTCGCCGAGGCGCAGCAGATAGCTCCGGATGATGCCCGTATCTCGGCCAAATATGTTGAATATCCATCGCCTGCAGGTTACGGCAAGATTCGTGGCTATTTAGTCCAGCCGGCCCATTTTACCGGAAAACTGCCGGTTGTGTTGGTAATACACGAAAATCGGGGCTTGAATCCGCATATCGAAGACATTGCCCGGCGCATTGCCTTGGATAATTTTATTGCATTTGCGCCCGATGCATTGTTTGCCTTAGGCGGTTATCCGGGTGATGAGGATAAGGCGCGTGAATTATTCAAAACGCTGGATCAAACCAAAATACACGCCGATTTTATTGCCGCGGCCGGAGTGTTGAAGAATCTGCCGGAAGGCAACGGCAAAGTAGGCGCGGTGGGTTTTTGTTACGGCGGCGGCATTGTTAATTTTCTTGCCACACGGATTTCCGGCCTGGCGGCAGCCGTTCCTTTCTACGGCAGTCAACCGGCAGCGGAAGAGGCGGCGAAAATCAAGGCGCCGCTGTTGATTCATTACGCCGGCGCCGACGAACGCATCAACGCGGGCTGGCCGGCTTACGAGGCTGCCCTGAAAGCAGCCGGAGTCAAGTATGAGGCTTATATTTATCCGGGCGTGCAACACGGCTTTAACAACGACACGACTCCGCGCTATGATGCCGCTTCTGCAAAGCTGGCATGGGAGCGCACCATCAGCTTTTTTAACGCCCATCTGCGGACTTAGGCGGGGCACTAAGATGAAAGCGGAACATCGAATTGACCAGCCTGATATTGATTATTTAGGAGTCTTCATGTTTGCAACTCGTTCATTCCTTATCAGTTTCGGAGCTTTAGCCTTTGTCTTGCTTTCGTGCCTGAAGGCATATGCGGACTCGTCTGAGGCGGCCACCGAGCAGGTCAAAGCTCAGCTGATAGCCTCTGCCGATGCGGTACATCCCGGTGATGAAATTCAGGTGGGCGTGCATCAGCTTATTATTCCGCATTGGCATACTTATTGGATTAATCCCGGTGATTCAGGATTAGCCACCACCATCAAGTACGATCTGCCTGAGCATGTAACCGTCTCGGGCATTCAATGGCCGACTCCCGTCCGTATAACCCTTGGGCAGGTGACCAGCTATGGCTATGAACATGAAGTGACGTTGCTGTCTACGCTGCATGTCCCTGAAAATGCAGGCGTGGGAGGTGTAATTCCCATTAAAGCCACGGTCAATTGGCTGGTATGCGAGGAAGCCTGCATTCCCCAGAAAGTTGAACTCAGCCTGCAATTGCCGGTTATCCCGGCCGGCACATCCGCAGGGCCCGGTAGTCCGCTGATTGCCGGGGCGCGCGCCGCTTTGCCGGCGACCAGTCCCTGGCCGGTCAGTGTCGAGCACGGCAGCGATGGTCTATTGATGCGAATTACCGGCGCCGGTCTTCAATCCGCAAATATTAAAGACATCTGGTTTTATCCGGCAGAGTGGGGAAAAATCGCCCATAGCGCCGCGCAAACATGGCGGCTTGACGGCGATAAGCTCGAATTGAAACTTCAGCCGGGAGAAGCGCCCCCCGCCAATGGCGAAGAGCTGGCCGGTGTTTTGGCAGTTACCGGAAATGGTAGCGGCGGGCCGGTTACGCGGGGCTTTATTGTCAATGCGGTGGTCGGGCCTGCGGCAGCGGCCAACCCGCCTGCGCAAGAGCCTGGTTTGGCAGTTTCGACCGCATTGCTGCTGGCCTTATTGGGCGGCGTGATATTAAACCTGATGCCATGCGTTTTCCCTGTGCTTTCCATCAAGGCGCTGTCTCTTATCAAACAGGCTCATCAGGCGCCGCTTCAGACACGGCTGCATGGGCTTGCCTATACAGTGGGCATACTCGCCAGTTTTGCTTTGCTGGGCGGCTTTCTTATCGTGTTAAAGGCAAGCGGCATGCACATAGGCTGGGGTTTTCAGTTTCAGTCGCCGCTGTTTGTCCTGGCCGTCGCCTACCTGATATTTGCGGTCGGGCTGAGTTTGTCAGGCGTATTTTCTATCGGCGGTTCGGTAGCGGGAATCGGTTCTTCGCTGGCCGGGCGTTCCGGTTATGCGGGCAGTTTTTTCACCGGCGTATTGGCTACGGTCGTGGCTACACCTTGCACCGCACCGTTCATGGGAGCAGCGCTGGGGTTTGCGTTGACCCAATCGCCGCTCGTCCTAATGGCGGTATTTCTAAGCCTGGGCTTGGGGCTTGCGTTGCCGTATTTACTGCTGAGTCTATGGCCGTCTTTACAGCGCCGCCTGCCTAAGCCGGGGATTTGGATGGAAAGATTAAAGCAGGGACTGGCTTTCCCCATGTATGCCGCGGCAGTGTGGCTGGTTTGGGTATTGGCCCAGCAATCAGGAATTAATGCGGTTGTCATTGCGCTGGGGGGCATGGTGATAATCGCATTTTCTGCCTGGCTCTACGAAGTTACCAAAACGGGCAGTCCGGCGGCGCAATATACCGGCGCCGGTTTTTCCATTTTAGCGCTGGCGCTGGCCTTAATCAGCGGCTATGTGGGCATTCAAAGTGCTGTTACGCCTTCTCAACCCGCGGTAATCCAGTCTTCCGACAAGAACTGGGAGCCGTATTCGGCGGCACGTCTCAAAGCAGTGCGCGCCGAAGGTAAACCGGCATTTCTTAATTTTACGGCAGCGTGGTGCCTCAGTTGCCTGGTCAATGAAAAAGTTGCGCTGAATCAGAGTTCGGTGATTGATGCTTTTAAAAGTACCGGCACTGTTTACCTTAAGGGCGACTGGACTAACCAGGATGACGACATCACTAAAATACTGGCGGAATTCGGGCGTAGCGGCGTGCCGCTCTATGTTTATTATCCGGCCGGCGCCCAGGCCAAACCCGTGGTGCTGCCGCAAATACTGACCTCTGAAATGGTGGCGCAGGCTGTAAACCTTAAGACCGCGGTTGGCGCGTGTGGAAGCCGTTCGTGCTGAGCCCTTGGCCTGCGCTCAGGGCGAACAGGATGTTACCGTGTTTAATCAGGGTGAAAGTACCGCTGAGTAATGTTGTTTCTGTCGTTAATCAATAAGGAGTCGGTCATGTTTTAAAAACTCAGGTTTGAAATTACTACCCAAGTCATCAGGGCAGCGGCATTTCTGTTATTAATCATTTAAGGAGTTAATCATGCTATTAAATAATCTTTCGCCCATCGCTTTATTGAGCTTCATCGTTGTCTTTGCCTCCACGGCAGTCAATGCCGAACCCGTGGCGGATCAGCCGGCGCCGGTATTTTCAGGTGCCGCAGCCGATGGCAGCACCGTCAATCTCGCTGACCTGCGCGGTAAAACCGTCGTGCTGGAATGGACAAACGCCGATTGCCCGTTCGTGAAAAAACATTATGAAAGCGGAAATATTCCGAGATTACAAAAAAGTGCAGCCGCGCAGGGCATCGTATGGCTGCAAGTCATCTCATCGGCTCCAGGCAAGCAAGGCTATGTCGATGGCGCTACCGCTAAAAAACTGAATAGCGAACGCGGCGCAGCGCCAGCCAATACCGTTTTTGATCCGGACGGAAAAATAGGCAAGCTCTACGCCGCAACGAATACGCCGCAATTTTTTATTGTGAATCCTGAAGGCGTACTGGTTTACAAGGGCGGCATAGACAGCATTCCTTCGGCCGATCAGGAAGATATTGCCAAAGCCGAAAACTATGTGAGCGCTGCCTTGGCTGACTTGGCCGCAGGCAAGAAAGTGGCCAAGGCCAGCACCAAGCCTTACGGCTGTTCCGTGAAATATACAGGCTAGGACCTGAATCAAGATGAAAGTTACGATTCATATTTGGGATTTGCCGCTCAGGCTGTTCCATTGGTTGCTGGCGGCGGCTGTAGTCGCGGCCTATATCACCGGTAAGCTCGGAGGTAATCTCATTGACTGGCATGGACGCATAGGAGCGCTGATTCTGGGCTTGCTGGTTTTTCGGATTATCTGGGGCTTTATCGGGACGACACATGCGCGTTTTATAAATTTCTTCCCGACCTTTAGCCGGCTCGCAGCCTACCTTAAAGGCGGCTGGCAAGGCGTTGGCCACAATCCGCTGGGTGCTCTGGCGGTGTTCGCATTGCTGGCTGACCTGGCCGTGCTGGTCAGTACAGGATTGTTTGCCGGCGACGATATTGCCTTTGAAGGGCCTTTATTCAATCTGGTGGATAAGGCTCTAAGCGATAAATTAAGCGGCTGGCACAATCTGGCATTCGACCTGCTGGCGGGGTTGATTGCAGTGCATTTAGCCGCCATTGGCTTTTACCGCTGGGTTAAGAAGACCAATCTTGTTGTGCCGATGGTGACCGGAAAAAAGCAGGTTCCCAAGGCCGTGGCGACATCGCTTACAGGGGGCGGTGCGTTACGTTTTTTTACCACAGTGATTATTTCCGGCGCAGTAGTATGGGGTATTTGGGGTGGCCTGGAGATTATCAAGCCAGTTGAAAGCGCCCCGGCTACTGTGGCCAAGCCGAGTTTTTAAAGCACTAAAATATTTTTACCAATAAGGAATTGAAATAATGAAAAGCAAACTTGCACTGGCAATCATTCTTGCAACAGCAGCCACGACGGCGGTATCGGGTCCGGTTGAGGAACAGATAAGATTTCGCCAATCGGCCTATTCGTTTTTGGGCTGGAATACCGGAAAAATTAAAAAACAGGTAGTCGATCATCCTGAGACTTTTAATAAAGACTATGTTGCTGCGGCCGCAAATGCCATTGCCGCGGTTGCCAATTCCGGCCTGGGCGAGCTTTATGGTCCCGGCACAGACCAGGGCACAGGCTGGAAAACGACCCGTCTCAAGCCTGAGTTCTTCCAGAAAAAAGAGGAAGTGACGGCCGCTGCCAATACCTTTAACGAGGCCGCCAATGACCTGGCGAGAGTGGCGGCAACCGGCGACATTAACGCGATTAAGACGCAGTTTGGAAAAGTGGGTGAATCTTGCAAAGGCTGCCATAACCTGGCCCGTATCAAGGAGTGAAAATGATAGACGCCAGCTTGAATTATCAGATCTCATAATTTATGAAATAAACTCTGAAATCAAACCGGCGTCACATGCTTTCCCGGGCAGGGGAGTTTCAATTCCACTTCACAGAGCGCTATCGACCCAAATCCCGCCATTTATTTAGTTAATTGATTGACCGATTAAAGTCGCATAATTGACATTCAGGATGATAAAAAGAAACTGCATATCATGATAATAGGGGGGAGATATACAGTTAGGATTCTGAGGAAATTTGAGGGGCATATTGCGCAGTGCATGATTTTCAAGGATGATAAACGGAAACTATATAACCATTTGTTAGGCCGCCTCAAATGCACCTGCGCGACAATACAGCATGAGCGTTCCAACCTACGACCGGTTCATTGAGCCAATACTTCGCTTCCTGGCATCTAAACCCCAGGGTGCGCTGGCGCGAGAGGCTCATGAAGCCGCCGCGGAAGCACTTGACGTTGCGACTGAGGATCGGCAAGAACTGTTGCCCAGCGGAACCCAGCCGATCTACAAGAACAGGGCCGGATGGGCACATGACCGGCTGAAGCGCGCTGGCCTCTCCAGCAGTCCCAGAAGAGGCTACTGGCAGCTCACCGATCAAGGTAGGGCGTTTATTGCTAAGCATCCAGGCAACCTATTACCCAAGGAGGTTGAGCAACTTGCGATCGGCTTCATGGACGTGCGCTTGAGGCCGCCTCCCTCGGGAGAGTCACTCGCCTCGTCAGAACTCACCAAGCCGCTGCCTCCGAGCTCTGCTATTGCGAGCCCAGATGATCGACTTGGCGAGGCCTTGGCTGAACTGCGTCGCTCGGTTGCATCTGAACTGCTCGAAACGCTGGTTTCAGTATCCCCAACCTACTTCGAGTCGATCGTCCTAGACCTCCTGCACCGAATGGGGTATGGGGCCAGCCGTTCCGACTTACAGCGAGTCGGAGGCAGCGGGGATGCAGGCATTGACGGAATCATTTCCTTGGACAAACTGGGTCTCGAGAAGGTTTACGTTCAAGCTAAGAGATGGCAAAGCGTTGTAGGGCGCCCCGAAATTCAGGCGTTCTATGGCGCGCTCGCGGGGCAGCGTGCGAATAAAGGCGTCTTTATCACTACATCGGGCTACACGAGCCAAGCGATCGAGTTTGCAAGATCAGTCGAGCGGATCGTCCTTGTCGACGGACCGAGGCTGGCCGAACTCATGATCGACCACGAGGTTGGAGTATCTGCGCGAACGCTAAAGGTGCCGAAGCTTGATAGCGACTACTTCGACGAAGAGTAGGCCTAACGCTATAAGACGGTTTCGCGCCAGCAAACCGTCATAACCAAGGGGATTAACTTGACTGAATTATATGAAATGTTACAGCAGCAAAAAGCCAGTATTCTGGATATTGCCAAGTATTACCACGCAGCGAACATCCGCGTATTTGGCTCCGTGGCGCGCGGCGAAGAGCGCGAAGACAGCGATATTGATTTATTGGCCGATTTTCTGCCAGGCTCCACTCTATTGGATCAGGTTGGTCTGATTGATGCGCTATCGACGACATTGGGCCGCGAGGTCGATATAGTCAGCGAGCATGCATTGAACAAATACTTACGCCAACGGATTTTGCAAGAAGCTGTAACGCTATGAAAGATTGATTTATCTTTATTGCCACGGCACTGGAAAACATTGAGTTAATTCAGTCTTATACCGAAGGTTACAATTTAACCGGTTTTTTGGCCGATAGAAAAATTCAGGATGCCGTGATTCGCAATCTGGAAATCATTTGCCAAACGTTTAAAGACTTTGGTATTGAAACCTTGTTGGCGAAACAATCTAATATGCCTTGGCGAGAAATTGCCGGAATGCGCAATGTTTTAGCGCATGAGTATTTAGGCGTTGATTCTGTGATGGTCTGGGAAACAGTGCAAACTCATCTTGATACATTGCAACGAGCACTCGAAACAATAATGCAACAACCAAACCTATAAGCGAAGCGCATAGCGTTGATTATTACGCAGATAATTGAGGCATAATGAATAAATGCCTGACAAATCGCTCAACCGGAGCGCGGTCATAATACGGTTTCAATGCTTAGCCCGTTAGTGCCGCGCCCGGTCAGCTTTACATTAGGCTTCAAGAGGCGTAGCGTAGGGAGCTCAAAAATAAATACATCATCCGTGGGTGATTAGCGCTTATGTTATCGTTTTATTTCAAAAACACTTCATCAGGTTAAGACACGAGCCGCTGTTTACGGCAGAGTATCGCCTTAATCAGTGTACAGTTCCCGTTAGAAGCCGGCATTAATACACGGCATTTTGATTCATTCCCAAAATTCCAATTTTCCCTGGATACATTTTACTCATCCCGGCTTAGCAGTTTTTATTAGCCCGCAAGGTAAACGGGTGCATGCTAAAAAAGAGAAAATCAGTTTGTACCGGCCGGGTTCAGATGGGCAAGGCGGGTCTTGTTATCGTTGATATCCATATATCGCGCAATTGAGTGGGACTCTTTATTTCCATGTTTCCTTCTGCTTATTTAGCGACAGGGGCTGTTATTAGGCTGCTGTTTTATCAGCAGTTTAGTTGCGGGTTTATATGGCCGGCAAATGCGGCAGAGCCGTTTAAAATGCAAGCCTGGAAGATATATGGTTAATAATCAATGAGTTAAAAATTGTTAAGGTTGTTGGTTACTGCTGACAGTTGAGCTTAATTGTGTTGGCACGATAGCTGCAGACTCTTTGTTGATAACCAGTGATCCGCGCACTCAGCGCACTTTTAATAATTACAGAGAGAAAAAAACAACCATGAAAAAACTATCGAAATTGATGTTGCTTGTGATGATCCTGGCTGCGCCTGCCGCGTTCGGGGCGGCTCATGATCATGATAAAAAAGCGGCTCCGGCTGCTAAAAACGAATATAAGTACAAGACTCCAAAGCTTAACCGCGCTCAATTTGATGAGCTGCTGGCCAAGCCTGACCATCTGCTCCTTATTGATGTAAGGCAGCCTGATGAAATCACAGCGATTGGCGGACTCCCCGTGTACCTGAGCATTCAGTCCAGAGAGCTGGAAAACAGTCTGGCGTTTATTCCCAAGGATAGAAAAATTGTTACCTTATCAAATCATGCCGGACGCGCCGGTAAAGCGGCTGACCTGCTGGCTGCTAAAGGTTTCCCGGTGGCCGGTGCAGTGGGCGTGCAAAACTACGAAGAAGAGGGCGGCACACTGACTAAAATCGCGCCGCGGGCGCCAAGCCCTCTGACAGAAAACAAACAATAATCCTGATAAGGCTGCGATTCATTGCGAGGTAGAGAAGGTGGGACAACCCAGGTCTCGAGCTCTCATTTTTGGAGTAAGTAAATGAAAAAGAAATATAAATTAGCTAAAAAGAAGCTATATCTCGCGATTTTAGGCGGACTTGGAATAGCGATGGCCGGGGAAGCTATGGCGGCAGCCGACATACAGGCAGATCTATTCAACCAGCCGGTAGGTGTAATAGGCAAACAAAAGCAAGTGGATCGATTTAGTAGCCCGGTAGGAATAATAGGGGCGCAAACAGTAAGCGCTGAGGCAAAAGCGCCGCAAGCCGCGCAACAGCCGGCGCCCGTGGCGGCGGATAATAAACAGGTAGTTGCCGAGGCAAAAGCGCCGCAGGCAGCCAAATCGAAACTCTGGTCGTATCAGCCGGTGAAAGCGCCGGCTGAACCGGCGATTAATAACAAAAATTGGGTGCGGACACCAATTGATGCGTTCGTCCTGGCGCCTTTGGAGGCCAAGGGACTGGCTCCTTCGCCCGATGCTGACCGAGCCGCTTTCGCGCGCCGCGCGACATTGGATGCCTGGGGGGTCATTCCCACGCCCGAGGAAGTTGCAGACTTTGTGAACGATACGTCGCCGGAGGCTTACGAAAAGCTTGCGGATCGTCTGCTGGCCTCGCCCAAATACGGCGAGCGTCAGGCCCGCCGCTGGCTGGATCTGGCTCGTTACGCGGATAGCACGGGTTTTCAGAATGATGAAACGCGGCCCAATTTGTGGCGCTACCGCGATTATGTGATTAATGCCTTCAACCAGGATAAGCCCTATTCCCGCTTTATCCAGGAGCAACTGGCGGGTGACGAGTTGTGGCCTGATAACCAGGAAGCACTGATCGCGACCGGTTATATGGCAAATTTTCCGGACAATCACAATTCGCGCGACCTGGTTCAGAGAAAGTATCAAATCACTACCGACATCACCGATACAGTAGGCAAGGTGATGTTGGGGCAGACCGTGGAGTGCGCGAGATGCCACAACCACAAATTCGACAAGATCAGCCAGAAGGACTATTACTCGCTACAGGCATTTTTTGCCAATTTGAGCGCCGTGGATAATATTCCTACGGCGAAAAAAGGAGAGGTGGAGCGCAAGTATGAGGCTGCCTTGAGTAAGTGGGAAGATGCCACCAAGGATATCCGGGAAAAACAGCAGGCCATTATCGATTCGGTCAGGGAGAAAGCGGTTCAGCATCATAAAGAACGCTACTTAACTGACAGCCGCGAAGCGATATTTAAACCCAAGAGCCAATGGACTGCCCAGGACAGGTGGGTAAATCATCGCCTGGGTTATATTACGGACGACCGTGGTTTGGCGGCTTTCCTCAGGGATGCGGCGGAGAGTAAAGGCAAGGATAAGGATTTTAGTCCGGAAATCCAGGCCAAGTGGCTGGAGTACGACAAGTTAACTGAAGAGTTGAAAAAATTTAAAGATCTTAAGCCCAAATCAGGTTCTACTCAAATTACGGCGATGACCGAACTGGGTTATACCGATGCGCCGCCCAGCTTTGTATTTGCCGGAGGCGACCATGAAAGACGGTTGGAAGAAGTGCAGCCTGCTTTTCCGGCAGCAATTACCGACGAGAAACCGGATATTAAGCCTACCCCGTTTTCATCAGGTCGCAGGGCGGCTTTGGCGAGATGGATAACCAGCGAGAGCAATCCGTTAACGGCGCGCGTATTCGTCAATCGGGTCTGGGAGGAATATTTTGGCCACGGCATCGTGGAAACCGTCAGTGATTTTGGCAAAGCGGGGCAAAAGCCCACTAATCCGGAATTACTGGACTATCTGGCGGATAATTTTGTCAAGCAAGGCTGGAGCGTTAAGAAATTACACCGTGAAATCTTGCTGTCCGGCGTCTATCGTCAGTCATCGGCTCCCCGTGAAGTGGTCGCTAAAGCGGATCCTGACAATAAACTATTGGCCGTATTTCCGCGTAAACGTATGGAAGCAGAACAGATTCGGGACTCACTATTGGTGGCGGCGGGAAAAATTGAGGACAAGGTTGGCGGCCCCAGTGTATTCCCTCCTGTTCCTGAGAACCTGGGCGCCGGCGCTCAGTGGGAGGTATCAAAGGATGTTCATGACCAAAATCGCCGCAGCCTGTATATTTTTACTCGGCGCAGTGTTCCCTATCCGCTGCTGGAAACCTTCAATATGGCTTCCGCGCAGGAAGCCCACAGCAAACGTGAAGTGACTACTTCTCCACTTCAGTCGCTTGCCTTGTTTAACAGTGATGTGGTGTTCGGCTTGTCACAAGCTTTGGCCGGAAGAGTCATTAATGAGGCAGGCAATGATGAGTCTGCCCAGCTAGATAGACTTTATCAAATTTTATTCGCGCGTAAATCAACAGATGCCGAGAAAGAGATATTGCAAAAATTCTTGAACAATCATGAAAAGCTGGTTAGAGAAAAGACCTCGGAAGGTAAGTTTGCGGTCAGCATACCTACCGGCTTGAAGGGCGATCGAAAGTTGGATCCTATCCGCGCCGCCGCTTTTGTTGACCTGGTGCATACGGTTGCGAATTCGAATGAGTTCATATACCGGTTCTAACTCTACTTTGTCAGATTAATTTGCAAGCTCGTCATACCCGCCGGGATACGGGTATCCAGTGCCAGGGATGGTAAGTTCAAACCCATCCCTGGAGCCTGGATTCACAATATACATCCTTGTACATTGCCCTTCGGGTAAATGCAAATCGGCTATCCTGCCGATTTGTCCGGCACAAATTCGTCTGGAACGAATTTGCATTTACCCGCAGGGCTATGGGCAGGAAAGCCCGGAGTGAGTCCATGCCGGAATGACGGACTTGGAAAGAATAGATCATGTAATCTGACAAAGTAGAACTAATCACACATCACTATTATTAATAGGATAAATGAATCATGAATAATCAATCGCGTAGAGACTTTTTAGTCAAAACAGGATTTGGCTTGGGCGGGCTTGCATTAAGCGGCTTGCTGCCTGGAGGCGGATTTCTTTCCAGTGCAATGGCGGCGGACCTGGTTGACCCTTTGGCAGCCAAGCAGCCGCACTTCCCCGCTAAAGTCAAGTCAGTTATCTGGCTGCATCAGCACGGAGCGCCCAGTACGCTGGATTTGTATGATTATAAACCGGAACTGGTTAAGCTGGCAGGGCAGGATGTTCCAGCCTCATTTCTCAAAGGCATCAAGACCAGTACACAAGGTGGACTTGGGAAGCTGTATGTCTCGAACCGAACCTGGAAGCAATACGGGCAAAGCGGCGCCTGGTTTTCGGACCTGGTCCCGAATCTGGCGCAACATGCCGATGATATTGCTTTCATCAAGTCCAGCGTGACCATAGGCGCCACCCATGACATATCGATATTAAAGCTGAATTCCGGCGGCTTGAACCCGGGCCGGCCGTCTCTGGGAGCCTGGATCCAGTATGCGCTGGGTTCCGCCAACCCCGATTTGCCTGCTTATGTAGTACTTTACAATGGTAAAAAAGAACCGTCCGGCGGCGCAGTAAACTGGAGTTCAGGCTTTTTGCCCGCCGTTTACCAGGGTACTGCTTTCCGTCCGGGTAAATCGCCTATCCTGTTTCTGGATAGCCCGGAGCTGGTTGCCACATCACAAGAAGTTGACAATCTGAAACTGTTGAAGCAATTAAACGAAATAAAAGGACAGGCGTATCCGGATGACACTGAGCTACAGGCGCGTATTCGCGCCTACGATCTGGCTGAGCGTATGCAAACCTCGGCGCCGGAGGCAGTTAACCTGAACAAGGAATCGGAGGCTACCAAGGCGCTTTATGGCCTGAACGACGACGTTACCAGGGAATACGGCACCACCTTGTTACGCGCGCGGCGTCTGGTGGAGCGCGGGGTGCGCTTTATCCAGGTCGTTACCGGACCGGTGGATGTGGACGGTGACGAAAGAGACTGGGATGCCCATACCAAACTCGAAGAAAACCACGGCAAGCATGCCAGAATCGTCGATAAGCCGATTGCCGGGTTACTCACCGATCTGAAAACACTGGGTTTGCTGGATTCAACGCTGGTGGTGTGGACTTCTGAATTTGGCCGCACCTCATGGGGCGAAAGCGGCACCGGACGCGACCACAATCCCTGGGGTTACACGCAATGGCTGGCCGGCGGCGGCGTCAAGGCCGGTACTACGTATGGCGCAACCGACGAAATCGGCCTGCAGGCAGCGGATAAAAGCCAGGCGGTAGATACCTATGACTTGCACGCGACTGTGCTCAATCAAATGGGATTGGATCACTTGAAGTTAATCTATAAATATCAGGGCCGTTCGGAACGCCCTACGGTTGTTTACGGCAAGGTGATTAAAGAGCTGATTGCATAGGAGACGTACTGGGAAGATGGGCAAGGGGCGATCCTAACCCGGAAGATTTGCCGTCCGGGTTAGGATCCATTCACCTTATTTTTTGAACAAACACTCTCAACGTGATAATCAGCTGCGGCCGATCGCACAAAGAGGCTTTCACTTAATGCGGGACAAGGAGCAAGGCTTAACCGTCCTGAGCCCTTAGTCTACGCTCAGGAGAGTACTGTCAGCCAGTCATGAGCTTGCTGAAGGGGGTGGGCGGTTAAGCCATTCATGGTTCGACGAGCTCACCACGAACGGCTTAACCTTAACACGAACGGTTTAACCTTAAACTGTCCCACGTTAAGTTGAAAACCTACCGTTAAGTTGAAAACCTACAAAGAGAGGATTACTGGCGGGGTGGAAGCCGCTTTTTTAAGGATCAAAATAACATGCGTAAGATGATTAAACTGTGCGGAGTATTGTTTGTGCTGACGTGCAGCCTGGTATATGCCGAAGCCGAATTCGATTTTGAAGAGTTAATGGAGTCAATAGACAACAATTCTCATAACCTGCAAGGCAATATTGCCAACAAAGATACCAATGCAACGATCGCTCTCGCCAAAGAAATTCAGGATGAGTTCAAGCTGGTCGAAGGCTTCTTCGAGAAGAGAGGCGATGCTGCCGATGCAGTAACGGATGCCAGACTGTACCAGGACATGGCCGCCGAAATAGTGAAATTTGTGGAAGCAAATGATTTCGAATCGGCTTCAAACAAGGCAATTGAAATTTCGAAGGCTTGCGATACCGCTTGTCACGACACCTATAAACCGCTTTGACCCCCTTTATTTTAAAAGAGCACAACTATGAAACGATTTTTACTGACTTGCCTTTTGTCGAGTGCAATCATGCTGCCCGCCGCCGCTACGTTACCGGAAGGTCATCCGGCCCCGGACTTTCAAACCCAGGCTTCTCTGGCAGGCAAGGCTTTTACTTATTCACTGAAAGATGCGCTGAGGAAAGGCCCGGTTGTGGTCTATTTTTACCCGTCGGCTTATACCGGCGGTTGCAATATTCAAGCACATACATTCGCAGTAAATCATGACAAATTCGCCGCCGCCGGTGCGACGATTATCGGTGTGTCTCTTGACAGTATCGACAGGCTCAAAGACTTCTCGGCCGAACCTGACTATTGCGCGGGCAAAGTCGCCGTTGCTTCCGATGTCGATGGCAAAATCGCGAAATCCTACGATTTGACAGTGAAAGAACCTGCTCCGGGGAAAAAGGATACTCGCGGAGTCGAAATTAATCACGGGTTTGCAGAGCGTACGACCTTTATAGTCAAGCCCGACGGCAATATTTTTGCCGCAGTGGGCGGACTTAAAGCCAAGGAAAATGTTGATCAGGCTCTTGCAGCAGTACAACGACTTGCTGCTGGACAATCGTCGAAATAGCAGTGAACTTATCCCGCTCGCTTTGGGTTGCGTAAATTTAAAACCCCGCTGCGTTTTCGGCGTATATGGCCTTAGCAATCCGACGGGCTTATATTTGAGCTTAGGATTTTGCGATCAGTCCGGCATCGGCAAGCTGCAAGAAGTTAATTAACATAACGTGTACCGGACTACTTATGAAGTTGGAAGAAAACAAAGCATCACGCCCTGCCGAACCGCAACGGAGATTTCATTGGCTGTCCTGGACGGCATTGATCCTTTTGATCTCAGCCGCGGCTTATTTCGTCAAGCCTTTTATCAGCAACTCCGCACAAGCGGCGGTTAAAAAAAACCAGGCGGCCGGTTCGGCGAAATGATGGTTGCGGCGGTTGTGGCCGAGCCGGTCAAGGAGGGCGACGTACCGGTTTACCTGAATAGTTTGGGGACGGTCACCGGCTTGCGCACGGTGACCGTGAAATCGCGCGTTGACGGTGAGCTGGTTCATGTTGCTTTCAAAGAAGGCGGACGGGTGCGCGAAGGCGATCAGATCGCTGAAATCGATCCGAGGCCCTTTCAGGTTCAGCTCATGCAGGCGGAAGGCCAACTGCTGCGCGATGAAGCGCTGCTGAATAACGCGCGGATAGATCTGCGGCGCTACCGGACCTTGCTGGAGCAGGATTCCATCGCAGGGCAGCAGGCCGCTACACAGGAAGCCGTGATCAAGCAATACCAGGGCATCGTGGCGACGGATCAGGCTTTGGTCGCCAATGCCAAACTACAGTTGAGCTATGCGAAGATTACCGCCCCCATCACGGGGCGGCTGGGCCTGCGCATAGTTGACCAGGGCAATATCGTCAAAGCTTCCGATGCCGGCGGCATCGCCGTGATCACGCAGGCGCAGCCGATATCCGTTGTCTTCACCTTGCCGGAAGATCAGGTGCCGGCGGTTATGAAACAGCTCCATTCAGGCAAAGTTCTGCCGGTTGAAGCCTATGACCGCGGCGGCAAAAACAAACTGGCGCAAGGCCGGTTAGTGGCTGTCGATAATCAGATCGACCTGAATACCGGCACGGTCAAATTGAAGAGCCAGTTCGACAACGAGGATGAAGCGCTGTTCGCGAATCAGTTTGTCAACATCAGGATGAAGATTGACACCCTGCGCGGCGTAGTCATAGCACCCGGCGCCGCGATCCAGAACGGCAATGCCGGCGCTTTCGTGTATGTGGTTAAAGACGGACGGACCTCTCAGTACGCGCGCGGTGAAACTGGGTCCTGTGGACGGCGGCCATGTCGCCGTGCTGGACGGCCTGCAAGCCGATGAACTGGTCGTGGTTGACGGGGCCGACAAGCTGCGCGTGGAAGCCCGGGTCAAAGTGGTCGATCGTGACGGCGCGCTTGCCGGAAGTGATCTGCTGTCCGCAAATCAGAGCAATGCGCAGTAATTTTTCCCCGCCACATGGACAGAACGCTTGACCTATGAATCCCTCCCGCTTGTTTATTTTACGGCCGGTCGCCACCTCGCTGATGATGCTGGCATTGCTGCTGATCGGCAGTGTCGCTTACCGGGAACTGCCGGTTTCGGCCCTGCCGCAGGTTGAGTATCCGACCATCCAGGTCGTGACGCTGTATCCTGGCGCGAGCCACGATGTCATGTCATCGTGGCTGGCGGCGCCGCTGGAGCGTCAGATCGGACAATTGCCCGGATTGAGCCAGATGTCATCCTCTAGTTCGTCCGGCGCATCGGTCATCGTCCTGCAGTTCAGCCTGAACCTTAACATCGACGTTGCCGAGCAGCAGGTGCAGGCCGCGATCAATGCCGCCGCCAATTTTTTACCCGATGACCTGCCCATGCCGCCGATTTACAGCAAAGTCAATCCTGCCGACGCACCGGTCATGACGCTGGCGGTCAGCTCCGGCACGCTGCCGCTGACGCGCGTGGAAGACCTGGTTGATACGCGTCTGGCGCAGAAATTGTCGCAGTTGTCCGGCGTCGGACTGGTCAGCATCAGCGGCGGACAACGGCCGGCGATGCGCATTCAGGTCAATCCGGCCGCCTTGTCGGCTTACGGCCTGAGCCTGGAGAATGTGCGCCACGCCATAGCCGGCGCTAATGTCAACCAGCCTAAAGGCATGTTTGACGGGCTGACCCTGACGCCGATGATGTGCGCGAAAATGCTGCGGCATGTTGATGAGGCGCGAGCTGGCTGGTTCTATCGGGCCAGCGGCCGCTTCCTGGCCGGCATGAATGAAGGCTATGGCAGGCTGCTGCGTTTTGTGCTGCGGCGCCAGGGCGTAACCCTGTTCGTTGGCGTCGCGACGCTGGCGCTCACGGTGATCCTGTACATCTTCATACCCAAGGGCTTTTTTCCCATACAGGATACCGGCGTCATTCAGGGCATTACCGAGGCGCCGCAAAATATTTCCTTCACGGCAATGGCGGACAAACAACAGGCCCTGACCGAAGTGGTTCTGCACGATCCGGCTGTCGACAGCGTTGCTTCGCTGGTCGGTGTCGATGGCGCCAATCCGACGCTCAATACCGGGCGCTTGATGATTAACCTGAAACCGTTGGCCGAACGCAAGACCAGCGCGGTCGAAGTTATCCGAAGGCTGCAAACGAAACTCGGCCAAGTGCAGGGAATTAAGCTGTATTTGCAACCTGTGCAGGACCTGACCATTGAAAACCGCATCAGCCGCACCCAGTATCAGTTCACGCTGGATGCGGTGGATCAGGGCGAACTGAGTTGCTGGACCGGTCTGCTCGTTGACTGGCTTGCGCAGTCGCCGGTGCTTGCCGATGTCTCCAGCGATTTACAGGACCAGGGCCTGCAGGCCTTCGTATCGGTGGACCGCAGCAGCGCCAGCCGCATGGGGGTCTCTATCGCGGCGATCGACAATGCGCTTTACAACGCCTTCGGCCAGCGCCAGATATCGACGCTATTCACGCAGTCGAACCAGTACCGCGTCGTGCTGGAGGTGAAGCCCGAGTTCCGCAACAGCGTCGCGGCGCTTAACGAGGTCCGGGTCCAATCCTCAAACGGCACGCAAGTGCCGCTGTCGGCCATTGCAACGGTGTCGCAGCGGTTTGCGCCGCTGGTCGTCAATCATCTGGAGCAGTTCCCGGCCGCGACGATTTCTTTCAACCTGGCGCCGGGCGCATTTCTCAGCGATGCCATTGATGCGATAGAACAGGCCAAACAGGGCATCGAATTGCCGTTGAGCGTACATGCCGGTTACCAGGGCGCCACGCAGGCGTTCAGCGCCTCGCTGACCGATACCGTGGGGCTAATCATCGCGGCGCTCGTGACCGTGTATATCGTTCTGGGCGTACTCTACGAGGGTTATATCCATCCGGTCACGATTCTGTCGACGCTGCCGTCAGCCGGCGTCGGCGCATTGCTGGCCTTGATGCTGTCGGGCACCGATCTGGGCATTATCGGCATCATCGGCATCATTCTGTTGATTGGTATCGTCAAGAAGAACGCCATCATGATGATCGACTTCGCCCTGGAGCTGGAGCGCAAGGAAGGCAAGCCGGCGCACGAAGCTATTTATCAAGCCTGTTTGCTGCGCTTCCGGCCGATCATGATGACGACGATGGCGGCGCTGCTGAGCGCGCTGCCCATGATGCCGGGAACCGGCGTCGGCTCCGAGTTGCGCCATCCGCTGGGCATTACGATGGTCGGCGGGCTGATTTTCAGTCAGATGCTGACGCTGTTCACGACGCCGGTCATCTACCTGGCTTTCGACCGCTTGGGCCGACGCATCAGAGACAATTTCGAAACCCTGGCATTGCCTGCCGGCAAGGAGTAGCCGTGTCACTGTCCGCTTATTTTATCGCCCGTCCGGTCGCCACCTCGCTACGACGATAGGCATCGCTTTGGCCGGCATCCTGGCCTATTTCCAGTTGCCGGTGGCGGCGCTGCCGCAGGTGGATTTCCCCTCCATTTCCATTCAGGCCGCCCTGCCGGGAGCCAGCCCTGAAACGATGGCGGCGAATGTGGCGACGCCGCTTGAGCGCGCTTTGGGCCATATCGCCGACATTACGGATATGACTTCGTCCAGCGGACGCGGCTTCACCAGCGTCAATCTGCAATTTGACCTCGATCGTGATTTCGATGGCGCGGCACGCGATGTGCAGGCCGCGATCAACGCGGCCAACAGCCTGTTGCCCGCCAATATGCCGTCCCGCCCCAGCTACCGCCGGAACAATCCCAGCGATACGCCGCTCATGATGCTGGCGCTGACGTCGGAAGTTCTGTCGCGCTCCCAGTTGTTCGATGTGGCCTCAACCATCATCGCCCAGAAAGTCTCGCAAGTCGAAGGCATGGGCCAGGTTTCCATCCGGGTCAGTTCATCGCCTGCGGTGCGCGTGGAATTGAACCCGGCTGCGCTGGCCAAGTATGGAGTCAGCTTTGCCGATGTGCGCGCAGCCATTATTTCAACGAATATGAATCGGCAGAAAGGCGCTATCGAGGATGACAGCCAGCACTGGCAGATTTACGTCAATGATCAGGCCAAGGCCGCGAGTGATTATCTGCCGCTCATTATCAGCTACCGCAATAACGCGCCCGTGCGTCTTGCCGATGTCGGCACCGCCATTGATTCAGCTGAAAGCCTGGGCATCTCAGGTTACCTGGATGACAAGACCGCTGTAATGCTGGCCCTGTATAAGCAGGATAACGCCGATGTGATTGCAACGGTCAACAGGGTAAAAGAGTTAATCCCGCAATTGCAGGCGTCTATTCCCAAAACCGTTAATCTGTCGATCGCGATGGATCGCTCCGAATTCATCCGCTCATCCCTGAAAGATGTGCAGCTCAGCTTGATTATTGCCGTGGTGCTGGTTATCCTGGTTGTGTTCCTGTTTCTGCGTAATCTACGCTCGGCGATGATTCCCATCGTCACGGTGCCCGTATCGCTGATCGGTACGTTCGGCATCATGTATTTATTCGGCTTCAGCCTCGATATTTTGTCGTTGATGGCGCTTACCGTTGCGACCGGTTTCGTGGTCGATGATGCCATCGTCGTGGTGGAGAACGCCACCCGGCATCTGGAGCGAGGCGCATCGCCTGGAAAAGCGGCTTTGCTGGGCGCGAAAGAGGTCGGTTTTACCCTGCTGACCATGAGCCTTTCGCTGATCGCCGTATTCATTCCCATCCTGCTGATGGGCGGCATCGTCGGGCGTTTGTTCCGTGAGTTCGGCCTGACGTTGTCGGCTGCTGTCGTCGTCTCGCTGCTCTTGTCGTTTACCACAACGCCGATGCTCTGCGCATTATGGCTGAAACACGACGCCGCTGACCGGCGCGGCCGCTTTTATAATGTCAGCGAACGCTGGTTTAATCGCCTGGCGGCGGGTTACGATAGATCGCTGGCCTGGACGCTGAAACATCGAAAGCTCACGGCCCTGCTGCTGGTATTCATCGTAGGCATGAACGGTTATCTTTATTCGATAGTGCCCAAAGGCTTTTTCCCGGCCCAGGATACCGGCAGGCTGCTGGGCGGCCTGATGGGGGATCAGGCGATTTCATCGCGCGCAATGCAGGAAAAATTGGCAGCGTTTATTAAAATCATAAGACAGGACCCGGATGTTGAGACGGTGCTTGGCAACACGGAGGGCGATCGCACTAACGGCGGGCGCTTGTATGTAATGTTGAAACCGCTGGAAGAACGCCGTTTGCGCGCCGACCGGCTTATGAACAAATTTCGCGGCCAGTTTGCCAATGCGCCCGGCGCCAGCCTGTTCCTGTTTCCCGCGCAGGAACTGCGCATAGGCAGCAGGCCGTCATCGGGTACTTTTGAGTACGCGCTGGAAGCGGATCAGCTCGCGGATCTTCGAACCTGGACGCCGCAAATCGTCAGAGCCTTGCAACAACTGCCGGAGCTGACTGATGTCAATACCGACCAGCAGGACAAAGGACAGCAGATAAGCCTGCAAATTGACAGAAGCGCGGCGTCCCGATTGGGTGTCACGCAGGCGCTGATCGATTCGACCCTGAATGACGCCTTTGGCCAGCGCCAGGTTTCGGTTATTTACGCGCCGTTGAATCAGTATCATGCGGTTATGGAAGTGGCGCCTGAGTACGCGCAGAATCCCGAAGTCCTGAAGTCGATATATGTCAGCGTTCCGCCGAGTGTCCAGTACCCGAACGGCTCCCAGGTGCCGCTATCGGCATTCGCCGGTTACGAGTATACCAATACGGCTTTATCGGTCAATCATCAGGGCCAGTTTCCGACCGCTACCATTTCGTTCAACCTGGCCTCGGGCATCTCCTTGTCTGCAGCCCGGCTGGCCATCAATGAAGCGCTGAACAATCTGGGCGTGCCGGCCTCGATTCACGGCAGTTTTCAGGGTTCGGCCAAAGAGTTTGAGAAATCGCTGAAAAACCAGCCCTGGCTGATAGTGTCGGCGCTGATCGCGATTTACATTGTGCTGGGCATACTGTACGAGAGTTATATCCATCCGCTGACGATACTGTCAACCTTGCCGTCGGCGGGCGTCGGCGCGATTCTGGCCTTGATGGCGTTCAAAACGGAATTCAGCATCATCGCCCTGATCGGCGTCATCCTGCTGACCGGCATCGTCAAAAAGAACGCCATCATGATGATCGATTTTGCCGTCGATGCCGAGCGCAATGGCGGCCTGAGCGCCGAAGAAGCGATTCGCAAGGCCTGCCATATGCGCTTCAGGCCCATCCTGATGACCACTTTCGGGGCCTTGCTGGCCGCCGTGCCGCTGGCTTTCGGGACGGGTTACGGGTCGGAACTGCTCCGGCCTTTGGGTATCGCTATCATAGGCGGGCTGCTATTCAGCCAGGTTCTGACTTTGTATACCACCCCCGTCATTTACCTTTACCTGGACAGCCTTGAAGGAAAGGTGCGCCGCGCTTTTCGGCGCAAGGCCGGGAATTCAGTAGCCACGTCTTTGGATGCGTCAGGAGAATATAAATCATGAGGTATGGGCTGAAATCACAGTTGTTGACTGTTATCGTCTGCTTTCTGCCCGCAGCCTGTACGGTTGGACCTGACTATAAACGGCCTGCCGTTCCATTATCGGCCGAATTCAAGGAATTGCAGGGCTGGAAGCAGGCGCAGCCGCGCGATCATGAAATTTCCGGCAACTGGTGGGAAGCATTTGAGGATCCCTATCTGAACTCCCTGGAACAGCGAGTCGACATTTCCAACCAATCGATTGCTCAGGCTGAAGCCCAATTTAAACAGGCGCAATCCCTGGTGCAGGGCGCAAAGGCCGCCTACTTCCCGACCGCTTCGGGAGGATTGTCGGCCAATCGCTTTCGCGCCGCCAGCGGCCAGAGCGTGGCCGTGTCAGGAGTCAGGACGCTTTTTAACGGTTTCGTCAGTTTTGCCTGGGAACCCGATATCTGGGGCAAGGTCCGCCCGCAGGTGGAGGCCAACGAGGCCAGCGCCCAGGCCAGCGCGGCCAGCTTACAGGCTGTGCGGCTTCTGATGCAGGCTACGCTCGCGCAGAATTACTTCCAGTTGCGCATGCTGGACGCGCAGATCAGACTCCTGAATGACACTGTCGACGCCTATGCGAGAACGCTGAAAATCACCCGGAACCGTTACGCCGTGGGCGTCGTTTCCAAATCCGATGTGGTTCAGGCCGAAACCCAGCTGGAATCGGCCAGGGCGCAGGCCATCAATATCGGCGTGCTGAGGGCGCAGATGGAGCACGCTGTTGCACTATTAATCGGTAAAACGCCCGCAGAACTGATCATTCCGGCGGCGCCTTTGAGCGCAAGGATCCCGGCCATTCCAGTCAGCATTCCTTCGCAGTTGCTGGAGCGCAGGCCCGATATCGCCGAAGCCGAACGTCTGGCTGCGGCGGCCAATGCTCAGATCGGCGTGGCCAAGGCCGCGTATTTTCCTAGCCTCAATCTGGCTGCTACCAACGGTTACCAGTCCAGCACATTTACGAATTTGCTCACCAACGCCGCCCGCTATTGGGCGCTTGGCCCTGCGGCCCTGGCTCTGCCGCTGTTTGACGGCGGCGCGCGCGGCGCGACTATGAGCGGGGCCATCCACAGTTACGATGCAAGCGTGGCCGTCTAAAGACAACGTTTGAACGACGCCGTTCTTCTCGTCAAGGCTCTGGGCGGCGGCTGGAATGTAGCCGCTTTACCGAGTCAGGAAAAAGCCGGCGGCGAAGCTGAATGGGCCCAGTTTCTTTCAATTCCGGTCAGATAATCCATGTTGTAAACTTAAAAAGATGATTTATCGCTCTCCCTTAAGCCTAATCTATGGGTTAGGAGTATAGGATGAAGGTGATTCCGAGCTAGCCATGGTAGCGTGATAACGATTGCGCACTGTATCAGGCTCAGAAAAGCGTTAAACAAGTCCTCATTTAGTTCGAAGTGTACAATTAAAATAACCCGGTTATTACCCCATCATCATCAATATCGATTCTTTCTGCGGCCGGTACTTTGGGCAGGCCCGGCATGGTCATCATATCGCCTGCGATGGCGACGATAAAACCTGCGCCGTGCGCCAGCCTGACCTCACTGATTTCTATCGTGTGTCCCGAGGGAGCGCCTTTAAGGTTAGGGTTGGTTGAGAATGACATTTGGGTTTTTGCTATGCAGATCGGGAAGGTGCCGTAATCCGCATCCCATGCGGCAAGCTGCGCTTTAACCTTGGCATTTGCAGCGATACCGGCTGCACCGTATAACTTGGTGGCGATGGTTGCGATTTTATCCCAAAGACTGAGGTTCTCATCGTAAACATATTGGAAACCGGGTTCACGGTTGTCAACGATATTAACGACTTCTTTAGCCAGTTCTTCCGCACCGGCGCCGCCCTCTGCCCAGTGTTTGGAAACCACGCATTTCGCTCCCAGCGCTTCGCATTTTTGCTTCAGTAAAGCGATTTCGGCATCGGTATCAAAGGTGAAGTGGTTGATACCAATAACACAAGGCAGGCCGTAATGACTGGTAATGTTGTTTAAGTGGCGTTCGAGATTTTCAAAACCTTTTTCCAAAGCGGCAAGATTTTCCTTGTTTAAATCTTCTTTGAGAATACCGCCGTGAAATTTCAGTGCCCTTGCCGTTGCCACCAAAACCACGGCGGAAGGCTTTAATCCGGCCATGCGGCATTTAATATCAATGAATTTTTCAGCGCCCAGATCGGCCCCGAAACCCGCTTCAGTCACGACGTAATCGGCCAGTTTTAATGCTGTTTTGGTAGCGGTTACGGTATTGCAGCCGTGCGCAATATTGGCGAACGGCCCGCCGTGGATAATGGCAATGTTATTTTCCAGGGTTTGTACGAGGTTAGGTTTGATCGCATCTTTTAATAAGACGGCCATTGATCCCTGGGCATTTAAGTCCCTGGCATAAACCGGCGTGACTTTATCGGATTTATAACCGATGACGATACGCCCCAGGCGGTCTTTAAGATCGGCCCGGCTGGTGGCCAGACAAAGAATCGCCATGACTTCGGAGGCCACAACGATGTCATAACCGTCCTCGCGTAAATAGCCGTTAGCGGCGCCCCCCATGCCGACTATTATGTGGCGCAGGGCGCGGTCATTCATATCCACCACGCGTTTCCATTGAATGCGTCTTGGGTCTATATCCAGAGCATTGCCGTGATTGATGTGGTTGTCGATCAGCGCGGATAAAAGATTGTGCGCCACGCCGATAGCATGAAAGTCGCCGGTAAAATGCAGATTGATGTCTTCCATTGGCACAACTTGAGAGTACCCGCCCCCTGCCGCGCCGCCTTTTACACCAAAGCACGGGCCTAGGGAGGGCTCGCGCAGGCACATTATGGTTTTTTTACCGATACGGTTCATGGCATCGCCCAGGCCAACGGTTGTTGTGGTCTTGCCTTCGCCCGCAGGCGTAGGGCTGATGGCAGTCACCAGAATCAGTTTGCCGTCTTTTTTATCGGCCAGGCTATTTACATATTCCAGTGACAATTTCGCTTTGAAATGACCATAGGGGTCAAGGTGTTTGGCGTCAATACCGAAGTGTTCGTTAACCAGCCCGATAATGGGTTTCAGATTGGCTTTTTGAGCGATTTCTATGTCAGACATTAGGATCTCCTGATTTAATCCGTATTTGTTTTCAGGGTGGTTTCTATCTCGGCGTATTCAGTAATTTTTCTCATTAAGGTACAGGATGGGGGTGATGGGAAACAAATAATTAAAAACTAATTTCTATCTATCACCCTCGCCTTTTCTTTCAAGGTAGAAAGACTCACATATTGAGTTTTAAAAGTACTGAGTAATTACCGTTGAATTAATCAATGCAAAAAAGCCTGCCTCATGCACATAAGGGAACCTCTAAAAATTGCCTTTCGATAAGGCTCTCCTGAGCAGTGGCGAAGGGGCTCTCCTGAGTTTATTCAAGCCTGGCATGAGCCCTTCGACTACGCTCAGGAGAGCCCTGTCGAATGGGGTTCAGTGCGAACGGTTGTCTTTTAAAATCAGCAACTTATCCGTTCATACTGAGCCTGTCGAAATATGAACGGATAATTTTTAGAGGTGCCCGTAATAAAGCAGGCTTTAACACTCAAAGTTTTTGCTTCATTAGCTATAAACAGGAAACCGCGCGCACAGAAAGCCGACTTTTTCGCGTACTGCGTTAATCACTTTTTCGTCTTCCATATTTTCCATAACGTCACACATTAAGTTTGCGATTTCCCTCATCTGGTCTTCCTTGAAGCCGCGTGTTGTCGGCGCCGGCGTACCAACACGAATGCCGCTGGTTACAAAAGGGGATTGCGGGTCGTTAGGCACGGCATTTTTGTTAACGGTGATATAGGCGCGGCCTAAGGCGGCATCAGCCGCTTTGCCGGTGATGCCTTTGGCAATCAGGGAAACCAGCATCAGGTGATCGTCGGTGCCGCCGGAGACGACATCGAAGCCGCGTTTCATAAATACTGCCGCCATGGCTTGGGCATTTTTAATAACCTGTTGCTGATAAATGCGGAACTCAGGCTGCAAAGCTTCTTTAAAGGCGACGGCTTTCGCGGCAATAATATGCATGGAAGGTCCGCCTTGTATGCCAGGGAAAATATTGGAATCGATTTTTTTCTCCAGCTCAGGATTACGTTTGCACAGAATGAGACCGCCGCGTGGGCCGCGTAACGATTTATGCGTGGTGCTGGTTACAACGTCAGCAATAGGCACGGGGTTAGGGTATAAACCCGCTGCGATTAAACCGGCGACATGCGCCATATCAACCACAAAATAAGCGCCTACTTTATCGGCGATTGCTCTGAAGCGGGCCCAATCCATAATGCGGGAATAGGCGGAAAAGCCTGCAATAATCATTTTGGGTTTGTGTTCCAGCGCTAAGGCTTCGACTTGCTCATAATCAATATAACCCGTTGCAGGGTCTAATCCATATTGGACAGCATTATAAATTTTACCGGAAAAATTGGGTTTGGCTCCATGGGTTAAATGGCCTCCGTCAGCAAGACTTAAACCCAGTATGGTATCGCCCGGTTGAATCAGCGCCATGAATACGGCCATGTTGGCCTGGGAGCCTGAGTGTGCCTGCACGTTAGCGTAATCCGCGTCAAATAATTCCTTGGCGCGGTCTATTGCCAGTTGTTCGACTTTATCAACAAATTCACAACCGCCATAATAGCGTTTGCCGGGATAACCTTCGGCATATTTGTTAGTCAATTGCGTGCCTTGTGCTTCCATTACCCGCGGACTGGCATAGTTTTCAGAGGCAATCAGTTCGATGTGATCTTCCTGACGGTTGCGCTCTTCCTCAAGCGCCTGAAACAATTCATCATCGAAGCCTTTGATGGTCATTGATTTTTTAAACATTGTGTCTCCTTCTTTGGACTGATTTTGTAGTGTATTCAAAAGTTCGGATGGATGAGTAATATCTGCAAGTCAGCGACATTGGTGCCTGTCGGCCCGGTAAAAAATAAGTCTTTTGAGCTTTTCAAGGCAGCATATGAATCGTTGTCCTTAAGCGCTTCAATGGGGTTAATACCTGCTTTGGTCATTCGTTGTATCGTGGCCGGGCCGACAATTCCTCCCGCCGCGTCTGTTGGGCCGTCACGGCCGTCGGTGCCGCCGCTGAGAAACACCCAATTTCCGGTTAAACCGTGTTTTTGAGCAGCGCATGCAAAAGCCAGCGCGAACTCCTGGTTACGGCCGCCTTGCCCATTCCCTTTCAAGGTGACGGTGGTTTCGCCGCCCGCTAAAAGCGCAACAGGTTTTATTATGCCATTTTCAATATGCGTTTTTGCGTATATTACCAGTTTTTCAGCTTCTTCCCTGGCTTCACCGCTTAGATTATCGCTGTATAACTTTGCCTCGTACCCGTGATGTTTTGCTGCTTTCGTAATAGCTTTGACACTGAGGGCATTACTTCCTATTAATGTATGCGCTGAATTATTAAAAGCCTTGGCGCCTGGTTTGGGTGTTTCCGGCACAATGCCTAGTTTGCCCTGTTCCAGATAATATTGAACGTTAGCGGGTACTCTGCTCCAGACGCCTTTGGATTTTAAAACCTCGACAGCATCAGCATAAGTGGTCTTGTCAGGTACGGTAGGGCCGCTGGCGATAGCGCTTAAATCATCGCCCAGGACGTCAGATAAAATCAGCGCATGTAAAGCCGCAGGTTGCGTCATTCCGGCTAAGCCGCCGCCTTTTATTCGGGACAAATGTTTACGTACGCAGTTTATCTGGTTGATGGTGGCGCCTGAAGCTAATAGCAAATTCGTGGTAATAATCTTTTCCTGCAGAGTGAGTCCATCAATCGGATAGGGGATCAATGCCGAACCGCCGCCGCTAATTAGTACCAGTACCAGCTCATCCTTTTGCGCGCTGAGAGCAATATCGGCACATTTTATTGCGGCTTTTAAACCGGCTTCATCGGGTAAAGGATGGCCAGCTCCGATGACTTCGATATTGCCGATAACGCTTTCATTTTCATAGTTGGTAACAGCAATCCCTGTGTCTGCCAGAAGATGGACGGGAATAATTTCTAAAACAGCCCGTGCCATAGCGCATGCTGCTTTCCCAAAAGCGATAAGATGGATTTTAGACCATCGGCCCAGGCGTTTTTGATCAGGGTCATTCGGATTTAACAGAATTTCAATGTGATGGCCGTGGACACTAAGGCAACGCTTAACGGCTTCATAAGGATCTGCGGCGCCTATGCCCGCTTGAAAAATACGGAGAGCATCTTCCCTTATTGCGTTGATGGATGGGGAACCTGTATAGCTGCTCATATCATAGTGTGTGATAACCGCGGCTGTTGATTATGCCATTTCTTTGGCCAGGGCAAAGATATTTTCCGCATCGAGAACCTGTTTGTTGTCTTCAAATAATTTTGCGATGCAGGCGCGATGTAAAGCCAGCTTTAAGACGCCAAACCCAATCGCGCCCCAGATGATTTTGCCATGGCGTTCAATACCTTTATCCATTACATCGATGCCACCGATGCCGATGGGTGGGGTAGCGTTGGCATCAGCCATCATTTCAATATTTTTATTATGTTGCCATTGCTCTGCCGTGAGCAGTTCAACACCTGCTGCACCGGTTGCGAAAACAATATTGGCGTTTTCGATGGCTTTGGCCCTGGCATTATTATCAAGCGCTTCAATGGGAGTAAGGTCAACGCCAAAGCGGGCTTTCATATCGTTGCAGGTTTTTACCGCATGCTCCATAGTTCGGGATGTCAGCGATACTTCTGCGCCTTCTTTAACCAGCATGGCGGCGGCGCGTTGCCCTACCGGCCCTGTACCGGCCAATATAACTGCTTTTTTGCCGGCTAATAGGCCGCTGGAGGCCAATTTGGCGATAGCTGCGGCTGCTGTAGTATTACTGCCGTTGCTGTCCAGCATGACAGAAACCTGAAACCCCGGAAAAAAATGCTTTTGTACGGCGTTAAATAATTTTTGACCGGCTAACATGTCACTGCCGCCAACAAAAATGGCAGTATTTTTCTTTTCTTTAGGCGCGCGGGTAAAAATAGTACCCTCCACCAGAGCAGTAATGTTTTCGGGGTTCAATCCTCCGTATCCTATGACATGATCTGCACCTCCATCATAGGCTACAATAGTATCAAAAGCTGATGGTTGGGTGTCTGTATCGAATTGAAATAGCAGTTTTTTCATTAACTTACCTGTGAATTGTTGAGCGTATGCGTTAATGGAAGAATTAGAAGGGGGTATTATAGCCGATAAACAAAAGCCTGCTTCAATTGAGGCTTTAATGCGATAGTATTTTATGGCATTAACAATAACCCGGCTTGCGTGGCCTATCAGCTTTTCGTTATTATCTGATAATATCGAATATTTATTGGAAATAATAATAAATGGATTTCACTGTTAAGGTTATCGGATATATTAATTGAGTTGGTAACACAGGTTTCCGGCATTATTAAAATATTTATTGATAAGCTCCGGAAAATTATAAAAATAGAGGATAAATAAATGAAAACACCCGTTCATATAGCTGTTACAGGCGCGGCAGGGCAAATAAGTTATTCTTTACTTTTTCGTTTGGCGGCAGGCGCGCTGCTCGGCCCCGATCAGCCTATCATATTACACTTACTGGAAATCCCGCCGGCAATGGCTGCTTTGGAAGGCGTTGTTATGGAGTTGAGTGATTGCGCCAGTCCTTTGCTATACCGTGTGGAAACAACTGACGATCCCAAAGTCGCATTTAGGAATGTGGATTATGCCTTTCTGGTAGGAGCCAGGCCCAGGGGGCCGGGGATGGAACGCAAGGATCTGTTACAGGTCAATGCGGAAATTTTCTCGGTGCAGGGCAAGGCCCTGAATGAAGTTGCGAATAGGAATGTAAAGGTATTAGTGACAGGTAATCCAGCCAATACCAATGCATTGATTGCTTTGAAAAACGCACCGGATTTAAGACCGGAGAACTTCTCTTCAATGACCAGGCTGGATCATAACCGTGCGCTTAGTCAAGTGGCTGCCAAATGCGGCGTTTTTACAACTGAGGTAAAAAACGTGACCATTTGGGGCAATCACTCGACCACGCAGTATCCTGATATTCATCATGCCAAGGTAAAAGGGCAGGATGCGCTGTCATTGGTTGACCATGACTGGTTTGTCAATGAATTTATTCCTGCCATTCAACAGCGCGGCGCCGCAGTGATTAAAGCCCGCGGCCAGTCCAGCGCCGCGTCGGCAGCCAATGCCGCAGTTGATCAGATGAAAGATTGGATAACAGGTACCGAAGCAGGCAATTGGGTGAGCATGGGAATGCTTTCGGATGGGAGTTATGGAATTGAGCCGGAGTTGGTTTACTCTTATCCTGTAACCATAGTTAACGGTGAAGTTAATATTGTAAAAGGCCTGGAAGTCAATGAGTTCAGCATGCAAAAGATGCAAATTACAGAAGCTGAGTTAAAAGAGGAAAGAGACGCCGTCAGGCATTTGTTTTGATTTTGCATATGCCTGATCTTAATAAAAGGAGCAATCCAGCGCTCCTTTTAAAAGTCGGATGCGGCTGGGCTAAGCCACGCGGTCTCGGGGTTCAGCGCCGGTAAAGAAGGCGGCGATATTTTCCAGAACCCGATTCCCCATAGCCACCCGGGTTTCTTCGGTTGCGCTACCCAAATGCGGCAACAGGGCAACGTTGTCAAGAGTCAGAAAGCCCGGATCTATATTGGGTTCGCCTTCAAATACATCCAGACCGGCTCCTGCAATCCAGCCTTTTTTTAACGCCTTGATCAAGGCTTTGCTCTCGACTACATCGCCACGGGCAGTGTTAATCAAATGGGCGCTGGGACGCATCAATTGCAGGCGTTTTTCATTGATCAGGTGCCGGGTGGCATCACCGCCTGGGCAGTGCAATGACACAAAATTGGCCTCTGTCAGCAATTCTTCAATAGTTTCACAGCGGCTTGCCTGTAAATCATCAATGATCTGTTGGGCTGGCGGGTAGGGGTCGCAAAAAAGGATTTTCATGCCGAAACCATGATGCGCTTTTTTGGCCATAGCTTGAGCAATGCGGCCAAAACCGATTAATCCCAGAGTTTTACCGGTTACTTTCTGGCCGAGCATATGGGTTGGACGCCAGCCCGTCCATTGCTGATTGCGGACGAGACGATCGCCTTCAGAGGCGCGACGCGCAGACATTAACAGCAGCAACATGGCGATATCGGCGGTGCAATCGGTTAATACTTCGGGTGTATTAGTGACCACCAGGCCTTGTTCCTTGGCGGCAGTGACATCGATATTATTATAACCCACGCCAAAATTACCTATGATTTTAGCGAGTTTGCCTTCAACGCTGAGGACATCGGCAGTGATCGGGTCAGTCACGGTCGGCAACAATGCATCGGCAGTTTTCAGAGCTTCCTTGAGCTCATCCGCTGTCATTGGAATATCATTCTCGTTCAGCTTCACGTCGTAAAGAGTTTTTAATTTTTCTTCGACTTCAGCGGGCCATTTACGGGTTACGACGACTTTAGGTTTGCTCATTGAAAATCCTCCACGCATGTTAAAGGCAAGGGTAAAAGGACAGTTCTTCACCTTTTACCCCGTCACTTTTTACCTTATTTTGCTGTTGAACGATAGTATTCCATAGCTGCGGCAACACCGCTACCAGGTTTAATATCAAAGCCATTGTCCAATAACGCCATTTCAACCCCGGCGAGAGCGCCCAGCATGGAAACATCATTCATATCGCCCAAGTGTCCGATGCGAAATACTTTGCCGGCAACTTCCGACAAGCCTGCGCCTAACGAAATGTCGTATTTGCTGAAAGCCGTGCTGATGACGTCGCGGGCATCTTTATCTTCCGGTACTACGATGGCAGAAACTGTGTCGGATTCGAAACCGGGTTGCGCGCATAACTTTAATCCCCAGGCCGAAACAGCCTTACGAGTGCCTTCAGCCAGACGATGGTGACGTACAAATACATGCTCCAGACCTTCTTCCAGCAACATATCCAATGATTTGCGCAAGCCGTATAAAATAGGCAGGGAAGGGGTATAGGGCGTGTAGCCGTTTTGATTGGCGGTCATCTGGTCTTTTAAATCCAGAAAACAACGTGGATACGTTGAATTTTCAGTGGCTTTTAAGGCTTTTTGGCTGAATGCCAAAAATGCGCCGCCCGCAGGCAGCATAAAGCCTTTTTGGGAACCGCTGATGGCGCTGTCCACACTCCATTCATCCATGCGGAAATCAAGACTTGCGATAGAACTTACGCCGTCTACAAATAGCAATGCCGGGTGGTTTGCTTTATCCATGGCTTTACGGACGCCGCCAATATCGCTGGTAACGCCGGTAGCGGTTTCATTATGCGTTGCCAGAACGGCCTTGATTTCGTGCTGAGCGTCTTCTTTTAAACGAGCTTCCAATCGATCCAAGGGAATACCTTTGCCCCAGGTTTCCTCGTGGATTTCAACGATAAACCCTAAACGTTTTGCCATTTCAGCCCATAAATGGCTAAATTGACCGAAACGATAGATTAAAACTTTATCGCCCCGGTTTAGCGTGTTGGTCAGGGCAATTTCCCATCCGGCAGTGCCGGTCGCAGGAAAAATAAAGGCTTGTCCGGTTTCTGTTTTAAATATTTTTTTCAGATCCTGTAAAAGAGGTTTCAACAGTTCAGGAAACACAGGAGAACGATGGTCTTCCATGTTGACGTGCATGGCATTGAGAATTTCACTTGGCACATTGGTAGGACCAGGAATATATAGGTGGTTACGACCAGCCATTGTATTGCCTCTTTAATTAAAATAGTGGGAGAGTTGATTAAAAATTGGACATTAGAAGCTAAAGACCAAAAACGCGCAATAATGACATAGCGGTTCATAATCGGCAAGATTTGATTGTAGCTTAAGCCGAAAAATGCGGGTTAAAAATTGACTTTAATGCCCTTGAAAGTAAAATGTGAGGTGGATTTATATTGCGGCTTAAGCTATATAATGAACCTCTTTGTACTGAGTGCAGTGCCTATATCAACCAAAGCAGGAGTGTAGAATGAGTCACACCTTATATGCAGCATCAGTCCAGCGTGTTCAGCGTTGTGAACTGGCTGTTCCAGGGTCAAGCCCTGAAATGTTTGAAAAAGCGATAAAAAGCGGTGCAGATTTTATTTTTCTGGATCTTGAGGATGCGGTTGCGCCGGATGACAAATTGCAAGCCAGGAAAAATATTATTGAGGCGATTAACGATCTGGACTGGAAAGGTCATGGCATAACCATTTCTGTGCGTATCAATGGACTGGATACCCAATATATGGTTCGCGACATAGTTGATTTGGTCGAACAGTGCGGCGAAAAACTTGAGACTGTCCTGATTCCTAAAGTAGGCGTGTATGCGGATGTTTATATGGTCGAAGCGATGCTTAACCAATTGGAAATGCAGCAGGGGCTGAAAAACAGGATCGGTATAGAAGCCTTGATCGAAACGGCGTTGGGCATGGCTAATGTTGAAGATATTGCACGCCAGGGTACCTCCGGCCGTCTTGAAGCGCTGCACTTTGGTGTTGCTGATTTTGCGGCCAGCAATCGTGCCCGAACCACTAACATTGGCGGTTTAAACCCTGACTATCCCGGTGACCAGTGGCATGCGGCCATTAGCCGCATGACCGTTGCCTGTCGTGCTTTTGGCTTGCGCCCTATTGATGGCCCTTTTGGAGATATAAAAGACCCGGAAGGTTTCAAATTGGCCGCAAGAAGAGCGGCGGCCTTAGGTTGTGAAGGTAAGTGGGCGATTCATCCTTCTCAAGTGGAATTGGCCAATGAGATATTCACGCCGCCTGCTGCAGAAGTTGACAAGGCCAAGCGTATTCTGGAGGCATTAAAAGAAGCGGCAGCGCAAGGCAAGGGCGCGGCGGCACTGGACGGCCGTTTAATTGATGCGGCTTCAGAAAAAATGGCTAATAATATCGTACGAGCGGCTGAAGCGATTACGGCAAAAACCAGGTAGCGACCAAAGATAAGGCTGCTTTAAGCGGCTTTTTTGAGATATTTTTAAAAATTACAGGGGATGCTGTGGATATTCATGAGTATCAAGCGAAGGAAATTTTAAGCGGTTATGGAGTTAAGATTGCTGAAGGCGGCTTAGCCTATAGCCCATCGGATGCTGTTCAGAGAGCCAGGGATATCGGCGGCCATGTTTGGGTGGTCAAGGCACAGGTTCATTCCGGCGCGCGCGGTAAAGCCGGCGGCATAAAGATCTGTAAGACCCACGATGAGGTGGAAGCGGCGGCGGAATTTTTATTGGGTAAAAGGCTGATTACCCATCAAACCGGTCCTGCCGGTAAAGTATGCGCGAGGTTATATGTCGAGTCAGGAGTCGACATTGTTAAAGAATTATATTTCTGTTTCCTGGTTGACCGAAGTTCAGAACGCATTGTTATGGTTGGCTCCGCTCAAGGCGGTATGGAAATCGAGGAGCTGGCTGCTAACCATCCTGAAGCTATTACCAAAATCTACGTTAAACCTTCTGTAGGTCTGCAGGATTATCAAGCACGGGAAATGGCATTTGCTTTGGGTTTAAGTGCTGAAATATTGAGCCATGCCGTTAAAACGATAAAAGGCTGTTACCGCGCATTGCGTGATCTTGATGCCAATATGCTGGAAATTAATCCGCTAGTTGTTACAGGAAATGGAGAGCTGGTTGCATTGGATGCAAAAATGGGCTTCGATGACAATGCCTTATTCCGGCAACAGAAAATCTCCGAACTACGCGATAAAACCCAGGAAGATCCGCGTGAAATGGCGGCGGCTGACCGCGGCTTAAGCTATGTGGGCCTGGATGGGGATATCGGCTGTATGATTAATGGTGCGGGGCTGGCCATGGCATCAATGGACATGATTAAACTGGCGGGCGGCGCGCCTGCCAATTTCCTTGATGTCGGCGGCGGGGCCTCCGCGGAACGTACAGAGAAAGCGTTTCGTTTAGTATTGGCCGACAAAAACGTTAAAGCCATGCTCGTTAATATATTTGCGGGTATTAACCGATGCGACTGGATTGCTGAAGGCGTAGTCGAAGCCGTTAAAAAAATTGATATGCAAATACCTTTAATCGTACGCTTATCAGGCACTAATGTTGAAGAAGGCCGAAGAATCATCGCTGAAAGCGGATTACCTATCATTACTGCGGAAACGCTGGCGGAAGCAGCAGAAAAAGCTGTGCAGGCGCGTAATGAAGTGGTTGCAAGAGATATGGCTAAGGAAATATAGAAATGGCTATTTTAATTAACGAAAATACTCGTATTGTGGTTCAAGGGTTCACCGGTAAAATCGGAACTTTCCACGCTCAGGACATGATTAAGTACGGATCTAATATCGTAGGCGGAATCACGCCCGGTAAAGGCGGCCAAAAACACCTGAGTCTTCCTGTCTTTAATACGGTAAAAGAAGCCGTGCATCAGGCGGGCGCCGAGGCCAGTATTATTTTTGTGCCGCCTGCATTCGCTGCCGATTCAATAATGGAAGCGGCTGACGCAGGCATTAAATATTGCGTGGCGATAACCGATGGTATTCCCACTCAGGATATGATGACCGTTAAAAACTTTCTATGCCGTTTTCCTAAAGAACAACGCATGATTCTAACCGGTCCTAACTGTGCAGGCACCATCAGCCCAGGGCGCGCAATGCTGGGTATTATGCCGGGTCATATCTATATTGCCGGTAATGTTGGAGTCGTAGGACGCTCAGGTACTCTGGGCTATGAAGCTGCTGACCAGATGAAGCGCCTCGGTATTGGTATTTCTACGTCAGTGGGTATTGGCGGCGATCCTATTAACGGCAGTTCTCACCGTGATATCCTGGAAAAATTTGAACAGGATGATGAAACCAAAGTGGTGGTCATGATTGGCGAGATTGGGGGGCCACAAGAGGTTGAAGCCGGTATTTTTGCCAAGGAAAATATGAGTAAACCCGTAGTCGCCTATATTGCCGGATTAACGGCGCCGGAAGGCCGCCGTATGGGGCATGCGGGAGCAATTATTTCATCCGCCGGAGAAAGTGCTGCAGAAAAAGTGGCCATGCTAAAAGACTTGGGAGTTACCATCTCCCCAACGCCTGCGGCAATGGGTGCAACGGTTGCTGCGGTATTAGCCGGGATATAGCTTTATCCGGCTCCTATTTCCCGATTGGGAACGCTATCCTGAGAGCTTTCTTGCGCAACTGGAAGTTAGATATTCAAAGCCTGATTTCAAAGATAGTACTTGGGGAATCAGTGGGCCTATTACATTAATGCTAAGCTGGAAAAATGCCATGCCGGCCCTAAAAGAAGGTATGGCATTACGTCGAGAAAATTTTTTTCTGATAGGGATGGACCGCAAAGCTAGTGGTCTAATGAAATTTTTCAAATTATTCGCTCACTGTGCCGTGGATTTAGGCTGCCACTTCCTGATTTAAATTCACTGCAATCTGCTCTAGCTGTGCTATTTTGAAAGAGTACAATGACTTTTCAATAATCTTAAAGAAGTTATATGACTGATAAATATTATAGAAATGACGAACAGCAGCTGGCAGAACTGCGTTACAGCAGTGCCTCTATAGTATTGGATCTCCAAGTAAAATCATGAAAGGCGGGCAACAGGTTCAAGGATTGCTGGATTTTATTGATGCCAGCCCCAGTCCCTGGCATGCGGTTAAAAGCATTGAAGCCAGGTTAGCGGCGTTTCAGTTTATAAAGCTGGAGGAAGCAGACAAATGGGCATTGGATGCGGGCGGGCGCTACTATGTTATTAGGGATGATTCCTCTATTATAGCTTTCGTCGCCGGTCCAAAATCATTGGTTGAAACGGGATTTAAAATCATAGGCGCTCATACGGATTCGCCGGGATTAAGGGTGAAGCCGAATGCGGCCAATGCTATGGATGGCTATTTAAGGCTGGGTGTTGAAATATATGGGGGCCCTATTCTGGCGACATTTACGGACAGGGATTTGAGTCTTGCCGGTCGTATTACCTATAAAAATGATCAGGGAACCATAACAAGCACATTAATCAGGTTTGACAATGTCCTGCTACGGTTACCTAATCTGGCTATCCATATGAATAGAAACGTCAATGAGGAAGGCTTAAAACTAAATAAGCAGAGTGAATTACCTTTGATATTGTCATTGCTTACCCAAGAACAAGTACCGCCGTCTTATTTTGCCTCATTATTGGAAAAGCAGTCAGGAATTAATGCTGAGTGTATTTTATTCTGGGATCTGAACATATATGACACACAAAAAGGCACGTTTTGGGGGGCTGAAAATGAATTTTATGCAGATAGCCAACTGGATAATTTAGCCTCCTGTCATGCCGCTATAGAGGCCTTGCTTGATGAATTGATTTTAAAATCCGATAGCACTTTGGTGTGCGCGTTATTTGATCATGAAGAAGTCGGCAGTGAAAGTAATAAAGGCGCCCATGGCAGTTTTCTGCCCGATATTCTTCAGCGAATTGCTCTGGCGAATGAAACCGGCCGGGAAGATTTTGCCAGGGCATTGGCTAAAAGTTTTATCATCAGCGCTGATATGGCGCATGCTTATCAACCTAATTTTCCTTATGCCTACGATCCTGATCATAAAATTATTGTTAATCAAGGACCTGCGATAAAGGTTAATGTCAGTCAGCGATACAGTTCGGAAAGTGTTTCGGAAGCCATGTTTGCTAACTGGTGTGAACAGGCTGAGGTGCCTTATCAAAGATATTCCCATCGTAACGATCTGCCTTGCGGGAGCACCATCGGCCCGATCGCTTCTGCAAAGCTGGGTATTCGATCCGTTGATGTCGGCAACCCCCTATGGGCCATGCATAGTATTCGGGAAAGTGCCGGGGTTTTGGATCATAACTACATGATAAGGGTGATGAAAAGGTTTTTTGCCGGATAGTAATTTTTTTATTGTAGACTAGACTGGATGTGTGATTAAGGAGCAATCCTGGGAACTGACTTGTAGAAGATTATGGCTTTAAATCTTTTTGCACAACTATACGCCATGGAGAAATGACGATTATCCGCTTACCCTGGGCTTTATCTTGTTTAGCATTGGTACTCTTTTCACAGCTACTTGCCGCTGAGGATGCTGATGTTGAATATAAAATTAAGGCAGGTTATTTATATAACTTCACTAAATTTATCACTTGGCCCGAAGATAATTTTCAAACTTTTAATCTTTGTATTCTCGGAGATGACCCTTTTGGCAGAATAATTGACCCCATTGAAAAACGCTCCGCATTTGGACGCTCTATTAAACTATTCAGGTTTAATAATTTAAATGCCTTTCGGCAGTCTGTTCTTTCCACGCATACAGACACTAATAATAGGCAGCAATGCCATATACTTTTTATCAGTGCTTCCCTCCTTGATAATGATTTTTCTATTAAAGATTTTTTAGCCAGCCGTGATGGAGATAAAACCTTAACAGTCGGTGAAAGTGAAGGATTTGCAATACAGGGAGGAATGATTGGCTTTGTTAACAGGCAAGGCAAAATAAAATTGCAAATTAATATGAACACGCTTAAACACAGCAATTTGAAAATCAGCGCAAAATTATTGGAAGTTGCTGAGCTTGTTGACGGAGAAGGCAGTGATTAAATTTGTCCGCACGCTGTCAATAAACCAGAAGCTGTTGTTGATTTTATTATTTTCCGGCTTTACCTCATTATTATTTGCGGGTGTTTTTTTGGTAATGCTGGAAATTTCCGAGTTCCAGCGCAATACACGGGATGATTTATCAGCTCTGGCAGAAATCGTTGGAAACCGGAGTACCGCAGCATTAATGTTTGATGACAGGAATTTAGCCAATGAAAATCTTGCCGTCCTTCTTAATTTACCCGAAGTACAGACTGCCTGTCTTTATAATTCACAAGGCGCTGTTTTTGCTCAATTATTAAAAAACACTACAGCCGAATCGTCATGCCCATTAGCGCTAAAGGATGAAAATACCCGCTTTGAAGGTATTCATTTAGTAGTAGTCAAACCGATTGTGATGGATACTGATGAGTTGGGTACTGTTTATATTCATGCCGATTTAAGCATGGTATATTGGCGTAAAATACAATTTATCGGAATCATATTTTTAGTGTTGTTGGGCGTATCAATACTTACCTTCTTTTTATCCACGCCTTTATTGAAGCTTATTTCCTCACCGATTAAAAAACTGTTGATAACGGTTAAAAATATCAGTGATACAAAAGATTATTCATTACGAGCCGTTAAAGTCAATAACGATGAAGTTGGTGTTCTGGTTGATGCTTTTAACGGTTTGATCGGCATAGTAGGAACCCAAAACCAGGCTCTGACCCGGGCAAAAGACCGGTATCTGGCGTTGTATGATGACAATCCGACTATGGTGTTTAATCTGGCGGATGATGGCCAGATTTTTTCGGTTAACTGCACCGGCGCTAAACAGCTTGATTTAACTGTAGAGGAATTACAAAGCTGTTCGCTCTTTGATTTTATTTATTCCGATGATTCGCTCATGTTGCAGGATTTGGTGGAACGCTGCCTGAACAAACCTTCGCGCGTGCATAAACAGGAGTTCAGAATGGCCTGTCAGAAAGGCCGGCTCATTTGGGTAAGAGCAACCGCCCGGTTCAGTGAAAATGAAAACCAGCAAAAGAGTTTATTGCTGGTATGTGAAGATATAACAGAAGCCCGCTTACTGAATGAAAAAATTGCCTATCAAGCCAGCCATGATTCCTTGACCGGTCTGGCCAATCGCAGTCAGTTCGATAGTTATATCAAGCAGGCTGTAGCATTGGCGCATACCGATAACTCTGAACACGCCCTGTGTTATCTGGACCTTGATCAGTTCAAGGTAATTAATGATACTTGCGGGCATCTTGCCGGAGATGAGTTGCTCAGGCAATTAGGCGATTTATTAAGAAAACACATACGGCAAAATGATTTTGTAGCTCGTCTGGGCGGCGACGAGTTTGGTGTGTTGATGTATAACTGTTCATTAAATCAGGCAATTCTGGCTTGTGAAAAACTGCGCGATATGGTCAGGGATTTTCATTTTGCCTGGGAAGATAGAAGCTTTACTGTCGGCGTAAGTATCGGCATTTCAGCTGTGAATGATTCCAGCGGCAATGCCGTCAATCTGCTAAAAGAAGCTGATGCGGCCTGTTACGCGGCAAAAGACAAAGGCCGAAACCGGGTGCATGTTTTTCGCCCTGATGATGAAGAGTTGGCTATGCGCCAGGGAGAAATGCAATGGGTAGAGAAAATAAAGCAGGGCCTGGATAAAAATCGTTTTTGCCTGTATGGTCAGCCGATAGTTCCTCTGAATGGAAATAATGAGGAGGGCTTGCATTTTGAGACGCTGGTTCGCTATTGCGATGACCGAAGTCATATCATTCCTCCCGGAGCATTCTTACCGGCGGCGGAAAGATACAACCTGGCTTCTGCGATGGATAGATGGGTAATCAGCAACCTGCTTCAGTGGATTGCCGAAAAACCCGGATTTCTGAATAACCTTTCACTTTGCTCCATTAATTTATCCGGTCTGTCCATGTCCGATGAATCCATGCTGGCTTTTATTTCAGAACAGTTCTCCAGATGGGAAGTGCCCACGGATAAGATCTGTTTTGAGATTACCGAAACCGCGGCTATTGCAAATTTATCGTATGCGACTAAATTTATTAATCAGTTAAGGGAGCAGGGCTGTTTTTTCTCACTGGATGATTTTGGCAGCGGCTTGTCTTCTTTTGCTTATCTAAAGAACCTGCCGGTAGATTTTCTTAAGATTGATGGTTTATTTGTTAAAGATATTTTGGATGACAAAGTTGATTTGGCTATGGTGAAGTCAATTAACGAAGTTGGACACGTTATGAATAAAAAGACGATAGCTGAATTTGTTGAAAATGAGCAAATCTTCAACTTGTTAAATGTGCTGGGCGTCGATTATGCTCAAGGATATGGTATTGGTAAACCGGTGCCGCTTGACGATCTTAAATTGATTAAGCCCTTTATAGGGACAGTGGAATGAATGTATTCTCTAAAATAATTATCCATTTTTTAGCGGTTTTATTTTGCTTGAGCCTGGTTATGACTAAGGCAAATGCTGAAGAAGAAGTGGATAATTATTTTTCCATGTCACCCGCGGAATTGGCTGCAATACCTGTCAGTATAGCTACCGGAACGCCCAAGCCGATTTTTCAGTCTGCAGCGGTAATCAGTGTCATTACCGCTGAGCAAATTAAATCCATGGGCGCTACGGAACTGCATGAAGTTCTGGAAACTGTGCCGGGTGTTCATGCCAGTCTCCAGGAGAATACCTTTGATTATAATTACAGTATCCGAGGTATCCGTAATACCCAAAACTCTCAAGTTTTAATGCTATTAAACGGCACGCGTATTACCACGCCTTTCAATGGCACATTAATGACGGGTACGGAATTACCCATCGAAGCTATTCAGCAGGTGGAGGTTATAAGAGGGCCTGGCTCTGCATTGTATGGCGCGGATGCCTTTGCAGGAGTTATCAATATCATCACAAAAAAGGCCAAGGATATCAATGGTAAGGTCCTGGGGGCCCGTATAGGCGATCATAGCACTCAGAGCGGATGGGGGCAGTATGGCACTCAGTGGGCAGGCTGGGATGTCGCGGCCAGTCTGCAATATCAGCATACCAATGGCGATGGTGGACGTATTATTAAAGCCGATACTCAAACGAGCTTTGATAATATATTTGGAACTCATGCCTCTCATGCCCCAGGCGCACTGAATACACGATATGAAACGCTTAATGGGCATCTTAATCTACAGCGCAAGCATTGGGATATTGGTTTCTGGGCATTTAATTCAATTAACGGAGGCACCCGTGCGGGTGCTGCCGGAGCGTTGGATCCAAATGGCTTTGCCAACGCTGAGCAATATTTAGGTGATATGCGGTTTTCCACAGAAGACTGGCTTGATAACTGGGAACTGACGGCTCATGCCAGTTATCTGGAAACTGATTTTCAGGCTAAACAATTACAGCTTTTTCCTGATAATGCCATTTTACCCATAGGTTCTGATGGCAATATTAATCTCTCCCCTTCCAGCTCAAGAGTTTCATTTCCTGATGGTGTCAATAATAATTTAGGCCGAATAGAGAAGATTCCGTCAATAGAATTGAGTTCAATCTACAAGGGGCTGGACCATCATATACTGCGCTTGAGCGCCGGTTTTCGGTATGAACAAATTAGCCCAAGTGAGAGTAAAAATTACGGGCCTGGGGTAATCGATGGCACCCGTAGTGTCGTTGATGGCACATTAACGAATGTAACGGGTACGCCTTTTGTCTATTTGGCCGATAGGCATCGAACAATCTGGTCTTGGGTAGCTCAGGATGAATGGCAGCTTGCTGATAATTGGCATTTGACTGCCGGCGTACGTTATGACGATTATTCTGATTTTGGCGGAACCGTCAACCCGCGTCTTGCCCTGGTTTGGGATATAAATGAACAGATCACCAGCAAGCTTTTATATGGCAAGGCATTTAGAGCACCCAACTTTGCAGAACAGGGTACCCAGAATAATCCGGTAGTGCTGGGCAATAAAAATTTAAAGCCCGAAACTATCAATACTTTTGAGTGGGCTTTTGATTACCGGCCATTTTCATCACTGAGAACTGCAGTTAATGTGTATTATTATCAAATTGATAATCTTATATCGGCAGTGCCGGATCCAAGCAGGTTAACAAATATCTATCAGAATAGCGGCAATCAAAACGGCTATGGAACAGAGTTTGAATTTAACTGGCAATGGAGTGAAAAATGGAATGTAAAAGGCAATTACGCATGGCAAAATGCAACTAACGAAGTAACGAAGCGACGGGTGACAGGTGTGCCCGAACATCATGTTTATATTGCTTTTCAGTGGCAATTTATGCCGAAGTGGCAATTACAGCCCCAGCTTAACTGGATAGGCGGTAGAACCAGTTTATTAGGCGATAACCGGAAGTTGGGCGATTATGAAACAATCGACTTCACGCTACGTGGTAAAAAGCTGTTCGGGCATCTGAATCTCGCCGCCTCTTTGCGCAATGCGTTCGATACACATTATTATGAACCGGCTGCTCTCCAGTTCCCTGAGAATCTGCCTATGCCGGGAAGAAGCTTTTATCTTGAAGCATCGGTTAACTTTTGATGTCCCACAGTTGTTAACTTAAAGGTCTTCCATGAAAGAGCGTAAGCGGAGTAAGGCGATGCGGGACAGCTAAAGCTGCTCATCAATGGATAAATTGCCCTCTAATTGGGCAGCTAAATCAGGTAGTAGGAGAATGCTCCAACCGGGGAGGAGTACTTTTTTAATTGGCTCTATGGCTATTGCTTCTTACGGTTTGACTCGCTTCTCAATAGACTTCGCTTGACCTGTACGTCCTTTATTAGTAAGCAAATTCCATATGTCAAGGCTTTTTTCAGCTACCCCATCAAGCATATCCGTTACTTTTATCACTGCCGGCAGGCGTTCACCGTGATAATCCACCAGTGGACCAATTTTTATAAAATTGATGCCCATTGCTGATACTAATCGTAGCAAAGACGGCTCCATTGTTCCATATGAATAGTCAATATCGTGTTCATAACTTGCTTTAACGGTACAAGCGATTAAAGCGACACTAAGAAGTGGGAAAGTCCGTTTTTCGTCCAGTGTAAAATAATCCTGTCGACTGGAGTCACTGAGCACTAATGTACTCATTTCATTCTTCCTTTTTTTAAATGTTTTCGATACACACAGCCTTGATACTTCTCCCAGGTGTTCTCGATTAACTGGCTGCATTACTGCAAAATTATCAATCTCACAATAGAGTTCAAGTGGAAATAATTTTTCGGGATTATTGACGTCAGGAAGGATAAGGCGAACTGTCGCGGCATATTCTCCGGATTTGCGATGACGAATCAGGTAATGAACCGAATGTTGGTCATAGTCGTCAAATTCCAGACCATCTGGATAATGTTCAGAATTTAAAAAGTTATTTTCAACGCAATAAACTTGATAACGTAGTTTATACATCTCAACTTTAAGTTCATCAGAAATGGCGGGTACCATCTCAAAATATTGATCAAAATGATCAATAATATTAGTATCAGTCAATTGAATATGTCTTATTTAAGGATGGAGGGCAGGTAATATACCTGTTTAATTTTAAAATTTTCCGGGGTAGCTCTGAGGTATCGGAAAGGATATTTTTCACATTATGCAATTTAAAATTCTTCAATTTACACACCCCAACTAAACTTCATCAAACTGATAAAAGCCCCTTGGAAACAACTCATTGTTTTCGTTTTATAAAAGTTATAAATAGTATAATTTGTATTGGCAGAAAAAGCTATGGAGGAGCCATGAGCCTCCCCTAGCTTCAATTAGGGAAGAAAGCTACTATACTGAAGCCATGAACAAAACAAAGTTTGATTTGCTGAGGTATGTTCATGAGCTTGTCGTTGAAGCTCGTTGCTGGTTTTATCTTTTTTGCGCGGACGTAAAAGAGGTTTGAAAGGGGGAAAAACAAGTTGCTTCTTTGCGGATAAAAATTTCAATTGCCGAAAGGCTTGAAAGCAAACCTACATATAACTCATAAACTGTGAAGGATAAATAATGTCTCAACCTAAAGGCTATGTAGATCCGGAATTTCTCCGCATCGTTGGAAATCAGATCAATCATATTAAGCAACGCTCCTATTCCCTCATGCAAATTCAACTTAACCATAAGGTGCTGGATTTGGGCTGTGGCCCCGGTACTGACACGATTCATTTAGCGCCATTAGTTGGAATAAACGGACAAGTCATAGGCGCAGATTACGATGAAGCCATGATTGCCGAAGCCGAGCAACGTGCTGAGCAGGCAGGAGTTAATGCATGGGTCAAACATAAGCGCGTTGATGCTATGTCTCTGCCTTTTGAAACTGATTTTTTTGATTCCTGTCGCAGTGAGCGAATGTTTCAGCATTTAACCAATCCTGCGCAAGCTTTATCTGAAATGACCAGGGTAACAAAACCAGGTGGCTGGGTGATCGTTTTGGATACTGATTGGGGTAGTTTGTCAACCGATAGCGATGAAACTGATATTGAGCGTCGCCTGGTTCGCTTTCTGGCCGAAGCCTATTTGCACAATGGATATTCAGGGCGCAAATTATACCGTTTATTCAAACAACAAAATCTGGCTGATATCTCATTTGAAGTGTTTCCTATCGCTACTCCTAATTATGCTTTGGCACGTCACGGAACGCAGGCAGAAATAATTGAAAAGGAAGCCCTTAAGTCAAACGTTATTACCACTGAGGAATTGAGTCGCTGGCAGCTTGGACTTGAACAAGCTGCCTCAGAAGGCGTTTATTTTAGTAGCGTAAATCTCATGCTGTTTGCGGGACGCAAGGAATAAATTCACTGTTATTGAGATTATAGTGACGACCTATTATTTCTTTACAGCTACCGGTAATGCTTTTGTTAGGGGGATATCTATACAGGTGCGGATTTTTTTGGATTTACAACTCTGCAACTTAAACGTTATATATATTAGGGAGGCTCCAAAAATAAGTTACGTTCGTGGTGAGCCTATCGAACCATGAACGTAACTTATTGATAATACTAGAACCCTTCGTGCGAAGCCCTTAGTCTACGCGCAGGGGAGCCCTGGCTAAGCACTGTATTTTTATAGGTTACCATTGGTGGGAGTCGACTTAATAGCTTTAAAACCAATATCAGTCCGGTAATAGATATTATTCCAGTGGATACTATAGGCAAGTTCATAGGCTTTGGTTTGAGCTTCCTGAATATCACAGCCTAATGCGCAAGCACAGACTACCCGTCCGCCGGCAGTAACAATATCTGCGCCGGCTTGTGTTGTACCTGCATGAAACACTTTGCTGTCCTTACTGTCTTCAGCGGGTAATCCGGTAATAACGGCACCGGATTGATAAGTATCAGGATAGCCGCCTGCGGCCAAAACTACCCCTAACGCTGCGCGATCGTCCCAGTCGCAACTGGTTCTATCGAGTTTTCCGGTTAAGGCGGCTTCACAGAGTTCTATCAGATCGCTTTTTAACCGCAACATAATCGGCTGTGTTTCAGGATCGCCAAAGCGGCAGTTATATTCCAGCACCTTAATCGAGCCATCGGGCGCAATCATTAAACCGGCATAAAGAAAGCCGGTATAGGCATATCCATCTTCAGCCATGCCTTTCAAAGTAGGTCCTATAACTTTTTCCATTATACGCTGATGAATTTCGGGAGTTACCACGGGTGCTGGAGAATAAGCCCCCATGCCGCCGGTATTGGGGCCTTTATCGCCATTATCACGAGCTTTATGGTCTTGAGAGGTAGCCATGGGCAAGGCGTATTTGCCGTCCGCAATAACGATGAAGCTGGCTTCTTCCCCTTGCAGAAATTCTTCGATAACGACCCTGTGGCCGGCTTCTCCAAAGACATTCCCTAATAGCATATCTTCAACAGCAACTATTGCTTCCTGTTCAGTCTGAGCTACGATAACGCCTTTGCCCGCTGCCAAGCCGTCCGCTTTTACAACGATAGGTGTGCCTTGTTGTTGAATGTAAGCTATAGCCAGATGCTTATCGGTAAAGCTTTGGTATTTGGCTGTTGGAATGCTGTGGCGGGTCATGAAGTCTTTGCAAAATGTCTTGGAACCTTCCAGTTGAGCGGCTTTTGCAGAAGGGCCGAAGCATTTGAGCCCAGTTTTCTGAAAGCTGTCAACTATGCCCATTACTAAGGGCACTTCCGGGCCTATGATAGTCAGGTCAATATTTTCTTTTTGTGCAAAATCCAGTAACTCGGAAATATTTTCAGCAGCAATAGCTATGTTTTCAACAGAGTGCTCAAGCGCTGTACCTGCATTGCCTGGAGCTACAAAAACTTTTTCTACTTTGGGCGATTTTTTAATTTTCCAGGCCAGGGCATGTTCACGACCGCCGCTACCGACAATAAGGATTTTCATAGGAATTCTCACTTTTATTATAAGGGTGCCCGGCAAGTAGATCGTCTTTAATGTCTGAAATGACGCATACCCGTAAATACCATGGCGATGTCATTTTCATCGGCTGCGGCAATCACTTCGCTATCACGCATGGAGCCGCCCGGTTGAATAATTGCGGTAATACCGGCTTCTGCCGCTGAATCTATGCCATCCCTGAATGGGAAGAATGCATCTGAAGCCATTACTGAACCGAGTACGGCCAGACCTTCATCAACGGCTTTAATTCCGGCGATTCTGGCTGAGTATACTCGGCTCATTTGCCCTGCGCCTATACCGATAGTCCGGCCGTTTTTGCAATAAACGATGGCATTGGACTTAACGAACATGCAGACTTTCCAGGCAAATAATAAGTCCGCTATTTCCTGCTGAGTTGGCGCACGTTTGCTGACTACTTTCAGATCATCGGCAGTGATGCTGTCCGCATCCTTATCCTGAACCAGCAGCCCCCCGGAAACCCTTTTGAAATCAAGGGAAGAGGCGTTAATGCTGTTCCATAAACCGCATTCAAGCACGCGAACATTTGGTTTTTCTGCCAGGACAGTTTGAGCCTCTGTACTTATCGCCGGAGCAATAATGACTTCAACAAATTGCCGTTTGAGGATTTCAGCAGCTGTTTGCTTATCCAGTTCCCGGTTAAAAGCAATAATACCGCCAAATGCTGAGGTGGGGTCGGTTGCATAAGCTTTATCATAAGCTGAAAGTATGTCGTCGGCCTGAGCTACGCCGCATGGATTGGCATGTTTAACGATAACGCAGGTTGGCTTATCAGCAAAGGACTTGACGCATTCCAGGGCAGCGTCAGCATCAGCAATATTATTGTAGGATAATTCCTTGCCCTGTAGCTGTTTTGCGCCTGCGATAGTGCCCGATGCAGGTGCTTTTTCGCGGTAAAAAGCAGCGTTTTGATGCGGGTTTTCACCATAACGCAGGGTTTGGCTGTGATAAAACTGCAAATTCAGCGTTTCCGGAAATTGGCAACCGCTCATATTGCCCAGATAAGTTGCAATTGCCGTATCGTAACGCGCCGTGTGCGCAAAGCCTTTCAGAGCCAGATTAAAGCGTGTTTGCTGGGAAAGGCTGTTATTACTGCTTTTCAACTCTGCATTAATCAGCGGGTAGTCATCAGGATTCACGATAACGGCTACATCAGCATGATTTTTTGCTGCGGCGCGAATCATGGCGGGACCGCCGATATCTATATTTTCAATGGCAGAAGCAAAATCGCAGTCCGGTTTAGCTACGGTTTGTTCAAACGGGTACAAGTTGACGACCACCATGTCAATCGGACTAATTCCGTTTGCGCTCATTACGGCATCATCTATGCCTCTACGGCCTAAAAGACCGCCGTGAACTTTAGGATGGAGGGTTTTGACGCGGCCATCCATTATTTCCGGAAAGCCTGTGTAATTTGACACTTCTGTAACGACAATATTATGTTCCGCCAGCGTTTTTGCAGTGCCGCCGGTAGATAGAATTTCAATATTCAATTGACTCAGTTTCCGGCAAAAATCGACAATGCCGGATTTATCGGAAACACTGATCAGAGCGCGAGTGATTTTTTTTTTCATGCAGAGGTTTGCGTAAAAAATTTAAGTTGTGATAAAGGGTAGCTGAAAAGATTAAACTAAATCTGCTCTTAAAATATGCCGTATTGATCCATTTTTTTGCGCAAGGTGCTCCGGCTCAGGCCTAGCGCTTTAGCTGCTTTGGTCTGGTTATATCCGGAATGTTCCAGCGCTGCTTCCAGCAATGGTTTTTCAATCTCACTCATGACCATAGCATGCAATCCCACAGGATCATGACCGTTTAATTGCGAAAAATAGACCTCTACTGTCTGTTTTACATACACAGGCAAAGGAATAGAGATTTGCTTTCTGCGGTCTTTGGCTCTGCGGTCTATATTTATTTCTCTGCGCTCTATATTAATGATTTCAGCGCTTTTTTCAGATTTATCCATAGTAGACAGCACTATCATGTATTGAAAAATCAAAGGCTGAACTTAATCAGCGCTATGTGTTAGGTAGTACAGAGGTCCGGCTGATTTATTTTAATATCTCGATTTATTAAATCGAGGCTTAAAAACAACAACCTTCAGGTTTTCATGCCATTCTAACACTGCTTACCTTCTCGTAGAAGCTCTACAATTTTCGCCAATGCCCAAGAAAGGTATGCTGTATAGCTATAACCACTTGTTTTTAATTATATTTCTACAATTAAAAAAGTTCTGTGCATGCTTTGAGCATTAAATCGAGACGCCGGCTATTGCCTGGGATGGGTGCTTAAACTCGTTAGAGAGAAGCCCCGGGTTCTTATTTATCAGCCTTCGGCTGTAAAGCTGTATTTGAAGTTGCTATGGCAAATACAGTCAAGTTTGCACTGAATTATTTACATAATTCCCGGGATAGGCAAACAATGCTCCCGGCGCGCTGAGCGCCAGGATCAGGTTATTGCCAGGTTGATAACCAGCTATTTGCATAAGGTGAAGAGCCAAGGTGCAAGTGGCAAGGTTATTTGACTTTAAGTTTGGGCCTTGTAATTTCAGGTAGTGTATCTGCCGACTCATTCCAGATGGGATTATCCAAATCCTCTTTCTCCAGTTTACTAATGTCTTCGGGATATAAATGCCAGAATGATTTGTCAATCCTGGCATCGTTATAACTCTCTTTTTTTTCATGGGTAAATGGACACCACCAGTTTTCCACGATTTTGACCATATAGGCATGCCATTCAAAAAGAGCGACACTGACCGGGCAGTACCATGTGCAGTTTAGTATCCAGAACAGTTTTGATTGCGCCATGCTGGCTTTGAAAGAGCCTTCCATGGTGATTTGGCTTTTCAGATTATAACGATGACTGGCCCGGTCAGGTATAAAATCAGATAAGGTTTTAATGTTTTTACCACCCACCATGCGCAAGTGAAAGTAGGTAAGATAGGCGCTTATAAAAACAAAAGGAAAGGTGGCAAGCGGCAGGTAAATCAGAATCATGCCTATGCCTCTTTGCCACACGGGAAGTTGTCTATGGTTTTTGCCTATTTCAACGCGGCCGGAACAGGAATCGCAAGCTTTCATTATTTTTATATCCTCTATTTTGTAGTAGTTGGTGGGTTATAATTAGTTATATGTTGTTTCTCATTCAGCAGTTGGTAAAGGCTTAGGCAGCCGGCGCAGCAAAAATGCTGCCGGGCTTCCGGAGTCGTTAGGGTAAAGCCTTCAATTTCCACTGGTTGGCCGCAAAGAGCACAAAATGTGTAGAATTCTTTATATTCTATAATGGACATAAAGATGCCTCAACGACATTATAAACTTGATGATACGGAACAAAAAAAGGTTTTCAAGTAGTCTGTTTCAGGTATTGCCGGATCAATCGGGTGATCGGGCCCTTGTCCACCCCGAGAAAAAAATATCAGATGCCGGTCTATGTGTCGCGCCGATGAACGTAAAATTTCGTGCAGGTTTTCATGGCTAAGATGATACGAACAAGAAGCAGAGACTAATATGCCGTTTTTGGCCAGAACTTGCAACGCAAGTTGATTCAAACGGCGATAGGCTTCATAACCTTGTTTAAAATCCTTTTTGCGTTTAATTAATGCCGGAGGATCCAGAATAATAATGTCATAAAGCTGGTTTTCCTGACGTGCCTGTTTGAGAAATTCAAACACATCGCTACCAACAAAGTGCATTTTATGCTGAATATTGTTCAGGCGGGCATTTTCCAGCGCAAGCGCCAGAGCACTGTCCGAGGCATCAACACAAATGACTTCGGCAGCTCTTGCTAAAGCGGCCGGAATTCCCCAGGCGCCGGTATAAGAAAATAAATCGAGCACCCGCTGATTTTTTGCAATAGCGGCCACACAGGCGCGACTGTTGCGGTGATCATAAAACCAGCCGGTTTTTTGCCCATTGATAATGTCAATTTTAAATTTTGCATTATTTTCTTCAATAATCAATGGCTCAGGAAGCTGTCCATAGACTATTTCGGATTCCAGGCTCAAGCCTTCCAATTGCCGCTGGCTGTTATCATTTTTCAGGATGATGGCTTCAGGACTTAGTAATTCGATCAGCGCGGAAAAAAGCGAGTCTTTGCGTTTCTCGATACCGGCAGTGGTTATTTGTACGGATAATACCGGACCAAAGCGGTCGATAACTAAACCCGGTAAGCCATCGCTTTCGCCAAAAATCAAGCGGTAATAGGGTTTGTCGAAGAGTTTTTCGCGTAATGCCAGTGCAATAATCAGGCGCTCTTTAAAAAAATTGACGCCGCATTTCAAATTGGGCTTTCTGGACAGCAGTCGCGCGCAAATCAATGTCTGCGGATTAATGTAAGCAGTCCCCAGGACAGCGCCGTCATCACTTTTTACATGAACCAGGTCGCCTGCCGAAAACTGCTCGAGAGGTGAGCGTTTGGTCTCAACTTCATTGCTGAAAACCCATAGATGTCCCTTGCGCAGGCGCTTGTCCTCATTTTTTTTCAGATAAATTTCAGGATGAGGCATTTTGTTAGATAAGTTCAAACGTATAACCACCAGTTTTGGTTTTCGGTGCGGCAATGTTCAGACCGATTTCTGCTGTTTCATCCGAAGCCATGAATTTTGAGCCGGAAGCTGCCGGCAAATAGTCCAGTGGCCGGAAAGTTCTCCGGGCAAAAGGTTCACCGGTATAGCTGAAAAGCGTCAGTTTGAGATCAGGATAAGCTTGCGTAAAAGCCGCCTGATTAGTGATAACGGCTCTGAATGCGATTGCCTGGTGGGGTAAAGGGACTAATGAGCCATGCGCTACAGCAAATTCATCGGGTTTCTCGTAAGCCGGCAAGACACATTTTATTTGCCCGCATATTTTTATCAGCCAGGGACGGAAAGCAGGATTCTGGCTGAAAGAGAAGTGTTCAAAATAACCTATCTGAGCAATAAATAACACCAAGCCGATAATCAGTCCGGCGTTCCAATATACCGTGCCGGATGCTTTCTTTTGCTCCCAAATTAAAGGAGATGAGAAGATTATTTTTGACGGGCCGGCAGCCGTTTCGCTAATAAATTCCAATGCATCAAACCTGGCCGAACAATTCCTGCAACTCATCATGCCTCGACCGGCGCGTAATTCTTCCACGGTCAGCGGATAGGTTTTTTGACAAGAGGGGCATTGGGTAAACATAACTTTTAATGCCTGATGCCTTCCAGTCTAATCCATTCTTCCTGTTGCACCGGACGTTCAAAGTCTATGTTCTGCTTATAAGCGCTCATAACTGACTCGGACTGTTCAAACAAAATGCCTGACAAGACCATCTGGCCTCCTGGGACAAGTAAACTGCAAATCTGTTCGGACAAGTCGATTAAAGGTTTAGCCAGAATATTCGCTAAAACAACGTTCGCCTGAAAAGGCGAGAACTGTTCGGGCAGAAAACACTTGATTTTATCCTGGACATGATTTTTTAAGGCATTATCAGCCGTTGCGGTTAATGCCTGCGGATCGATATCAACCGCATGAACTTCCTTGGCTCCCAGCAATATGGCGGCGACTGCCAGAATGCCGGAGCCGCAGCCGTAATCAATGACGGTTTTGCCGGTTAAATCGTGACTGGCCAGCCAGTGCAGGCACAATGCCGTAGTTGGATGAGTGCCGGTGCCAAATGCAAGGCCTGGATCCAGCGTCAGGCAAACCGTACCGGGTTCAGAGCGTCCCTGGTCTGTTGGACAAACCCAAAGCTTATCAGCAAATTTCATGGGCTGGTAATATTCCATCCACGCGCGTTCCCATTCCTGATCGGCCAATTCCTCCTGGCGCCAGTTGTGCAGCAGGGCGTCATCAAACCGGGTATCTACCAAAGTCTTGATGAGCGCCGGTTCTGAGTCCAGCTCATAAAGCGCAATAACTTGCGTGCTGCGCCATATTTTGGTTTCGCCGATAGCAGGCTCATAAACCGGTTGATCTACGGCATCCATATAAGTGACGGAAACTGCTCCCAGATCACTGAAATAATCAGCAAGTTCAGGGGCTGTGTTTTCATCGGTGATAACGGAAATCTGATGCCAGGCCATAAAAGATTTGTATATGAAGTAGCGGGCTTTAAGAAAATACAAGATGAAACGCTTGCAGGGATGAATGACTTCGCCCCTGCAAGCGTTGATTAATAAATACCCAGTTTCTTTTCCAGATAATGAATATTCTGCCCGCCTGCTGCGAAAGCGCTGTCATTCATAATGTCGTGCTGGAGTGGAATATTGGTTTTAATACCGTCTATGATAATTTCACTCAATGCAGTGTTCATACGGGCAATGGCGCTTTTACGGTCTTCTCCGTGGGCAATCAGTTTACCAATCATGGAATCATAATACGGCGGTACTTTATAGCCATTGTAGATGTGCGTCTCACAGCGGATACCGGGGCCGCCCGGCATATGAAACTGGTCAATCGTTCCTGGGCAGGGCATGAATGTCCGGGGGTCTTCCGCGTTTAACCGGCATTCAATCGCATGCCCTTTAATCTTGATCTGATCCTGCGTTGCAGACAAGGGCTCTCCCGCTGCAATACGCAATTGTTCCTTGACAATGTCAAAACCGGTAATCATTTCAGTAACCGGATGTTCAACCTGAACGCGGGTATTCATTTCTATAAAATAAAACTCGCCTTTTTCATACAGGAATTCAAATGTTCCGGCGCCTAAATAGCCGATATCGATACAGGCCTTGGCGCAACGTTCGCCTATTTTTTTGCGTAGCTCTTCAGTGATGCCCGGAGCGGGCGCTTCTTCCACTACTTTTTGATGGCGGCGTTGCATGGAGCAGTCGCGCTCACCTAAATGAATGGCATTGCCATGCGAATCAGCCATCACCTGAAATTCGATATGGCGAGGGTCTTCCAGGAATTTTTCCATATAAACGGTGTCATTGCCGAAAGCACTGCCTGCCTCAGCTTTAGTCATTCCTATGGCGTTTAATAACGCTGCTTCCGTATGCACAGTGCGCATGCCTCTACCGCCGCCGCCGCCGGCGGCTTTGATGATGACCGGATAGCCAATTTCCTGAGCCAGCTTCAAATTCTTTTTATGGTCATCCGTCAGGGGATCGTTATTGCCGGGAACGCACGGTATTCCTGCTGCGAGCATGGCATTTTTAGCAGAAATTTTATCACCCATCAGGCGTATGGTGTCAGCCGTCGGGCCTATAAAGATAAAGCCGCTTTGGTTGACTTTTTCTGCAAAATCGGCGTTTTCGGATAAAAAACCGTAGCCCGGATGAATGGCTTCCGCATCCGTCACTTCAGCGGCGCTGATAATAGCCGGAATATTCAGGTAGCTGTCGGCCGATGCGGCAGGACCGATACAGACGGATTCGTCGGCTAGGCGTACATGTTTTAAATCCCGGTCCGCTTCTGAATGAACCGCCACAACCTTAATGCCTAATTCCCTGCATGCGCGTAAAATTCGCAATGCGATTTCGCCCCGGTTGGCGATGACTATTTTATCGAACATATGCTTTCCGTTTGCGGATTATTCAATGACGAATAAAGGTTGACCATATTCTACAGGTTCGGCGTTTTCAACCAGAATTGCAGTGACAGTGCCGCTTTTATCCGTCTCAATTTGATTAAGAATTTTCATCGCCTCAATGATGCATAGGGTATCGCCGACCTGAACGGATTGCCCTACCTCGGTGAAAACTTTCGCGCCTGGCGAGGCGGAACGGTAAAAAGTCCCTACCATGGGTGACTTGACGACATGGCCGGTAATTTTTTCTTCCGCTGGCAATAATACCGGAACAGGGGCTCCCGTCGCGGTTGTTGGAGCATAAACGGCAGGTGCCGGAGCGGCAGAATACCGGATAATACGTATCGCTTCTTCGCCTTCCTTGATTTCCAGTTCGGCAATGCCGGATTCCTCGATAATCTCAATAAGCTTTTTTATTTTTCTAATATCCATAGTTTATAGTCTCTCGGCTAATATCTGATGAGCGGCCAGTAGGGCCAGTTCGTATCCTGTTGCGCCTAGTCCACAGATAACGCCTTGGGCAATATCCGAGAAATAGGAGTGTTTTCTAAAAGGTTCGCGTGCGTGGACATTTGATAAATGAACCTCTATAAAGGGTATTTGTGTGGCCAGCAAGGCGTCCCGGATGGAGACGCTGGTATGGGTAAAAGCGGCTGGATTAATAATGATGAAATCTACGTGATTTTCGTAAGCCTGATGAATCAGCTCTACAATTTCATGTTCTGCATTGGTTTGATTAAAGCTAAGCTGATGCTTTAGCTCCGCGGCCTTTTCTTCAAGGGTATGCTGTATATCAGCCAGAGATTTATTTCCGTAATGGCTGGGTTCGCGAAGACCCAGCAAGTTTAAATTAGGTCCATTTAATACGGTAATATTCGCCATTAATATAGATGCAGTGAAATTATGAAAATTAATCGATAATTTTGCCTAAATTGTCTGATTTTGTCCAGATATTATGCTTTTAGCCGAAGATAAAGGCATTACCTCAGTATTTCACTGTCATTGTGAGCATTTAACCTGCTTTGGTTTAAAAAAGGTAATACCGTTTAAAGGAAATTATCTCATTAGTGAAGCAATAAGTTTTAATATCTGTTCTTTAGAGAGTTCACCCGGCTGCCGGTGTATTATTTGCCTGTGCTGATCGACTACGAGGGTGAAGGGTACAGCATCAACAATATTGCCCAGTTGATGGGCAAGCGCGACGCCTTTATCTTCGCCCATTAAAACAGGGTAATTAATTTTGGTTGATTTAAGATAGTGGCTAACCGCTTCCTGCTCATCAATGGCAATCCCGATAAACTGCACTCCTTTATTCGAATATTGTTCCTGTAAGGCAATAAATTCGGGAATTTCTTTCAGGCAGGGCGGACACCAGGTTGCCCAGAAATTTATTATCAGGATTTTCCCCTGCCATTCATAAATGTTGTGTTGAACACCGGATAAATCGGGCAAGCTGAACTCAGGTAACGGTGACGGGTGGGCTTTTTCCAGAGGGGATAAAAATCGCGCGGCGATAATTCCTGCGCTTAACGCAATGGCTGCGGCAAGGCTAATTAATGCCATACGTTTCATAATTTGGCCAGTTGCAATGTTTTAATGAATGTGTCGGCGTCTTGATAGCCTATAACTCTTAGTGACTGATTTTCCTGATTGTCAGCACCAAAAAATAATACGCCGGGCGGACCGATCAGGCCGAATTTTGCCAATAGGGCTTTATCATCCTCTGAATTTTGAGTGACATCGGCCTGTAGTAATACAAAACCCTCCAGAGCCTGTTTAACTTTGGGATTCGTGAAAGTATAGTTTTCCATTTCTTTACACGAGATGCACCAATCCGCATAAAAATCCAGCATGACCCGCTGATTATTAGCTGTTGCCTGCTGAATTCTGGCTTCCAATTCACTTAACGAGGTGACTCTTTCAAAAGTAATTCCCTTTTCCGCAGCTTGTGTATTGATCAAGGACAATCCTTGCAGCGGCTTTAGGGGATTGCTGTTACCCATGCTGAAGCCAATCAATAACAACAAGCCGTAACCCAGCATCATTACGCCAACGCCTTTCCATAGCTTGCGCCAGCCGGAACTGTTTTCGTGTAATGGATCAATGGCGCTAAGATAAATGGCGGGAAGAATAAGCAGCATGGCCCAAAGCATCATGGTGATGGCTGACGGCAAAATACGGCTTAGCATCCAGACTGCAACCGCCAGCATAATAACGCCAAAAACTGCTTTGATGGAATTCAGCCAGTTTCCGGCTTTAGGTAACAGGTTTCCAGCGGACGCTCCTAATAATAATAAAGGCACGCCCATACCCAGCCCCATCATAAATAAGGCACTCCCGCCCAGGACAGCATCTCCGGTCTGGCCAATATAAATTAGTGCGCCGGCCAGTGGCGCGGCGACACAAGGGCCTACAATCAGTGACGACAATGCCCCCATGATGGCAGCGCCCCAGAGCGAGCCGTCCCGATGCCTTTCACTGGAGTTATGCAGCTTGGCCTGTAGGGATTTGGGCAATTCCAAGTGATAAAAGCCAAACATTGATAGTGACAGCAGGACAAATACAGAACTGAATAGCCCAATAATCCAGGGTTGCTGAAAAGTGGTTTGCAGGTTGTTGCCGAATAGCGCAGCCAGGATACCAAATACTGTGTAAGTTGCAGCGGAAGCAATAACATAACTGAGTGACAGAAGGAATGCCCTAGCCGTTCCGATACGATGGCCATGACCTACAATAATACCCGATAAAATCGGAATCATGGGGAAAATACAAGGGGTAAACGATAGCAACAGGCCGAAACCGAAAAAGCTGAGTAACGTCATCGACAAGCTATCCTGTTGCAGTGACCGAACAATCTGATCCTGTTCGGAAAGTACCGAGGCAGGCTGGGTCGCTGCCGGTGCAGCCACTATTTGTTGTACCGCAGGAAGCTCCAGGTCGAATTTTTTACTCATGGGCGGATAGCAAACGCCACGGTCGGCGCAGCCCTGGTATTTTGCCTGCAGGGTGATGGTTTGCGCTGAAGTATTCGAGCGAATAAGGGGTACGTCAAAGCTGAGTTCATTATGAAAAGTTTCAACCTGGCCAAACGCTTCATCATGCTTGGGAACACCTCTGGGGATAGCATAGCTTCCCAGCCGGGTGCCGGCGGCATTCATCAATTCAAGCTGGATCTTTTCCCGGTAAAGATAATAGCCGTCAGCAATTTGCCAGTTAACATGCAGTGTATTAGCATCTTTTAGTGACGCCAGAAACTGAAACGCCTGGTCAGGCGGTAATAACTCGTCTTCAAACAAATTCAGTTTTAATGCAGAGATTGCTGGCGCCAGCCGGTTAACCGGATCGGCTTTTACAACAGAAGGCGCAGCCGGCAAACTAATATTTAAAGTTGCATTCTGCGGTCGGTAGCAAACACCTATATCGGCGCAGCCTTGATATTGCACTAGGAGCTGTATGGAAGAGTTCTCGCTGAGGGCTAATAACTTTATAGGAACTTTCAGATTCTTCCGATAATGAATAATATCTCCCAATAATTCATCATGCCTGGTTTCGCCTTCTGGAAAGACAGGCTCACTTAATTTGACCGAATCGGTTTTAGACTCAAAACGCATGTTATTGCGATAAAGCATATAACCTTCGGCAATATCCCACGAGACTTCAATCAGGTCGGCGGCAAGCGCCTTGGCAGAAATCTTAAAAGCTTGGTCGGGGGGTAAAAGATTATTACTGTCCAGCGTAAAAGCCGGAGGGCTAATAAAAAAAGACAGGAAGCAGAAAAAAACTATTTTCAAGAGTGGCATGAATCAATCCAGGTCAGGTATTCGGGAAGGCCCCGTTCGATAGAGATGGCAATTATTTCCGGAAGTTCATAAGGGTGAAGGCTGCGTATGCTGGTTTCAATTGCCTGATAATTATCTTTATTGAACTTAATCAGCAGCAGGTGCTCCTGGGTTGATTCGATCTGCTCTTTCCAGGTATAAATAGACGTGATACCCGGCAAAATATTCACACAGGCGGCTAATTTATCAGCGACGAGCGAGCGGCCGATTTTTTCTGCGGATTCCTTATCAGGGCAGGTACAGAAGATTATTTGGTAGAAAGATAGCATTTTTGCCCCTCACTAAAACTCAAGGGTGTATATTATCCCGGAAATCAGAGCTTATGCCCCTTAATTTTAATAATAAATGGTTACGTTTGAGAGTTCTAAATGAAAGTTTTCCAGCTTATATTTCTGTTTGTCCTGATTATTCCTTTTGCTGAAATTTATTTACTGCTGCAGGTTGGAGGAATTATTGGTGTCTTGCCAACTATTTTTCTAGTGGTTTTTACCGCAGTCCTGGGCGCCTGGTTATTAAAACAGCAAGGCTTTGCGACCCTGCAGCGATTTCAGGCGAGTTTAGCGCAAGGAATTGTGCCTGCTTATGAAATCATTGAAGGTCCCGTTATTCTGGTGGGTGGAGCCTTATTGTTAACGCCGGGTTTTATCACGGATATTTTGGGCTTTGCCTGTTTAATCCCGCGGGTACGTAAAAAAATAGCCCAATATGTGATTGAAAATCATCTTATTCAGGCTGGAGGTCATTTCCATCAGGCCAATTCCCGTGAAAAAGACGTGTTGGAAGGTGAATTTCGTAAAGAAGAGTAGATAACAAGGCTAATAAAGCTTGTTTTTAGCCTTGTATGAAGATGCGTATTCTAATTAGCTGTTTTCAAGGTTGCTGGCGGAATCGGAGGTATTCCTGTTTAAGCCTGAATATACCGGGCACCAACCGGAATAGCCTGATGCCGTAAGGCCCAGGCCAATGATCAATAAAGCAATGTTGGCAGTGAATATTGAGATAACAAGGACTGCCGCACCGCCATAAAGACGGTATTTTTTTTCTTTCTCGCCAAGATTGTGTTCAAATTTAATCATACGCTTATAGTCAAAATTCATCTCGAATACCTTCTGTGTTTAATTATTATTATCGTAACTATTCAGCGCGAAAACGGTCCCTTCTCATTTCGGGATAAGGCTTTGGCGCATTGCGCTGAATAATACTTATTATCTTAAGCAAAGCAATGGTTCAGATTGCTACTACAGAGCTTAAGCAATATACACAGCTCCCAAAAATGTGCAAGAGTTAACATGGATATTACAAAAATTATAGATCCTTTAAATGATGCCCAGCGCCGGGCAGTAACGGCTCCCTCTCAAGCTATGCTGGTTTTGGCGGGCGCCGGCAGCGGTAAAACCCGTGTATTAGTGCATCGCATTGCCTGGCAGATTCAGGTGGAAGGTGTGTCTGCGCATAGTATCCTGGCAGTCACATTTACCAATAAAGCGGCGAAGGAAATGCGCGGCAGAATTGAAGATTTGCTGGGAATTCCTGCTCATACTTTGTGGATAGGGACTTTTCACGGCCTGGCGCACCGCTTGCTAAGGCGGCATGCCAAACAAGCCAAATTACCGGAAACTTTTCAGGTAATGGATTCAGGCGATCAGTTAAGGGTTATCAAAAGACTCTTAAATACGCTCAATCTTGATGATGCGAAATGGCCGCCACGGCAACTGCAATGGTATATCAATGCGCAGAAAGACGAGGGCGTCAGAGCCCGGCATATGGCCGATTCTGGCGACATGTATCAGCGGCAAATGATCTCGATTTACCGAACTTATGAGGATTTGTGCGACCGTTCCGGCTTGGTTGATTTTGCTGAACTACTGCTGAGGGTGCATGAACTGTTCCGGGATAATCCCGATGTGCTGGAGTTTTACCAGCAGCGTTTCAGGCAGGTTCATGTTGATGAGTTTCAGGATACCAATACCATTCAATATGCCTGGCTGCGGCTTCTGACTGACGGTAAAGATAATTTATTTGTGGTCGGTGATGACGATCAATCCATTTATGGCTGGCGTGGGGCGAAAATAGAGAATATCTACAGTTTTCAAAAAAATTACCCGAACCACCAGGTCATAAAACTGGAGCAGAACTACCGTTCGACCGGCAATATCCTTAAAGCGGCTAATAAAGTCATCAGCATGAATGATGGCCGTATGGGTAAGGAGTTATGGACTGATTCCGGTAATGGCGACCTGATTTCGTTGTATACGGCATTTAATGAGCAGGACGAAGCCTATTTTGTCGTGGAGCGCATCAGAGCGTGGGTGAATGAAGGAGGCTCCCGCAACGATGCCGCTATCTTATACCGATCCAATGCACAGTCCCGGCAGTTTGAAGAAAAATTGATGGCAACGGGCACGCCTTACCGGGTTTATGGCGGTTTGCGGTTCTTCGAGCGGGCGGAAATTAAAAATGCTTTAGCCTATCTGCGGCTAATGTCCAACCGTAATGATGATGCTTCATTCGAGCGGGTGATTAACACACCCACGCGGGGCATAGGGGCTAAAACAATAGAAGATATTCGCAATATTGCGCGTGAACACAGTATTTCTTTGTGGGCGGCCGCTATTGTGCTGATTAATCAGGGGCGCCTGCCGGCCCGTGCAAGTAATGCCTTGACAGGCTTTTTAAATCTGATTAAACGGCTTGCCGAGCAATCGGAAGACCTGGAGCTTCATGAAAAGGTAAAGCTGGTTGTAGAAAAAACCGGACTGCTTGAACTCTATAAAAAGGAAAAGGTGGAAAAGGGTGAGGAAAAAGTAGAAAACCTGGAAGAGCTGGTCAATGCGGCGCGTCTTTTTGATTTTACCAGCGCTCAGGAAAGTGAAGAAAATCTCAATGAACTGGATATGTTCCTGGCTCATGCCGCGCTGGAAGCGGGAGAGATGCAAGGCGATGATTTTGATGATTGCGTGCAACTGATGACTTTGCATTCGGCTAAAGGCCTGGAGTTCAAGCTGGTTTTTCTGGTTGGTATGGAAGAAGGCCTATTTCCGTCTCTACAGTCCGTTGATGATGCAGGGCGATTGGAGGAGGAACGCAGGCTTTGTTATGTAGGCATGACCCGGGCCATGCTGCAATTACACCTGACCTATGCAGAATCCAGGCGTTTATATGGGCGGGAAAGTTATCCGAGACCATCGAGGTTCCTTCGCGAAATTCCTGCCGAGTTTATTCAGGAGGTCAGAATACGCGCAAATGTGAGCCGTCCGGTTACCGCAGTAAAACCAAAATCTTCATCTTTACAGACGACGGGTAAATATAAACTGGGACAAACGGTTAGCCATTCCAAGTTTGGTGAAGGGGTAGTGCTGCAAGTGGAAGGTGAAGGCGCCCATGAACGAGTTCAGATTAATTTTAAACAAGCAGGCGTGAAGTGGTTGATGCTGACCTATGCTCAACTGGAGGCGTTATAAAGGCTGCTTTTTTATAACGCTAACGCTATAAATTTTTCAGTATGCCGGATAAATTAAATTATAAAGGTCGATTAATATAGCTTAAGTAAAAGAACCTGACCCGCGGTTTGGTAGGAGTTTTTATGAATGTAACGATCAGGCAGTTACAAGTTTTTGAAATGGTGGCGCGGCATTTAAGTTTTACCAAGGCTGCAGCCGAGCTTTTTTTGACACAGCCGGCCGTATCAATGCAAATTAAGCAGTTTGAAGACATAGCCGGTCTGCCCTTGTTTGAAAGGCTGGGACGTAAAATATATTTAACCGAAGCCGGAGAGGAAATGTACCGTTTGAGCCGGGAAATTACTTCCAGGCTGTATGAAGCTGAAGTTATCTTTGATGAAATCAAGTGGCCGGAAGGGGGACGTTTGCTGGTTGCTGTAGCCAGTACGGTTCAATATTTCGCCATCCGTTTGTTGGCGGGTTTTTGTAAGAAATATCCGAGAGTCAATATTAACCTGAAAGTAACCAATCATAAGGGATTGATTCAGCTATTGGAAAATAATGAAACAGATGTTGTGTTAATGGGCAGGCCGCCTGAAGGTCTGGGCCTGATATTAGAGCCGCTGTTGGAGAATCCTTTAGTAGTCATTGCTTCTCCTTATCATCATTTAAAAGACCAAAAAAATATCCTACTTAATGAATTAAAAAATGAAAAATTTTTAATTCGCGAGCAAGGCTCAGGAACCCGGTCTTCAGCCGAGCGTTTCTTTGCTGAAAATGGCATAAAAATCCCAACCAATATGGAGTTGAATAATAACGGCGCCATCAAGCTGGGTGTAGAAGAAGGCCTGGGGTTAGGAATTGTTTCACAGCATACGATTGATATCGAAGTCAATACGGGCCGTTTGATAATTCTTAATGTTCAATTTTTCCCTTTGGTGAGGACATGGTATATGGTGCGTAGGGAAGGAAAACGCTTGTCGGCCGTAGGAACGGCGTTTGAGCAGTTTGTGCGTAAAGAAAAGTTTCGGTATGTAAGACTGCCCTGAGAACTTTCAGCTTTATTGGCATTCAGGCCGAAGCCTGAATGCGGAATTTGGGTATGCTCATAAAATGGGTGAGCTTGTGAAAGCCGTTCATGCTTCGACTGGCTCAGCACGAACGGCTTTCACACACTCCAGCTGCGGTTTTTAGGTTTATGGTTCGACAGTTCGACAAGCTTACCGTTCGTTCTGGGCCTTGGGAAGGATATCGTCAGAACACCCTTAAGGCGTTAAGCCTTGGCCGACGGTAATCACTTTCAGGGCGTTAGTGCCGCCCTTTACGCCGGTCAAATCGCCTTTGGTAATGATGAATTTATCACCATCCTTTGCTTGTTTCCATTTCCTGAGTTCTTTCACGATTTCCCGGTTTACTTCAGCATGATCCTGAGCTTCGTGGGTGAAATACACCGGGAAAACACCGCGGTATAGAGTCACTTTACCCAATGTTTTTTCTTCGCTGCTGAACGCAAAAATAGGTATGCCTGAGCTGATTCTGGACATCCATAAGGTAGTGGATCCAGACTCGGTTAAGGCTGCAATGCCATCAATTTTGGTATGATTAGCCATATACATGGCGGACATTGCAATGGCTTCATCGACGCGCTCAAACTGAATATTGACGCGGTGATCAGAGACGCGGACGCTCGGCTGCTTTTCTGCTTCCACGCAGATGCGATGCATAGCCTCAACTGCTTTGATCGGGTATTTACCTGATGCCGTTTCTGCTGACAACATGATGGCATCGGTGCCGTCATAAATGGCATTGGCGACGTCGAAAACTTCCGCACGGGTAGGAATCGGGTTTTCAATCATTGATTCCATCATTTGCGTGGCGGTAATCGCCACACGATTGAGTTCCCGGGTGCGCTTGATTAGCTGTTTCTGTACAGCAGGCAGATTGGCATCGCCGATTTCAACACCAAGATCACCTCGCGCGACCATGACTGCGTCAGAGGCCAGGATGATTTCGTCCATAACGTCAGGCACTATAGCTTCTGCTCGCTCGACTTTGGAAACAATACCCGCATGACAGCCTGCAGCCAGAAGCAGGCGGCGCGCTTCATGTAAATCTTCGGCACAACGCGGAAAAGATATGGCGACATAATCGCAATTCATTATGGCGATAGTCTTAATGTCTTCTTTATCCTTATCGGTTAAAGCCGCGGCAGAAAGACCGCCACCCAGCAGGTTGATACCTTTATTATTGGACAGATCACCGCCAACGATAACGGTACAGTTAACGCGCATATTTTCTACATTAATGACGTCAAGGACAATGCGGCCGTCATCCAGTAGCAATCTGCTGCCGGGCTTGACTTCATTGGCCAGCGGTTCGTAGGTAATACCGACCTGGGTATTATCTCCCGCGGTCGGGTCAAGGTTGATATCCAATGCAAATTTCTGCCCTTCCTGCAACCATACTTTGGTATCCTTGAAGCGGGCAATGCGTATTTTCGGACCTTGCAGGTCAGCAAGAATACCTACGCGCCTTCCGGTTTTTATGCTTAGTTCGCGTATGAGTTTAGCCCGGTGGATATGATCTTCAGCAGAACCATGGGAAAAATTCATGCGAACCACGTCTATACCCGCTTTATACAAGCCTTCGAGTACACCGGGTTTATCCGTGGCAGGACCGAGGGTGGCTAAAATTTTGGTTCTTCTTAACATTATGAGTATTAAATCCGTTATTTTGCGTTGACTAAAGCAATGGTGGTATCCAGCATGCGGTTTGAGAAGCCCCATTCATTATCATACCAGGACAGGACTTTTACGAAACTGCCATTCAATACTTTGGTCAATGAAGATTCATAAATAGATGATGCCGGGTTATGATTAAAATCAACCGAAACCAGAGGTTTATCATTGATCTCCAGGATACCTTTTAATGAGCCTTTGGATGCTGTGGTCAGGATCTCGTCAATTTCTTGTTTGCTTGTAGCTCTGGAGGCCTGAAAAGTTAAATCAACGACTGAGACATTGATAGTAGGCACGCGCATCGCGAAACCATCCAGTTTTCCGGCCAGTTCAGGCAATACCAAACCCACTGCGGCGGCAGCTCCGGTTTTAGTAGGAATCATTGATTGCGTGGCTGAGCGCGCCCTGCGTAAATCGCTATGGTAAACGTCAGTTAAAACCTGGTCGTTGGTATAAGAGTGAATAGTGGTCATTAAACCGCTTTCAAGGCCAATCGCGTCGTTTAAAGGCTTTACCAGCGGCGCTAGACAATTGGTTGTGCACGAGGCGTTGGAAATTACGGTATCCGATGCTTTCAGGATGTTATGGTTGACGCCGAATACGATCGTTCCGTCAACATCGTTACCGCCCGGGGCGGAAATAATGACTTTTTTTGCGCCTGCGGTTATATGTGCAGAAGCTTTTGCTTTGCTGGTGAACAGGCCGGTACATTCATGAACCACTTCAACACCTAAATCGGCCCACGGCAATTTTGATGGATCCCTTTCCGAGAAGACTTTGATTCTATCGCCGTTAATAACGATGTACTCGCCATCAACCTCGACGCTAAAAGGAAATTTTCCATGCACTGAATCGTATTTAGTCAAGTGGGCATTGGTATTAGGATCGCCCAGGTCATTGATTGCAACAATTTGAATTTCACTGGTGCGGCCTGCTTCATACAAGGCGCGTACAATATTACGCCCAATACGGCCATAACCATTAATTGCAACTTTAATTGGCATAGAGTTTTCTCCAGAATGGTGAGATGAAAAATGATATGAACAGGCATATCTAAGTGCGGATAGTCTATAACTATATCAAAATATGGATGGATTAGTCCATTTGATCTGGAAAATGAGTGCTGTTATTTTGATTCGGCAGTTTTTACACATTCCAGTATAAAATCATCCAGAACGTCTATAGGAGAAGTGTTTATATAATGCAGCCCGTATTCGGCGGGTAAATGCTGATGTTTAATAATACCGCTAATAGTTAGCGGTATACCTGAATCAGGAAGAATTAACTGTATTTTAATTCTGCCGTCCAGTCCCGCGGAGATAGGTTTATCGAGTTTTATTTTAATTCCGGTATAACTGATATCGATTACTTCTCCCTTCATGCGGAGTTGATCATCCGGAAGGTGATCCAAAGTAATAGTGGCCTTTAATCCCTGGGGATTGAATCGAGGATAGCCGCGCTTTTCTGTTTTCATGTTACCGGAGCTTCTTAATCTATATCTATATACTTAAAGTATAGATGCCTTGTCTTGTATTTCAACTATCCCCTCTCGGCTTGTGCAGGAGTGTTAATTTGTCTGTTAGGGAAATATATTCGTAAATAAATATTAACGTGCCATTAACAATATTATTTGCACTTAAAGAGAGGAGGTTGAGTTGTGAGGTGGAGAAAAATCCGGAAAGTCGTGTAATGCTTATGAAACATGGCATGAGTGATGCTATAAATCCATTCAGTGATTCAGTTTCCAATCACTACATTGTTAATTTTCTGTGTTTAACCCAAAAAGCTAAAGTACCAGCGATGGCTCGAGTTGCTTCTGCAATACTCACAGGAATAATTATTAAGATCCAGTAAACCAACTATCACAATGCTTTGGGAGATATGAAATGTTATCAAGAGTCATGAATTTTATTAAATGTTCTGTTTTTATCCTGTCATTCACGGCCTTTTTCATCAGTAACGCCGCGTTGGCACATGACCAAATCAAAAGTCAGGCGCTGGAGGGAACAACGGACGATAATGCCATAAAAATCGGCCACGCTTGCGAAGCGTCGGATAAGCCGGTAATCGCTCAAAGCGTCGTATTCCCGGTTGACAATCCTGAACTTTCTACTTCTGACGGAAGCACTATCACTAATTTATCCGAAGTTATAGAGCAAGGCACTCTCGCGGGTTTGGTCGACGGCATACAAAATAGGGATATCTTCCTGATACAGAAGGAAAAATATGATGCGTTGAATAATGTTACAGGATTTTATGGTAGAGCAGGGCGGCTTGCAACCGAGTTGCAAGGACGCGTGCCTTTTGCTTTTACTGCGCCTAATTTTGTTACGGCTTCATGTGTTAAAAAGCTGAATATCGAGGTGGCTATTGCAGATATTTGTGTACTTAAACGGCCTACCATTTAAGCAGAAAAAGTGAACTTATGGATACCCGATAATGGTTCCCAATATGCTGTATTAGGCACGGCTGCCGGCGTTGACGGGGTGGGTGAGCCGCCAGTCTTGCAGGTGAACCGTGATTTGATCAATAATCCTTTAAACCCAAGCTGCGGCGCCGGCATTGAGGTGACTGTGACGCCTTCGGCTGCGGACATTGATGCGCATTTGGGAATTCCTGGTTGGTCAAAATAAGCGGGCTTACCTGCGAATTTAGTAACCTGACTTCCAGGCATCAATGCCGAAGATGAAAAGTAACTTTTCTTTGTTGAAGCAAAACGTATAAAGCAATTCTACGGCGATATTAATAAGGTTAGCCGTAAAGTTTGTGCCAACGGTACGGATGCAATATTGTATTTTTTGTTTTTCAGGACAGCCTGGAGTTGGCTCCTGCGGCTTCATGCTATAAAAGTTGCAAGACACTGAGCCAAACTTATCATCACTTAAGGGATGTGATTAAAAGTGCGGTTTAACCCACTACACTTACAGATAGCTTTACGCCCATTTCATGTAGGGCGGCAGGTTAAGCCGTTCCTGGTGAACCCTTAGTCTACGCTCAGAAGGGCCTAGTTAAGTCCGTTCGTGGTGAGCTTGTCGAACCATGGACGGCTTTACCGATCATCCTTCGACAAGGCTTTCCTCTGAGTATGGCCGAAGGGCTCAGGACGAAAGGTCAAGCCTGTGTTGGAGCTTAAACCGCACTTTTAATCACACCCTCACTTAAGCATTTCCTTGCTATGCGCTGAAAAAGTGTGGCATATGACAAACTTTGACTGCGGCATATGACACACTTTTTTAATCACAGGCTAAGAAACAGAGAAAATTTGTCAGCATTTTCTTATCAGTGCCGGTTTTGGGTTACTTGAAAAATTCCACAACTATTAATTAATATCGGAGAATTACACGCTCTTGCCTTGTTTTCAATAAACTAAATTAAATGGCCTTAAGTTTTAAGGCGGATCCTTTTTATCCAGAATATACGAAAAAAAAATTAAACATGGCATGAACAGTGCTCATTGTTTTGCGTGATGTTAATAAGTCACACTTTCCAATGCCATGCTTTTTACAATAATAACTCTGTCCTAAGGAGGACTTAATGACTCATTTAAAATTTAAAGGCTTAACAGGCTGTTGAAATTTGCCCATATACCTTCGGTTTCGGCGCCATTTTTCGAAGCGCCGGGCGGTCTGGAAGTCTGATTAGGCCTCAAAAACCGGTTTTAGCCGGTTATATTCGCCCCGAAGGGGGTTAAATTCCGCCTTTTGGCGGA
>JAQUOU010000006.1 GCA_028716975.1 Methylobacter sp. | reverse complement strand
ATCAAAAAACGCTAAAACATCACCACCAGGGGGTGGCAACATTAACCGGAATCAGTGGCAGCTTTAAAATGGAATGGGTGGCAGCATTCGTCTGGAATTGGTGGCAGCTTTGAGCCGGAATACGCACCATAATGTGTCGAGCCATATCAAGCGATGAATCGAAGACCTCCCGCTTGTAATAATCCACGCCCTCTTTAGAAAGCTCGTAAGCATGGCGTCGGTTGCGGGCGCGGGCGAAAATCTTCAAATTCGGAAAATCATTTTACGCAAGACGCACAATTTCAAGAGAGGTTTCCGGATCATCCACTGCAACAATAAGCAGTTTTGCCTTATATGCGCCGGCACTATGAAGTAAATCCAACCGGGACGCATCGCCGGAATAGCCTTTGAAGCCAAATTTCCTGAGCAACTCGATCTGATCAGGGTTTTTTTCCAGTACCGTTGTTTTAATACCTTGGGCGTTCAGAAAATGACCGATCACTTGCCCGAAACGACCGTACCCAGCCAAAATGATTGGGTTGTCTTCTTCAATACTATCAAAGGAACGGTCAGGCAATACGCTTAAGAATTTCGGTACGATTAGGCGGTTGTAGAGAACTATAAGCAATGGAGTTACGGCAATCGAAGTGGCTACCACTAAGGTTAAAAACTTCTCCTGTGTCTGGGGCAAAATAGTTAAAGTGCCCGCCAACTGGAACAATACAAAAGCAAATTCACCGTCTTGGGCAAGGGCAAGCGCAAAACCGGAGTTATGAAGGGCATTGAGTCCGAAAAGCCTGCCGAGTATGGACAATATCAAAGCCTTAACGGTTATTAACCCAGCGACGGCGAATACTACTCACAACGGCGCTTCGGCGAATAACTGAAAATCCATGCCCATGCCGACCGAAATGAAAAATAGGCCAAGTAATAGCCCTTTGAACGGCTCAATGTCGGTTTGCAGCGTGTGGCGATATTCGGAATTTGCCAGCACAGCACCGGCGATAAATGTTCCCATGGCCGGCGATACGCCAACCAGTTGCATCAATAGGGTAATTCCTACAACGGCAGCAAGCGGAAGCGCCATGCCCGCCGTCAAACTCATCTGCCATGAATAGCCTAGCGCCAAACCAATGAGCATAAATGCCATACTTGTCAGTATCACTTGTAAACTGCCCAGTCCTAGAATCGATTTACGCAACCGCCAAAGCAAGGCAGGATCCAATTCCAAGCCGATGAGAAACAACCTCATCATTACGCCGAATTCTGCAAAATGCATCACTTTCTCTGCATCGCCGATCAATCCCAGCCCGAAAGGGCCAATCACAATCCCAGCAGTAAGATAACCGAGTACAGATCCTAACTTGAAAAGGCTTGCAAGCGGCACCACCACACAAGCCGCCGTAAGAAAGATAAAAATATTGAAAAGGACACTATCCACACATCACTCCGGCATTGGGATAAATTCATTCTTGTCACCCGACGATTTACTATACCGGCCAGCTTCCCCTTTATTTATTCACACGGTCAAACCTTATATGTTAGGCTGGGTTCGTTATTCAATAGCCTGACCCCGTTCATTCACTATTTGTCGTTCTTGACAAGGTTCTTATCATCGGTATCGACGACAAAGACGGCTAGCAGGCGTGCGGGTTGCGTGGCACTGGCGTTTGCGCTGACGCCATGATGATCGCCAGGTAATTCGGCGAAGTTTTCGCCTGCTTGATACACCTTTTCCGGCCCATCATTGACTTTGCTACGAATTGCGCCCTCAAGGACCGTTGCATAGATGAAAGCCGAGGCCGGATGGGTATGCGCGGGCGATGAGCCACCCGGCTGGTATTCGACCAGCACCCCTTTCATGCTCTTGCCGGGCACATTAGGAAGGGAGTGATCAAAGACCAGCGTTACCTTGGACTTATCAGTGTTTATCAGTACAGCAGGCGAGTTATCGGCTGAAGCTGCGCTTATAGAGAGAGCTGCGAAGGCAACTCCACAGAGAAATTTAGTGAACATTTGTGTTCTCCTTCGTTGATACAAATGTGGATACAAATTCACCGTATCACGCCTCATCACGATCGACCTGATCGCGGATCTGAAGGCGGATACGGCGGACGACTTGATCTGGGCACCGACCCTGCCTCGCTAACTTACTTTTGAGGTATGGGCGGCTGAGCCATTCGTCGAAACCGATGCGGCCGAGGCGCGCTTCGCCTAACGGTACGAGCGAGCGTTCCTCGACCCGGCCGCCGAAGTATCGGGCCTCGGGGTCACTCACGACCTCACGTGGGTCGCCGACCGCCTTCAGATAGCGGGCGATGATTTCGTTGAACGGCGCTCGTTCCGGGCCGGCGATCTCGACGATGCCGTTTCGCGGCGCCGCGAGCGCCACGTCGGCGACGATGGCAGCAACGTCGTCCGCCGCGATGGGCTGGAACAGGCCGGGCGAAAGCCTGACTGTGTTTCCAACCGCACTCGAATCGGCGATGGCGCCGAGGAATTCCAGGAACTGGGTCGAGCGAACAATAGTGTAGGAGATGCCGGAGGCCTCGATCAGGTTCTCCTGGGCGACCTTGGCGCGGAAATAGCCATTGTCGGGCGTCCGGCCGGTTCCGACGATGGAGAGCGCGACATGGTGCCGGACGCCGGCTACAGCCTCCGCCGCGAGAAGGTTGCGGCCTGACGTCTCGAAGAATTCCCAAACGGCCTTGTCCTCGAACGACGGCGAGTTCGCCACGTCGACAACAACCTGTGCACCCGCAAGTACGTTAGCCAACCCCTCACCAGTGATCGTGTTGACGCCAGAGGCGGGCGATGCCGCCACTACCTCATGGCCGCTCTGACGAAGTTTGTTCACGAGCTTTGAACCGATGAGCCCGGTACCGCCAATGACAACGATTTTCATACTATATCTCTCAATTTGTCGCCCGCAAGTGGGGGCCCTGTGTCTAACTCCTGTAATTAAGCCGAGCCGCGAAGCGGCTCCGGTATGGATGAATTTTTAGCCATGCTCACGCCTTCACAGGATAACGGCTGGAAGTGGCAATGCGATTCCAGGCATTAATGACTACCGCAAGCCACTCGACAGCCGATATTTCATCTTTTGACAGATTGGCAGCTGCTTGCTCATAGATGGCATCCGGCACTTGCCCGTCAGAGATCAGTGTAATAGCTTCTACCAGTGCCAATGATGAGCGTTCCTTTTCGGTGAAATATCCAGTTTCCCTCCAGGCTGCTAGGACACTAATGCGATCGTTTGACTCGCCACTGGCTAGGGCATCTTGAGTATGCATCCTGATACAGTATGCGCACTGGTTGAGTTGGGATGCCCGAAGGCGTAACAGATGTGCAAAGCCAACCGGGATGCTTGCGGAAGCCACGGCCTCAACCGCCAGCTTCTCAAGACCATTGACCGCTTGGTAAAGCGCTGGAGCGGATTTACCAAGATTGATTCTTTCTGACATGAAACCTCCTTACCTGTATGTACGGGGCTAACGGTCAGGATAATCGAGAATTTGCCGACAGACTAATTCTCCGATTGATCCGATGGTTAGCCGGTATTCTGATTCTTACTAGGCTCACTGTAGTACCCATGATTCGCGCACCGCTTCATTGCTTTGAGCGCAACAGTAGCCAAAATATGAGTCCATGTGTAACGAGTAACGGCGGGACAATGAATGTCGGTATGAAAAACGCCGCTCCCAGCGATCCGGGGTCTATGTCCACACGCCGATTCGGCCATGGTAGAATGCGTGTAAGAGGTCGATTGCGCCAAACACATTGAATACCCACACAATCGGGATGGACCAGGATGTGCGAGCGGCGAGCGCCAATGTTGCGATGCCCGCTAGGATAGCTGCAACTAGATCACCATACGCTGCCGGAATTGCGAATGCCGACGAAAGCGACGGGGATACGACCCCTGGGATCAGAAAGCTGAGTCCAACAAACCGAAACGTGTGGGGAACAACCAATGGAATGAGGGCATCCCTTCGGCTCATGGTTCGGAGTCGCGGCCAGATATACACCGTCATGACGATGGCGAAAGCAAGAAAACTCATTAAAATGCTTAGCCCAAATAACCCTTCGCTACGCATAAATCACCTCGCTGTTACTTCTGCATTTCATCAAGAAAAACGGGGCAGAACCAATTTCATTTTTAATGGCATAGCTTAGACCAGGCTAACCGCGACTTCGATATTGCCCCGTGTGGCTTTGGAGTATGGGCACGTCTGGTGCGCGGCATCCACCACGGCCTGGGCAACATCGCTCTCCAAACCTGGCAGGCTGACGTTGAGCCGAGCCTGTAGGAAGTAAGCGCCGTCGGTTAAGCAAAGATCCACTTCCGCGTCTATGGCCATGTCAGCCGGGAGAGTGATTTTCATTTTACGGGCCGCAAGCCCCATCGCCCCTTCGAAGCAGGCAGACCAACCAGCGGCGAACAGTTGCTCGGGATTGGTGCCGGTGCTCGGGGTGCCAGGAGATGAAAGCTTAATGACCAGACGGCCGTCAGAGCTGCGTGATTCGCCGTTTTCCCGTCCGCCGGTGGTGTGGGTTTTGGCTGTGTATAGTACTTTTTCCTGTTGGGTCATGGTGGGCTCCTTAACTTAAAATGTAAAAAAATGTTGATTTTAATTTTTAAATTTACCGTTATGTATTGAGTTCATTCACCGAAACTACACCTTAATAAGACTTACTGTAACAATGATTAGTTCCGTCATTGTTTTTCCTCAGCTCCAGGAATATAAACGCAGTGTTTTTGGTGTAATGGCAATGTTGGAGTCGTAAGCTTTAAGTCACATTCAAAGTTGAATGTCCGTTTTGGATGATTTTATTATAAAGGTTGACTGTCTCTTGTGGGTCGAGTGCCGCCTGTGATCTTCTCGAAACCTTGCAAGCACGAACGTCAGGTATCTGGAATTTCAACACTAAATTCCGAAGACCCGATTTTATTTATTGGCATGCGGTGAATTTGAGATGCTGTTAGAAGTTGAGTTGTCGCTATCGACTCGACTGAGAGTATCAACCGGTCTCTAATTCAATAACTTCCATTGGCCGGTTTCGAATAATTTTCGATCGTTGCTTTGTCTTAAATTAGGAGTAATTGGCTTGATTGGAGTACGCAATAAATAGAAAATCAAATCGTTACGATGAATCCGTGGTCAATATGATTATACTATTTGTGTTTATCACTATATGCCGTGAATACACTGACTGACGCATAAATAGTATATCATTTACACAACATAACCACCGCAGAGTACTGTGATTATCCCGCAACATCCGTAAATAATTTATAAAAATGACTCAAAAAAAACGCTTGATCATTGCCATGACCGGCGCAACGGGCGCTCTCTATGGCGTGAGAATGCTGCAGGTTTTACAGGCACAGGAAGAATGGGAAACCCATCTTGTTATTTCTTCGGCCGGCGTTGTGAATTTAAAACACGAGATGGCGATGAAACGGTCGGAATTACTGCAGCTGGCCGATGTCGCTCATGGCATTAATGATATCGCGGCCAGTATCTCCAGCGGCGGGTTTAAAACGGAAGGCATGATTATCGCGCCGTGCTCAATGAAAACCTTGGCGGCCGTTGCGCATGGCTTTGGCAATAACCTGATTTCACGATCGGCCGATGTGGTGTTAAAAGAACGGCGCCGCCTGGTCTTGATGCCCCGTGAAACGCCGTTGAATCTGGCGCATATCAGGAATATGGCAAGCGTGACTGAAATGGGCGGGATAATTTTCCCGCCCATGCCGGCTTTTTATAGTCAATCGGATTCACTTACAGCAATGGTTAATGAAACCGTTGGCCGGGTTCTGGATATGTTCGGGGTTAATGTTGAGGGCTTGTATACGCCTTGGGCCGGGTTATAGGGATATGGGCTGCGGCCGGTTCCGTATGCCTGTGACGAGTCCGGCTGCAATCAAGGCAAAAAAACCGGAAGCCATAAAGGCAAGCGTGTAGTCTCCTGCCAAACTATGCAGATAACCGGCGCCATAAGAAGCTAACGCGGCGCCCAGTTGATGGGCAAAAAAAATCCGCCCGAAGACGACGCCTACATTTTGCTTTCCGAACAAGTCCGCAGTCAGCGCCGAGGTTGCAGGTACTGTCGATAACCAATTGAGCCCATAGACGACAGAAAACGCCATCAGTTGCGGGGTCGATTTGACGTAAGGTAAAAGCATTAAAGAGAGGCCCCGAAGCAAATAATAAACCGCCAAGGGGCCGCGCTTGCCAAAGCGATCACACGGCCAGCCGGATAAAACAGTGCCGGTAATATCGGTAGCGCCCATTAAGCCTAACGATGCCGCCATCGTCATTTCCGAAAAACCATGCTCTATCCCGTGCGGAATCAAATGCGTCTGGAACAGTCCCGAGGTCGTAAAGCCGCATATGCCAAAACTGAAGGCCAGCAACCAGAATTGAGGGTTGCGCATTGCCAAACGCATTGGCCTGGCATCAGGGCGAATCGGCGGAGTAATCATCTGTTTCATGCCATAGGGCTTCATCCCTTTTAACTCAGGATTATTAACCATAAAGCGTATGACCAGAGGCAATACGATAAAACCGAAAAGTAAAACGCTGAAAAGTATTGCCGCCCCCCATCCAAAGTGAGTATTCAGGTTCATGATAATCGGGATGAAAAGCAATTGCCCTGACGACATGGCCGCGCCCAGCACGCCCAAAGCCAGTCCGCGCCGTTCATGAAACCAACGGTTGACAATCGTGGAACCCATAACCATTGACGTACCGCCTGAGCCAATGCCTACGATTACTCCCCAAAGCATATACATTTGCCAGGCTTCCCGCATGAAAAGAGTTCTTGCTGCACCCAGGACTATGAGAAAAATCATTAACAGGGTAATGGTTTTTGCCCCGTATAAATCCATCAGCCTGCCCAGAAAAGGACCGGCCAGCCCAAACAACAGCAGGTTGACCGAAACAGCGCCTGAGATGGTTTCCCTGCTCCAATGGAACTCGCGCTCCAGAGACAGAAGAATAATGCCCGGCACCGACCGAACCTCCGCAGAAGCCAGCAGGCAGACAAAGGTAACGGCGAGTATTATCCAGGCATAATGAATGCCAGTAAGAGGGTGTAAATAATTTCGTGTAACTGCTTATTTTCAGCATAGTAAAATTCCTTTAGGAGGAATGAAAATGAGCACCATCATCAACGACCCCGTTTTAGTATCAGCGATTCAGGATTTGGCACGAGGCATTAAGTCGGAGGCCGACCTCTCATCGTTAACCAGAGAGCTACTCAAGATCACCGTAGAAGCCTCACTTAATGCCGAAATGGAGGCTCACCTGGGCTACCCCAAGCATTCGCCTACAGGGCATAATTCCGGTAACGGTCGGAATGGCTATGGCAGCAAATCACTTAAAGGCGATCACGGAGTACTTGATATTGAACAGGTGCTGGGCTTTCGCCAATTCTCGTTGAGAGGCCTTGACGCGGTAGCGGGCGAGTGGAAACTGGTGACCATGGCCTTCAATTTAAAGCGAATGCATGTGCTGGCGGTGAGATAACGGGGAAAATGACCTGAAGCCATCCTGACTCGGCAGAACCGGGATAGCCACAGGCCATTTCCCGATGTGATTCCGACAATCGATCAACCAAGCGAATCAAAGTCGCCAAAAATCCGGCTGGATATGACCTGAATACCGAGCCCTGTCCGGCAGACTCCTAGGTACTGAACTATAACTTTAACCTCAAATTACGGGCTATTGGACGCATCTCGCCGTTTGAGACTAGACTCGATTTTTACAAGACAATGCCAGCTATTTTTACTATTAATCCAAACCACTTAATTGTGGAACTAAACAGTTAGTACGTTCTTTTTGTAGTTGTTCAGCCGCCTGATCATCGGTTTGATTAAGTGCAACCTTGTCCAGTATTTCAAGCGTGATGTCAGGTTTCAAATAGTTTTTGGCGTTTTCAATGGCTTTCAATTTGTCATAAGGCGTCATCATACCGTCATAAGGATAGATTTTCTTATCCTTGCCCTTACTGTCAGTAATAGTCTTGGGGAAAAAACAAGGGCGATGGTAGTTAATATAAGGAAACAAGATATCGTGATTGAATGTATTGATTAAGGGTGCCCAGCGCTGAGGGATATGGGCATAGCCAAACAGCTTCCTGATTACGGAACCGTTTTTACTAAGACTTAGAAAGCCACGTCCTGTGGGCGTGGAACACTAAGGCTATGCCTATGAATTACTTGGATACTAAAACCTGTCTTAAAGATCAAGACCTATCTTTAATTCACAAAGAAACAATTATGTTTTTCGGTTTTTGCGGTTGTGTATTAGCAATAAAAGACTTGAAGATTTATAAGACAAGTCACCTAATTATTTTAAAAAATTGAATTTCTTCCTTAAAGTTTCATAACAAAGATGTACTAAAGCCCCCTTATAGGGGGTTAATGCAAAACCATGTCCTTTGGGCATGGATATTGATTTTCGATCAAGGCATTGTCATTGGTTTGTCTGGAACGGGATTTGGTAAATTCAATGAGTAGTTTTTGCAGGAACGCAGCCACTTTGTCGTTAATGGTTTCCGAGTCATTATCCGAAGGGAAGCCTTAAATAACAAAGGGAAAACAGCCCGGAAGTTGTTCAATAGCTGGCATTAAATACGGTTCACTGATACGCTCTACGGTACAGACGACTTCAAACTGCGTGACTTCATCAACGGCATTGATGTGGTAGACCCCTTTCTGCTTATCCTGATCGCCCTGATGAACCGTATCAATCCGAATAAAGCCGGGTTGACCATTAGCTCGTGGCTTTTTTCTTTCGCCAATAAGTGCGACCTTGGGGCGGGTTTTTTCAAAGGTGTAGCGTTGCCGCAGATAAGACGTTGATTTTCTAAGAGTGTACAAATGCGCGACGGAGATACCCGCTAACCGTTGATATTCCGTTTGCTTAAAGAGCTTATGAGCGCGCTCGCACAGCTTTTTAGCAGCAGGGCCCGCTTGGGGTGTTGTGCAGCTCATTCAGCGAAGCCAGCAGACGGCTGTCTTCAGCCGTATACAGACGCTCAAAGCCCTTAAGTTAAGTTGTTGCCGTTCAATCGCCGGTGTCACGGTATTGCTTAACCAGGCGTGTAATCTGTTGCCTTGAATAGCCGGTAATTTTAATCAGAAAGCGTACCACGACGCCTTTTGAGTGCTTATTCAGTAAACATATCGGTATTTAACCAGCGTGCGCTGAATACCTCGATAACACTCCTCCTTGCCACTGGCGACAAGAAAGGCAACGGCCTAGCTGCCGGCTAAAAACTGTTCCAAATGTTCTAGGGTAGTTAGGTCGTTTATGTTCATGATTGGTTTCATTCTCCTATCATGAACGAGATTTATGCGTTTGTCAGACTCACTACCGTTAGCAATCCAGGCATCCTTCAGACTCATTTATCATTGGAAGAGGCTGGGTAGGCGGTTGGCGGCTACCCGCACCTCGCTCTTTGCGGCACTGGCCGCCTAAACCCATTCGCCAACAGTATCCCACTGTGTTTTTGATCTTATTTTGGTTATTATAAATGCTGTTTTTAGGGTTTTCGTTACCCTTAATGATTTTAAAAGTATTTTGGTAAGGTGATGACACAGACTATCGGTTATCTGAGGGTATCCACGGCGGACCAGGATGTAGAGAAAAACAAGGCGGATCTATTGACGCTGGCTAATCACCATAACCTGGGGCAGGTTAAACTCTTATCCCCTGAGATCGTGCGACCAATTCGCCAACAGTATCCTCTCGTTATTTTTTTTAATTCGCCGAATGATGGACCCAGTCTGCACCTAAAGTGCCTTCTAAATTCTCAAGATAAGACGGATGGGCGACCTCGGCAAGCATCCGCTCAACTGCTTCCAGTTTATGAGTCAACTCCTGATTAAAAGGATCGGTCTGCTCAGTTTCACTAATACGTTGCAAAATATAATCGCCGTGTTGTTGCCAAAGCATGCAGTCTCTTTGCTGCTTAATCTTGAGCCGCTCGTGGTACCAGTCGCTTTGCATTAAGTAATCGCGCGTAAACATGATGCGAATAGCCGGATCATTGATGGTTTTATCCTCAAAATCACCATTGACCATAATATGAATAAGCGCTTTTAGCGGTGGGCAGGCGTCATTGATTGATCCATCCTGAAGATAGATTTGGGCAACCCGTAGCTGCGCTTCATAAACATTATCGATACCATCAACAAAACTGGCCAGATCCTGAGTTTCCGGTTTCAACATGGCTTCATCAAATACGGCCGTTGGATAATCGAATACTTTACCAAAATTAGTATGCACAAATCGTTCGGTGATGCGATAACCCAATCTGCTGGCATGGACCGTCCGGCCCTGATACTCAAAATCTTCCAGTTTTTCCAGTTGTCCATGTTCTATAAGATATTGAGGATCGCGCTGTAAAACCGGCAAGCGCGACCAGATTTCAGGAATTAACAGACTGATATCATGGTCTATCCGGCGTTGAGAGCCGATATAGCCAGCCGCTGTGGAATAGCCGTCATAGCCACACAATATGAAAGAAACCAGAGCGGTATTCAGGTCGGCAGTGGTACACAAGGCATTAAACGGACCTTTAGTCAGCGCACCTTCGGAACCTGCGCCGGTAGTCGACGGTGATTTACCCGTCAGGCTGCAAATGAAATCCATAAACAGCTCCGGTAGCTCTTGATAATGGATGGGATTATAAATGGCCAATGGCCTGATGCCTGCCGCAACATCTCGCGGATTGTTGCGGCGTCCGGTTAGTACCGCGTTAACCGGAAAATGAACCGCTTGATCCGCTCTGAGGCCTCGTGCCAGACGCGTTGATAGTTCTGCAAGATAGCGCATTACCGGGTTAACAATATCAGGCCGGAGTTGCAGATAACGCACATTAAGGCTGGGTTTGCCATCGACCAGACGTGGATGAGCTGAAGATACAAAATATTCACCTTCCTTGCCCTGTGCTGCCTGACTGATGACGTTGCGCATCGGCTTACTGAATTCGTCAAAGTGAATGACATCTTCCATAAGTTCGCGGGCATCTTTTGGGGTGAGTGGTTGAAAATTGGAAATAAAATTGTCTGTACCCGATAAATCGAGTTCAGTCTGTAAATCCGCGCCCCGGTGGACTGCGTCATCGGGGCGCTGAAAAAAACTTTGTTCGCAATTATCGACCAGTTTAACACTCGGGTTTTTATAGTCGGGGTTAAGCCCGGCAAGAGTGGTTACCGGCACGACAGTGGAAGCGGTTATATCATCTTCCAGCTGAACTTTAGCCGAAGCTATAAAGTCCTGTCTTAACTTAAAAACACGCCAGGCGCCATTACTGTCAAATCCTACCCGCAGATAGCTGGCGATCAGTTTGCGGCCATGATATTTCAATTCGTTGCCTGGATAGCCATTTACCAAGTCGACGGCAAAATGTTCCCGCCAGTTTGGGCCCCATTCCGCTTTGTAAAAGCGTTTTATCATTAGCACCAACGCCCAGATATGCTGGGGAATTTGCGTCAGCCAATGGTTATAGTCATCGGAATACTCGGTTATGGAAGGTGTGAGTAGTTTGATGACGGAGCCTAGCGTGCGTTTATTGCTAAGCAGCCTGCGTTGATCTATGCCGTTACGTGCGGGGTCCCGAAACCGGCCGGAATAATCATGCTCAAAAATATCAGCAATCCTATCCATGTCTTTATCAAAATGATCGACAAAAACAGCGCCGGAAATGATGGCGCCGGCAATTGATTTGGAAATTTCCGACTTGCCGCCTCCTGATACTGTACTGGGTTTATGGCAAAAGGCGCCTTCGGGATGAGTACCGACCAGTCGCCAGCTGGGCGCATTCGGATGGCGCTCCATATGGACTCTAAAGCCATTGGGATAAACATAAGTGTGATTGATTAGTAGCTTAATCGTGTATGTTAGATTATTGCGTAGCCAGCTTATTTGCTGTTGCTGGATATTGATTTGTGCCGTAGCCGGAATAAAAATAATAGTAGGATGTTTTTTATCTATCGCATAGCCTTCATTTTGATAGTCTATGGCAGGGCCTAAAAGTTGGCAAAGTTTGTCGAAAGGATAACGTTCATTACTGTCGGCACCCTGAGGCAAATAAATTTCCCCCAGTATGGCTCTTGGAAATGCCAGCGCGCCACCGGAATGTTCCTCTTCACAGCCTCCGAACAGGTTGGCGGAATAGCTGATCTGGGATTTGATTTCTTTTTTACTGTAACCAAAATAGTTATCGGCAATCAGCGTGACAATAACGCCCTGCATATTGCGGCATACGAGTTTAAACGGTTTACCCTCGTTGTAGGGCTCTTCCTCATTTTGCCAGCACATACCATCTTTGCGCTGACGCTCGGTGGCATCGTTATAGGATGGCAGGCCGATGATCTGTTTACGACATCCCACCAGATGCGGCGCAAGAATGATGCAGCCGGTATGACCTGTCCAATGGTCAATATCCAGTGCGGCGTCATTCTCAGGGAGAAACGGGTCGCCGGCGTTACCAAAAATAGATTCGACAAAATCCAGATTGGCGACCAGACCCCCTGGCGCAAAAAATCGGGTTTCCATAGTTTTCTTAGGGCTCAAGCCGGAAATTTCAGGAACCACGATGGGGCTCAGTAACAAAGACAACCAAAGTTTCGCAGAATTCTCTTGTCTGCTGGTGAAAGGCAGACATAACAGATCATCCGGAGGTGACAGGGCGATGCGCAATAATTCCGCATAAACAGCTACGGGCACTTCGTTCTTATCAGCCGGAACAGGAAGGCCACCAGCGACAATATGAAATACGCCGTGGGTTGTGCGCCTGTCATTTTGTGGATTATGCAAGACTCCCTGCCTCATCCGGTAAGAATCAATATACGCAGAATGAAATTCATTGTGCTGAAATGGTAATGACAGTTCTCTGGCCAGACCTTTAAGTTCCAGTACAAAAGTCTCTCCCGGTATACGAATGGATGCGTCTACACCATTATCAAGAAGGTAAGCATTAAGAAAATCCTGAATGCGTTGATCAGCCGGGCAACGGTACTTGACCAGGAGGCGACGTTGCTGGGAATAGTTTTTCAACAAACTATCTGCAATCTTGAGATATTGCTGATTACCTTCAACTTCACAAGTAGGTTGGCCCAGCGCGGCTAATCGCAGATTGATGTGTTGTAGTTCTTCCAGTTGTTTTTGATTAGCATAATTAAGTCCGGTCGGAATATTGGATGAATTCATGATGTGACTCCAGCAAGTAATGGCTCGGAACTGTGGGTAAGTTTAGATTACTGTTCGGGCCCCGGCCATCGCTAATTCATAGAAGGATCTCTCGAATAGTGCGGGATAAATTTTCAAAAACATTATTACAGCTATTTGTCGAAGTGATGAGGGCGGATAATATCACGATGGGCAATCCATCGCCGTTCAGACCAACATGGTCTTTTTTACCTCATCCTGAGACAACAAGTCAATCTTGACAGGTTTTACTTCCCAAATGTCCTGGCCATATTCCTTTATTGTCCGATCGGAGGAGAACTTGCCGCTACGTGCGACATTCAGAATCGACATGCGCGTCCAGTGCTGCTTGTTCAGGTAAGCCTGGCTAACCCGACTTTGACAATCAACAAAGGACTGGAAATCCGCCAGCAGCATGTAAGGATCACCGTAGAGCAGGGAGTTAACCAAAGGCCGGAACAGTTCCCGGTCCCCGCCCGAGAAATAGCCGTCGGCAATCAGGTCAATCACTGTTTTCAGTTCAGGGTTGGAATTATAGACATCCATGGGATTGTAACCCTGCGACTTGAATATCTGAACCTCGGCTGCGGTCAAACCGAACAGGAAGAAGTTCTCTGCGCCCACTTCTTCGCGTATCTCGATGTTAGCGCCGTCCAAGGTACCGATAGTCAGCGCTCCATTCATGCAGAACTTCATGTTACCGGTGCCGGACGCCTCTTTGCCTGCGGTTGAAATTTGCTCCGAGAGTTCCGCTGCGGGGTATAACTTCTGACCAGTACTGACGTTGAAATTGGGTAGAAAAACCACCTTGAGACAGTCACGGAGCGCCGGATCCCTGTTTATCACTTCGCCGACCGATGTGATGAGTTTGATCATCAGCTTGGCCATGTAATAGCCCGGCGCCGCCTTGCCGCCAAAAATGAAAGTGCGGGGAACGATATCCTTGCTCGGGTCGGATTTGATGCGATGATACAGTGCGATGATGTGTAATACACTCAGATGCTGGCGTTTGTATTCGTGGATTCGCTTCACCTGAACCTCGAATAACGACTGTGGGTCGATAACATAGCCGGTGCTACGGCGCAGATAGGCAGCAAAATTCTCTTTGATAGAGCGTTTAATGAATCGCCATTCGGAACGAAATGATGATTCTTCGGCGTAAGGCTCCAGTTGCTTCAGTTCACTCAGCTCCTTTATCCAGCTTTCGCCTATCTGCTTTGATATAAGCTTGGTAAGACGTGGGTTGCTCAGCGCCAGCCAGCGCCTGGGTGTGACGCCATTAGTCTTATTGCTGAATTTATTGGGCCACAGTGTATAAAAATCGGCCAGCACGTCTTGTTTGAGCAACTCGGTGTGCAGCGCGGCCACGCCGTTGATGGCGTGACTACCGACGCAGGCCAAATGAGCCATGCGTACAAAGCGTTCACCTGACTCGTTGATTATGGATAAGCGACCGAGCCGCTCTGAGTCGCCGAGGAACCGGATTCTCACTTCATTCAGGAAGCGAGCGTTAATTTCAAGGATAATCTCTAAATGTCTTGGCAATATTCGCGCAAAAAGATTCAATGACCATTGTTCAAGCGCTTCCGGCAGCAGGGTATGATTAGTATAGGCAAATGTTTTTTCAGTGATCGACCAGGCTGTGTCCCAACTCATACAATGTTCGTCTATCAATAACCGCATCAGTTCAGCGATGGCGACAGCAGGATGAGTGTCATTAAGCTGAACGGTAAATTTTTCATGGAAATTCGTTAGCGGAATGTTCTGCACATTCATGATGCGTATCATGTCCTGTAGAGAACAGGACACGAAAAAATACTGTTGCCGCAGACGTAATTCCTTGCCTGCAATTTGCTCATCATTGGGGTAAAGGATCTTGGTGATATTCTCCGAGACCAGTTTTTTCTGAACAGCGCCATAGTAATCACCGCGGTTGAAGACTCCAAGGTCGAATGATTCAGCTGCTTCAGCCTTCCATAAGCGCAGGGTGTTAGCGGTATTGTTGTGGTAACCGAGAATAGGCGTATCGTAGGGCGTTCCCATAATAGTCAATCCCGGTATCCAGCGTACTCGCAGTGTTTCATTGACATCAGAATAAGTTTCGGTATGTCCGCCCAGTTTGACTTCAACCGCCCATTCCGGCCGTTGAATATCCCAGGGGTTTTCATAACGCAGCCATTTGTCAGTCTTTTCTTCCTGCCAGCCATCGACGATTTCCTGGGTAAAAATACCAAATTCATAGCGGATGCCATAACCCAGCGAAGGAATTTCCAGTGTCGCCATGGAATCCAGAAAACAGGCTGCCAACCTTCCCAAGCCGCCGTTGCCAAGCCCCGGTTCTACTTCTTGGCCCAATACTTCCTCATAGATCAGCCCCAGCTCTGATATGGCCTGACGTACCTGATCCGAGATCCCCAGGTTGAGCAAATTGTTGCCGAGATGCGGTCCGAGCAGAAACTCAGCGGAAAAATAAGCAACAGTCCGGTCCTTTTGGCGGGTATAGGTTTCCGCAGTACTGATCCAGCGGTGCAGCAAAAGATCCCGCACTGTATAAGCCAAGGCAAGATAATAATCATGTTTCGTTGCCAATGCGGGAAATTTTCCCTGCACATAAAACAGATTATCCAGAAAGTCACTTTTTAGCGATTCTTTGGAGAGACCAAGGAGGACCTCTTCATTAATAGTATTTATTTTCTTGGTATTGACGGGTGAGTTCATAGGGGAAATAAGGGGTAGTATTGATCACTAGTTTATATTTCGCAATTTATGTGCCAAAATATTTCATTGAACTTGCTCATCCTTATGAATGAAAATCAAATAGCTCGAACGATGCGGCTTGTGATGAATAAGCATAGCGCATCCATCAAGAGCCTCGGAGTGTGGATGCACCACCCCTATTGCTCATGGCCTACCGGCTGTTGTCCCTTAGTGGATGGCAATAGGTGTCACCTACTGTGTCTAAATTAATAAATTATCAGCCATTAACAAGTACCAACAACGGCATTCAGAGTCGCTGGATTTTAGACGCAGGGGAAATAATGAAGGGAGCTTGGGGCGGGGATGCACACTTGCAGGGCGTGCTTTGTTTTAATTGGTGCAGTGCCGCAACCAGGGGGCTAATCAACAAAAGGCTCTAAAGTTTCACGGGATATAGTGGCAATTTGTTTTAGCATTGCTTTTTTTTCTGAACAGGATGACCTTAAAAGCCGTTTGATACCAATGTCATTAAGTTAAGATCTAAATCATTGAATATGATATAATTTTCCCTACTTTGAAACGATAAAAAGGAAGTCAAAAATGACAAAAATAGAACCGCACGCTGCTAGAAAACATTTACAATCTGCTTAACAAAACGCTTTCCAGCGAAACCTTCAAAATAAAGCACCGCCTCACTGAAAATAGTTTCACCCGAACACGCAAACTCTCATTTCCAACCCTGATCGCTTACTTTCTGAACTTGACGAAAGGTTCCTATCAGCAAGAATTGGACAACTTTTTTAACCTAGCGAATCCCGACAACCCACCCGCTCAAGTGGTCACCAAATCCGCGCTAAGCCAAGCACGCAAACAGCTATCCCACACCGCTTTTATCGACCTTAACCGGCAAGCGGTAAATGCCTACTACGCAGCCCATCCTGAGCTGGGAGCCGTCAATGGCTCAAAACCTGGCATGGCTTCAGGCTTTGCGCCATTGACGGCTCCCAGCTCAGAGTCCCTGACGAGCCTGATATCATTGCCGCTTTTTGGGAGGGTGTAAATAATTTCGTGTAACTGCTTATTTTCAGCATAGTAAAATTCCTTTAGGAGGAATGAAAATGAGCCAATTGCACAATAACCAGGGCTGCTTGCGCGGCAGTCAGTGTATCGCTTGAATGGCCAGGACTTGCGCCGAATTCCGTTACATCCGTCAGCACCAGTGTGGTACCTCGCCCGAATTTGCTTTGTGCCGCCAAAATGACCGGCCGGTTGATCGGTATGGATTGAGCGACTTTCTTATAAAAACGCACTTCCGTATGGAGCAGCCGAGGCAAAGATGTAATTAATCTGGCTCGCCAAGCCATGGACGGAAGTTTCACGAACCAGTGCCGGGGCAAAGTTTCCGGCCCGTTGTGCTCGACAGTGACGCGTATCCATGTAGTTGTCCCGATCTCCATAGAAACAATATCTACCCTGGCAACTTTCGTATCGCAAGAGTGTGAATTTACGATTTTTTGAGCCCAGGTGATAGTCAAATCACTGGGTTTGCGAACAAGAATATTTTCCTTCATCTTTGCTGCATTCTGATTGATTTTTTCCTGAATACTTAATTAAGTCTCAGCCGAAATAGCATTTCCGAGGTACCCTGAATACCTGCATGAAGTTAATTTCTTATAGCTGATAATCTTTGGTAATCCGTAAAACCTTGCTTCACTTAAATCAGTTTTTCTGCAAACTTATCGGTTGCAGAAATCAGGGCATCGATCATTTCTTCATTTTGGGCAACATGTCCGGCATTGGGCAATATGATATATTCTGCATCAGGCAAAGCCTGATGCAGCTTCATCGCGGCTTCGATAGGGCATACCAGGTCATTACGTCCATGAATGATAATTGCCGGTATTCCCGATAGTCCGCCGCAGTTTTCCAGAATCCGGTTTTCTTCAATAAAATAATTATTCATAGCATAATGCACTTCCATGCGCACCTGCTTGACTAGCTTGTCAGCCGTATTACCGTTTTGCGCAGCCGGCTGACAATTATTACGTTCAAAATTATTACCCATTGCAACTTGCCCGTTCCAGGCCGTCCATTCCTTGGCGACCCGAAGTCTTGTTACCTCGTCTTCACCCCATAATGCCTGGGATACTCCTTGCAGAAGATTTTCGCGTTGCTGTTCCGGGATACTTTCAACAAGCCGCTGCCATTGCTCGGGATAAATACGATTCGCCCCGTCTTTGGCAAACCAGTCCAGATCCATCCGCCGCGCCAAAAATACCCCGCGAATAATCAATCCTGCAACCGGATTTTTATGCTTTTGGGCATACAGCAAGGCAAGAGTCGCGCCCCAGGAGCCGCCGAAAACCAGCCACCGGTCTATTCCCAATTGCTGCCGGATGCGCTCCATATCATCGATTAAATCCCCAGTGGTATTGTCTTCCAGTTCGCCAAAAGGCAAGGATTGACCGCAACCGCGCTGATCAAACAGGATAATGCGATAAAATTCAGGATTAAAAAAACGCCGGTGATCCGGTTTAGTGCCGGAACACGGCCCGCCATGCAGAAAAATCACCGGAAACCCGTCAGGATTACCGCTAAGTTCTACATATACTGAATGTTTGCTGCCGGTTTCAAGAAAAAAAGTATGGTGGGGCTGGATTTCAGGATAAAGAGTTTTCATTGATTATTTCGAATTAAGCGTTCTAACAATACATCTTCTATATTACGGCGGGAATCTATAACGGCTAAAATAAAAACTGTTTTCTCAACTATCCGGTACATAACTCTCCACGGTGCAATAATTATTTCCTTGTATAAAGAAATGCCCTGGCTAAATAACTCAGGAACGATTCTGCCTCTATCAGGCAATAAAGCCAAATTTTCTGTTTTTATTTTAATCTTCTTAAATACCTCATTTGCAGCGGCAGGGCTGTTTTGCATAATATATTGAATAATTTCAGCCAAATCGCTTTCCGCTGTATGGGTCCATCTGACCTGATAATCAGCATTCACTTTCAGTCCAGAAGTTTCTCAATATTTTGAAAAACCTGATTTTGCGCAATCGTCTTGCCTTGCCTGATATCTTCTTCGGCCTGGGAGAGGAGTTTAAGCAAGCCAATAGTGTTTCTCATATTTTCATAACTTTCGGGATCTTGCAACACCGCTTTGGGTTCTCCATTCTGGGTAATGATAATAGGTCTATGGGTTTCATTAACCTGTTTTAAAATATCCGCGGATCTGGATTTTAAATAACTCACTGGCCGAATATCCTGCAAAATGCTCATAATCACACTCTCTGTCTTTTTATGGTACCAAATTAAGGGTCATAATAAGACTTTGCAGTACAAAATGTAAAGTTAAACCTAAAAACCGCAGGGTGAGCGTGTGAAAGCCGTTCGTACTGAGCCTGTCGAAGCATGAACGGCTTTCACACGCTCACCCATTTGGTGTCCTCCACTGCGGTTTTTAGGTTAAAGGTGTTTATGTTAATGCCGAAATCAAGCGCTTTTTTTAGGCATAAAAAAAGGGAGGGGTTAAAATCCCTCCCTTTTATCAGTCCGGTTTTAAGCGCTGGGCTTAGAAACCTAAACCGAGGTAACCACCAGCTGTTAAGCCGTCAGTATTAACTCCATCGACGCTTCTACCGGTCAAGTGGTAACGAACGTCGGTACCGATATAGATGTCTTTCCAGAGTTTATAATCGGCGCCTGCACCAAACATCATGCCGGGATTCAGTACCGTTACTCCGTTAGAGGGCGGACTGATGACATGAACGCCCAAACCAATTGGGATAATCCAGGGCCTGAAAGCGCTGCCTTTCATGAATTTGATTTTTGGCGCGGCTGTTAAGGTGAACTGGCTTACAGTTACTCCGTTGCAATTTGCCGTACCAGCCAGACCTGGAGCTCCAGCAGTATCAACCGCCGCCAGATTAATCAGAGTACAGGCGGGGTTTGCGCCAACAGTTCCTGGGGCTGCACCCGGCGCGGCACCTTTAAAGTTCTTGGCGCCAAAATTTTTGTACTCGAACATTAGCTCAGCCAGCACTTGGGTATCATCCATCGCCCCCCAGACATCATCAGTCAAGCTAAAATCGAAACCTGCTCCTACATACCAGCCATCTTTATTTGTTCTGCCTCCTCCCAATGCATTTCCAGCGAATTGATTACCTGTCAACAGATCATTTCTTTTAACGTCATTACGTGCAAACCCACCCCGGAAGAAAATAGTATTATCGTGGTGATCTTCCTTAACCGGCGCGGATTTAACCGATGCCATCCATTGATCCAGTTCCTGGACTTTTTCAGAATCAGCGTCCATGCGCGGACGGCTGGCTTCCGCTCTTAAGCTGGCTAATTCTGCCTGCATAGCCTGCAGTTGAGCTTCCAAAGCATCCACTTTGTTATTTGCAGCGGCAGCAATACGTTCTGCTTTGGTAAGTGCGGCAGCCTGGGGTGAAACCATTACAGCCGCCATTGTGAATGTTGCTGTGGCAATGCCCAGCACCAGTTTACTTTTGTTTATCATTATTCCCCCTCATGAGGTTGTTATTTTACAAAATTGACTTTCTTACAACAAAGCCTATTCCACAATACCGATAGTAGCAGCAAAGCTAATTCACTACAAGTTTAATTGTTGTTTTATTATTATCAATTAATCCTTTTAGATCAATAACTAATCAGATACCATTAACTTTAATTGTTAAATGTAGGCAAAAAACAACAAACTATTTCGGATAGCCCTCTAACTTTCCTCCCCGTTTGTACCCGAACTTAAACCGGGGTATTAGCGGCGATTAATTGCTTTGCAATCAAAAACCCTCCTGATTAGCAAGATGCTTCAGCCAGCGCCAAAAAGTTCGTCATTCCGGCAAGGATACCGGCTTCCCTGCCGGTATGACGGTGTTGGCTGAGGTTCCTTGCTAATCGGGAAAAACCCTTCTTCCCAATCGATTCCCTTTAAAGATGGAGGGCGATACCTGGTAGATACTTTGCTTCGTATATCGCTTCAATAGGCTTGCGATCAAAACGGCGTTTTAGCTTTGTGATGAATATGTACGTTATAATTAATTTTTGGATTATCCATCTCACACTCGGCTAAATCGCTTTTGCCCTGACTTTTTTGATACTCATGACTGAAACTCCGGATATCACCATTATTGGCGGCGGCATTATCGGGCTGCTTACCGCCCGGGAATTTTGCCTGGCCGGCGCCACAGTTATGATTATCGAAAAAAACCTGCCGGGACAAGAATCTTCCTGGGCAGGCGGAGGTATTCTGCTTCCGCTTTACCCCTGGCGTCAAGCAAATGCGATTACCCGGCTGGTCATACAAAGCCTGAAATTATATCCGGAGCTGGCCTCGCAGCTGATTACCGGGACCCAAATCGATCCTGAATGGACTCCCTGCGGTTTGCTGATTACTAAAAATCCTGATATTGATGCGGCTATCAACTGGTGCCAGATTAACAATATTTCATTTCAAAAAGCGGATGCTGATTTTTTTAAGGCGCTTGACACCAACCCTGACAATCCGCTCTGGCTGCCAGAAATTGCCCAGGCGCGCAATCCTCGGCTGGTTAAATCCTTGATACAGGACTTGATCAATAAAGGCGTAATTATTCGTGAACATTGTGAATTGAAAGCCCTTACCCTGGACAAAAACCGCATTACCGCTATCAGTACTACAACCGGTCAATTGGCTGTCGATCAATTGATTATTTCCGCCGGCGCATGGACCGGCAAGCTGTTCAAGGAACTTTTTCCTGCTCTTGCCGGTGAGGCGCCCAAAATCATCCCGGTTAAAGGACAAATGCTGTTGTTTGATGCCACGCCTGAAACCTTGCCTTATATGGTGCTGGATGATGATCGCTACCTGATCCCGCGGCGTGACGGTAAAATTCTTGCCGGAAGCACGGTAGAGCTGGATGATTTTAATAAAACAACATCGATGGAAGCACGGACTCGGCTGACTGATTTTGCCTTAAATTTAATGCCGTCTCTTAAAAACTTTCCCCTCATCAATCACTGGGCGGGATTAAGGCCGGGCACTGAACATGGCGTGCCGTATATTGACATACATCCTGAAATCGTCAATCTAGGCATTAATGCCGGGCATTTCAGGAATGGCCTGGCAATGGGCCCGGCCTCTGCGCAACTCATGGCTGATCTTGTGTTAAACCGGCGGCCTGCAATCGCGCCGGAGCCTTATAAATTATCCAGCCCGCACTGATCTATTCAGCCTGTTTACACAAATACATGATTGCAAGCCATGAATCTTTATCCATTAATTCGCCCGCTGCTATTTTCTCTTGATCCTGAAACCGCTCACAAAGTGACGCTTAAATTGCTCAACATGGCCTATATTTCCGGTTTAGCAAAATTGATTTACCCTGCGATTGAAGCTAAGCCGGTGCAGGTAATGGGGCTGGAATTTAAAAATCCGGTCGGTCTTGCCGCCGGTCTGGATAAAAACGGTGATTACATTAATGCCTTGGCTGCGTTGGGTTTTGGCTTTGTCGAAATAGGCACGGTAACTCCGCGCCCGCAGCCCGGCAATCCGAAACCGCGCCTGTTCAGGTTGCCTGAGCATCAGGCCATTATCAATCGCATGGGCTTTAATAATCAGGGCATAGATCACCTGCTGGCCCAGGTTAAACAAAGCCGTTATTCCGGTATTCTGGGTATCAATATCGGCAAGAATTTTGATACGCCGATTGAAAATGCCGCGGAAGATTATTTAATCGGTTTGCGCAAAGCCTACTCATCCGCCGGCTACATTACCATTAATATTTCCTCGCCAAATACCAAAAACCTGCGCCGGTTGCAGCAGGGCGATGAACTTAAAAGCCTGGTTTCCGCGCTGAAGGAAGAACAGTTTAAGCTGCAGCAGGAGCATGGAAAATATGTGCCGTTAGCGCTGAAAATTGCCCCCGATTTAACCGGCGATGAAATAGCCCATATTGCCGGTTTGCTTCTGGAGTTTAAAATCGATGCTGTCATTGCCGCCAACACAACCATTGCGCGGGACAGGATTGCCGGTCATCCGCTGGCCTCGGAAACCGGCGGATTAAGCGGCGCGCCGGTTAGGGAAAAATCTACTGCAGTCGTGGGCCAATTAGCCGTTGAACTGAACGGCAAAATCCCGATTATTGCAGCCGGCGGCATTTTAAGCGCCGCTGATGCGCAGGAAAAATTAAAGGCGGGCGCGAGTCTGGTACAAATTTATAGCGGCCTTATTTACCAAGGGCCGCAGTTGATAGCGGATATTGTGCAGAACCTTTGAACGCCTGTTAGAGTTGCGCTTGTTGCTCTTGAAGATAGGAACGAACCTCATCATTATCGACGCGAGCATAGATTTCTTCAACTGTTAGCGTTAAATCAATCGCCTCCAACAATACGCTATCGCCCATAAAATAATGATTGGAAATCCAGCCTTCGCTTTTCCGGCAGACCTCAACATCGACAAAATCCTGTTCAATCAAAACGTATTCTTTCAGGCTGGGGATATTCTGGTACGAAATGCGTTTAGTCGTTTCATCGAGGCGTCGTGAAGATTTCGACAAGACTTCAACAACAATCACCGGCGACTCAGTGTAATAATCGTGTTGTTTATCTTCGGCACAAACAACCATCACATCAGGGTAAAAAAATTGGCTGCCGACTTTGATTTTCAGATCGGAGCTGAACGGTTCACAAGGTTTGTCTTTTAAAAAATTTCTTAGTTCACCAAAAACGTTACCCGCGATTCTTTCATGATTCCTGCTGGCGCCCGCCATCGCATAAACGTAGCCGTCAATATACTGATGCTTGATTTCGCTGATTAATTCACCCGCTAAGTAATCTTCCTCGCTAATCCGGGTATCAGAAAATTGTAAATCTGCTAACATGATTTTGCCTCTACTATCAAGGATGACGATTCAATACGAGACATCATAACAACAGGCTTATTCCCCGGCAATCGACATACGCTCGGCCAATATAGAGCCGGTGCGGATATTGCCGCGATAATCGACATCGCTGCCCACGGCAATAATATTTTTAAACATGTCTTTCAGGTTACCGGCTATGGTTATTTCTTCAACCGGATATTGGATTTCACCATTCTCCACCCAGAATCCCGCCGCGCCACGGGAATAATCCCCGGTGACCATGTTAACGCCCTGCCCCATTAGTTCGGTGACTAAAAGACCTGTATTGAGTTCTTTTAACATAGCCGGGTAATCAAGCTGACCCGGCGTTATGGTTAAGTTATGCACGCCGCCGGCATTGCCGGTGCTCTGCATGCCCAGCTTACGTGCAGAATACGTGCTTAATACATAACCTTGCAAAATTCCTTCACTAACAATATCTCGCGCTTTAGTCGCCACCCCTTCGCCATCATATGCAGAACTACCTAGCGCGCCTTTTAAAAAAGGCTGCTCATAAATATGGATAAATTTAGGGAAAACCTGCGTTCCCAGCGCATCAAGTAAAAAGGATGACTTGCGGTATAAATTGCCGCCGCTGATTGCGCCAATAAACGAACCCAACAAGCCGGAAGCAGTTTCAGCGCAATATAAAACCGGGCTCTGCCTGGTGCTTAAACTGCGCGCCTCTAATCGCCGTAATGCTCGTTGCGCCGATTTTTTACCCACGTCAACTGCGGGTTCCAAATTGAGCGCATTTCTGGCAACGCTGTACCAGTAATCGCGCTGCATGCTGTCTCCACGCTGCGCTAATACCGAACAACTCAAGGAATGGCGGGTTGAAGCATAACCGTGAAGAAAGCCCAGCGTATTTCCCATCACCCGGATGCCTTGATGGGTATTGATTGATGCCCCTTCGGAATTGCTGATTTCAGGATGAAAGCTGCGCGCGGCATCTTCACATTCAATGGCCAGAGCAATGGCTTCATCCGCGCTAATAGCCCACGGATGATTTAGATCAAGATCCGGAAATTCAGTTGCCAATAGTTCTTTATCCGGCAATCCTGCGTAATTATCGTCACTAGTATAGCGGGCAATACTGCATGCAGCACTTACTGTTTCTTTAATTGAAGCCGAGGAAAGATCGGTCGTACTGGCTGAACCTTTGCGCCGGCCAAAGTAGACGGTTACGCCCAAGCCTTGGTCGCAATGATGCTCTATGGTCTCAACATCACCCAGACGGGCCGATACGGATAAACCGTTTTCCTGGCTCAAGCCCGCCTCCGCCGCACTGGCCCCCTGTTTCACAGCCTCATCCAGTAATTCTTGAACGATATTTTTTAAACGATTGATTTCTTGCTGATTTTGCACGATGCTCTCTGTATTTGGTAGGCTGGATTAGTGTAGTATGGTCCAACACAAGTGGCTTGAACTGTAGAGTTAGGCCATAAAGCAGCTAACCCAAGCTGGGATGTTATTCTGATTTTAGGCCGTTTGTCGGGTTATCTGCTGAAATGAGATTTCATTTATATTGGCTTGAGATAACGCATGTTCAATGGTCATGCCAATCAAATTTCCTTTCACATCCAAATCCAGATAAATATTTTCGTTAATTTCCTTAGTCTCAAAGACCGGACGCTCTGAAAACTCCAGCAGTGCTGTATCAGTATCCTCAAAATATTTAATTTTCATTAACTACCTCTTTAAAATTTCTATCAAAGAAAGCATTATGTACCGTCTCTTCATCTTCGAGCAAAATTACTCTTAAATATCTTCCCTCTGCTTGAATAAACCCCCACTTTTTAAATCGTCCATCCGCTTGCTCTTTTATTTCACACGGATTCTTAATGACACTTTCAATCCATTCAAGTTTTATAATAGATCTATCAGGCCTATTTCTTGTATAAAGAAAATATTGAGTAAACTTCATCACTCAACCTAAACACTTGTTCCGCCAATAGTCAAGCCATCAATCTTCAAGGTAGGCTGGCCTACCCCAACCGGCACGCTTTGCCCGTCTTTGCCGCAAGTGCCGACGCCGCTATCCAGTTCAAGGTCATTACCGACCATAGACACTTTAGTTAATACATCAGGTCCATTACCGATCAAGGTGGCGCCTTTAACCGGACGGGTTATCCTGCCGTTTTCAATCAGATACGCTTCGCTGGCGGAAAATACAAATTTACCCGAGGTTATATCGACCTGACCGCCGGCAAAATTCCTGGCATACAAACCCTTTTTTACCGATTTTATAATGTCTTGGGGATTATGCGGCCCGGGCAGCATATAGGTGTTGGTCATGCGCGGCATGGGTAAATGCGCGTACGATTGGCGGCGGCCGTTACCGGTAGGTTTAACGCCCATTAACCGGGCATTAAGCTTGTCCTGCATGTAGCCTTTCAGGATGCCGTTTTCAATCAGTACGGTTTTTTCAGTAATCGTGCCTTCATCATCAATACTCAGCGAACCGCGCCGTCCAGCCAGGGTACCGTCATCAACAACCGTGCACAAATCGGATGCAACCCGCTCACCGACTCTACCGCTAAAAGCCGAAGTTCCTTTGCGGTTAAAATCGCCTTCCAGACCGTGCCCAATCGCTTCGTGCAGTAAAATACCGGGCCAGCCCGGCCCCAGCACTACCGTCATATTGCCGGCGGGGGCTTCGGTTGCTTCCAGATTCACCAAGGCCTGTCTGACTGCTTCACGGCCGTATTCGAGCGCCTGATCCTCTTCTATAAAGCAACTATAATCACTGCGGGCTCCGCCGCCCATGCTGCCCTGTTCGCGATGACCGTTCTCTTCCACGATGACCGTCACATTCATTCGCACTAAAGGCCGCACATCGGCCGCTAACGAGCCGTCCTGATTGGCGACCAGAATACTGTCGTGCACGCCGACCATGCTGACAATCACTTCTTCGATACGGCCATCCAGCTTGCGGGTTTCGCTGTCAACTTTGCGCAATAAGTCAATTTTCTGCTGATCAGTCAATGATTTTAACGGGTTAATTGAAGGGTAATAAGGCGACCGGTTTGCGGCCTTTACCAATCCGACTTGCGCTTCCTGTCCTTGCCGGACTATGGCTTTTACATTATTGGCCGCTTCCAGCAATACCGGGAGTTCAATCCGGTCACTGTAAGCAAAGCCGGTTTTTTCACCCGATACCGCGCGCACGCCTGCGCCCTGATCGATATTATGGCTACCCTCTTTAATAATGCCGCCTTCCATGACCCAGGATTCAGAATGGCTGGACTGAAAATAGATATCCGCCGCATCAACCGGCGAACTGAGCAATCGGCTCATAATTTTTTCAATATCACCATCGTGTATTCCAACCGGCGTCAGGATAGATTGTCTTGCAAGATTTAAAATTTCCATCAGAATTTTTAGTTTATTTAATCGATTTGGGGAGACAGGATTAATGCACTTTGCTTACGCAAAAACATCAATCCCTATGGTGGCGATGGGGTTTTTTCTCCCGATTCGGCCGTTCATCGCTCATTGTTTTATATAAAGACAATAACAGTTTTTCGGCGCCATCTGCCGTTGGAGTTGAAATATTATTTTTATCATCCGATGAAGCGCTTTGTTTGGGCTCGTTATTAATAGCCGCGCTTATTTGAGTTTCCGAGCCTTTTTCCTGTACCATTAAAACGTAACTTCCTTCATGGCGCTCATCCTTGAAAAAAGACATAGCTTTATCCAGCATATTACCTTCTTCAACGGCTTGCATATCGGCATCATAAGTCACGTAATAAAGCCCTTTATCATGTTCACGATCCGAAATTTTTATATAATCCTGCCTTAATGCGTTGCCCAGCGTATCCCATGCTACATCAAAAGGTTGCCTGATCATTAGCAGAGGAGGCGTTGAAGTGGTCATATAAACTTTTGAGCTGAGGCCGGTCTTGGCATCCTCTTTAGAAGAAACAGCACTATCATCTCTTTCCGGTTGTTCTCCGGACTTTTTTTCGACAACAAGGATTGGCGGACGTTCAAGCATTCCGGTATCCCGATAACGACTTTCCTCTGAGGCACAGGAAACCAGGATAAAGGTAAATAATAAGGCATTGAAGATGCCGGCAAGTCTCACTCGCATATTTGACCTCAACCTGTCCGCAAAAGCTATTCGCAAAAGAAACGGCGATGGTTAAGGGCGGGAAATGCTTCGCGAACTTTTTCCAGATGCTCGATATCTATTTCAGCGGCTACAAAACCTCCACCGGTTTTGTGACAGTCCATCACTAAGCCCCAGGGATCGATAATCATGCTATGGCCAAATGTTACGCGGCCATTAATATGAAAACCGCCCTGGTTTGGCGCAATTACGTAACACAGGTTTTCCACGGCGCGCGCGCGTAGCAATAACTCCCAGTGCGCGGCTCCGGTTTTCGCTGTAAATGCAGAAGGAATTATCAAGATTTCCATGCCTAGCCTGACCATTTTGCGGAAAAACTCGGGAAACCGCAGGTCATAACACACAGCAATACCCAATTTTCCGAACGGACTGTCTAATACTTGCGGTTCACTACCCGGTTCAATTGAATCTGATTCGCGATACATTTCGGTAGTACCCGGAACGCTGACATCAAACAAATGCATCTTGTCGTAACGCGCAATCCGCTCACCTTGATCATTATAAACAAGACACGCCGCCCGGACTTTATGGCTTTCGCTGGAGGCAACCGGGATAGTGCCGCCGACTACCCAAACGGAATATTTGTTAGCGACTGCTGCCAAAAAGTTTTGGATAGGCCCTGAACCATCCACCTCTTTTGCTTTAACTTTATCCAGTTCATGAGCTCCCATAAGGGCAAAATTTTCCGGCAATGCAACCAGTTTAGCACCTGCCCTGGCCGCCTCAGCGATAAGCTTATCGGCTTCCAGCAAATTAGCGCTGATATTGGGACTTGACGCCATTTGTATAGCAGCGCATTTATTCATAATGTCTCTCTGTTAATATTTTTTTTATTTCTTTTGTTGTTTTAACCATGCAAAATCGGTAAGACCATTCCAGGTTTTCTGCAACAAGCCATCATTTTCATGCAAAGGGATAATTTGCGCATCGCCCCACCCGCCTTTAACCAAATATTGCGATCCAAAGAAAAAACCTTCCTGCTCTTCACCTGTCAACGACCGCGCGACCAGGCCCGCTACCTTTCCCATGATTGTACCAGCTATGGGTACTGCCTCCGCACTTTTTGGCGATACATTGACAATATGGTCAACAGTCCCATTAACAAGGTCCGTGTCTCCAATAATAGTGATTTTTGCCGGAACCGCATCAACCACCAGATTATGGGTGACCGCCATACCATTTGATAAATCGAAACGCCCCTTAATGCTGTTAAACGTCAGTCCTTCCTCGTATACATCACTAAAATCGAGCTGCAACCGCTTTATCCATTGGGCCAATGCCAACATACCCAACAGCCGGCCGAATCCAGGCTCTATACTTAAAATCCGGCCATTGCTTAGATTGACCGCCACCTCACCCTTCAAATCCGGCAAGGAAAATTGATACGGCGCTCCCTTCCAATCCACGGTAAAATCAATTATTGCTGCGGTTTCCATCAGATCTTTGGTAATACCCAGTTGAGCAAACAATCGGCCTGCCCTGGGCATTTCCAGATGACCGTGAGTATGCGTTTCGGAATGCTTACCGTTTACTTTCCAGTCACCCGATAAAGTCAATTCTTCATCCGCGCCCACCAGTTCCATATTTTTAAAAACGATGCCTTCCGGTATGCGTTCTGTTGTCAATTTCAACTGGCCCAGGTCAACCGACTGCCATAAGGTTTTACGACTGGTAATATTAAATAAAGGCAAAAATTCGGGTGCGGACTCCGGCGAATCATTTTGAAACTTAAGTTGTTTTAACGCGGCCATGTCCAGCCAGTCCATATTCAGGTTAATGCTGTCAGCACCTTTAAGTTTAATGGGAATCTGTATCTTGCCTTTGGCGAACGAACTGCTGATATCACCGGCCCAATAGTCGCCCTCGCGTTTCAATGTTAAATCAAAAATACCTAATTCAGTTCTTTTCCACAAAGCCTGATCAGTCTGTATTTTTATTTCCCTGAGATTTATTCCAGCCCCGGTTTCGCCCTCTTTTTCCTGGGCAACCGCCAAACTCAGCCAGTCCTGCAAAGCCAGCGGATTGCGATTAATTTCCAGCTTTAAACCGGCTTCCTGCGTCTGGGTAACATTGCCTGCGCCGATCAGCACATGCCCCGAATAAATAGACTGTTGTTTTACATCGACTTTAACCGCCGCTTTCAGTTTATTGTCGTAATTTAATAAAACCGGTAATAAAAATTTATCACTTAAGCTGACGGACAAAGACGATGGCGCAGTTTGCACCCCAGTTTTCGCCAATGCGCCGGGTAAATCCAGTGCCACGCCTAAAAGCGTGGACTCCAGGACAAGTTCCGGTGAATTACCATCATAAGGCAAAGCCAGTCTCAGCTTATAATCAGTTGCCCCTTCGGTCTTATGCAAGCCGGGTATTTTAAATTGTTCCTGCAAATCACTCATCTCAACATTACCCGCTATGTTGACGATGGCTTGACTGGCCGAATTGCTGATATTAATTCGAATCGGATGATTTAAAGCCACGGCATGAATAGTATCGCTAAAAACACCGCGCTCATTAAACTTTAATTCACCTTCAATTTTGTTCACCCATAAATCAAGCGGTTGCACTTTCAACCGGACGTTACTCAGTCTGGCCGTTCCATCCACTTTTGTTCGTGCGTTGGCTAATAAAGGGATTTTCATAGTCAGCGCTATCTGTGTGGCTCCTTCCGGGGCAATGGCATCAAGCAGTGTATCAATCGATGTGTTAAGCGGTGTCTGCTGCATAAAGCCGGAAATCTGCCGAATTTCACCTTCAATCTCGCCTTGAATCAGCAAATGCTCGCTTTTACCCAGGGCTGGAATAGTAACTTCGGCTTGTTTGATTATGGCTTTATTCGATTGACCTTGATGAACATCAACCTTCAGGCTATTTTGTAAAAACAAAACTTCGGCAGCCATATCAGTGATAGCGGGCCATTGCGGATGATAGGCCAATTCCAATTGTTCAACATCAAACAGGGCTTCAAAAACACCTTCTCCTCTAGTAAACGGAAAATCCTTGAGATTGCCGGAAATCAATAGACCGCCTTTTGTCACGCGGCCGTTGACAAAAGCATGATCAAGCCAATTAACAACATTTCCATGCATTATGCCTGCCGGCAAATATTGGGCAATCAGGCTGACGTCGTTGCTGGCAAATGAACTTTGCATGTCCATAAAAACTTTCCCTTCCGTTTTGGGTATATTTAAACGTATCCGGTTTTTGCTCTGGAATCCGGGAGCATCCAGATTAATCAATTGACTGGATAACACCCAATCGTCTTGGCTTTGTTGCCAGGCCAGAGTGCCTTCAAGTGTGCTGATTGGCAGTGTTTTACGAAATAAATTCGGCAATATAATCCGGGCATCTTCAGTTACTACGCGCAATATGCCCTGTTTGTCGCTGCCTTTTATTCGTCCGGTTAAATTTTCTATTCCGGGCAATGAAGACATCGAGGCAACCCTAATTCCGGCAAATTTGCCGTTAACAGCAAAAGATTTTTCATCCATATCCGCGAATAATGAGAATTTTTCCAGCAAACCTCTAATATGGGCCTGCGTCAGAAATTCCGACTGTTCCTTTGTCAACGGCACAAAAAACTGTACTACATCGGTTGCCTGCTGCAAATCCAGTTGTTCGGCAAACAGCGCAATCTTATGCAATGCATGGTCTTCAGCGCGATTGGCTGAAACGCTGAAGGCGGCAACCGGCCATTTTCTGTCCGCAGTTTCCAGCAAAAAATCTTTAACATCAAGCTGCCACTGCCGGTCAGTCAGTCTCCAATGAAATCCGGTTTTAAGCTGACTCACAAGGAATGCATTCTTATCATTCCGAATAAATTTCAGCTGTTGCAATTGTGCTTCACCTTTAACCGAAACCGGTTGTGAATATTGCCAATCGCTCCAGACTTTAAAATCTCCCGTACCTGAGTTAATGTTCATTGCAAAAGGCAAATCTATGGCCATCAGCTCAGGCAGTTTAATATTTTTCCCTTCAATAAAAACGGTTCCGTGCATGGCGGAAGGCGCAAACGCATTGCCGTTAAAGTCCATAGAGATTCTTAAGGCGTCGCCATATTTTTCCGGCAGCTTCATGAGCATATTGACCTGATGCCGTTGGGCGTCATTCATAATCGCCAGATCGACGTCCTCAAATTTTAATGGCCGTCCATTTCTTTTTTCATCCTGCCAGGTAATATCACTTTCCAAAACTTCGAACTTACTTCCCTGCAGTAACCAAACCGGCTGTTCACCACCGGCTTTCAAACCCACGATGGCAAAACTTCCATCCGGTTTACGTTTTATAGAAAGTTTAGCGCCCACCAGAGTGATCCAGGAAGAAGACAATAAATCCCTGTTAACCAGCATATCCAGCAGGTGGATACCCAGACGTATTTCTTTAAGTTGAATGGGAAATTTCCCGCCCTTAACTGCGGGTAAAACAACTATATCTTTTAGCACCAGCTCCGGGCTAAAACCGCGCATTTTTGCGCCCAGATGGCCTATTTTCACCGGTACATCCAAGAGTTCACTGATATTGGCAGCCAAATCAGCTTTATAACTTTCAATCCCGGCCAATAACAAACGAATGCCGGTCAAACTGACTGCTACAGAAACCAAAGACCAGAAGATAAGATGCCGCGTAGCACGCGTAATGTGATGAATCACTAAAACTGACTGAAAGCGTACAAAAGAAAGTTGACTTTTCCGGTTTTTAACCCTGCCTGCGAATCACAGCAGCACGACATCATACTGCTCCTGATTATATTCCGCCTCTGCCCTGAACTTGATCTGCACCCCCAGGAAAGTCTCTAATTCAGCCAGCATATCCGCTTCTTCATCCAGCAGCATTTCTACAACCTCATTCGATGCCAGGACCAACAATTGCTGAACATTGTACTGCCTGACTTCACGAATAATTTCCCGGAATATTTCCAGGCACATGGATTCCGCTGTTTTTAAAACACCGCGGCCGCCACAGGCGCTGCAAGGTTCACAAAGTATATGCTCCAGACTTTCCCGGGTGCGTTTGCGGGTCATTTCCACTAAACCCAGCACCGATACTTCGGTAATTTTGGTTTTTGCGCGATCTTTTTCCAGGTGGCGTTCAAGCGCCTGCAGCACCTGTTTTTTATGGTCTTCGCTTTGCATATCGATAAAATCGATAATAATAATACCGCCCAGATTCCTTAACCTGAGCTGGCGGGATATGGTCTGGGCCGCTTCCAGGTTGGTTTTAAAAATCGTCTCTTCCAGATTACGCCCGCCCACATAACCGCCGGTATTGACATCGACAGTCGTCATTGCCTCGGTCTGGTCAAATACCAGATGACCGCCTGACTTCAGGTTAACTTTGCGCTCCAGGGCTTTTTGGATTTCATCTTCGACACTATAGATATCAAATACCGGGCATTCCCCCGTGTAATGTTCAATAACAGGGACTATTTCCGGCACAAAAACTTCCGCGAACTCAATCAGGCGGTGATAAGTTTCCCTCGAATCCACCCGAACCCTTTCAATGCCTTCTTTATATAAATCCCTCAGAGTCCTGATACTCAAAGGCAAGTCCTTATGGATAAATTCCTTAACTTTCGCGCTGGCAATTTTTGCTGAAATAGACTCCCACAATTTCAGCAAAAAAGTCATATCTGCAATCAATATGGATTCTTCCACGCATTCTGCTGCTGTTCTTGCAATAAAGCCTCCGCATTTATTCTGCTTTCGATACTCATCCAGACAAGCTCTTAATCGGATTCGTTCCGTTTCACATTCAATCCGCTGAGATACGCCGGAGTTATTGGCATAAGGCATATATACTTGAAATCGTGAGGGAATAGATATCTCTGTGGTCAACCTGGCGCCTTTCGTACCTAATGGATCTTTGACTACCTGGACGACAATATGCTGGCCTTCATATAAATAGTGCTCGATATTTTCCGAGCCTTTTCTTTCCAGATCCTTACTGCATAAATCAGAAAGATGAAGAAATGCCGCTCTGGGAAGACCGATATCAACGAAAGCAGCCTGCATGCCCGGCAAAACCCGGCACACCTCACCCTTATAAATATTGCCGACCATGCCCCTGTCGCGGCTTCTTTCAATAATGAGCTCCTGTAATACGCCATTCTCAATAACTGCAACGCGCGTTTCCGGGGGTGTAACATTAATTAAAATTTCTTCACTCATGGGAAAAGTTCAATTCCTTGATTAGATAAAAGTTCCGCTGTTTCAAACAATGGCAAACCGACCACGCCGGAGAAGCTGCCTTTTATCGACTTCACAAATAGTGCGCCCATTCCTTGAATTGCATAACTGCCGGCTTTATCAGCCGGCTCACCGCTGTGCCAATAGGCAAGCATTTCCCGTTCTGTCAAGCGCCTGAATGACACATCAGTAATACTTATAGCTTGATCATGCCGATGCCCTCTGAGCGAAATCGCCGTATAAACCCGATGCGTTTTACCGGACAACTGTCTCAACATGGCAAGTGCATCATCCTGATCTTTGGGCTTGCCCATAATCAGCTTATCCAAAACGACGACTGTATCGGCGGCCAAAACCGGCAAGCCGAAAGCTACAGTATTGGCAAGGCATAACGCAGACTTTTCTGCGGCAACCCTTTGAACATACTCTAATGGCTTTTCGTAGGGATAGGGGGCTTCATCAAGCTCAACCGGCTTAACAAAATAACTGACTTTTATTTGGTCTAACAGTTCCTTTCGCCGCGGAGAAGCTGAAGCCAGAATAATCTGCGCTTTCATTCGCGATGATAAGGATGATTGTGAAGAATACTCCAGGCCCGGTAAAGTTGTTCGGCAACAAGGATGCGCACCAGCGGATGAGGAAAAGTCAACGTTGATAAGCTCCACGATTCGCGTGCCATTTGTTTGACGAAATCCGGCAGTCCTTCCGGTCCACCCACCAGCAACGCTATATTTTGCCCGCTTTCCAGCCAGCGTGTCATTGCCTGGGCCAATTCAGGCGTCGTCCAAGGCTTGCCGGGGATATCGAGGATAACGACATGCCCACCTTGGGGAATAGCCGTCATCATCCGCTCACCTTCTTCTTTTACAATTCTGGCTATATCGCTGTTTTTGCTTCGTTTGCCGGGAGCAATTTCTTTAAGAACCAGCTCGCATTCACGCGGCAGGCGCTTGGCATATTCCTCGTAACCCTGCTGCACCCAGCCCGGCATACGGTTCCCCACTGAAATCAGATTTATTTGCATGGAATGCAGGATACAGACAACATGCGCGGGATGCAATGTAGCCCACTAGACAATAACATCGTCAAAAATAAGACTCCGGATACGGCAAATTATTTCCGCCTTTGCTTCTCATCTTACACCGGCAAAAAATTGACACCGTACGGGAAGGCTAATAACATAAAAATATCAGCAGGTTACGATAAATATCACCATTCAGAATTTTTGGCTCCCTTTTTGCTTGGATCATAACATGATTACCTGGAGCCCTGTAATGCGATTTAAACGAACCTTATCTTTGATTGGAATACTGTCTTTATATTCCTGCGCCTGGAATAGTACGCCACCTACTCCGCATCAACCGAATGAATCAGTAATACCCAGCCGGGAGGAAACTGTCGGTTTATATAGCCTGATCCACAAAACCATCAGAGACACGGAAAGAGCTTCTTATAATCTGATGTATGACATACGGGACGGGGTTGACAACTTTATTTATGATGGTCAGAAAGAATATTATGAAAATTATCAAAAATAATAAAATCAACTTATAAAACTACCTCAAATTTATGTAGCTTTTTAATTTAATCACCACCCGTAGATTGGAGATTTCAACCGGTCTTTGCTACGAATCTGCCTTGCCATATTTATGACCTTGAACTATATATTAATATTTACCAACGATATTTATTATGGAAATTAAGTCAAGATTTTTCGGCGACCAAACCATTGATCCCAGCACTATCATTAGCTTTCCTAATGGAATTCCAGGCTTTGAAGATCAAACTCGCTTCAAGCTATTTCATCACGAAGGCAATCCTGTCATTTTTTTGCTGCAATCGTTAGATGACGACTCCCTGCTCTTTTCAGTAGCACAACCCTCCCTTTTCAATATTTACTACAGCTTTACATTAACTGATGCAGAAGAAGCGACTCTGCGAATTGAAAACCCTGCAGATATTCTTATTCTGATAATCTTACAGAAGGATGAAGACAATCAACGAAACCAAAAACCCACAATCAAAGGCTCCATTAACTTCCCTTTAGTCATTAACAGCGCAAAGCGAATAGGCTTGCAAAAAGTAATCTCCCGAGTGGAACAAAGCATAACGCTAACCGAAGTTAGCAATGAAATTGATGTTTCCGAGGGTGCGTAAAAATTAGAAATTTAAGTATGTCGCTTGGTAAAAAAACGGGCACATATGAATGGGGATAGTGAAACGACCGCATTGACTCTTTCAAATTATAAAGAGCCAATGCTTAAATTATGGATATTCCTGGTTTAAGACCAAGAAATCGTCGAATAAACCGCTAATTAAGCAGCTTGAACGGGGATAGAGCTAGCTGAACGCTGGATCTCGTTCTTTTCATTAAAATAAATCAGTGTGGGCTTATAATTTTTAAGCTCTTTCTGATCCAGTATGACAAATGCGCAAACAATGATCAGGTCACCGGGGCATGCTAAACGCGCGGCAGCGCCATTCACAGAAAACGCCCCCGAGCCATTTTCTGCGCGGATAGCGTAAGTAGTAAAACGAGCGCCATTATTGATATTGTATATCTGAATCTGCTCGTATTCCCTGATTCCCGATAAGTCAAGAATATTGCCATCAATCGCGCACGAGCCTTCATAACCCAACTCTGAACGGGTTACTGTAGCTCTATGTAGTTTCGCTTTAAGCATTGTTGTTTGCATAAAAACACTATTAATATCTTTAATTAAGTCAACATTATCCATTAATTGCAATTATCCATCAACTTTTTAGATATTCAAATTGCAATATTCAATATCCGTTATTAATATATTTCAACTTGCCAGGATTAAGCAAATTCACCATTATTCTGTTTCATTCGGCCATTTCATACTGTGCGTTGACCCACTAATCTATCGGTTGTTCAATAATTTACTTACTGAAATATTAAATTAACTTTTAACTGCTTAACGGTTACCTATGGAAAAGCAAAGATTATCAATCAATCGGGTTTTACCGAGCTTTGCCGCCGCCAGCAACACCAGGTCGCTATCATCTACCTCCGCTTTTTTTAAATCTTGGCTTCGGCACACGCAAAAATAATCAGGCTGGAAACCGAATTTCTGCAAGAACAGCCAGGCATTCTGCTCTATTTCCGCATAAGACCTATTTCCCGATAAAATTGCCACACGCGCCGCACATAAGGCTTCATAAAGTTTTGGCGCAGTAACTCTTTCTTCAGCAGTTAAATAGCTGTTCCTTGAGCTCATTGCTAAGCCGTCTGCTTCCCTTACGGTTTCTACGCCGGCAATTTCAACAGGAATATTTAAATCCCTGACCATGGCTCTTATTACCGTCAATTGCTGAAAATCTTTTAGACCGAATAAGGCAATATCCGGCTGCACCATATTGAACAGCTTGCAGACCACAGTCGCAACACCGTTAAAATGTCCCGGCCTGGAAGCGCCGCAATAAAGTTCAGACAACCCGGTTACAGTTACGACTGTGTTGGCATCTTCTGCGTAAACTTCGGGGACAGCCGGTAGAAACAGTAAGTCTGTGTTAGCCGCATTCAGTTTATCCTGATCTTCAAGTTCGGTACGGGGATAAGTTGCAAAATCTTCCCCAACACCGAACTGGGTAGGGTTTATGAATATACTGGCAACTACTTTGTCGGCTTTTTGCCTTGCTACAGTCACCAGTTTTAAATGGCCTTCGTGCAAGTTTCCCATGGTCGGCACAAAAGCAATGCTTTCCCCGGCTAAACGCCATACTCGAATGGCATGCCGTAATTCAGGAACGGTTTTTACTGTTTGCACTGGATTTAAAAACTATGTTCCGCTGCTGGAAACTGTAACTGCTTGACAGCTTGATGGTAATCACTAATAGCCTGTTCAATATCCGCCGCCTCGAGCATAAAATTTTTGGAAAAACGCGGACGTTTAATGACACCGATATTGAGCATATCATATAGCACCAACACTTGACCGTCACAGTCTATACCGGCACCGATGCCAATAACGGGAATGCTTAGCTGCATGCTGATTTCCCTGGCAAGTTCAGCAGGAACACACTCCAGCACTAACAGCCCAGCTCCCGCTTGTTGGAGCTGATAGGCATTATCAATGATTTTTGTCGCATCGGTGTGCTCTTTCCCCTGAACTTTATAACTGCCAACTTGATGAATTGATTGCGGCAATAAACCTAAATGGCCGCAAACCGGAATGCCCTGATCGACAAGAAACTTGACACAGTCAATTCTTGCCCCTTCCAGCTTGACCATTTGCGCACCAGCCTGCATTAATCCGGCAGCATTTTTGGCTGCAACAATAGAAGTGTGATAAGTCATAAACGGCAAATCAGCGATTAAAAATGCCCGCCGCCGTGCCTTGGCGACGCACCGCGTATGATAAGCCATGTCTTTAATGGTAACAGGAAGTGTTGTGTCATGACCTTGAATAATCATACCCAACGAGTCCCCCACCAGGATAATATCGACCCCAACCTTATCAAGCAACCCGCTAAAACTGGCATCGTAAGCTGTTAAACTGGAAATTTTCTCGCCGCGCAGCTTCATTGCAGCCAACTGATTAATCGACAGCCGTTTTACATTAGATTCACTCGCATACTGATTCACTTCAAAATAACCGCCTCAGCCCATTCAATGGACATTTTACAATTAAATCAGCAATATTGCCTTTACCCGCCACTGAAAGATGGGGCGCGATCTCAGCCAGGGGATACAGGACAAAAGCCCTGTCCGCAAGTCCTGGATGAGGTACGGTCAACTCAGCAGTTTCAATTTGCTGATCGCTATATACCAGTAAATCCAGATCCAACGTTCGCGCTCCCCAGCGCTCACCTTTTCTTATCCGGCCTTGTTCGTTTTCAATAGCTTGAAGGCAGCGCAATAAATCTATCGGAGGCATGTGTGTTTCCACTGCCATAACAGCATTGAGATAATCTGGCTGATCCTGCGGACCCATAGGCGAGCTATGATACAAACTGGAAAAAGCCAGCTCTTTTACACCAGCTATTGAAGCAATTGCACTACGGGCTGATTTAATTTGTTCAGCAGGATTATCAAGATTGCTCCCCAAGCCTATATAAGCGGTTACGGGTTCGGTTGCTGAGTTTTTCATCTGCCTAATTTTATAATTATTTCAGTATAAAACCAGACAATCACCCTGACATATGGCCGAAGCAGTGTCAAGTACAAGGCCCGCCATCTTGGAATAATGAATTTTATTTAAATTTTTCATGCATTTATGTTTCATGCCCTGCGGTATTACTGTCCGTGTTTTTACGATAATTCCTTTTTCGTCCTGACTTGTTATGTTGAGTTTTACGCGAAGGTTGCGTCATTTTTCTTTGTTCTGTTTCACCGGCCTCCTGATAGCGGGTCCACCAATCAGCCAGTTCAGGATCAGCGCCGCCCGTATCTGCCCGCAGCAATAAAAAATCATAAGCCGCCCTAAAGCGGGGATGCGTTAACAGGCGACTGGGCTTAGAGCCAAGACGGGCAGTAAATCTGGGCTGCAAACTCCAGACCTCACGCATCGCCATGCTGATATGCCGAGGCAAAGCCGTACTTTTAATCTGCCGGGTGATAACTTCACCTGCTGCCTCCTGATAAGCCACATATTCAACCATTCCTTGCGCCATATTTTCTTTAGCCTGCATCCGGACCGGTTCCCATAAAAAGGCTGCCAGGAGAAAGTACGCCGTAACGGTTTTGCCCTCGGCAATCCTGTTATCGGAATTTTCCAGGGCCTTAATCAGCAGTAATTTGGGAAACCCGTTTTCCTCAATAGCCAGACTACTTTCGGTGGCGGGAAATAATACTTTAAATAACCCATAATGCCTGAGCATTTCAAAAGTTTGCAAGGCATAGCCGGATAAAAACAGCTTTAATGTTTCATCATAAAGCCGGGCGGAAGGTATATTGGATAATAACTCAGCCAGCTCAGGAATTGATCTCTCACAGTCACGATGCAGCTTAAAACCCAATTTAACGGCGAATCGTACTGCCCTGAGCATACGAACAGGGTCTTCGCGAAACCGCGTTTCAGGATCTCCGATAAGTCTGAGCGTTCCGGTTTTATGATCTTCCATGCCCCCGGTATAGTCCACCACCGAAAAATCCCTGATGTTGTAATAAAGCGCATTAACGGTAAAATCCCGGCGCCAAACATCTTCCTCGATTGTTCCATAGACATTATCCCGTAACAGACGGCCTTCCTTATTGAGCATCTGTTTGTCATTTTGCTCTTCCCCAGCACCTCTAAACGTTGCAACTTCAATGAATTCCCTACCGAAATGCACATGCGCCAAGCGAAACCGCCGTCCAATCAAGCGGCAATTACGAAAAATCTTCCTGATTTGCTCGGGGTCAGCATTGGTGGCAACATCAAAATCTTTAGGCTCTCGTCCAAGCAGTAAATCGCGTACGCAACCCCCCACCAGATACGCATCGAATCCTGATTTTTGCAGCCGGTACAAAACTTTCAAAGCATTTTCACTAATCTGGGTTCGTGAAATAGTATGTGCCGAACGCGGGTATATTTTAACCCCCGCAACGACCGGCTCAGCTTCACTTCGGGCTGAATTAATAAGTTTTTTAAAGAAATTTAAAATAGTCTTTATACTCTGATTGTTTTTATTATTATAATAACCTTATTATTTCATACATTCTAGCGCAACCGACTGGTTGTTTTATATTACATTCATGTTTGAATATAGTAGAATTATTATTTCTCTATTTACAAGAAATACTGATCGCCATATATTTAACCAGATATAAGATCAAGCAACCATTTTTTAATCACTCGCATCAGACACTTGCGTATTTAACTGGATAGTTATGTTCAAAAAGATTTTAAACGGCTTAATTGACCATCCTTTTTTAACCAGCCTTTTTGTAACAGATTTCTCAATTCTTCTGTTTCATAGACCGCCTTTCCTATTTTCCCTGCTTATGCTGGGAGGTTTGACGGGAATGTGTATGTATTTTGGCCAAAAATTAGCTTTATTTAAAGACTAATTGCCCTTCCCATTATTATTCACAAGAGCCCGCCAAGATCCGGTAATGACTTTATGTCTGCACCTGGTTTTTTTCGCCGATTCGCCGCCATTTTTTACGATCTTCTCCTGCTCGTAGCCCTCTTTTTTGTTGCAACAGCGCTAATACTCCCTTTCAATTCAGGCCAGGCATTCACTGCAAAGCAGCTTTTTTATCCTGTCTACCTGCTTGTGGTCAGTTTCTTTTTTTATGCCTGGTTTTGGACTCATGGCGGGCAAACATTAGGCTTACGCGCATGGAAAATAAAAGTTCTCACCCTTAACCGGGAACAAATCAGCTGGAAACAGGCTTTGCTGCGCTTTACAGCCGCTTTATTATCGTGGATATTTTTCGGACTGGGCTTCCTATGGATTTTTTTCGATAAAGACAAGCGCGGCTGGCATGATTATTTATCCAAAACCGCCTTGTTTTTTGAGACTCCACCCAAATAATTGTTGATTATCTCTGCGGTTTATTGGCTAGTGATATTTTTTACAATATGACTGTTTCATCTCAAACAGTTGGTATAGTATTTCAGATATAACCCCTGATTTTCCTGGGCATGCTGCACAACATCCCGTCAGGTAGTCATAACTTTTTCTTTCGATATTTATTATGAATAATCCACTATTAATAAACTCCGAACTACCCCTGTTTTCACAAATAAAACCTGAACATATAGAGCCGGCCATTGATCAACTCCTTAAAGAGGCCCGTTCAGTTGTTAATCAGCACCTTGAAGCAACCCACCATTACAACTGGCAAAACCTGATTGACCCATTGGAAGATGTTGAGGACAAGCTAAATAAAGCATGGTCGCCGGTCAGTCATATGAACTCAGTCGTCAATAGCGATGAGTGGCGCGATGCTTATAACGCCTGCCTGCCGAAACTCAGCGAATATTCAACTGAAATGGGGCAAAAAGAAGCCTTGTTTAATGCGTATCTTACTATTGCCAAAAGCGATGAATTTGCCTCGCTGGATACTGCTCAGCAGAAAATAGTCAGTAATGCCTTGAGAGATTTCAGATTATCCGGCATTGATCTGGATAATGAAAAAAAACAACGCTATAAGGAAATAAGCCAGGAGCTATCGCGGCTGGCCAGCAGCTATGAAGAAAATCTAATGGATGCCACCAATGCCTGGACCAAACTCATCACCGATGAACAGGTGTTAGCCGGATTGCCTCCCTCCGCATTGGCGCAAGCACGGCAAACCGCCGAAAGTCAGGATAAAAACGGCTGGATGATTACCCTGCAATTTCCGTCCTATATTGCGGTAATGACCTATGCCGATAACCGCGAATTACGCCGCGAACATTATGAAGCTTTCTCAACACGCGCTTCAGACCGGGGACCTCATGCCGGACGTTGGGCCAATACTGAAATTATGGAAAAAACCCTGTCATTACGCCATGAAAAAGCCCGGTTGTTGGGTTTCAACAATTACGCCGAACTGTCTCTAGCCACAAAAATGGCCGAAACAACCGATGACGTTACCCGTTTTCTGGAAGGATTAGCCGACCGATCCTGGCGGCAGGCGCGCAAAGATCTGACGGAGTTGCGGGAATTTGCCAGACAACACTGCGGCATTGCCGACCTTCAGTCATGGGATATGGCTTATACTTCCGAAAAAATGCGCCAGCATTTTTACCAGTTGTCGCAAGAAGAAGTTAAAGCTTATTTTCCCATCACCCGTGTTCTGCCCGGACTATTTGCCGTAGTAGAAAAGCTGTATGGATTAAAAATATCCGAAATTAGCGATTTTGACAGCTGGCACCGTGATGTGCGCTTTTTTCAAATACATGACAAAAATGATCAGCTCCGAGGCAGGTTTTACACCGACCTTTATGCGCGCCCTAAAAAACGCGGCGGAGCATGGATGGATGATTGCGTAGGCCGCAAGAAAACTGATACTAACATTCAAATCCCGGTCGCCTACCTAACTTGCAATTTTACGCCTCCAACGGGAGATGATCCTGCTTTGTTGACGCATGATGAAGTCATCACCTTATTCCATGAATTCGGCCACGGCTTGCACCATATGCTCACGCAGGTTGATTATCTGGGTGTTTCCGGCATTAGCGGCGTTGAATGGGATGCGGTCGAATTGCCTAGTCAATTCATGGAAAACTGGTGTTGGGAGCAAGAAGCTTTGGCGCTGATTTCAGGCCATTATCAAACGGGCGAAAAATTACCCGATGCCTTATTTAGTAAAATGCTGGCGGCAAAAAACTTTCAGGCCGGCATGGTCATGGTAAGACAACTCGAATTCAGCCTGTTTGATTTTAGAATTCACCGGGATTATGAGCCTGACAAAGGGGGGCGGATTTATGAAATTCTGGAGCAGGTCAGAGCACAGGTTGCCGTCGTCAAGCCGCCTGAATTCAACCGCTTTGCCCACAGCTTTTCGCATATTTTTGCCGGCGGCTATGCTGCTGGATACTACAGTTACAAATGGGCGGAAGTCTTATCCAGCGATGCTTTTTCATTATTTGAAGAAAACGGCATCTTTGATCCTGAGACCGGCCATGCATTTTTGACTAACATCCTGGAGCGAGGAGGCAGCCAGGAGGCCATGCAATTATTTAAAAACTTCCGGGGCCGCGAGCCTGAAATTGACGCCTTGCTTAAGCATACCGGCATTGCTGCATGAAATATAGGGATTTGCGCGATTTTATCAAACAACTCGAAAAGCAAGGCGAGCTGAAACGAATTACCATTCCCGTTGATCCTTATCTGGAAATGACGGAAATTTGTGACCGCACCCTAAAACAAGGCGGCCCGGCGCTATGGTTTGAGAATCCTAAAGGCGCAAACATTCCCGTTTTAGGGAATCTGTTCGGTACGCCGCGCCGGGTAGCGATGGGCATGGGAGCTGATTCCGTTGATGAATTGCGAGGAATCGGTGAATTACTGGCCTATTTAAAAGAGCCCGAACCGCCCAAGGGAATGAAGGATGCTTGGGAAAAATTGCCGGTGTTCAGGCAAGTGCTCAATATGACGCCTAAACTGATCAAATCGCCTCCTTGCCAGGAACTGGTTCGGGAAGGCGATGAAATCGATCTGAACGATTACCCGATTCAAACCTGCTGGCCGGAAGATGCGGCGCCTTTAATTACCTGGCCGCTTGTGATTACCAAAGGCCCCAACAAAGACCGGCAAAATCTGGGCATTTATCGCCAGCAAGTCATAGGCAAAAATAAAGTCATCATGCGCTGGCTGGCTCACCGGGGCGGCGCTTTGGATTTCAAGGAATGGCAAACAGCTTATCCCGGCCAGCCCTTCCCCGTTTCAGTTGCTTTGGGAGCAGATCCTGCGACCATACTTGCAGCCGTAACACCGATTCCCGATACGCTGTCCGAATATGCTTTTGCGGGCTTGTTGCGCGGCAGTAAAACCGAAGTGGCGGCCTGCCTCATTAATGACCTGCAAGTGCCGGCCAGCGCCGAAATAGTTCTGGAAGGCTTTATCTATCCTGGTGAAACCGCGCCGGAAGGGCCGTTTGGCGATCACACCGGCTATTACAATGAAGTTGACAGCTTTCCGGTTTTCACCATAGAGCGAATCACCCAGCGTCAGGCGCCTATTTATCATAGCACCTACACGGGCAGACCGCCCGATGAACCTGCAATTTTAGGCGTTGCTTTAAACGAAGTCTTCATACCGATATTACAAAAGCAATTCCCGGAAATTATCGATTTTTATTTGCCGCCTGAAGGCTGCTCATACCGCATGGCCGTCATCAGCATGAAAAAGCAATATGCCGGCCATGCCAAAAGAGTCATGCTGGGCACCTGGTCATACCTGCGTCAATTCATGTACACTAAGTTCGTCATTGTCGTGGATGACGATGTCGATGTCCGCAACTGGCAAGATGTCATCTGGGCAATAACAACGCGCATGGATCCCGCCAGGGATTTGACTATACTGGAAAACACGCCGATCGATTATCTGGATTTCGCGTCCCCTGTTTCAGGCCTGGGCTCCAAGGTTGGCTTTGACGCCACCAATAAATGGCCGGGGGAAACCAGCAGGGAATGGGGCAGGCCTATTGTGATGTCGCCGGAAGTCATTAAAAAAGTAGATTCGATCTGGGCTTCATTGTTTTAAAAATGCCGGTTCTGCTAATCTGCCGGCACAAGCGAAACAGCTACCCATTTATTTTATATTTTTAGCTTATACAATGATAATGTGATGTCTGTATAGCGTCCGCATCTTTGGAAAAACCTTTTGCAAACTCAATTATGACCCTTTCCGATAAACTGACTACTTCAACATGAAACGGCCTGACGCAAGCGCACGACAATGCAAGAGTTCACCTCTAACTATTTAAATTCTGTTATCTTCCAAGAGTAAACATTGTGAATAATGAGTCTCCGCTAATTTTAGATATTGAAGATGAATTCATTCCATTAATTGTCGACCTGGATGGCACTCTTACGCCAACGGATACGCTGATTGAATCCGTCATTCGATTAATCAAGCTTAATCCAGTGAACATTCTCCTGATTCCTTTTTGGCTGCCTAATGGCCGGGCCGCCTTTAAGTCTATTATTGCTGCACGGGCTCCTTTTTCAGCCGAAAACTTACCTTACCGGGAACCATTTCTGGACTACCTTCGTAAAGAAAAGAAAAAAGGGCGCCGGCTTATTCTCGCTACAGCCTCTCATTTAAGCGTGGCTGAATCTGTAGCATTAAAACTGGAACTGTTTGACGCAGTGCTTGCCAGCGATGATATACGCAATCTGAAAAGCAAAGCTAAACTCGAAGCTATCCGGGAATTAGTCGGGGAAAAATTCGTTTATGCGGGCGACAATGTGGCCGACCTGCCAATCTGGAAAGCTGCGACAGCGGCGGTTCTGGTTGGAGTTTCTCCTCGAGTTGCAAAAGCTGTTCGGCGCGATACGCCGGTTGAGCGCGAGTTTCCGCGTCCAGATATCAAGATAACTGACTGGTTACGCGCGCTTCGAGTTCATCAATGGCTGAAAAACCTCTTGCTGTTCGTGCCGCTTTTAACTGCCTTCTCTTTCCTTGAGATCGGTAAATTAACCGCTATAATCGTTGCATTTTTCGCTTTTTCTCTCGCTGCCTCAGCAACTTACATGCTAAACGATTTATGGGACATCGAAAGCGACAGGGCGCATCCGCGAAAACGGTCTCGCCCTTTTGCCAGCGCCAGCATAACGATTCCCGTAGGCTTATCAGTTGCCTTCGTATTGCTTGCTGCGGCGCTTGGATTGGCCGTGACTGTTTCAATTAACTTTCTCCTGATGCTGATGCTTTATCTAGCGCTTACCAGCACTTACAGTTGGGCGCTTAAAGAGTATGTGCTAATCGATGTATTATTACTTTCACTACTCTATACCTTGCGAATCCTTGCCGGTGCCGTAGCTGTAAGCATACCGGTAAGTTCCTGGCTGCTCGCATTTTCCGTCTTCATTTTCTTTAGCCTTGCCCTGGTTAAACGCTGTTCCGAACTCATTTCTCTTAGCCTGGCGGGACAGGAAAAAACACAAGGGCGAGACTACCGCATAACTGATCTCATTGTGCTTTGGCCATTGGGAATTGGCGCGGCTTTATCGTCCGTAGTTATATTTGGTCTATTCATCAGTGCCGCAGATACCCAGGCAAGATATGCCAGCGTGCAACTCTTATGGCTGGTGGCTATCGGCTTGATTTACTGGCTGGGCCGGCTATGGATAAAAACTGCTAGAGGGGAAATGCACGACGATCCACTGGTTTTTGCCATTAAGGATAGAGGCAGCCGCATCACCATCCTAGCCATGATCGCGGCAACTCTTTCTGCCCATTTCCTGCATCTAGGATAATTTATGCAAACCTTAATGATCGCGATAACAAGTATCGTCTTTTCTGTTGCGGCTCAATTTGCCCTTAAGGCCGGCATGTCCAGCATGGCAGTGAAAGAAGCGCTCTCCCACTCATTTGCGTTACGAACTATTCTGGTCATCCTGACGAACAAATTCGTAATCCTCGGCTTTACATTGTACGGCCTGGGCGCAATGGTATGGCTGGGAGTACTGTCACGCTGGGATGTCAGCAAGGCCTATCCGCTGGTAGGGTTAGGGTTTGGGTTAACCGCCTTAATTGGACTCCTGCTGGGAGAACAGGTGACGGTTTCTCGCGCCATTGGGGTTGCATTGATTTGCAGCGGTGTCTTTTTAGTCGGCAGAAGCTGACGTATTGTTTGGTGGCAAATGACATTTAAAAGCATTTCAAGTTCCGTATTCCTGGGTTTTCCTGTCAGTATATTAGTATTCGTACTCTGTACAATTTCTACTTTTTATCTCTATGAATTAAAGGTTTTCAATCAGGAAGACATAATTTTGGGCGCTGATCCTTACTATCGATCTATCGCATTTGCCCAAGGATATGGTGAGCGGGGTTTATTCCATCCTAATTTGTCGAACCTGGTAAATCCTTTCGTCAGGGGACTTGCCTGGATATTGAAACCGTTATTTGTTCATCTTCCCGCTACCGAACTACGTATGCAGATAGGCTTGTTCATAAGTCCTTTTTTTGCAGCCGCTACTACCTATATGATTTACCTGATCGCAATATTGGCTAAAGTCAGCTTCCTGAGGGCGCTTGCGCTTAGCCTGCTCTTTGGCTTGTCAATTTCGACCATTGGACTGGGATCGGTGCCGGACCATTTTCTTATTTCTTCTTTCCTGCTTTCAGCAGCCGTTTTACTGGTACAGATCGATGCGAAATTATCACGCAGATTCCGTTTCATAGCCTGGATGCTACTGATAAGTACAGTAGCGGGAATCACTATTTCAAATATGGCGCCGCTATTGGCTCTTTTCGCATTTAGCGAAAAAATGAGGCAGGTATCCTGGCAAGACGTAGTTAAACGAACAATTAACGTATTTATAGCCGCAGCGGCACTCACCTTGGCTCAGTGGTTTTTTTTAAATCTGGTTTATGGAGATTTTAGTGCTTTGCAGCCTGGACATGCTTATGATAAAAACCTGGGCCGAGTGTCAAGAGGGCTTACCAGCCACCCTTTGAGAGACTTCCTATCATTTCCGTTTACAATCGGCCAGTCATTTTGGGGCGGACCCCCCGATATGGAACCAAACCCACCCTATCCAAGGCCCGATCTTGGAAAATATAATGTCGAATTTCAATATAATGCGCCCATACATGGCTTTAGTCTTGAAAGTTTTGTTCTGCTATTACCGATCACGCTTATCGGTCTATCCATATATACTGGACTAAAATGCCGCAAGCAGGGATTATTGCCTTTTATTGCCGGGGCCATTGTTTTCTTAACGTTCAATTGGTTATTGCATACTTTCTGGGCAGGCGCGGAATTTTTTCTTTTTTCACCCCACTGGCACTTCATGTCTGTGCTTGCACTAATCCCCTTATGTCTTGTTCATCAAGCGCGCATCTGGACCGGTGCTCTTCTTGGTACATCGATTCTTATAGCAGGGCTTAACTTATCCGTCTGGTACCATCTTCTGAAGCTACTACCGAACCTGGAACTGCCTTAAAGCCGTAGAACAGAATTCATCATTAGCAATAACTACTCAAAACCAGATTGATATCAATATTTTAAGCAGGTTTAATTTCCATCATAAGATTTAAAGCCTCGGCTTTAGGGTCAGCCCTAGCTGTGAAAAGGGATCATTCAAGATAAAATTTATGAACTATAGATAGAGGTTTGTCAGCCGGATTACTTCACCAAGCGAAGGTGCATAAGCTTACTGGGTTTAGGGTTAATGGGTTGCGGCGGGTTGCTTACACTACTCAGCATCAGGCCAAACGTCAATTGTTCAATTTCAGTGGGATCCAGCATCAACTGACTGGCCACGTCTTTTTTGGTAATGCCCTCCTCCCGCAGCGCTGAAAATACTTTGCCCAGCACCTGCGATGTTTCGTGAGGAGCGCTTTCAGGCTCCTTGCTGCGATAGCCCGCTTCAGAAAGCTGAATACATAATGTGCGATACATCCAATCCGTAGTCAGGCGCAGGGCGTGCAAGCGATAATTTAGGGCGGCTACAGAAACGGTCCAATATTTTTTATGCGCAATTAAATTGGGCAGCGTCGGCAGTTTAGGCGCATGAGCGAGGATGCTGCGCCTTGGCATCAGGAAGGCTGCGGCAAAGGCATTGGCTTCACGTTCAATATGTTGCCCTTGGGATTCGCCATGCCGGTGAAGCACCAAGTGCCCCAACTCGTGGGCAGCATCGAACCGGCAATGTTCAGCCGATTTGAGCGTGTTCAGGAATACAAAAGGTTTACTGCCATACCATAGGGAAAAGGCATCCACTTCTTTAGCGTCAATAGCCAGAGAAAACACCCGAACGCCTTTAGACTCAAGCAAATAAACCATGCTCTTGACCGGCAGTTCGCCAATTCGCCAATGATGGCGCAGCGCTTCGGCGGCTGCTTCCGGGCCCTGCTCCGTTCCTGGGCTTGAGAATCCCTGTTCCCGGCCAAGATCAGGCAAATCCGGCTGAGGTAAATCAAAACGCTGTTCAATCCATCCATTCAGCAGCAGCGCGATATTACCGGCGGCAAGCGCACTATTCCGCTGGCTTACCGTCATTTTAGCAAGAGCCCGGAAGCTAGCCAAATCAGGAGTCAATTCCTCGATATCGTCGGCTAAAAAAAATCCGGACGGAAAATTAAGAGCCGCGGCGATTCGGTACAGAATCTGCTGTTCCGGTGCCTGAGTCCCTTTTTCATAAGCGGTAACCGATTTTTCGCTCACAGCAATTATTTGCGCCAGCGCTTTTTTAGTTATGCCGCGGCGTTTCCGGGCCAGGGCAAAACGGCTTGCGTTAAACATGCCGGCTTACCGGGCTTTGCGTTTGATGGGAATATCAATTTCCGGGTGTTGAGAGGGACGCACATCAAATGGTTTTGCCTCCCGATACAAAGGCCGCAACAGTATGCGTTCCTTCCAGCCAGTTATTCTGCCCTCTTCACTGACCGTTGACGGCAACGACAGCTCGCAACGAACTACTTCTTTGGTAATGCGGTAAAGCAGAATCCAGGTAGAAAGATTGTTAATTCCCCGGTAAGGCTGCGGAATTAATTCTTCAAACATATCAAGCTGGCGGTTATTAATGACCGCTTCAATGGTATTTCTGCCTTTCGGACATTTATTCGACGGCATAGCCTGGGCCAGTCCTGTGCCTTCATCGCCAGTCACCACTTGAATAGCGATATCGCGGGTCGAGTTAAGGGTAAGCTCGTAATTGCCTATGTCTGATTTCTCCCAGCCCTCAGGTCTTAATAGCTCCCGAAGAGAGGCGACTGTTTCTGCCCAGGTTGACGTGCCGTGAAAAATACGCGGGTGATTTGCCGTTAACCGGGCCCGGGCGAGATAGCCTTGCGTCATCGCTTCGCGCAGCAAACTTTCCTTAAGCCCCAGTAGGGCAAGGCGTTGATCAATATCCAGGTTTTCAACATAAACGGCAGCGGGCATTTTTCTTGTTCCTTGGCAAATTGCAGGCTTATTGAGCTTCTTTTTTATACCATAAATGCACTTAAAAAGACAGCGGCAGGTTTCTCCCCAAGAACTGTATTAGTGCCTGGATAACGTCTTTTTACTCATTTAACTTGCTGATTTAAATTGATATTTTTCAAGCCATTAAAGCAGGCGACAAAGCATTTGCGTGTGATCTTGCGTTAGTCTTATTAATACCGAATACTCATAAATCAGGGGGACGCAATAATAGGGGGCGATTGCGGCTTTTGGAGAAAAAACGAAAATAAGCGTCTGGCCCTTAAGGAAACTCTGAACAAGTCCTTCGACAAGCTTCCTTCGACAAGCTCAGGACGAACGGTAACCCTTAGCCTAGGCTCAGGAGAGCGCCGTTGATTCCGTTCGTGGTGAGCCCTTCGCCACTGCTCAGGAGAGCCTTGTCGAACCATGAACAGAATCAACTTATTCAGAGTTTCCTTAAGTTTAAACCCTATAGCTCAGGGCCATAACATTTGGAATAGTCAATACACACATTACAAGAGGGCGCGCGGCATAGATATAAGCCTTCCGCTTCGCAAAGCTGTTTGTACAAAAATTTTTTCCATTTCATATCCTTGTCATTTTTTGCGGCCAGTTCCGGAAAGTTATATTGCAGCATGGCGCTCAATTGGGAGCGCGACCAGAGGCCTAAATCCTGCCACAAGTGATCGCTGCCCAGACAACCGGCAACGACAATCCCTATGATCCATTCCATTTCGGGATTATCGGGCTTACTGAAATTTTCCAGCAGGTTAACCAGCTCGTCTTTTTCCAGCATGCGGTTAAAGTCCAGCTTGTTCCCGGACAGCGCCTGTTCGGGAATACTGCAATCAGGAAAAAAATGATTTAATAACTTATTAAACTGCTCAGCCTCCAATCCCAGGTAGTCAGGCAAAACGCCTTGCCCGGTACACCAACTGGCTATCATACAAGCCAGCCATTCGTAATTAGGCGATAGCCTGTCAGGCGTAGCCAAGAACTTTGATTTTATCCGGGAATAGATCCGTTCCCGTTTATCCTGGAGTTGGAGAGCGACGGACATGATTAATATTCGACCAGAATATCTTCATCCCTGACTATCATCTGACACGCCAAACGCCAGGGCGACGGCAAGTCATCAACAATCATTTTTTCCATTTCTTCTTTGCTGATTTTGCCGCTAACCCGCAGCACTTCTTTCTCTTTTTCTGTTAAAGGGCCGCCCATGCGCTGGTGCTTTTGATCAACGCTGCTGACTTTCACCAGACAGGTGCCGCATTCTCCGTCCTGGCATTCATAATTGATCGGGATTTTATTTTCCCGCGCCAGTTTCAGCAGCGATTCTGTATGACTGCCTGCTACGGCATAGACGGTTTTGTCCCGGTATTCGGGACTTGAAAAAGTAACTAAAGCCATGATTTACTCCTTAATAATGTAATGTAATGTAATGCCGCCAGGTTCCCTATGCTTCCGAGACTGTTGAAATCTCAACATAAGAACGAATAACCATGAAGCACCCAGAGAACCCCAGGTTTTCACTATATTAATTTGTCAAGTAACAACTTCGTGTTATTTGTGCTCTTTGTGGTAAATATCGCTTTCACAGTGTTTCCTGCATAAGACCCGGATTATGTGTATTTAAACCGGTTTGACCCTAATTGCCCCGCCTAGAACTTGCGCCTGGCAAGCCAGGCGATTATGCTTGCCGGCCATGTTTTCGCGCAGGACTTTATCTTCAAGCACAGACGGCTCGGTCAGGTTGTTCCAGCCTTCCGTTACTTTCGTAATACAGGTGCCGCAATCGCCTTCACGGCAGCCGTAAGTAATGCCTGAACCGACTTTTTCTGAAATTTCGATCAGCCGGGTTCCCGCTGGCGCAGTAACGGTAATGTTTATATCTTCAAAGGTAATCGACGCTTTCGCCATTTCTTTTCTCCTGATGTGTTAAAAAATACGGTTACCCGCTTAAGGCAGGACAAGTAGCAAGGCTTAACCGTTCGCCCTGAGCTTGTCGAAGGGTGAACGGTTAAGCCATTCATGGTTCGACAAACTCACCACGAACGGCTCAACCAGACTGTCCCAACTTAAGTTGATAGCCAAAAAATATTAAGCAAGATCAGCTATATCAATCACTTTAGCTTGCCTTAAACCCAATAAGTCCTGGGCCATTGCCCGCCCGAACTCCCGACAGGCCTGGATTTCCTCTTCCGTCGGAATTAACTTGATACGTATCCCGGGGATGGGAACACGCAACTTGAGCCCGCGTAAACGATCCTCAACCATTTTTACCCCTTCCCCGCTCCACCCATACGAACCGAAAACGCCACCCAGCTTTGACTTGAGATTGACTACAGCCAATGAAGACAATAGATCCCACACCGGTTTAACTGCATCGCCATTGATAGTCGGCGTTCCAAAAATCAGGCCGTCCGCGCCTTCTATTAAATCGACAAACGGAGCTATTTCGCTGCCTTCCAGATCATATAATGAAACACGCACATGCTCCACAGCCATGGCGCCTTCATAAATGGCTTCGGCCATGCGCCGCGTATTGCCGTAGGAACTGATATAAAATATCAATAACGTTTTTTCGCCCGCAACGATTTCGCTTTGTAGAGCAGATATTGATAATTCACGATAGCGTTTTACATACTTTTGCGGCTGATCGCGCAATAAAGGCCCATGAGCGGGTGCGATGGTGCTGAGCGGCAATAAAGGTTCTATTAAATCCAGAGCCCGATTTACGTACTCTTTGAACGGCCGCATGATGTGGGCATAGTAATATTCAAAGGAGAAGCGAAAATCCCCGACTTGATCGTTAAACAGGCGCACATCGCAAAAATGACAGCCAAACACATCACCTGAAAACAGGGTTTTTTCTTCCACTAAATAAGTACATTGGGTGTCCGGCCAATGCAAATAAGGGGTGTGCAAAAACTCTAAGGTGCGATCGCCCAGCGCTACCTTGTCACCGGTTATTACTGGGGTAAAATCAAACTCATCCTGCTTTAACAGGGCTTTCAGCATGGATTGCGCTTTCTGGGAAATGTAAAGCTGGGCTTGCGGAGCGCGGCGCATGAGTTCGGGCAAGGCGCCGGTATGATCAGGTTCCAGGTGATTCAGGACGATAACTTTAATTTCCTCATACCTTGCAACTGTCTCCAGACGGGCAAAAAAATCGCCAGAAAAACTTTCCTTGACAGTATCGATAATAGCGACACCTTCGCTGCCTCTGACTACATAGGCGTTGTAACTGGTGCCATTGGCGGTTTTTAAAATAATGTCAAATGTGCGCAGAGTGGGATCAAGCGCGCCTATCCAATGAACGCGTTCGGATAACCGGACTGCCTGGGCTACACCATCAATCGTTAAGATCGGTGGCTTACTCATGACCGCAGCTTGCTTGCGCAAGCGCTCGAGGGCAACTCTCTAAATCCGGAATAGCCTCGATTTCTTTCAAACCTATCCAGTTGTCCACTGCTTCTTGATCGAATCCTGTCATCAAGCTATCACCGACTTGCATTAAAGGACGGCGAATTAACAACGGATTTTCCAGCATCAATGCTAAAGCTTCCTGTTCTGTCAGCTTGTCAAGCTTAATCTCGCCCTGTTTGATTGCCGGAGCGCTGGCATTAAACCAATCCCGTACCGCCAATTCACCGAAAAAAGTTCGTAAACGATTAGGCTGCCAGGCTTCAGTTAATAAATTTCTTGCTACAACCAGATGACCCGCTGCTGCCAACAGTTTCTTTTGCCGGGTATTGTTAATACAACCGGGTTTTTCGTAGAAAATGATAGTAGCCATCGGAAATATCCTCAATCAGTGGCCCTGCATCTCAGCCATTGCTTCCGCCATTCTTTCCGGAGGAATACCCGTTAAAGAGCCAGGCGGGTTGATTTCCTCGCCCAATGAATTCAATATCGCACCTTCAATAGGGCAAATACTGGCGCATTGATAGACGGGGAAGTCGCCCTCGCATTCGGTGCATTTTTTACTGTTAACTAAAAAATGCGGTTTGGCTTCATAAATGGCTTTACTTGGACAAACCGGTTCGCAAGCATAGCAATTTACACAAGACTCAATAATTTTTACTGCCATGGCAGGCTCCTGAAGTAGGGTACGCACTGCGTACCTTTTGCTGTATTTAAAATAGGGTACGCGGTGCGTACCCTACGGTTACGGCTATTAGGCAGCACTCGCCCTGACTGCTTCAGGTTTTTCATCCAGCTTACCTGCTGCCGCCATTTGCTTGTAAACCGCCATGACAGCCTCTTCAATAGGTTCCATCGCATGTTCGCCGTTCGGCGCAATACCTGCTGCTTCCAGCATCTCCCAGGGTTCATAGCCGACTTTAGAACACAAAACCGCCTCACAGCCTGCCAACGCGCGAATAGTCAATTGCAATACGCTTTCACCATCGCCGCAAGTGCTGTCGCCGCCGCAATACTGGTCGGCTTTACGGTGACTAATAAAGCGTACGCCGTCCGGCGATGCCTCATAAATCAAGAATTCCTTGGCATGACCAAAGTGCATGTTAATCACACCCTGCCCACTGGTGGCTACGGCCATTAATACCGGCCGCGTAGTTAGCTTGGGCTCTTCTTTAATCTGCTGTGCCTTTTGGGCTTTTTCCAAACGCTTGCTGGCCATCTCAGCCTGTATAGCACCATGAATTACCTTGCGTTTTTCCATCGCTGCCGAATAATCAATTTCCATCTCTTCAATCTTGTCCAGCGTAAACTCATCACCCCGGTCTTCACCCAGCAAACCGACCGCATCGGCGCGGCATTGGCGGCAATGGCGCATCATGTTCATATCGCCGGAACAGCTGTCCTGCAGGTCTTGTAATTCATCGGGCGTAGGGCCGCGCTGACCCATCACCCCATAAAAAGTCCCATGTTCAGGTTCGGAAATCAACGGCATTACGTTGTGCAGGAACGCGCCTTTGGATTTAACAATTTTACTGACTTCCGCCAAATGCTGGTCGTTTACACCGGGAATCATCACCGAATTGACCTTAACCAAAATGCCTTTGGCAATCAGCATCTCCAGGCCTTTTTGCTGTTGTTCGATCAGGATTTTTGCGCCTTTTTTACCTTTAATGCGTTTATTGTTCCAGAAAATCCACGGATAAATCTTTGCGCCGATTTCAGGATCAACACAATTAATGGTGATAGTGACATGATCAATATTGTGTTTGGACAATTCCTCTACCGAATCAGGTAAAGCCAGGCCATTTGTTGATACGCACAATTTAATATCGGGCGCTTCCTCGCTTAAACGGCGGAATGTTTCGAACGTGCGTTCAGGATTGGCTAACGGATCGCCGGGGCCGGCAATGCCTAGTACTGTCATTTGCGGAATAGTAGCCGCCACCGCCATGGTTTTTTTAACCGCCTGATCCGGCGTCAGCACTTCAGAAACCACGCCGGGGCGCGATTCATTACTGCAATCGTATTTACGATTACAATAATGGCATTGAATATTACAAGCCGGAGCAACGGCCACATGCATTCGGGCAAAATAATGATGGGCATCTTCTGAATAACACGGATGATTCTGTACTTTTTCCCGTATCGAATCAGGCAGTGAATCCATTTGGTTATCGGTTGAACCGCAGGAGCTGGTTGAGCAGCCGCCTTTCGCTGCCGGAGCATCATTTAATACTGGCAATTCCATAGTAGTTGACCTCGTTTGTGCGTTGACTTGTACTTGAAAAAGTAAATGCACAGGCCATGCCAATGGCAGTATTTAATTCTATATTATTGATTTATATTGCTTATTATTTTTATAAATATGTGCGGTTGTTGCAAACGCAACAGTCATGTTTTAAGGTTTTGTCATCAACAGCACAATCACTCTATAATAGAAAAACGACTGTAATTGCATGCTTTTGCGTTTATGACCTATTAGGGATAAAGAATGCGATACGTATTACAAATTTTAACGGTAGGCCAATATCTTTATAGAACGAGGTTAGCCATGCGTTGAGTCATTGACATTAAGGGCCCACATGCCAGCGGGTAGACATCCCTGCCATCATGTGATCGCTGACATGACAATGAAGGAGCCAGTCACCGGATGATCGGGGGCCCATGGTAACCGATTTCATGCTGGCGGGCAGCACTTCGACTACGTCAGTTCGGCGTCCGTGATCAAGCACTGTCTGGCCGTGCCAGTGCACGGTATGGTTGTCAACTTCGTTGCCCAATGCGACAAGATGCCAGCGCAAGCGCTTGCCCAGACTGGTTTCATAGCCCATAAGATTGCCGAAAAGGCGGCCGTTGATCCCATGTTTCAGCCCGCTTTCTTCATCGTTCTCCTCGTTGAAAATCATGAACAGGGAGGTGAACTCCTGGTCTACGTCCCGGGGCGTGGGATCAGACTTGGAACGCGCCATGCCCTTGCGGGTAATGACAAGAGTACCGACCAGGCCAAGGTTGATTTCTTCTTCCGCCTTAACATGGGAGTGATAGAGCCAGACAATGGACGATGGATCATTCGGACCAGGGCCGGCGTCTTTGTCCACACGCCAGGTGTAGGTAAAGGACTCATCCGGCTGCACACTCGCCCCGGCGCCGTCCATGTCCGCTCCCTCGTTGTCCTTATCGTAAAGCACGCCATGCGGATGCATGGAAAGCGGCCGGTCGGTTTTATTCAGAAAATTAACCCTGATGATATCCCCTACCACTGCATGTAGCTGCGGACCTAATATCCCCATCCATTCCGGCTGCGGCACAGGCGTCGACCAGCTGGCATCGGTGTATCCGATATAGCGGTATTTAGTATAGATCAGCGTTTGTCCCCACACGCCGAGACCATCTTCCGGATTGATCTGGTTTTGGCCCGAAGGCGCAAAATTCCATGGGGTCTTTTCTGCGGCGATCCAGTACTCTCGCACGACCGCCTGCGCAGAAGATGCAAATACTGTTACTATTGCAAAAACCGTCATTATAAAAATTCCCCTGGCATAACCCGTATTCATATTTTTCTCCTGCTTATAAAAACTGTTAATGGTATTGCCCCGTGCAGTTCCAAACTGCGGGTTTAATGCTTTCATCTTCAGCACAGAAATATTCATTCTGTCTGACATCTGAAAAACTAATCATCACCGCAAATACCTCATGATCTGTCGCTTCCGTATGAGCGGATGTCAGAGTAGGAAGATTTTTTCGGCTTTTGAACTTCTGTTATAGTCTTCTTCCAGACTATTCGGCCAGATTGTCATGCATACAGGCCGAGGTAGTCAACAGGCGCGCAGAGTAAATTCTGCTGATTGTTACAAATGGTAAATACTATCATTTGCAATTACCACAAGAATTTTAGCTTTTACTCTTTGGTCAGTCGTAAATTAAAGTTAAGCACGAACCCCACGCTCTGAAACACAGATGAATGCCCGCGTATACTTCAAAACGTTCTCTGGAAACTTATTTGTCGATACAGTTGAATCCCATTTACAACCTTTAACTGAATGCCCTGTGACCTTAAGATTTATGTACCAGTCATGGATAACAAAAGCCTATGTCATATCGTTGAAATATTAATCTTTTATTATCTCCCCACCCCCCAACCATGGCTGCGGTGGATAGCAATGCTCCATATTTCAAACAAATCAAGGGATCTTCAAATGCGTGACGACGAACTTAAACTCACTGCCGGCACGATCATCCTGGCAGGTTTATTACTGGTTGTATCCAGCCCATCCAGGGCCGAAAACACTCTGGAAACACCGGAATTCTGGCTGGAATCAGGTAAAAACAGCATCAAAGCCGCGGAACGGCTACACCCTAAGGGACATCACGCCAAAAACGTGATTTTATTTGTCGGCGACGGCATGGGCATTTCTACTATTACCGCGGCGCGTATTTTTGAGGGACAATCCAAGCCCAACAATCGTGGCGGTGAGGAAAATTCGCTCAGCTTTGAACAACTGCCGTATTTGGCGTTATCAAAAACCTACAGCGTCAATCAACAAACCCCTGACTCCGCGCCCACCATGACAGCAATGATCACCGGCGTTAAAACCAATGATGGCGAGTTATCGGTGGGCATGGAAGTGGCTCGCCAGGAAAAAAACGCCGATGTGATCAACGCCAACAAAGTCAAAACCTTGCTTGAACAAGCCGAGGAAAAAGGCCTGTCAACCGGTATTGTGTCAACGGCGCGTATCACTCATGCCACCCCTGCCGCCTGCTATGCGCATACCTCCGAGCGCGATTGGGAATCCGATGTGCAAATGCCCGCCGACGCTACCGTGCGCGATATTGCCATGCAGTTAGTGGATTTCAGCTACGGTAACGGACTGGAAGTTGCTTTGGGCGGCGGCCGCAGCATGTTTTTGCCCGACACCGCCAACGACCCTGAAGATGCCGGTAAATTCGGCGGACGCAAAGACGGTCTCGATTTGACTCAACAATGGTTGGGCAAATATTCAAAATCAGCTTATGTCTATGACAAAGCCGGATTCGATGCCGTCGACCCCAAACACACCAATCATTTGCTGGGTTTGTTCGAGCGTTCGCATATGGAATATGAGCATGACCGCCATAACGATACCGGCGGTGAACCTTCGCTGACTGAAATGACAGAAAAAGCCATCGATATTTTGTCTAAAAATAAAAAAGGCTATGTGCTGATGGTGGAAGCCGGCCGTATCGACCATGCCCATCACGCCGGCAATGCCTATCGCGCTTTGAAGGAAACCGTGGAATTATCCAATGCAGTACGCAAAGCACTGGAAAAAACCAATGATAGAGACACCCTGATTATCGTTACGGCCGATCATAGCCACACCTTTACCATCGCAGGTTATCCGCAGCGCGGCAACCCGATTCTGGGACTGGTGAAAGAGCCCGGCAAATCCGTTTTTGCCACAGACAAAAGCGGCATGCATTACACCACGCTGGGATATACCAACGGCCCCGGTTATCGCGGCCCGAATGCGCGCCCGGATTTAACTGCTGTCGATACCGCGCATCCTGATTTTCTCCAGGAGGCCGCAATTCCAATGAATAGTGAAACCCATGCCGCCGAAGATGTGGCCATTTTTGCCGCCGGCCCAAAAGCTCATTTATTCCATGGCGTACAGGAACAAAGCTATATCTATCAGGTAATGGCAAAAGCCTTAGGATTTAGGGCCGGTCAGTAAATAGCCTGATGGCTGTAATTAAGAGGCGTCTTCGGCGCCTCTTTTTGTTTTTGGAGTATTGATGTCAAATAAATTACCGCTGTTTACTATTATTTTCATTTTGTTATTGAGTGCTTGTGCACTTCAATCTAGCAAGCCACTTCAAATTCAAGGACTTAATCACTTGCCGGCGCTTGCCGCAGAATTTGAAACGATTATCATTGAAGACGATGACGACTCCCGCCAACACAGTCATCAATGGCGCTTCTGGCGCACGGCTAATCGTGCCGAAACCCATAATCTGCAAGACAACAGCGGTGAAATCTGGACGAAATCGGCTGATGGAACAATCACTTATCAGCGGGTGTTTCACAATCAACAGCAAGTCATCGATTATGTGCCGGGCGATTTGAAAACTATCGGCTCCCAACCCGGCTGGCAGGCGATTGCCACTTTGTTGAGTCAAGCCATGATTGCGCCATTACTTGCCGATGACCGCGAAGATATCCTCAATCGCTCCGCAATTCATTTCCAAAGCAAGACCCCGATAACCCGCTAGAAATCACCTGGCTGGAGCACGAACAACTCCCGGCGATGATCAAACGCACAGAACACGGCCATACCATCATCACCCGAATCACTGCGCTTTACCCGGCGGTACAATCACCGTGGCCATATCAACGTTCCGGCGATTACCGTTCTACGGATTTTGCCGATATTGGCGACAAGGAAAACGATCCGTTCATCAAATCCATCCTGCATAAAATCAAGGGCGGACATAATCATGCCCATTAACAAACGCAAGCGCTTGAGTTTCGTTGAACGAGTAGGGAAACAGCCAATGGGGAATCATTAGAGTTTGTTGGGATTCCCTGCGTCATCCCAACCTGCAACCTTTATACAGCGCTTGAAGCAGTTTTTCAAAATCTGATAAATCCGTCTGTACTCGGATGCTTGGCCCGTCAGCCATAAGTAATTCCCGATTAAATTTTTTACCAGATTACAGTCACGAAAGGCAAAAAAAACCCGCAGCGCGGGACTTTATGACGTCAGAATCAGGCGTCTCTAAAAAAGTCCCAAATAGCGATAAAACGCGACCAGGCGATGTTTCAGTTTTACCAGTGCCGGTTCATTATTTTCACGTTCGACAACTTCCAGCGCATACGTCTCTGCAACCGCTAAACACAGGTCATAGCGGCCGGTTATGAGCATGACCCGTTCATTATGCGTATCCAGCGTAGGAAATATATAAGCTGTGCCTTTTGCATTAAACAGATCGGTAAACGCCTCTGCCACAGTAAACTCAACCGGATCGTAACTGGACGGCATAATAACGGGGTAGGTACCGGGAGCGTCCACCACAAAACAGACGCCTCGATCCGGATAAACGCCGTACAGCGGTGATTCATCTGCTTGCGCGATACCAGCGCCCAAGGCCAGAATAATGGCCGTCAGATAACGTGTTTTCACGGTCTTTTTACCAGTTGGATGCCTAGCAAGGTAAAATTAACGATCAATGGCAGCGTGACCGATGGCCATATCCAGCCCGGCGCATTATCCGAGCCTATCCACATATAACCGACACCGAAAACCAGTGCCGAGCTTAAAATCAAAAACTTCATAAAGCGATTGGTCGCGTTCATAGCCAGTATCCAAAACCACTGCGGAATGCAGGGGATTAAACCTATATATAAACTAATTTACCTAAAAGGTAAGGCTTTAAAGTAAGTTTTTAAGCCGCAGTTCGCAAAATCAAGGCAATAACACTCTGGAAAATCATACCTAACTTGACAGAGTGTTGGTGTAATATCCAACATGAAAGCGGAATTATCGATTAAAGAACGTCTGGTGCAAAGCGAAAACAGTTTTGTTGAAGTGGTTTTATGGCGCCTGCCTAACCCAGTTTCCGGCAGCAATTATGATTTCATGTATCGATTGGCGTTTGTGGTTGATAGCCAATGCATCTTGCGCTACGACAATGAAGCGGGCAAAGGCAATCATAAACATGTAGGTCGAATCGAATCGGCCTATGAATTTGAATCGCCGCGCCAGTTATTGGTTGATTTTTGGAACGATGTTGAAAGGTGAAGAAAAGAACATGAATAAAGTCATTATCGGCATAACCAGCCATGAAGAAATCGCTGACCGCCTCGTCTCCGCCTGGGAAAATGGGCAACCGCAAAGCCCGCATATCGGTTTTGAATCCGAGGAACAGCTTTGGAAAACACTGACATTGAAGCGCCGGCAGATTTTAAAAACCATGATCGGCGTAGATTGGCGTAAGGCACGAACCCCAATACCTTGAGGCACGGTTTGTTATAATCAAAGAGGGTAAAGGCATACTTACGTCATTCCAGCCTCATGCCACATCATGGTACCATTCCAACAGCTCTTCCCCGCCCCAGTTTTCGGCATTGCCAGGGAGAGTTTCAGCAGTTTCATATATTGTCATTTGTCCGGGTTTTGCGGAAGCTACCAATAAACTTTCAGCATAATCAACGGAACAGCCTTGTTTGCCTGTTTCATCTTTTAACCACTGCGCTGCCATGGCGATGGCTTCTTCCCTGGTTTCACCAAAACCGAAAACGGCATAATCGTGTTGCACATATAAAATAGTCATTGCTGCTCCAAATTTTCTGTTAAGAAACGGTGTTAAGTCCTTAGCCAAGCTCAAGACGAACGGTAACCTGCTCAGAGATTACTTAAATTTGCTTCATGGTTATATCCAGGGTCAAAATACGATAAGCGATTTGCCTTGGCGTCATATTCAGCAGGCGGGCGGCTTTGGCTTGCACCCAGCCGCTTTGCTCCAAAGCAGCAATGACCCGTTCCCGGTCATCCATGTTTTCATCATTAAAATCAACCGCAGGCGATTTCTGAAGTTTAAGACTGAGACCCGCCTGCGCCACCACATCTTCAAGCCCGGTGCTGACCATGACATCTCTATCAATGATACCGTTAGGACTCATTATTGCTGCCCGTTCCAGGCGGTTTGCCAGTTCGCGGACATTGCCGGGCCAGTTGTGTTTCATTAATATGCGTATAGCGCTTTCCTTGATTTCCAGAGGGCGCCCGCCCTGCTGCTGCGAAATTCTGCCGAGCAGGAATTCAGATAGCTCCGGAATGTCTTCAGTTCTATCCCTTAGCGCCGGCATATGAACAGGCATTACATTAAGGCGATAATACAAGTCTTCCCTGAATGCGCCTTCATTCACTTCTTCCTCAAGATTACGGTTAGTTGCTGCAATAATACGGACATTGACTTTTATAGTATGCGTGCCGCCTACCCGCTCAAATTCTCCTTCCTGCAATACACGCAGCAATTTGGCTTGGAAAGAAGCGGAAATTTCACCGATTTCATCCAGAAACAAAGTGCCGTTGTCGGCTAATTCAAAGCGGCCTTTACGCTGGCTGATGGCGCCGCTAAACGCACCTTTTTCGTGCCCGAATAATTCAGACTCCAATAAGGCGTCAGGCAGGGCCGCGCAGTTCAGTTTTAAAAAAGGTCCGCTGGCGCAGCCTGAATTAAAATGAATCGCATTAGCCACGACTTCCTTACCAGTTCCTGATTCGCCTCGAATTAATACCGTGGTATTCCACTTTGCAACCTGACGTATTAAATCAAACACTTTTAACATCGGCGGCGAATGGCCAATGATGTTTTCAAAACTGTAGTTCTTGATCAATGCCTGTTTGAGTTGATCCCGTTCGCTAACCAGATTCCGCTGTTTACGTTCGATTACCCGCAACATTTTCACGCTTTGCGCAATCAAGTTGGCAATCATCTCCATAAACCGGGCTCGCTCACCCAGAAACAGGCTGTTATTTGGCTGGGCGGCCAATACACCGATAGTATCGCCTTCTTCTATGTAGACGGGCGAGCCGATAAAAGGCAGTTCGGGATCATACAAACCCAGGCGCCCTAAAAAACGCGGCTCTTCAGACACTTTTTCAACAACAATGGTGCAGCCCTCGTCCAGTATGGCTCCCATCAACCCTTCACCCGGGTTGTACCTGACCGGTTGATCAAGTTTGCCGGCGCCGTCAGAGTGGACAACGCTGACAATCATGCTGTTATTTTCTATTTCCCTTAGCGTTATCATCCCTGAGCGCATACCTGATCTTTTATGGAGCATGTCCAGTACGGCCTGTAATTTTGCATGCAAATCATGGGTGCTATTTAATATCTGACTGATAAGGTACAAGGTGTCCAGTTCAGCTTCGATTAATTGGGTACGCTCAGACATTACGTTAACCTCCTAAGCTCCTGTCTGTGCAAAGGAAAGCTTATTTTAAGCCGGCATCCTTGATCATAGCCTGGATCTATATCGATAAATCCCTGATGCTGGTTAACGATCTCCTTTGCCATAACCAGCCCCATACCCGCCTGATTGCCTCCCATGGGCCTAGTGGTATAAAAAGGCTCAAATACTTTTGCGCGTTTTTCAATCGGAATGCCCGGCCCGCTGTCTTCAATGCTGACATAAATCAAATCAGCATCAGCATGCGTGGTAATCTTAAGGCGCTGTTCACCAGTGCTTGATATGCCTATCGCCCCAATAGCATTATCTATCAATTGCTTAAATAATATGCGCAGGCGATTTTCTGAACCCAGGATACTAGGCAGATCGGACTGTGGATGCCAATGCACATCGATACCCATACACAAGATCCGCTGATCGCTGAGCAACAGCACTTCGTGCAAAATCTGATTGAGATTCACGGGGACAACAGCGGCCTGCAGAATCTCGGGAATGCAATTTTGCATGGTCGCAATGGCTTCTTCCCCGGATTGCTGAATCTGCTGCAGTATTTGTAACAAGCTGGCTTGCCGCTCATCCCGTTTGAGTCTTAAAATCTGTTCGGCTGCCCTAATTTGGTTCATTGGCATTTGAATCTGGTGTATCGCGCCCAGTAAGGTTTCTCTTATGCCACGCACGCCTTCATCCTCGGACATTATGGTTTTTAAGGTCTGGATATGTAACTCTTCCATCTGCCGCCGCTGCCGAGTAATATCGGTTATGGTCAGTATCAGGTACTGCTTTGAAGCGTTCTCAAAAAAGGCGTCGGCATCAACCTCATTCTCCATGAACCAGTTTCCGGCACATGAAAACCACCGGGGTCGCTGATGTCCTTTACCTTCTACCTTAAATTCACGGTTATTAAAGCCCTGTTCATTACTTTGTAACTGCGACCATAAATCGCCCATCTCATTGCGCAGCAATTGTAAAAAATAAAGCGCGGGTTCGCCTTTATCGAGATCGGTTACCAAGACTTTATACATATGATTATCTAAAATAACACGATCCTGGTTATCGATAACTACCATGGCAATGGGCGATGAATTAATAACTGATTCAATCAATAATTTTTGATTAATTATCTTTTTTTCAGACTCATAGGAGCGAGTAATATCTTTGTGCATGCCTATGTAATGAGTAACCTTCCCCTGCTCATCCAACATGGGAGCTATAGTCAAATCAGCGAGATAGCGATGGCCGAATTTATGCCGGTTACACAGTGTTCCTCGCCATACTTTCTTGCTTCTGATGGTATGCCATAAATCGTAATACACATCTTTGGGGGTACGTTTGTCCGATAATAAAGATTCATTTTCACCCAGAACATCTTCAGGCTGGTAACCTGTTACTCTGGAAAACTCTTGATTGACATAAAGAATATTAGCTTTTTTGTCGGTTATTGATATCGCTATGGGCACCTGTTCAACGGCCTCAATAAACAAGCTGTAAGGTGTCCTATCACCTTTATTATCCATAGATGCCTCTCCAAATAAACCGAGCGCAAAATCATCAACCGTGTTCGCCATGTTGAGATGCGTCTGTAAAAATTGCAATGAAGTTTTTTTCATAAGTTATAGCCGGGAACTGAGAGGAGTTTAAAATTACCTAGCAATTATAACGCCAGCCTTAATACTAATGTTTTATACATAACTTTACCATTTTTGGCTCATCCTTAATTTATAAAGCAAAGCGTAGTAAGCAGGTTCATAGAATATAAGATTTTGTAAGGTTTACGACAATTTATTTTTATCGCTGTAAAGATGTATTACTTGTAACAGATTTTATGCCCTGACATCGGCGGTTTTTTGCATGGCTCTAAGCCGACAAATAGGCTGTGTCTGTCTATTTGTCGAATTGGCATAATTGATGCTGAGATGTTATGAAAAGTTCTAAAAACAGCTTGGAAAAAACAGTGAGTGAATACCTTCTACTTTTATTAGGCACGGCTCTGGTCAACAACGTGGTTCTGGTAAAATTCCTGGGACTCTGCCCGTTTATGGGCGTCTCGAAAAAACTGGATACTGCATTGAGCATGGGCCTGGCAACAACTTTTGTACTGACCCTGGCAGCAATGACCAGTTGGTTACTGGAGCATTTCATACTGGCTCCTTTTAATATTCAGTTTTTACGCATACTCGCCTTTATCCTGGTAATTGCCGCCGTGGTGCAATTTACTGAAATGGTGGTGCATAAAACCAGTCCGGTACTTTATCAGATACTGGGTATTTTCCTGCCGCTGATTACCACCAACTGTGCGGTGTTGGGCGTGGCGTTATTGAATGTGCAGGAGCAATACGGTTTTATGCAAAGTATGATTTTCGGTTTTGGTTCCGCTGTCGGCTTTACGTTAGTTATGGTGCTTTTTGCCGGCCTGCGTGAGCGTCTGGCGTTGATGACAGTCCCTGCACTGTTTGCAGGCACGCCGATTGCATTTATTACCGCCGGTATTTTATCGCTGGCATTTATGGGGTTTGCAGGGCTTTACAGCACACATTAACAGGAGAAAACCATGTACGTTTTATCCGCCATTCTAAGTTTAACCTTATTAGGGCTGTTTCTGGGCTTGCTGTTGGGTATTGCCGCCAAATATTTAAAAGTTGAAAGCAGCCCGATTGTCGATGAACTGGAGTCCTTAATGCCAGGCTCGCAATGCGGTCAATGCGGTTTTCCAGGCTGCAGGCCGGCCGCCGAAGCGTTAGCCGAAGGTAAAGCGCCCGCTACCATATGCCCTCCGGGCGGTAGCGCCCTGGCGGAACAAATCGCCGCTTTATTAGGGTTGGACCTGGATTTAAGCGAAGTAAAAGAACCCGAACTACTGGTTGCCAGAGTTAGTGAGGATACCTGTACGGGTTGTACCCGCTGTTTTAAAGTCTGTCCAACTGATGCCATAGTCGGCGCACCCAAACAAATTCATGCGGTAGTCGCCGATGCCTGTATAGCTTGTAAAAAATGTATAGAAGTGTGCCCGACTGAATGTTTGCAAATGCACCCTATTGAAGTCACTTTACGTAACTGGCGATGGACTAAACCCGCCTTGCCGGTAACAGGTAATGCTGTATGCTGAGCTTTTTTTCAAAACCAAGCATTCGAGGCGGCGTATATGCCGAGGAACACAAAGCTGCAACCGCTGCACAAGCCATAGTCAACAGCTTTCCTTTACCGAAAAAACTGTATATTCCCCTGCAGCAACACGTCGGCAAACCCGCTGAGCCGGTAATTAAAGTCGGTGAAAAAGTGCTGAAAGGGCAACTGCTAGCTTACAGTCAAGGCATGATTTCCGCGCCCGTACATGCACCCAGTTCGGGCATTATACTTGACGTTAACGATTATCCGGCGCCGCATCCGTCCGCGTTACCTATCCGGACTATCGTGCTGGAAACTGACGGCAAAGATGAATGGATGGCAATACAAGCCATAGACGATCCTTTCCAGTTAACTCCTGAAGATATTAGTTTGCGAGTCGGCGCGGCGGGTATTGTCGGCTTAGGCGGAGCGACCTTCCCAACCGCGGTTAAGCTCAATATGGGACGTGAAAACCATATTGATACGCTAATTATAAACGGGGCGGAATGTGAGCCTTATTTAAGCTGCGATGACAGACTGATGCAGGAACGCGCCGGGCAGATTATCGATGGTGTGCGTTTGATGCTGCATGGCATGGAAACTGAAAATGCCGTGGTGGCGATTGAAGACAATAAACCGCAAGCCTATCTTGCTATGCAAGCCGCGGCAAAGCCTTATCCGCTGATTAAAGTCATGCAAATCCCCACTCGCTACCCGATGGGTTGGGATCGGCAATTGATCCGTTATGTGACGGGTAAAGAAGTTCCGGTAGGCTGCCGTTCATCGGAAATCGGCGTGACCATTCATAATGTCGGTACCGCTCATGCAGTCCATAATGCGATTCGTCATGGGCAGCCTTTGCTTAGCCGTGTTATCACTGTAGCCGGGGGCGCAGTAAAGCGCCCCGTGAATGTAGAAGTTCCTTTCGGTACTTTAATTTCCGAGCTGTTCGACTTTTGTGAAGTGAATTCGGAAGCAACCGCGCGTATCATTATGGGCGGCCCGATGATGGGCGATTCCTTGCCAAATACGAGTCTGCCCACCGTTAAGGCCACCAGCGGCATTCTGGCATTAACACAAAGCGAACTCAAAAATACCGATGAACAACCCTGTATCCGCTGCGCCAGTTGTGTCAGCGTTTGTCCGGCGGGACTACGGCCTTTGGATATGGCGAACAATATCCGCATTAACCAACTGGATACTGCGGTGGATTTAGGATTAAAAGACTGCATAAGTTGCGGTTGCTGTTCTTACATCTGCCCATCCAATATTCCCCTAGTGCAGTATTTTAAATATGCCTCGGGTGAAGTCATGGCCAGGCAGCAGGCGCAGCATAAATCCGAGCAAACCAAACGCCTGATGGATGCGCGTAACGCCCGCATGGAACGCATAGCCCAGCAACAGCGCGAAGATGAGCTGGCCCGCATAGCTGCCAAGGCAGAGCGGGAACGGCTGAAAGCCGAGCAGAGCGCATTGGTATGATTTCGTACATGAAACCCAGCAGCGGCGCGCATGTCGGCGCCAAGGCGAGCGTCAGTCATATTATGTGGCAAGTCATGCTGGCTATTACGCCTGCGACCGCATTTGGACTCTTGTGTTTTGGCTGGCCGGCTCTGAATCTGTTTATTATTACCGTGTTATCAGCGGTTTTTTTTGAAGTCTTATGTATACGGCTCAGGGGTAAAATCGCCAAACCGGTCATTATGGATGGCTCCGCTGCATTGACCGGCTGGCTGCTGGCAATGACGCTGCCGCCTTGGGCTCCGTGGTGGCTAGGCGTAGCCGGTTCCGGACTGGCGATTATTTTAGGCAAACAGGTTTATGGCGGCCTGGGGCAAAATCTGTTTAATCCCGCCATGCTCGCCAGAGTCGCGCTGCTGATTTCCTTTCCTATCGAAATGACGACATGGGCCAATGTGTCGCCGTTGTTTTTCTCGCATTCGCCGGGCCTTGCCGAAAGCTGGCGCATTACCTTTTCAGGACTGGATAATCTGGATGCAAGCACCGGTGCGACCACGCTGGGATTCATCAAAACTGAATTCTCCCAGAACCGTTTATTGCCTGACATCCTCAAGGATTACTCCGGTTTTCTTGACTTTATGGGCGGCACGCGCGGCAGTTTGGGCGAAACTTCCACGCTGTTGCTGGGCTTGGGCGGCGTGTGGTTAATTCGCCAAAATATCATTCAATGGCAGATCCCGGTATCTTTATTGTTGACGGTTGCGCTGCTAGCCGCGGCCTTTCATGTCATGGATACCCGGCATTATGTCAGCCCGTTGCTGCATTTAAATTCAGGCGCGTTAATGTGCGTAGCCTTTTTTATCGCCACCGATTATGTCACTTCGCCCAATACGCCTGCAGGTCAACTGGTTTTCGGTGCAGGTTGCGGGCTGTTGATTTTCGTGATTCGTACCTGGGGCGCGTATCCCGAAGGGGCAGGTTTTGCCGTGCTGTTAATGAATGCGGCGACGCCGCTGATAGATCATTACATTCGCCCCCGAATTTACGGGCGTGACCGCAAAGGCAAACCCCTGGAGATACCGAAATCATAGACCTTATAGTTCCCGCCGGAGAGCTCGTCTTTATACACTAGTACTTAAAAGCACGTCATTCCGGCAGGAATGACAAGCTGCGGATAGCGGCGCGGAATTGATCAAATATAGGAATACGCCATGATTATTGACCCGGTACCCACCGAATCATTGAAAGAAAAAATCGCCGCTTACCGGGCCTTTTTAAAAAATTGGCTGGAACCGTCAAACCTGGCCCGGCTTAGACCCAAGCTGGAATTTCAGACAGGAATTTTAGCGGGATTCGCCTTACTTGCCAGTGTGCTGCTGGGTGTCACCAATTGCAGTACTCAAGGGACAATTCAGCAGCGGCTTGATGAAGATTTACAAAATTCGCTGGAAGAAGTCGTATCCGCCGATTTACATGATAATGACATGCTGCATGACACGCTGACGATCCCATCCGCCGGTTATAATATCGGCGCTGCTGAAACCACCGTGTATCTGGCTAAAAAGTCCGGTAATGTCACCGCCGTGTGCTTTAAATTTACTGCGCCTGACGGCTATTCCGGCGCAATCAACATGATTATGGGCATAGACCGCGACGGCAATATTTTGGGCGTGCGCGTTCTAAGCCATAAAGAAACCCCCGGCTTGGGTGATAAAATTGAAGTTGCTAAATCAAATTGGATATTGAGCTTTGTCGGCCGCTCCCTGGACAATTTAGCGCCGGAAAAATGGGCGGTTAAAAAAGATGGCGGCGAATTTGACCAATTTGCCGGTGCGACCATCACTCCGCGCAAGTCGGTGCAAGCCACTCATCGTGGTTTGCAGTTATTTAAAGCGCATCAGGCACAACTGATCAATCCTTGAGGACATTGCCATGTTTCTGTCAGACACCTATCGTAAAATCGCCAGTGACGGCATCTGGAACAACAATATCGTGTTCGGGCAAAACCTGGCGCTTTGTCCCTTACTGGCAGTTACAGGGACAGCAACCAACGGCTTAGGAATGGGACTTGCCACGCTAGTGGTAATCATTGCGTCCAATGGCCTCATTTCAGTGACGCGGCATTTAATCCCCAGCGAAATCCGTATCCCGGTTTTCGTACTGCTGATCGCCGCGCTGGTGACGTTAGTCGATATTTTAATGAATGCCTGGGCGCACGAACTCTATAAAGTGCTGGGCTTGTTCATTGCCTTAATCGTCACCAATTGCGCATTACTTGGCCGAGCCGAAGCCTTTGCCTCCAAACAGCCGGTCAAACATGCCTTGTGGGATGGCTTGATGATGGGCTTAGGCTTTACCCTTGTCCTGGTTGCTCTCGGCGCGGCAAGAGAAATAAGTGCGACAGGCACTTTATTCGCCAATGCGTCCTTGCTGCTGGGTGAGTCGTTCAGGTTTCTGGAAATCACCGTCATTCCCAACTACAAAGGCTTTTTATTAATGGCGCTGCCGCCGGGCGGATTCATCATGCTGGCCTTTCTGATCGTCGGTAAACGCCTGATAGACCAAAAATTCCAGAAATTCGCGCAGAAAAAAATATTAACTACCGTATCCACCGCAGCCGTCGCTGAATAATCTAAGGAGTACCCATGAACGTCGGAGTTTGTTACGCAGAAGTCGATAGACAACTATGGATGCGCCTGGAAGTGCCTGATTGTAGTACCATAGAGGAAACTATTAACCTGTCCGGTGTATTAAAACTTTATCCTGAGATAAACCTGGCTAGCCAAAAAGTGGGCATATTCGGTAAAATTGCCGCGCTGGACACTGCTGTAAAAGATGGGGACAGGGTAGAAATTTACCGTCAAATCACCGCCGACCCGCAAACCGTGCAACGGCGAAGACGCTAAGTATTTCCAAACTGGCTTAAAGGAGCAGCAATGTATATATGCGTTTGTAAAGCTGTCACCGATTCGCAGATTTTAACGGCTATTGAAAACGGTGTTTGTACGCGAAAAAAGTTGACTCATTGTTTCGGAATAGGTAAAGATTGCGGAAAATGCAATAAAGAAGTTATCGCTTTACTTGAGCGAAGAGCAGCGCTTGTCCAATCCTTACCTTGTGCCTCAAATCAACCAATAACAATTATATAAAGAGAAACTATTATGAAAGGCGATACCAAAGTCATTGAGTACCTCAATAAAGCACTGGAAAATGAGCTGACCGCGATCAACCAGTATTTTCTGCATGCCAGAATGTATAAACACTGGGGATTTAAAAAACTTAACGAAAAGGAATATCACGAATCCATTGACGAAATGAAACATGCCGATCAAATTATCGAGCGGATTCTTTTCCTTGAAGGCTTGCCCAACCTGCAAAATCTCGGCAAATTGCTGATAGGCGAAAATACCCAGGAAATGCTCGAGTGTGATTTAAAGCTCGAACAAATCGCGGTCCCCTTGCTCAGGGAAGCTATTGCCTATTGCGAGACGGTGAGTGATTTTATTTCCCGTGAGATATTTTCCCATATCCTGGAGTCTGAAGAAGACCATATCGACTGGCTGGAAACACAACTTGAATTGATCGATAAAGTCGGTTTACAAAATTACTTACAATCACAAATGTAAATATATTCTCAAGATGCTGAGTTGTAATACTCTGCGTTTGATTTAATCCTAAATAAAGGCGTAAATAGCGGCAGCTTTTGCGCCACAATAAAACGCAACAGGCAGTGCATATGGCAAATGCCTATCATACGCCATTGCAATACCAATCTGTTCCAGACAGATTGGTGCCGGATCCAGGGCTACATATAAGAATTTAAGCCTGCCATCCATGATACTGGATAGCCTGCCTCCCAGCGCGTATGACGCGCTTGTGCTTGATTTGACAAAGCAGAACTAAGGCGTTACTAAGAGTTTAAGTTTCTGTAGGTTGGCGGTGAGATACGAACCCCAACGGTTAATGCTGGACACCTCGGTGAAAATACTAATTATTTAAAGCTTTCTTGATCCATATCAACATCAGGTTTGACATAAATTATACAATGACCCTAGTCAATTAGAAAATCAGGTGCAATTATCAATTGCAAGTGATATTTAGATGAGAAGCACGCAAATATAAAGTTTAGGAGGAGTCAATTAATCCTATCCTTTACACGTATTGCGGGAATTTCTTACGCCTCAAGTTAGGAGCTTAAAGAGGCAAACGGGCAATGCCATAAACTGCCCACACTTTAGGAGAAAAGCGCCGTGAATAAAAATAAAAAATTATCCGTTAATAGGATTAATTAGGGCATTAATTGTGTTGCAGCTTGTTTATGGAGGCATAATCTCAAATACTGTTCTGGCAGAACCTATATACATGGATGTCTCCGGGGGAATACCAGTGGTTTCCTCGCCTTCAGCCTATTATTGGACTTCAATACCCTTCGATGGACTTCATTCGAGTGTTACACAAATTGCTCCTGGGCATTGGTCAATAGACATTGGACTGGGAGGGGCTTACAGAAGCCTCAGTAACTCTAATCTTGGTTTAGGGCTTACTGATCCTGGCACTGGCATTATAGTGGACAGTTTTGGGGTGAATTTGTTCGCCTGGAACAATGCGTATTCTTGGACAACTATTTATACTGAACTTTTCACCACCGACGCCTCCGGTCAATTAGCTGGTCGCACAACTCGCATTAATGATGCTCAGGTCAATTCTGAAGCACTTGTGCCTGGATCATATCAATTGGCCGTATCAGGCATAAATACAGAATGGAGTACATTTGAAATCTATCTCAAAGGTATGAGCGGGCCACAACCTCCTATCCCTGCAGTTCCCTTACCAGCCACTATATTCCTTTTTGGTAGTGGATTAGCTGGCTTGATTGGTAGCAAAGTCAGAAGAAAGCAAAAATAACCGCCCAAAGGCAGGGATAACACAATCCCTGCCTTTTTCAATTTCAACCGGAAATCGACGAATAAAACCCTGGGTTAAGCCGGAAACTATTTAATAAACAACATTTCCTGATAGGTTGGATAAGGCCACAATTCGTCTGCTATTTCGCCTTCAAGCGCGTCGGCATAGTGACGAACCTCATCCATAAGCGGCCTAATGGTTTTGGCGCAGAACTGCAAATGTTCTTCGATAGTTGAAAAATCATGTTGGGCAATAGCATCAACGAGCTTATCGAGTTTTTCCATCATGGCTGTCAGCAGCTTTGTTATGCGCGTTAAGGGCTCATTGCCCAGTTCAATATCGTTGCTTTTAAGACCGCTTATCGTAGAAGAAAGATCGGACAGGTATTTGACGGCGGCCGGATAAATACCCGTTTTGGCCATGCTGACCACCAGTTTGGCTTCCACTTCAATAGCGAGTACGTATTGCTCGGCATAGATTTCGAAGCGGCTGGCGAGTTCGACAGGCGATAACACGCCGAGCTTGTTAAATAACTCTTCGATATGCGGTTGCTTTAAAACGGGTAACGCATCTGCAGCGGTTTTAAGATTCGCTAAACCTCGTTCTTCAACCGCCATTTTATGCCATTCGGCGGAATAGCCGTTGCCGCTGAATACCACAGCGCCATGCTTATCGATTATCTCCTTCAGCGTGTTGAGTATGACGCTATCACGATCACCACCTTGCGCCAATTTGCTTTCCATCCTGTCGGCCATCCAGTTAAGCGAATCTGCCAGCATGGTATTCATCGTGACCAGCGGGCCTGCCACCGATTGCCCCGAACCGACGGCGCGGAACTCAAAGCGGTTGCCGGTAAATGCAAAAGGCGAGGTGCGGTTTCGATCGCCTGCATCTTTATTAAAAGTGGGCAGGGTATTGATGCCCAGATTCATGACGCCGGCGTTCAGCGAACCGGTTATCTTGCCGTTACTGATTTGCTCGAAGACATTATCCAATTGCGTACCCAGATAAACCGACATGATGGCCGGCGGCGCTTCATTGGCGCCCAGGCGGTGATCGTTACTGGCCGTTGCGATAGCGGCGCGTAATAGCGGCCCATATTTGTGAACGCCGCGAATAACCGCGCCGCAAAACAGCAGAAATTGTGTATTTGAATGCGGAGTATTACCGGGATCCAGTAAATTGCCTTGCGTTGCATTACCGACTGACCAGTTGACATGCTTCCCCGAGCCGTTAATGCCTTTAAACGGTTTTTCATGCAGCAGACAAACCAGGCCGTGTTTTTTGGCGGTATTTCTCAATACTGTCATCAGCAGCTGCTGATGGTCTGTCGCTACGTTTGCCGATTCAAAAAAAGGCGCAATTTCAAATTGTCCGGGCGCTACTTCGTTATGCCGGGTCTTGGCCGGTATGCCCAAGCGGTATAACTGTTCTTCAACATCCTGCATATAAACCTGGATGCGTTCAGGTATCGCGCCGAAGTAATGATCATCAAATTGCTGGCCTTTGGCCGCTGGTGCGCCAAATAGCGTTCTGCCGGCAAGCAGCAAGTCCGGACGGTTGTTGACAAAGTTGGCATCGACCAGAAAATATTCCTGTTCAGCGCCGCAACTGGAATTGACAGGAGCAATATTTGTATGGCCGAGAAGTGACAAGACTCTTTGCGCCGCCTTGTTCATCGCGGCATTTGCGCGCAGCAACGGCGTTTTTTTATCCAGCGCTTCTCCCGTCCAGGATACGAAAACCGTCGGAATACAAAGCGTCGCGCCGTTGTCGGTGGTCATGATAAAGGCCGGGCTGGTGACATCCCATGCCGTATAGCCTCGCGCTTCAAAAGTTGAACGTATGCCGCCGTTCGGGAACGATGAGCCGTCCGGCTCGCCCTGCACCAGGACCTTGCCGCTGAATTCAGAGATAACCGAGCCGTCACTCTGCACGGAAATAAAACCATCGTGTTTTTCCGCCGTCGCATTGGTTAAGGGATAAAATACATGCGCATAATACAGCGCGCCTTTGGACATGGCCCAATCCTTCATCGCCAATGCCACCACATCGGCAATGGAAACATCAAGCTCTTCACTGGCTTCAATGGTTTTCTTTACCGATTTAAAGACTTCCTTAGGCAGGCTTTCCTTCATCTTGCTCAGCGTAAACACATCACTCGCCCATAAACTACTCAGCGATTCAGGTTGTTTTGCAGGCATAGGTCGACGATTGGTAATGTTTTGAACAGCCTGAACGCGCGCAGCATTTCCAGTCATTGTATTTTCCTCATTTGATATTGAATTTAATCAACATACAGAGAGCAATAATCGAACCAATATGCCGATTTATCTATGTTTAACAGCCGGAATGCGCCACATAGTAGAAGAAGAGTATCCTGAAATATACTATTGCAATTTGAATGGCAAAATTGCTGAGCATTATCAGTGCGAAAAATGGAATTTCTACGCAAATTGGTGCAAAGCGATGAAATTAGGGTAACTATCCAGGCATATCAAGGTAGGCAATGTCCAGGCATTGATGGTAAACAGGCATTTTCACGTACCGGCATCTCGCATAAAACTAATAGAGGGCAATAAAATAAGATTAGCGCGGCAATTTTAGCGCTGTATTAATATCAAATGCTGGGCTTCCTTAGGTCAGCACCCGCTCCAAAATACTCAACATACAGGATAGATGACGTCGAATTTTATTCGCCTGATGAATCGCAATTTGTCGAAGAGCAGCTTTCTGAACAAATAGCGAAGGCGTTGCTGAGAGTTTAAGTTTCTGTAGGTTGGCGGTGAGGGGCGACCCCAATATTTGATGCGCCTAATTGTTGGGCTCCCTGATGTCCGCGCCTTTTTCGGCACAGACTTGTTCCCAGGCCGGATGATATTGCAGGATCGTCAATGCCGATTCCAGCAGCGCACTGCCCGGTTCGGTCCGGTGCCAGGTCGACACGCCGGACGGATGAGGCAGCGGAATCGCTTCGGCGTAGTGGCTATGAAAGGTGACGGGATGAAGTTTACCGATGACATCCTTCAGCTTTTTCACCGGCAGTAATCGGCTGATCGCCAGCTTGCCGACCGGCAGTATCAAGTCGGGTTTAAGCAAATCGATTTCCGCTTGCAGCCAACCTGCACAGTTATCGATTTCGGCAGAACTCGGCACACGATCGCCGCCCTTGGGATTTTTACCCGGAAAACAGCGGCACACGGCGGCCATATATACTCGCTGCCGAAAAGTCTCTTCATCAAGCCCGATGCGCTCGAACCATTTGAACAGGGTTTTACCGGCCGTCCAGGCAAACGGTTTACCGAAAACGCCCTCTTTGTCGCCGGGTGCCTGGCCGATCAGTAAAATCGGCGATAGTACCGGGCTTCCGGTTACGACCGGACCGGTCATTGCGGGGCAACTGCTGCAATTTGCTAAGGCGGCGCGGTGATCGCGCATGATTTGTTCGCGGATAAGCATCGGTCGACTTGAACTTAAGGAGCGCAGATCAAGCCATCTCCCTGGGTGCATGAGGAGGGATTAAATCGTCAGCATTCATTCAGATAGCCTTAAAGATCAATTTCGATGCCGACCGGACAATGATCCGATCCGACAATGTCCGGCAGAATAAAGGCCTGCCTGACGTTGCCGACCAGAACTTCGCTGGTCAACACGTAATCGATCCGCCAACCGACGTTTCTCGCCCTGGCGCCGGCGCGGAAACTCCACCAGCTATAGGCGACGGTATCCGGATGGAAATGCCGGAAGGTGTCGACCAATCCGGCGTCGAGAAAACGGCTGAAGCCGTCGATTTCGACTTGAGTATAGCCAGCCGATTTATTGTAATTCGGCTTCGGACGGGCAATATCGATTTCCCGGTGCGCGACATTGAAATCGCCGCAGGCAATGATTGGTTTTTTACTTTGCAGTTGCCGGCAATAGGCCAGAAACTCAAGATCCCAAGTTTGGCGGTAATCCAGCCGGGCCAATGCCTCGCCCGAATTCGGCACATACACGTTGAGCAGGTAAAAATTTTCGAATTCGGCGACGATGACACGGCCTTCCAAATCATGCTCGGCAATGCCGATATCGCAGATAACTTGCCGCGGTTCTTTCCGGGATAAGATCGTAACGCCGGAATAGCCCTTGCGTTCGGCGCAGTTGGAATAAATGCGGTAGCCGTCAATGCCGTCCAGCGCCTTGTCGATCTGATCGGCCTGGGCCTTGATTTCCTGCAGCAGAATGCAGTCGGCATCAAGCAGTTCAAGTGTTTCGGCAAAGCCTTTGCTTTGCACAGCGCGAACGCCGTTGACATTCCAGGAAATTATTTTCATGCGATGATTCCGTCTGACGGGTTTTGAAGTAGGACTTAAATAGTGGAAATGCGCCTGTGCGCTATTTTACCCTTCTGCTTTATGGCTAACTAGACGTTTTCGTTTGGTTTTTAAGATGATATCTACCGTCCTGAAAGTTAATGATTAAGAGGGTAATGTGATTTTGTGATTCCTTCTATTGTGTAGGTTGGCGGGTGAGGTACGAACCTCAATATTTGATGCGTCCGAATTGTTGGGCTTCCTTACGTCAGCACCAACCTACAAAATATCTAATATACAGGTTATACCTATCAAGTCACCCATTTGGCGATTTCAATGTCTTTTCGTAATAAGTCATTGACTACTAATTGCAAACTTTCCTGCTTGGTTAGACATTTCTCATTAAGGTATTGAATAATGTCCTTATCTAAATAAATGGGTAATTGAATGTCTTCATCAGGTATATAAAATTTACCTTGTTCGGCATTAGAAAAATCATATTCTTCTTTCATCTTTTAAGCCTCTTCATATAAGTTTCTGTCTCGTGAACAGTTGCTTTTCTGGCGGAAATAATCCTGACTACATTATCATATCGAAAGGTATGAACCACTAACAGTAGGTAGCATTCTATGTCAAACTCGCTTACTCATCCATCCGGCGACATTTTTCATCACTTTATCGCCACGCCAATGGATACCCTTCTGGCCGACCACCAAGCCGTCAATCCCGAAGATAAGGTTCTGGCCTTATTTCACCGTTGCGCGGCGGAGGTTCCCGCTTACCGCCGGTTTCTGGAAGCACGCGGCGTAAATCCCGCGGAGATTAACACTTTCCAATCATTTCAGAAGCTGCCGCTGATGGGTAAGACCGATTATATGCAGGCTTATCCGCTGCCGGAGCGCTGTCTGGGCGGTAGCCTCAAAGGTTCTGACCGGGTGGCGGTATCTTCCGGTTCCACGGGTCAGCCGACTTTCTGGCCGCGCTCCGCCGCTTATGAGCTGGATATTGCTGTACGTTTCGAGCAGGTATTATGCGATAGTTTCCGCGCCCATGAGCGTAGCACGCTCGCTGTGGTTTGTTTCGCCTTAGGCAACTGGGTAGGCGGCTTGTATACGACATCCTGCTGCTGGCATCTGGCGCGTAAGGGTTATCCGTTAATGGTCGCGACGCCCGGCAATAACAAGGCGGAAATCTTTCGCGTAGTACGCGAGATGGCGCCGCATTTCGAGCAAACGGTATTGCTGGGTTATCCGCCTTTCGTCAAAGATGTGGTCGATGCCGGCGCCGCTGAAGATATCGACTGGGCGGGCTATAGCCCCAAGTTGGTCTTTGCCGGCGAGGTGTTCAGCGAGGAATGGCGCAGCTTGATGGGACAACGCATAGGTTCGAAGTCTCCCTGCCATGATTCTGCTTCGCTCTACGGCACTGCCGATGGCGGCGTGCTCGGCAACGAAACCCCGTTCAGTATCGCCATTCGCCGCTGGCTGTCCGTGCATCCTGACGCGGCCCGCGCCTTGTTTGGTGAATCACGATTACCGACTCTGGTGCAATACGATCCGGCCAGCCGGTTCTTCGAAACGCATGAAGGCACGCTGGTGGTTTCGGGGGAGAATAGCGTGCCTTTGGTGCGGTATCACATTGCCGATAAAGGCGGGGTGCTGGGCTTCGATGAGATGTGGGATTTCCTGAGAGATCATGGTGTGCAGTCCCTCAGCGAATTAGGGCTGAATAAGGATAAGCAGCCGCGAAACCTGCCGTTTGTGTATGTGTTCGGACGCGCTGATTTCACCGTGTCTTATTATGGCGCCAATATTTATCCGGAGAATATCACTGTCGTACTGGAACAACCGGAAATCATGGTTTGGGCGACCGGAAAATTCGTGCTGGAAACTCGGGAAACCGAAGCCGGCGACCATTATCTACATATTGCCGTGGAGCTATTGCCAGACATTGAACCCGACGCAGCGATGACGCCTGTGATAGCCGAGTCCGTTCGAGCGCAGTTATTGCGCTTGAATAGCGAATTCGCCAATTACACGCCCGCAGAGCGGCAACTGCCCCGAATTACCTTGTGTTCTTTTGCTGACCCCGAATATTTCCCGGCAGGAGTGAAACATCGATATACCCGTAGATAAGGTTATAAAGGCGTGAAAGTTTACATGGCTGATCCTGTCATAACCTAATCCGTATTTCCGCCTGTTTGACTAAGAGCTTATCCGTAAATAATATTAGGTTGATTTTGCCGTTTTATTTTACGAAAAACAATCACAGCAGCCGCCAGCATCAATAGCCCGATATAACTACGCGCCTTTTTTTCATAGCGAACCAAGATTTTCCGAAATCGATTGAACCAGGAATGGCAAACTTCAACAATCCACCGCTTTGGTTTGAAATCAGGGTTCTTGGCTTTTTCTTCGATCTCTTCGCCGCGTGGTCGGATATGAGGAACATAGGCTCTATCCAACACCTCCTGTTTTGCTTGTATGCCAACATATCCCGCATCCAGGCAAAGATTTTGCTCTTTATCGCCTTCGTCATTAGGTCGTTCTATGATAATGCCGTCTAAGGTCGCCGCCAGCAGTTTAACATCATGATTATTGGCACCGCTGATCACAATCGACAGCGGAACTCCCTTTTTATCGGTCAGGATACTTCGCTTACAGCCGTTTTTTCCTCGATCCGTCGGATTTTTACCCATAGCTTCCACAGCCAAAGGGGCTTTTACCATTGCCCCATCAAGGCTTTGCCATTCCCATGCAATACCTTCCATGTCCTCGTATTCCAGCAGACCGCTTTTCCATAGAATTTCAAACACGCCTGCCGCTTCCCAGTCCAGAAAGTACTGATGTACAGAACTGCTACTCCCAAATTCACTGTTGGGTAAGGCCTTCCCTTGACAACCGGTCCGTAACCCATACATGATCCCTTCAAAAATCTTCCTCGGCGATTGTGGCTTTCTTCCGCCTCCGGCTTTACGCTGATAGGCTTTGCCAGCGTTCCGTAGGCGTTTGGGTATTAATGGCTCTACGCGCACCCGGAATTCATCTGAAACCTTCCAACTAACTAATCTTTTCATAACATTACGATCCTGTCGGTGAAAATCGTAATTTTTTTATACACAGATATTTCTTATCAACTACTTATTTACGGATAAGTTCTAAGGTGGAACCCCGCCATAGCATTCAAAAATATAAAACTACTGATCGTTTTGCAAAATACTATCGATAATAGTATGTAGGTTGGGGTTCATAAACTCACCCCAACTTACTGTTCTGCCGGTTAAAGCTTCTGGTAAATAATGGAGTGAAAGGCGTTAGGACTGCTGACCTCGCTTAGTTAAGCTGCTGAGCCTTAGAGCTTGACTGTGAAAGTGTATACCCCCGATAATCCGATCTGAAACCGGCTGCGGGATATGCCGGTTTTTACCATTCTTCCCCTATACTTAAGGAAAATAGTTGTGAACATCAACCTACTGAATGTTTTACACCATCTTGCATTAATTTCCACTCTGTTAGCTACCAGCACTGTCCAGGCATTTATCATTACCGGATCTGGTGTTGATGGGGAAAGCAAACACTTTGTTATCGACTCTGCAGTGAGTAAAGTGGATTACAATCCCGGCCTGATAATTTTTGGCCCGCAAGGTTCTTCATACCCATCTGCAAAAGCTTATAATGTAGCAGGCTCATTCGACGCCGATATCTCTCATTATTGGTATAGCTATTATCTGGACGGCGACAGCCAAGGCACACAAGGTACTTTTATTCATGCACTCGATTCACTTAAGTTCACAAACCCCGCCATCTTTATAAGCAACTTGCCCCATGCATTTGAATTTCCAGGCTTTGTAAGCGAAATAATTAATGCCACAAATTTTAATTTTTCCCTCAATAGTCCCAGCTGTGATGTCCCTGCCGGCGCCGTCGCCTCTTGCACTATTATGGCTTACCCAAACCCGCTTTTCTCGCTATTTGGACAAATACACAGCGGTAAAATCAGCCTGGACGGTTTTCAACCACTTGGGCCGTTTTTTGGTGGTTTCACTTATCATTTTGAGGCTTCGGTTGTGCCGCTTCCTGCCGCTTTCTGGTTGTTTGCCTCGGCTTTGGGATTTTGCGGCATGCTGACTCGACAAAAATCCAGGAAAGCATGATCTTTGCCAGCCGTGTTAAATGAATTATTCATTTCTTTTGATTGGATAAACAAAGCGTTTCGTACACGAAACCCACGTGTTTAAAAATCAACTTAACCAGCCGTATTGTTGGGATGACATAAAGAATCCCAACAATACGGCGCATCAGGGATCGGAAATTTTTACGGCAGAATAGCCTACAAGCTATGGTTTATGATTAGCAATAATAATGACCCGGCACTATGATTCGGCCCTCGCTATACACAGTTAAATTGTTCAACTTAATGCCAAAGCTATTTTTTATCTCTGTTTTATTAGCATGTGCATTAACCGGTTGTGTGCCAAGCGGCCCGGCGCTAATAAAACAGCAATCGGATACAGAACGGTCGCAGCAAACTTGTCTTGATGTATTTACTGCCGCTGAACAGGCTGTGCTTACAGCCGGAGTCATGGACACGGAAGCCAGCCGTATTGAAGATTATCCGTATCTCCGGGTAAATCGCTTCCTGTCCAGTTTTCGGGATGAAGTGACTGACGAAAGCTATGACTTTTGGCTTAAACAGCTACAGGAACTAGCCAATAAAGGCTGGCGCGTTGAAGTCAGGAATTTGCCCAAGTCATCCAGGCAAAAGCTGCAAAGTACGGTACAGGCTGTTTTATCCAGCCGGACAACAACGATTGAGGCCTTGCAAAATTGCAGCGACAAGTTGCTGCGGTTACAGATTGAGAGCAGCAGGCCGGATGACCTTAAGGAGCTGGCAGTCGTTGCTGATAATTACCAGACCTGGAAACGGGTTATTGGCCTTTATCCTTTGACAGCCTGGGCATTTAAAACAGGCATAGCGCAATGGCATGAGCAAACCCTGACCACCTACCGGCAACCGCTGCATCAATTGCAGGTCTCAGGTCAATTAATACGCTATGAGCCGCCGCTAGGAGCGGAACTGTCAAATAGTATGCAAATTGCCGAAATACTAAAAAAGTCATCGGAAAATCCTTTAAAAATCCCCTTGCCGGCTAACGAAGATCAACAGCTTTTATTTAACAGTTTTGCGCCGCTGTTTGAAATCGATGTCGCTGCCAATGACGACCGTATCGGCTATCCTGACTTACAGACCGAAGTCGCGCCCCGGATAAATACAAGTAGACCGGCAGTTTTTCAGCATCTTTCGCATACCCGGCTGGGTAACAAGATATTACTGCAGTTGAATTATACGATATGGTTTCCGTCGCGGCCAAAAAGTTCTGTTTTCGATTTGATGGGAGGACGTCTGGATGGCATAACCTGGCGGGTGACGCTGTTACCGGACGGGAAACCCTGGATCTTCGATACCATCCACAATTGCGGCTGTTACCACTTATTATTCCCAAGCCAGTATGCCCGCGCTATAAGGCAGGAAACGGGATTTGCTGAAAGCTACTTCCAGCCGCAGCCGGCGCTTGCCGTCAAACAGATCATGAAACCGGTACTGCGTATTGCCGCAACGACACACTATATTGAGCGCGTATATTTTGGCCCAGGTCAGGCGAAGCAGGTTGTCCAGTATCAATGGGACAATGCGGATAATTTGCGATCCCTACGTTTAAATGATGAAAATTACCGCAGTTTATTCGGGCAGGACGGCATTGTTGCCGCTACTGAACGTAGCGAAAGATACCTGTTCTGGCCTATGGGTATTCCTGAGCCGGGCGCCATGCGCCAATGGGGCCACCACGCCATTGCCTTTGTCGGCCGCCGTCACTTTGATGATGCGCGGCTTTTTGAAGGACATTTTGAAATCAATTAGGGTTTTATGAAGGGTTATTGGTCGGGTTAGACTTTACATGTAATCCAGCATGGGCTGCTCCTGACCCGATAGGGGTGAATTTACTCAACATCAGCCAGCTTTATAACTCCATCCGGGCTCTTTAAGATAGCTGATTTTATGCGCTGCCTGGTATTCTTGGATGCTTTATGGCATTAGGATGATCCCGGGCATAGCACAGTATATCTAAATGACGATAATTTAATTATTCCTCCTATAGATAGCTTACCTATGGTTCTCTAGGCAACGTCAATATTGCTCCAATAGTAGCTCACTTGTTATATCTAGCCATCAATTTTGTAAGCTTTCCTACAAACCAAACCCCAACAAACTCCAATAATTTCAATACCATATAAAATGGCACAATGGTTGCTTATTTCTAAATAAACAAAGCCATTGGGTCATAGCTATGAAATCAACAAAAGACATTGCTGAGCTGCTGGACGAACCTGCCTGTGAGCATAACAAGAAGGAAAAGTCCGGTTGCGCCAAGCCCAAGCCGGGAGCTGCGGCGGGTGGCTGCGCTTTTGACGGTGCGCAGATTGCCTTGTTGCCTATTGCCGATGTCGCGCATATTGTCCACGGGCCTATTGCCTGCGCCGGCAGTTCCTGGGATAACCGAGGGACGCGCTCTTCCGGGGCGGATTTATACCGCATCGGCATGACCACCGATTTGACCGAGCAGGACATTGTCATGGGGCGCTCGGAAAAACGCCTGTTCCATGCCATCAAGCAGGCGATCGATACTCATTCCCCGCCTGCCGTGTTTATTTACAACACCTGTGTTCCGGCTTTAGTGGGCGATGATATTAACGCCGTCTGCAGATCGGCGGTAGAGCGTTGGGGCGTCCCGGTTGTGCCGATTGACAGCGCGGGATTTTACGGCACTAAGAATCTCGGCAACCGGATTGCCGGGGACGCCATGGTCAAGCATGTGATTGGCACGCGCGATCCTGATCCGGTGCCGGTTCAACGCCAGGGCATCACCGTACACGATGTTAACCTGATCGGCGAATACAACATCGCCGGTGAGTTCTGGCATGTGCTGCCGCTGTTCGATGAACTGGGCTTACGCATATTATGCACACTGTCCGGCGATGCAAGATTCCGCGAAGTCCAAACGATGCACAAGGCGGAAGTCAATATGATGGTCTGCTCCAAAGCGATGATTACTGTTGCCCGCAAGCTGGAGGAACAATACGGCACGCCGTGGTTTGAAGGCAGTTACTACGGCATTACCGATACCAGCCAGGCCTTGCGGGATTTTGCCAAAGTCTTGAACGATCCGGATTTAACCGAACGCACCGAGCAGCTCATTGCCCGCGAAGAAACCCGCATCAGGCTCGAACTGGAACCCTGGAAAGCACGACTCAAAGGCAAGCGTGTGCTGCTGTTTACCGGCGGCGTAAAAAGCTGGTCGGTGATTTCCGCGTTGCAGGATTTGGGCATGGTCGTCGTCGCGACCGGAACGAATAAATCCACCGAGGAAGACAAAGCTCGGATTCGTGAATTGATGGGCGAAGATACCTTAATGATTAATGACGGCAGTCCGAAAGAATTGATCCGGATTGTGCACGATTATCAGGCCGACATTCTCATTGCCGGGGGGCGTAATATGTACACGGCGTTGAAGGCAAAAATCCCGTTTCTGGATATTAACCAGGAACGCGAATTCGGGTATGAAGGCTATCAGGGCATGTTGGAGCTGGTGCGCCAATTGGCCCTGACTATTGAAAGTCCGGTATGGCAGGCGGTTAGAGCGCCTGCGCCGTGGAAAATAAAGGAGCATGGTGGGCAAAAAAGCCTGCCCACCCTACAACAGGAGGCGGCAAATGGCTGACATCCTGAAAAGAAATAAAGCGCTTTCGGTCAATCCGCTGAAAGCCAGCCAACCCATCGGCGGTTCGCTGGCGACATTGGGTTTTAACCGAGCCATGCCCATGCTGCACGGCTCGCAAGGTTGCACTGCATTTGCCAAAGTGTTTTTTGTGCGCCATTTCCGGGAACCCATTCCCTTGCAAAGCACGGCGATGGATCAGGGCAGCTCCGTAATGGGTGCAGACGAAAATGTGCGGGAAGGCATTAAAGCAATTGCCGCAAAATCCAACCCGGCACTGATTACTATTTTAACTACGGGCTTGGCGGAGACACAAGGTTGCGATGTACAACGAAATGTCAGGGAGTTCAGGGAAGCAAATCCGGAATTTGCCGATATAGCCGTCGTCGCTGTCAATACACCCGATTTTACCGGCAGTGTTGAGACCGGCTATGCGGCGACGCTCACGGAAATAATCCGTGCAGTCGTGCCGGATGCTAAAGCGACGGGAACGTATCCGGGCAAGCGCAAACGCCAAGTTAATGTCTTGGTCAATTACATGCTGACACCGGGCGACCTGGAGGCCCTGCGCGATATTTTTGAGCAATTCCAGCTTAGGCCGGTGTTTGTGCCCGATCTTTCCGATTCTCTGGATGGCTGTTTAACCGAGGACGATTTTAGTCCCGTGACAATCGGCGGTACTCCGCTGTCTGAAATGGCGACGCTGGGCGATGCACTGGCGACGGTGGTCATCGGCCCATCGCTTACTAAAGCGGCGCTATTACTGGAAGAAAGAACGGGAGTTCCAACGTATTCTCTTGATCATCTTTACGGCTTAAAAGCCAATGATGCATTGATTTCTGCATTGTCTGAAATCAGCGGACAGGATGTGCCTGAGCGCATTGAGCGCCAGCGTTCACAATTACAGGATGCGATGCTGGACACGCATTTTATGCTCGGGCAATTACGTATTGCCATTGCCGCTGATGCGGATTTACTCAACGCCTTTGCTGACCTGGTTCAGGAAATGGGCGCGGAAGTCGTTGCGGCAGTGACTTCGTGCAATGTGCCGTTATTAACGCGGATTCCGGTTTCCAGCATCAAAATCGGCGACCTTGAAGATATGGAGCAGATCGGCAAGGCCAATAAAGTGCAACTGGTTATCGGTAATTCTCATGCGGTTGATACGGCTGAACGGCTGGGCACACCCATTTTGAGAGCCGGATTTCCATTATACGACATCATCGGCGGTTACCAAAAAACCTGGATCGGTTATCGCGGCACCCGGCAAACGCTTTTTGATTTAGCCAATCTGGTTATTAATTTTTCACATGAAGAAATTCCGGTTTACCGCTCGGTGTATGCCCAAAAACCTGCCGGCGAATTAACCGGGCTAACCGACCGCGCGCTGTCATGTCATTAACAAGACGTATGCACATAGTGCAAAGCCCTGATGAGAAAAAATTTATGGAAACTGCATTAAAAATAGCATTTGCCACCACCGATATGGAAACGGTAAACCAGCATTTTGGCTCAGCTAAATCCTTCGCCGTTTATGCGGTGGATATGGACAATGCGCAATTACTGGAAGCTGCCCAGTTTGGCGTGCTCAATCAGGACGGCAATGAAGACAAACTGTCGGTCAAGCTTGAATTGCTGGACGGCTGTGCGGCGGTGTATTGCCAGGCTGTTGGCGGCTCGGCCATTAACCAGCTAATTGCTAAAGGCATACAGCCGGTTAAGGTGCATGAAGGCGGCAAGATAAAAGACTTAATCGTTGACCTGCAAAATGAGATGAAAGCCGGGCCATCCAGTTGGCTGGCAAAAGCAATGAATCAGTATAAAGGCCCCGATCCGGAGCGCTTTAATCAAATGGAAGATGAAGGCTGGAACGAATGATATTTGCTTGCCTGTCCTGCTTCGCTCCCAAACTGCAGATCTCATTGTTAGACACAAGTATTTTAAAACACGTCATCCCGGTAGGGATTGCGGGGATCCAGAACACATGGATGTGGAATTGCGGATTAGCACTTTGCTTAATTAAAGAACCTGTGAAGCTCCAAATTACCATCCATGGCACTGGATACCCGCTTCCCGGCGGGTATGACGAGTTACTTGAACACTGGCGTACAAAGTAAGAGCTTCAGCTTATTAACAAACAATTACTACTTAACGGAGAAAAAACATGGCCACCGCTGCATTAGTTGTACAAGAAGACGATACCAATCTAAATGCTGATATCGTCAAGGATATGGTCAAACAATTACGTGCGATTGATACTTACGATACCTATGAAGGCTGGTCGGAAGCAAAAATCATTGACCCGCTTGTGTTAACCAAGGAACGTAAAAAAAATATTCCGGTAATCGGCGATCCAGATGAAATTACCATCGCCCGCCTAAAAGCTTATTACAACTCATTGGCTACGCTTATAGAGAAAAAATCCGGCCTGATGGCTGCGCCTATCGTGCATCTTAGCCATGAAGGTTTTGGCCGTGCGTTAATCATGGTCGGGAAATTGATTGTGGTCGATAAAATATTACGTGATACCCATCGTTTCGGCTTTTCAAGCCTTGAAGACCTTCGCGAAAAAAGCGATAAAACAGTCGAGAAAGCGCTGGGGTTAATTGAAAAATACCATGCCGCTGCAACTGACTGATGAGGTGGAAACATGTCTGAAGAATTAAAGAAACTGGAAAAAGAAGTCAAAAAAACCAAGCGTTTGGCCAATGAGCAAGCGATGGTATTGCATGACCTCATTGAAGACAGCTTGCCTGAAGGATACGGTGATCTTTTAGGTATCGCCCAAGCGACTTACGACGCTTGTAAAGCCTGGGATGAAGCCAACCAAAAACTGATTGCCGCACAAACCGAAGCGGCCTGAGCTGGAGAAAAGTCATGTCTGAATTTGTAACCGGCGTTACCTTTGGCGGCACAGTATGGACGCCGGCTTATGTCACTGATATCAATCAGAAAACATGTATAGGTTGTGGCCGTTGCTTTAAAGTCTGCCCTCGCGATGTTTTCGATTTGGTTGAAAAAGGCGAAGCGCTCGATCCGGAAGATTTTGACAATGATTATGGCGATTTTGAAGACGACGATGATATCACTATGGTCATGAGTATAAAAAACGGCCTTGATTGCATCGGCTGTGAAGCTTGCTCCAAAGTGTGCCCGAAAGATTGTTTTACCCACGAGCATAAAGAAGCTGCATAAAAAATCTCTGCTTAAGTCACTTCGACAGGCTTCCTTCGACAGGCTCAGGACGAACGGCTTTTGGTGATTCCGATCGTGGTGAGCCCTTAGTCTACGCTCAGGCGAACCTTGTCGAACCCTTTCGTGGTGAGCCCTTCGATTGCACTCAGGAGAGCCTTGTCGAACCCCGCTCGTGGTGAGCTTGTCGAACCATGAGGAAGCAACTTACTCAGAGATTACATAATTTTTTAAAAGGATCAAGATCATGCCCAGACCAGAAAAACATGTATTTGTTTGTACTCAAAACCGGCCGCAAGGGCATCCCAGAGGTTCCTGCGCAAGTACGGGTTGTGCCGAAATCATGAATGAATTCATGAATGAAATACAGGCACGTAATTTATTCGAAAAAATAGCCCTGACTAACACCGGCTGCATGGGCCCATGCATGATGGGTCCCAGCGTCCTGGTTTATCCTGAAGGAGTTATGTATGGCAGGTTGAAAAAGGATGATGTCCTTACCATCATCGAGCAGCATCTGCTTGGCGGCGAACCGGTTGCCGACCTGATGGTTCCTGCCGAGATCTGGTAATGAATTCGACTGCGTTTATTGAAGAGCGGGTCATGTTCAGCCCGAATATGCCCGCCGAAGTCAATCAGCTTCTGCAAGCGGCTGTCGCCGCAAGTTCGATTAATCAAAGCAAGGCAGAAAACCTGTTTATACAAGCGCAAACTCTGGACAGCCATTGTCTACAAACGTATTTTGCATTGTATAAATTTTATTTCTACCAAAAACGCCTCGTTGATGCAGAACGGATTGTGCTGGCAGGCCTGGAGGAAGCGGCAAAACAAGGCGGCTTTCCCAACGACTATCGCCGGCTGGTTGAAAACCTTCACCAATGGAGCTTATATGCCAATGAGAGCGCCCTGTTTTATTTATATACACTGAAAGCATTGGCTTTTATCAAGCTAAGACTCGGGTTTACCCAAGACGCGCAGCTTGTCTTATCACACATACAACAGCTGGATCCAAAAGACCTTTCCGGCGCTTCAGTGATTATGGATTTAGCGGCGGGAGTGACTGAGTAATGGATTTATCCGGGCACATCACTAGAAACCGCCCGCTGGCTGAATGTGTATGTCAGCGACTGAGTGAGGAAATCAACAAGCTGGGTTTTGCGGCAGCAGAAATTAAACACTATCCGAATTACGATGATGCCAGCTTTGAACTCGTCAAAGACCCTTATACTGGAGACCATAACTTAACGTGCTATTGGTACGATGAGTTTAAAAAACAGCGTATCGGCAGGCTTCAGTTTAATAGTGACGGCACTTTTTATGCAGAATATGATGTGGTTAAAACCCATCCGGGCAAATCAAAATGGTTCGTTGAAGGCATTACTGCCTGGGGTAAAGCTGAAAACATTAAAGCTGAAGCCAAGTTACTGCAAATGCCCGACTAGCCGATATGGAAAAGCCATCTCGAATTTATGAGCTGCTGCCAAATTATGCTAATCGCACACTAATTTATACTCTACCCAACAAGATCAGGAGAACAAAACCATGCTACTAGAAACCTATCAAACTAAAGGCTTATTAACTGTGACTTTGGTCAATGGCCAAACCAGCGATGCGGGTGTTTACGCTTATCGCGGCGACCTCGTTTTAAAAGAAGGAACTTTACGCGAAGGTTCAACAACTGACCGTAGACCGCCTGAAGCCCTGTTGATTCATTCCGCCTTGATCGTTGAAAACGACAAGATCAAATTTATCAACGGACTACTGCCTACACTCGATCTACTACCTGTTTTCGTTGAAAAATATAAAGCCGATATTGCGAAAGACTGCATCGCTTTAATATATGTGGAAAATATCGGCAAGGGCATGCAGGTTGAACTGGAAGGCGTTACCTATATATTAATACCTTTCAAACAGGGCTTGGTATGGAATGAATTGCTGGAAGAATTGTATATTGAAAAAAGCGAGCTGAAGAATCAATCTGCTGAAGATAAAGTCGCCATCGCTTATGCCGCAGCTAAATCTTATAAGACAAAATCGCCGCTCGTTACCTTTGCAGAAGCAGAAGAAAATACTATTGTGGTGGTTAAAGAAGCCGCAGTGGGCGCAATTTAAGATTGGATTACTACCTTTGCGCGTCTTCTGATGAAAGAATTCTATGAAGTCCTTCGACAAGCTCAGGACGAATGGTAGAATTTTGATTTCTTTCATGCTAAGTTTTTGATTTATTTTATTTAAGTTGTTGATTCCGTTCAAGGGTAGCTTGTCCAACGCTTTCCTGAGGAGAGTCAAAGGGCATGAATGGAATCAAGGTGTTCAAGAGTTTCTTAAAAGACCATCCTCTGCAATACTGACAGGAATTTAAATATCTGTTCGTATTGTGTAGCTGCCTCATTATTGTCAATTCATAATACAGAGAACCTATGAAACTTCAGATTGAGCGCAAATATGTAGAAGCCATGGTCAATGAGTTTCCGGCGCTGGCAGCATTAAAAGATCAACTGCGTTTTGGCAATAAAGCCGAAGTGCCGTTCAAGCAACTGTCCAATACCGAGCTCAGTTTTTTGCAGGTTCTTTACAAGAATGCAGGGGCTGAAATGCAAGGCCATGCCGCACAGCTTTCAACGCTGCAAAAAGCGATGAACGATGATACGGTCAAGTTTGAAGAAGATGACCTGGAAATGCTGTTGCCGGCTTGTGCCCGTTATCTTATAAACAACGCCATACGCGGCTGGCTGTTCCAGGCCAACGTTGCCGGAAAACCCATGGCTTATGTGGTCACGCGGCTGGACTTTACGCCGTCTGGCGAGGAAGAAACAGGACGGGTTACACTTGAGCTCAAAGCCAATGCCAAAGGCAAAGTAGCGGTTTCAACCGTCACTATCCGCGCTCGGGACATTGCCCACAAAACAGTTACTGAAATTTTTGCGGCTAAAGGTTTTCTTAAAGAAACGCCTGAACTTATCAGCACTTATGACGATGCCGCTGGGCGTTATTTCAAATGGTGCGGTCAGTCCGGCACACAGTTTTCCGGCAAAGGCACCGGATTTTATGCTGAAGATCCTACGGCTTCGCATCGCAGCACCGATTGGGCGCGTAAGGATGTCGTGGTTTTATCCACTGAAGGCGGTACTGCGCGACTGGTTAATGATGAAAGTATCCTTAGCGAGCGTGCATTAACGGTTGATGCCAAAGGCGACATCCTTGCCAAATACCTGCGAAAAGCCGCCAAAAGCAATCGCTATGACTGCAAGGTCGAGAATGAAGTTGAAGCCTCGCAAACGGAAATCCCCAAAGGTTTATTTACCGAACTTCCCGTTCATTGCTACCTGTTAATGTTTCACCTGGAACTGCATCATCATTTATGGGTGCATGTTAATGACATCACGCCTTATCGATATCAACCGGAACTAAAGCAAAAACTGATTCTGCGTGAAGAACAGATTGATTTGATCGATATCCTGACCGCCGAAATGGATGTCTTGATGGATGATATTGTTGAAGGCAAGTCGGGAGGAACAACGGTATTGTGCGCAGGACCTGCCGGAGTGGGTAAAACGTTAACGGCCGAAGTCTACTCCGAAATCATCAAGCGCCCCTTATACCGTGTGCATTCAGGACAACTGGGACTCAATGTCGGTGAAATGGAAAAAGCCTTAAAAGATGTCTTAACCCGCGCCCAGCGCTGGGGCGCTGTCATGCTGATTGACGAGGCGGATGTTTACATCAAGCGGCGCGATAATAACATCGCCATGAATGCCGTAGTCGGCGTGTTTTTAAGGGTACTTGAATATTTTAACGGCTTGCTGTTTCTGACTACTAATCGTGTGGATGACATTGATGAAGCGATTGTTTCCCGGTGTATTGCCTTGATTAAGTATTATCCGCCCGACCGTGATGCGCGCCGCCAGATTTGGCACGTAATGATCAATCAATTCGGCCTGGACGTAGATGCTCACTTGATCAATCAATTAGTGGACAGCTTTCCGGAAGCAACCGGCCGTGACATTAAAGGGCTTTCCAAACTGGTCGCAAAGTTTTGTCAGCATAAAAAGACAGAGCCGACTTTAGAAGTATTCCAGCGCTGTTCAATATTCCGCGGCATGGATTTGGAAATAGCCGTAGAAAAGGCGCTTGGCCAAAACCTTCAAAACGCATGAATGACTTTCTTTGAGCAATTGTTAAGTTTCAAAACAGTAAAAATGATAAACATAATCGCATTAATTTTTCGCATTGTTAATGCTTAGTAATTCTTGTGTATACCATTTTTATGTTATTCGCTCCCAGGTTTGGCAACTTTAGCGCCCTGTTTTCTCGTATAGGGCGCTTTTTTTTGCCTGATAATCTTGCGAACCTCAGAAAAATAAGGCCTTCCAGATTATGGCAAATAACTTGCTTGTCAATCCAGTATGCTTTTCCGCCAGGAATTAGAGCCGCTAAATGTTTGATATCTACATTTTCTGGCAACAAAATTTATTTTATTGTCAGTTTTACTACAACGTTTGCTCCTTTTGAGGAATGACCTTTCCGAGTCATTAACACTGCCATGAAATTTAAAACACTCTCCGTTGCCGATTCTGAAAACTTTATTAAAGAATCCACCCCCATAATTCTGGACTGTAGGGATATGAAAGATTATAGGGCCGGACATTTGGAAGATGCGCTGCATGTCCATGAAGGCTTAAAAGAATCATTGGTCAAACGCGGCGATAAGCAGCGCAGTCTATTGATTTATTGTTACTACGGACATGCCAGCGAGCATCTTGCCGAATTTTTCAGTGATTTCGGCTTTAAACATGTTTACAGCCTGGAAGGCGGTTATTCCAGCTGGAAAGAGAAACATCAGGAAGCATGATGAAGCCTGAGGTATCGGATTGGCTGCAAAATAATTATTTCTCCGCAGCGCAGCCGGTATTAAAAAACACTGCCGGCATTTACCCTTTGATTCTGGCAAGTCAACAAGGCCGCAGCGATGTGGTCAACTTTTTGATCGAACAGAATGCCGCGCTGGATGTTATTGATCAATACGGTAATAATGCATTGTGGGCAGCTTGTTATGCTGACAGCAGCGATTGTATTAATGCACTGATTCATGCCGGAATAGATATTAATCATCAAAACTCCGCCTCTGGTGCCACTGTCTTGATTTTTGCAGCATCCAGCGGCAGGGAGAAGGTTGTTGAACAACTATTGGCGGCTGGCGCTGATCCGGAACTTAAAACGCATGACGATTTCACTGCGTTGGATTTAGCCTCCACCAGAAAAACACTCAAACTAATATCCCAGCTTGTTAAATCCGGAGATTAAAATGGAAGCATTGCCTCGTGAACTAGCCTTACGCATTGCCTTAGCAACACGCATCCTGCCTGGGATCGATATACCCAGACTGCTGGAAATATTACATGCCCGCCTGGGCTCGCCCTTGAGCGATGAAAAGTTAAAATCCATCACCGTCACCAATCTTAAAACCGGCTTGGGCAGCCTGGATGGTGAAGAAGATGGTGAAGATATAGGCATCGGTCTTGCAAACATTAAACTAGCGGTGCGTTATCTCTGGGGCGACGAGGCCGAAGATGAAGACTTGCCGGAAATATTGCCTTATAGAGACGGTGATATGCCCGATTCTATCCGCGTCGCGATAGGTTCAAACAGCGGCGCGCTGATTAACGGGCATTTCGGCTCCTGCATACGTTACCTGGTTTATCAGCTCTCGCAACACGATTACAAACTGGTTGATATACGATCCACTATTGAAGCCGATAGCGCTGATGATAGAAACCTGTTTCGCGCCAATTTAATCAAGGACTGCCACGTCTTGTTCGTGCAATCTATCGGGGGCCCGGCTGCGGCTAAAGTGATACGCGCCGATATTTACCCGATCAAAGTTCCTGAGGTAACCGAAGCGGTGGCTCAATTAAAGGAATTTCAGAAAGTATTTGAAGCGCCGCCGCCGTGGTTTGCTAAAGCTCTCGGGCGTTCAGCTGAGGAACGGGTCAGATTTACTCATGATGAGGTTCGTTAAGACACATTGAGACAGATATTCCGTTCACAATCAAGCCTGTTTCACCAAATTCCGGCTATTCGGCAGAGTCCGCAATTGCATAAAAACCTGCTTGATCTTCCTAGTAATATTTATTAATTTATTCATACAAGAATAGGCAAAATGGCGCTCATTCTTGTATGCTATCCTACCGTATTCAAATGACATCAACAAAAAATGAACGATGTTAATACAGACGACATTTAAGCCGGCATGGTGGCTAAATAATGCGCATTTGCAAACCCTGTACTCTGCTTTGTTTCGAAAAACATCGTCATTCCCAGTATTGCAACGCGAAAGATTAAGGACACCCGACCAGGATTTTATCGATATAGATTGGTACGGCCAAGGCGAGCAGCCTTTAGTTATTTTATTGCATGGCTTAACAGGAAGCTCCCAGTCAACCTATATTGCAGGTTTACAGAAAACCTTATTCCAGCAGGGATTTCGCACAATCGTTTTAAATTTTCGCGGGTGTAGCGGGGAATCCAATCATTTAGCGAAATGCTATCATTCAGGAGATACGCAGGATGTTCACTTTCTGTATCAAACACTGCGCCAACGCGAACCTGATACGCCTTTGGCAGTAGTGGGTTTTTCATTAGGCGGTAATGTCTTGTTAAAGTGGCTGGGAGAACAGGGCAATAAGCTGTCACTTTTCGCCGCGATAGCCGTTTCTGTTCCTATGGTTTTAAGTACTTGCGCATCAAAGCTGGATAAGGGATTTTCCAGGCTCTATCGTGACAATTTACTTCGGGAGTTAAAACTTTATATCCGGCTAAAGCTGCAACAGCTGGAAAAACTTGACAACATCGCTGAAGCGGAAAAAATCAGGCAGTTAGGCGATTTGTCCAAAATCAATTCATTTTGGCAATATGATGATCAGGTGGTGGCCAAGCTACATGGTTTTAAAAATGTAGATGACTACTATCAGCGCTCCAGTTCACGGCAATTTCTAAAATCGATAGCAGTACCGACCTTAATAATTCAAGCTGCTGATGATCCTTTTATGACCCGTGATGTTCTTCCCGATTTAGATGAATTGTCTTCATTTGTTCATCTGGAGATAACTCCGGGCGGAGGCCATGTGGGATTTATTGCCGGCCACATACCGTTTGAGCCCCGCTATTGGTTAGAGCAACGAATTCCGGAGTTTTTAAAACAGCATGTGAATCTTGATTTCGTAAGCTCCGGATTTGAATTCATGTAAAAAACCGGAAACACTAAACCAATCAAAGCATCACGGCAAATAGACACTCCAGCACATTCCGCCCAGATCTTTACTCTTTCCTCCTTCCAATTTACCGCCCAGCAGCCCTATTAATTCATAAACAACTGCCATGCCAATACCATGTCCATGAATATTTTCATCAGCACGAACACCTCTTTTTAGAATTCCGGCAAGTTTTTCCATGGGAATTCCGGGCCCGTCATCTTCAATCTGCAACAGTAAAGTAAATTGGCGCCTGCCTTTTCGTTCATTCAGCGAAACACTTATTTTTACTTTATCATGGCACCATTTGCAGGCATTATCCATCAAATTGCCGGCTATCTCATAAAGATCGCCCTCTTCACAATAAATCAGGCTTTGCTCAGGCACATTAACATCGAAAACTATCTTTTTATTGATATAAACCTTATTAAGGGAAGTAATTATTTTATTAATAAGAATTGATGTATCTACTGTCCGGCTTGTTTTATGTTCGCCTTTCGCGGCAGCCCGCTGCAATTGGTATTCAACAATTTCATTCATCCTGGAAATCTGTTCTTCCGCAGTCTCCTTATTACTGCTGAAAGCCTCAATACAGCCGCGTAATATCGCCAGAGGTGTTTTTAAACTGTGAGCCAAATCAGCCAAAGTATTGCGATAGCGTTCCAGGTGCGCCCGCTCGCTGCTGATTAAAGCGTTAAGATTACCGGCAAGACCTTGCAGTTCAGTTGCATAGTGACCATCCAGGCGGGTTTTTTTTCCTTTTTCTATCGCCTCAAGGTCTTTTACAATAATCCGAAGAGGCTTTAAACTCCAGCGCAATAGAGAAAATTGAATAAAAATCAATACAATTCCTATCACCAGTAGCCAGAATCTTAACGTTTCCTCAAAGCTCTCAACCTGATTGCTTACAAATTCGGCATCCTCAGCCACAGTAAAGATATACTCACGCTCTACACCCGCTACATTTTGCCAAATTACAGCATAATGGAGCGCATAGCGGTTATGTTTTTCCAGCAAAAACTCAGAGTTCCCGGCGCTTAATTCAGGGGTGGAAATGACATCCAGACCTATTGCAGAGGGTGAGCGCCACACCAGCTTTTTTGCTTGCTGAATAAAGGCATATAGACCTGAACCCGGATTTGCAAACCGGGGTTCGTGGAAGGCGGAGGGCATTTTCAATTCGCCTGAATTGGTCAATTCAGCAGCCGATAAAAGAGAATAAACCTGTACCTGCAGCCTTTCTTTTAAAGCCTGTTCGGCGCTTTCACGAAAGCCCTGCTCCAGAACCATAGACACAAGCGCGAAGAATGCGGCAAGTACTAAGCCCTCCGAAGCCAGCAAGCGAAAGCTTAATGAATCAGTGCGCATTCAAAATAACCGATTGACCGCCCATCAATAAAAGGATGATAGATGGGGATCAAGGAAGATCGACAGGAATTCTATAACCTCGGCCACGTAAGGTTTCAATCGGCTTGCGCGTGCCGTCAGGATCGAGTTTTTTTCTCAGCCGGCCGATAAAAACTTCAATAACATTGCTGTCGCGGTCAAAGTCTTCATCATAAATATGCGCCGTCAAAACGGATTTTGAAATGAGCTCACCCTTACGAAACATTAAGTATTCCAGTACCTTGTATTCGTATGCAGTCAATTCCAGTTTAACGCCCGAAACCGAAACTTCCTGCGCGACCGTATCCAGCTCAATATTGTCATGGGTTAATACAGGATGAGCCTGGCCCACCGATCGTCTTAGCAAAGCATTAATCCGCGCCAGCAGTTCTTCGTAATGGAATGGCTTGACCAGGTAATCATCAGCCCCGGCTTCCAGCCCTTCTACTTTCTCTTGCCAACGGCTTCTCGCTGTTAAAATTAAGATAGGTATCGTAATGCGGTCTTTGCGTAAGCGCTTGATTAATTCGATACCGGAAAAATCGGGAAGACCAATATCAATAACAGCGGCGTCAACCGGATATTCCTTGCCCATGTAATAACCGTCACTACCCGTATGCGCCGTATCAACTGCAAAGCCTTTATCAGCCAGGTAATGCTGAATTTGCTCACAAAGTGTTACTTCATCTTCAACAACCAGAATACGCATGCTTTATCTATCCCGCTATTTCTCAGCTTAACTAATTATTGCGCCGGTCTCAGCGTCAATTTTATAATGCTGAATGCGCCCGTCAGAAGTTAAAACTTTAATGACATGGACTTCTTTGCCGTCAATTATCTCGGTATGAGCGCCCAGCACTCGTTTATTATTATCCCTGATTATTTGCTGTGTTGCCTGATCCAAACTTACACGCACCAATAGAATATTACTTTCTGCAAAACAGATAGTGGAAAACCAAAAGACCAGCGCAACTACTTTAATCAAGTTTTTCATAGGCAATCAGGAGCTTGAGTTATTATTTTAAATTTTTAAAGTCCATCCCTGCACTTTATTAAGGAAGAAAATATATAGAATAAAGAGATTTTAACCAAACATCCTGAATCCAAACTGAACCCGTTATCGCAACGAAAACCCTTGAATCATACTGCCGATAGATTGGCCAAACGCAGAACCCAATTTGCCGGCTAGTTTATCAAGCAACTGTTCCTGCCGGGTAAAGTCAACCAGGCTTTCTGCGCCGATAATTTCCTTGGCCACGTAATCGTCATTGCCAAAGCCATCAGCCACACCCAGCTTTACCCCTTCCTCGCCGGTCCAGACCAAACCGGAAAAAAGATCAGGCGTTTCTTTAAGCCTGTCGCCGCGCCCTGCTTTAACAGCGCCTATAAACTGTTGATGAACCTGATTTAATAAACCTTGCATATAAAGGGTTTCATCTTCCCTGGGCGGAGAAAAAGGATCAAGCAAGGCCTTATGGGCTCCGGCAGTTATAAGACGGCGTTCTATACCCAGTTTTTGCATACTTTCGACAAAACCAAATCCATCCATAATCACACCTATCGAACCAATAAGACTGGAGTGATTTACAAAAATCTTATCGCTTGCCGAGGCAATATAATAGCAACCGGAAGCGCACATATCACTGACGACCGAGTATATCGGCAAATCCGGATGCTCTTTTTTTGTTTTTCTGATTTCCTCATACACATAAGAGGATTGCACCGGGCTGCCGCCGGGCGAGTTTGCGTGCAAAATAATGCCTTTAGTATGTTTATCTTTTACCGCAGTTCGCAAACTTTCAATAATATTCTCTGCATTGGCTTCCTTATCCTCTGCAATAATGCCCAGCACATTAATTACCGCCGTATGGTCTTTGCTCTCAACGCCAAGCTCCTGCTTGATCTTCGGGTACATTGCCGCGACAAACATTAAAATCAGGTACAAAAAAATCAGGGATTTAAAAAAAATGCCCCAACGCCTTGCCCTGGTCTGTTCGGTTATTGACGCTAAAACCAATTTTTCAATGACTGAGCGCTCCCAACCGGACTCATGGGATAAACCCGTTTTAGCCTGATTATCCTGGTGATTTTCCATTAATTCCTAACCTTAAATAATATTCAGTAATTCCGTCGGCTGTTGCAAGCACATCACGGGCTATATTGTTGCAATAAATGTTCAGGGTGAGCTCCACACGACACTGCAATAGCTGAAATTTGCGCATTTAATGCCATTTGCAAGTCATGTATGGAATCACCCACCATTAAAGTTCGTTCATTTGCAGTATTCGTATGCTGCATAATATCCCGTATCATTTTCGGATTTGGTTTGGACGCGGTTTCATCAGCACAACGGGTAATACAAAACAGCTCTTCTGTTCCGGTAGCCTGCAAGGCTTTTTGAAGGCCTGCCCTGTTTTTCCCCGTAGCAACGGCCAGCTGATATCCTGCCTGCTTCAGTTTCACCAGCATGTCATAAACACCTGAAAACAAATCATCCCTGTGAATTTGTCTCGATAAAAATTCCCGGCTGTAATACGCCACCAATTGATTATGCAATTCATTATCAGTTCCCGGAAATAATGTCTGGATTGCTTTTTTGATGCTTAAACCAATCACATCCCTGGCAGCCTGTGGTTCGGGAATGATGCAATTACAGTGTTCGGCCGATTTTTGCAAACAGCTTACAATCCAGTCTATTGAATTGATTAAAGTGCCGTCCCAATCAAATATTATTAAGTCAAATCTGTTCTTCACGGCGTAATAAATCGTCCAGATGCTGCGGCAAAGCGGCTGTAATAGTCAATAACTCGCCGGTAACCGGATGCTGAAATTTTAACTTTTCTGCGTGGAGAAACAACCGTTTGTAACCTCTGGATTTAAAAATCCGATTGACATCATCCAATCCATAGCGTTCATCCCCGACGATAGGATGACCTAAGGTCGCGGCATGCACCCGTATTTGATGGGTACGCCCGGTTTTCGGCGAAGCCTCAACCAGTGTCGCGTCACGAAATAATTTTAACCGGCGGAACACCGTTTCAGCCTCTTTTCCCGATTGACTAACCACGACCATACGCTCGCCGCCTTTGCTCACATTTTTTTGCAAGGGAGCGCTCACTACCAGTTTTTTTCTGGCCCATTGTCCGGCTAATAAGGCCACGTAAGTTTTATTAACCTGGTCATCGCGAAAAAGCTCATGCAATTTACGCAAGGCACTGCGTTTTTTTGCTATTAACAAGCAACCGGAGGTATCCCTGTCGAGCCGATGCACCAGTTCCAAAAATCGAATATCCGGCCTGACCAGCCTGAATCCCTCAATAATACCGGAACTGATGCCGCTGCCGCCATGGACTGGGAAACCAGCTGGTTTATTTAATATTAAAAAAGACTCATCCTCAAATAAGATATCTTGTTGAAATGAGTCTTTCAATCCCTGGGCAACAAATGACTCCTCCGTTCTTTCCGCTACCCTTACTGGGGGAATTCTGACTATATCACCGGCAATTAACCGGTATTTAACATCAACGCGACCTTTGTTGACTCTCACTTCACCTTTACGAACTATCCGGTAAATACGGCTTTTAGGCACGCCCTTCAACCGGCTAATTAAAAAATTATCCAATCTTTGGTCGCTATTGTCCTCGGTAATTTCGACAAATTGAACTTTGGGTATTACGCTGTGTTCTTCTATACTCATAGTGCAAATAATACCAGCATATTGTTATGATTGATTCTTTAAATTGATGTAAGTCAATAACATTGCTATATTAAGCAAGTTTTAATATAAAAAACATACTTTCTCTCCAGAGCTTCAGAAATAATACTGGCCTGGAGCTACTTGATGAAGACTAAAAACAGCGTTTTTTAATACCGCTGACTCTTCATTGTAAGATTTTCGGGTTTATCGTTCGACCCATGACGAACGATTTATAACTCCTGTTTAAGACAGAATTTACAACCAAGACTGAAAAAGATTTATTTGCTTATTTATCTGTATGTACTGCACACCACTCTCTTCAATCGATGAAGACCAGCAACATCCGGATGGCGGAACATAAACCGTAAGAACTAAGCTACAAGTAGTTATTGGCTAAAATTATCGCTCAGCGTTGTATTTTACAAACCTAATTTAGCATTATGACCAAAACCAGTCTGACCAGTAAAATCTAATAGTTGGAGCAGGACACTACAAGGATAATTGAATGAAAAGAATGCTTATCAATGCTACGCAGGCAGAAGAACTGCGAGTCGCTTTGGTAGATGGACAAAAACTGTATGATTTTGACATAGAAGTACCTTCAAAAGAACAAAAAAAATCCAATGTTTACAAAGGTATAATTACCCGCGTAGAACCCAGCCTGGAAGCGGCATTTATAAATTATGGCGCTGAAAAACATGGCTTTTTGCCTTTTAAAGAAATTTCCTCTGCTTACCGTCAAGCTCAAGACAGTGCCGAAACCGACGGCCGCCGTCCCGCCATAAAAGATCTGATTAAAGAAGGTCAGGAAATTGTTGTTCAAATTGAAAAAGAAGAACGAGGTAATAAAGGCGCTGCTTTAACAACTTATATCAGCCTGGCCGGCACTTACCTGGTGCTCATGCCTAATAATCCCAAAGCGGGCGGCATCTCACGCCGAATCGAAGGTGAAACCCGCAGTGACTTGCGTGAAGTAATGGCGACCCTCGAGATTCCTGATAGCATGGGGCTTATTGTTAGAACAGCGGGATGCGGCAAAAACGCCGAAGAACTGCAATGGGATTTAAATTACCTGATGCAATTATGGGAAGCTATTGAACGCTCTTCCAGCGAGCAAACAGCGCCGTTTCTTATTTTTCAGGAAAGCAATGTTATCATCAGAGCCTTGCGCGATCATTTGCGCGGCAATATAGATGAGATTCTGATAGATAACGAAGCCTCCTTCAAACTGGTGCAGAACTTCTTAAAACAAGTCATGCCGCACTTTTTGCCCAAAGCCAAACTCTATCAGGACTCCGTCCCCTTATTTAGCCGTTACCAGATTGAATCGCAAATTGAAATTGCTTACGGCCGTGAAGTTTCCCTGCCTTCCGGCGGATCATTGGTTATTGATCATACAGAGGCCTTAACTTCAATTGACATTAACTCTGCACGGGCCACAAAAGGCAGCGATATTGAAGAAACGGCCTTAAATACCAACCTGGAAGCCGCCGATGAAATTGCGCGCCAGCTAAGACTGCGCGACTTGGGAGGCTTGTTCGTTATTGACTTCATCGATATGATGTCCAATAAAAATCAGCGTACCGTCGAAAATCATCTGCGCGACGCGCTTAAAATTGACCGGGCGCGTATCCAAACCAGCCGCATCTCGCGTTTCGGCCTGCTGGAAATGTCCAGACAAAGAATGCGTCCGTCCCTCGGTGATTCTACGCAGCTTCCTTGTCCGCGCTGTAAAGGCCAGGGCTCTATTCGTAGTGTAGAATCCGTCGCACTCGCGGTATTGCGGATTCTTGAAGAAGAAGCCATGAAGAAAGGCACAGAAAAAGTTATTGCTCATCTGCCCATTGAATGCGCAACTTTCCTGCTAAATGAAAAGCGTACTGCCATTGAGCTGATTGAATCCAGGCTCAAAGTCGGCATAGTCATCTTGCCCAGCAAGCATCTTGAAACGCCAGCCTATGACATTGAGCGCATCAAGGAAAAAGATGTGGCAGAAGAAAAGCCCAGCTATATGCAAATAAAAGAGCAGGACATTACTATTCCGGAATTTGCCCAACAAGTAAAACCGAGACCTGAAAGAGCTGCGATTAAGGAGTTCCTGCCCGATTCCCCTGCGCCTATGCAAAATAAAAATGAATCCGCCAGCCTGATTAAACGCTTCTGGCATAAGCTTATTGGCCCTGCCGCGGAACCTCTAGTAAAAGAAGCTTCAACGCAAATCCCGGCAAAAATCACATCTGCTGCAGAAAGCCAAGCGAATAGAAACAGGAATAATAGACGAAGCCAAGAACCGCGACCTAACCGTAATCCAAGAGGTCCAGGCAGAAACGTTCGGCGTAATATCGATCCGGCTCAATTACCTGCTCCGAAAATTGAATTAGCTGAACCGGTTACGTCTCGCGAACCTATTTCTACGGGAGAATCTGAAATAGCGGTTTTAGCCGAAGCACAGCCAAAACAGGCGAATGGTAAAAGCAATACGCGAAGAGGACCAAATCGTAGACGGCCTCGCAATCCCAACTATAAAAAGTTTGAAGGAGATGCCCAGGCAAATAATTCAAACGAAACTTCAAGTGAATTGAGCGAATCCGTGCCGCTTCAAACCCGCTCCTATGACAATGACTTTGCGGAAAGAACACAGCAGCCTGAGCGTACTGAATCTTTGGCTACTGCTCCAGGCCCGGTCAGCACCAATCATCCGAACTCAGAGCCCCGCAAACCGGTTGTTGAGCCGCTCCCTCAGGCTGTCGTAGCAATAAAACAGGATACGGGCACCGAATCTTAACTGATAAAATCGATAAAGGTTCAAGAACTTAAAAGACTGACGATAAAGTTTTGGCTCTTGAACCTTTTTATTTATATTTAACCTCTACTGCTGTAGAGCCTACGAATGATCTTAAGCGCGAAATCAATTCATCGGTAGGATGCACGCGCCACCTGTCGCCTAACTGCATAGCTGTTTTTGCATGGGGTGAAGTATAGTAGATGCTTACCGGGCAGCCCCCGCCGCTAAACGGTTTAAGAATCGCATTCAATTTCCTGGCGAACAAGTCCCCTTCCCGACCACTTTCTGTATTTGCGCCCCGGATGGCAGCATTCCAGGTTAATTGAATACATCTGGCAAAGCTTTCACGAGCTTGTTCCATGCTATATAATTTTTCGACCGTTAAACGTAAAGTACCTGAATAGTCATCAAAATTCAATGGACCTTCGGCAACCAACAGATTATCGCGAGAAAAAATATCCCGGTATTTTTCGTATGTTTCGCTAAAAGCGGCGCATTCAAGTCGTCCCGTTTTATCATCAATCATAGCAAAACCCATGTTTTTGCCTTGCCTGGTTTGACGAGTGCGTATTTCTACTACCAAACCGGCTACGCGCGCTTCCATTTTGCCTTTCGAACGTTCCACTTCTGCCAGCAAAGCCGCTATCTTCCCATGAGTAAACTGTTTTAGTTCAGGCTCATACTGGTCAATCGGATGACCAGTCAAATACAGTCCTAACGTTATTTTTTCTGCTGCCAGACGTTCATTATCAGACCAGGGTTCAACTACAGTGGAATAGGCGCTTTCATTATTGATATTATCATCAGAGCCAGTTAAACCAAACAAATCATTCTGACCCGTCTGAGCCGTTTTTATATGCTGTTCTGCCACTTTCAAGACCGTGGGCAGCTCTGCTAAATGACTGGCCCGGCACGTATTAAACTGATCAAAAGCCCCTGCCCTGATTAACGCTTCCAGCACACGCCGGTTAACTTTTCTTAAATCGACACGCTTGCATAAATCATACAAATCAGAAAACCGGCCATTTGCATTTCTTTCCTTGAGCATATCCTCGATAGCAGCTTGGCCTACACCTTTGATGGCGCCCAATCCGTAAACAATTTGATTATTGTCATTAACAGTGAATCGAAAATTTGAAACATTGATATTAGGCGGACAAATCACCAGCTTCATATGCCGGCACTCGTCTATCAATACCACAATCTTGTCGGTATTATCCATATCGGATGAAAGCACGGCGGCCATAAAAGCGGCGGGATAATGAGCTTTTAACCAAGCCGTTTGATAGGCTACCAGTGCATAGGCCGCAGAATGCGATTTATTAAACCCATACCCGGCAAATTTTTCCATCAAATCGAAAATATAAGTGGCAATTTTTTCATCAATTTGATTGGCTACTGCACCCAGGGTAAAAACTTCACGCTGTTTGGCCATTTCCTCCGGTTTTTTCTTACCCATCGCGCGCCGCAGCATATCGGCTCCGCCCAGCGTATATTGCGCCAGTTCACGCGCAATCTGCATGACCTGCTCCTGATATAAAATAACGCCATTAGTCGGTTTTAAAATAGATTCAAGCAGAGGATGAGAATATTCCGCTTTTGCTCCATGCTTCACATTGATGTAATCATCCACCATGCCCGATTCCAGAGGGCCCGGACGAAACAGCGCCACCAGCGCAATAATATCGTCAAAGCAGTCCGGTTTAAGCTTTTTTATCAGCTCTTTCATGCCCCTGGATTCAAGTTGAAATATGGCCGTGGTCTGACCGTTTTTTAACAACTCATAGGAGGCAGTGTCATCTCTGGGAATAGTCGTTATATCAATAGGATTGTCGCCGGTTTGCTGCTTTTTATGATTAATAGTTTGCAACGTCCAATCAATAATAGTCAGGGTGCGTAATCCTAAAAAGTCGAATTTGACCAGACCGACGGCTTCCACATCGTCCTTGTCAAATTGGGTAACCAAGTTTCCGCCACCCTGCTCACAATAAAGAGGGGTAAAATTCGTTAAGCGGGTCGGGGAAATAACCACTCCGCCGGCATGTTTCCCGGCGTTCCGCACAATCCCTTCAAGCGTGCGCGCCATATCAATCAACGTCCTGACTTCTTCTTCAGTCTCGTAAAGCTGCTTAAGCTCCGGACTATCTTTTAGCGCTTTCTCCAAAGTCATGCCGATTTCAAACGGAATCAGCTTGGCCAACCTGTCAACAAAACCATAAGCAAAGCCCAGTACCCGGCCTACATCGCGTATAACCGCTTTAGCCGCCATTGAACCATAGGTGATAATCTGGGCGACATGATCGCGGCCATAATGGCGCGCAACATAATCAATGACTTCATCGCGCCTGTCCATGCAGAAATCAACGTCAAAATCAGGCATGGAAACCCGCTCAGGATTAAGAAACCGTTCGAACAGCAGGTCAAATTCTATAGGATCAAGATCGGTGATTTTAAGCGCATACGCGACTAGCGAGCCTGCGCCTGAACCACGTCCGGGGCCAACCGGAATCAGATTATTTTTTGCCCACTGAATAAAATCAGCCACAATCATAAAATAACCCGGAAAACCCATCTGGGTAATCATCTGTAATTCGGTAGCCAGACGTTCATAGTAAACCTTACGATTTTCTTCATCTGTTCCCTTACCAAAAGCAGGATACCGCTGCAACCGCTCTTCCAGACCCTCTTTAGCAGCATCTGCCATTAATTCACCCAGCGTCATTCCTGCTGGCACAGGAAAATCAGGAAGAAAGTTCTCCCCCAGGATCAAGTTCAAATTACAACGCTTGGCAATTTCTATTGTGTTTTCCAGCGCTTCGGGAATATCGGCAAACAACTCCGCCATTTCCTCAGTGCTGCGTAAATATTGCTGGTTGGTATAGTCCTTCGGTCTCCGGTTATCATCCAATACGCGCCCCTGGTTGATACAAACCCGGACTTCATGAGCATCAAAATCCTTTTGGTAAATAAACCGGACATCATTGGTGGCAACTACCGGCAAACCTGTTTCCAAAGCCAGGTCAACCGCGGCGGCAATATATCGCTCCTCTTCGGGCTTACCTACACGCTGTAATTCCAGATAAAAACTTTGTTCAAATAATCCGCCCCATAGCTCTGCCAGCCGCTTGGCCGCGCCCTTGTTTTCAGCTAACAGAGCCTTCCCTATATCTCCGTTCATGGCGCCGGATAAAGCTATCAACCCGGCATGATTTTCTTCTATCCACGCCTGCTTTAACATCGGCACTCCCTGATGCTGCCCCTCCTGATATGCTTTTGAAATCAATTCAGTCAGAGTGACATAGCCGGCATCGTTATTCACCAGCAAAGTCAGTTTATTAGGTACAACAGGCTCTTCGGGATTAAATATCAAAACATCACATCCGGCTATGGGCTTGATCCCCTGTCCCAATGCAGCCCGATAAAACTTTACCAATGAGAACAGATTAGCGTATTCTGTGATTGCAACAGCCGGCATATTCAGTTCAGCCAGACGTTTAACCAAGGGTTTGATTTTGACAATCCCATCGACCAGAGAAAATTCGGTATGTAGCCTTAAATGAACAAACTCAGGATGCATGCAATTAATTGTTGATTGGAATCAGATAGGCGTGGTGAAGTAATTTCAATCTGATTAAAGAAAGCAGATTAATAAAAAATAGGATCGATTTATTTTAGAAATATTTTAACCTTTCTCGCTTTAGAGTTCGGTAAATTTTTAACCATCCGAACATTGCCAACTTTCTTTAAATTGAAAGTGGCGACTATGGCGACTATGGTTCGAACAAAAGCATTTTCCTGATTATATTTATGGCGAAAAAAACAATCCCGTTCAAAGCAGCCTTGGCGTTCCCAAACAGGACAATCGTTAATCTTTACAGTCAGGTTGAGCATCAAAAACTACTGCTGCAAGTTATCAGAACCGTTTTACCGGAGACATTAGCCAAATATGCCCGCCACTGCGTTATCAATAACAAAAAATTATTAATTTATACGGATTCTGCCAATTGGGCATCACAGCTGCGCTTTTATAATACCGAAATTCTTGCAGCTATTCCGCTGCTGACAAGGCAGTCAATCGAAGTAATGCAGATTAAAATTATTAGCGAGCAGACCGGTATTAGCAGACAGCCTGGAGAAAAGGCGATTATTCCTTCCGCCGAAAACATTGAAATCATCCGGAACCATAGCTTCGCAGTTCCGGATAATCAATTGAAGCTAGCATTACTCAAGCTTAGTGCAACGCTGGAGCGATTGTCCGGTTAGAGAAAATTACGCGGCTGGACGTGGAGATTGCGCAGAGCGCATAAAAGAAATCGGGGCATCTTCTTCTTCATCAAAAGTTATCATTTCCCATGCATCTTTATCAGCGAGTAAAGTACGAAGTAATTTATTGTTCAATCCATGGCCCGATTTAAAACCGGTAAACTCACCAATCAAACTATGCCCCAAAAGATACAGGTCGCCAATGGCGTCAAGAATCTTATGCTTAACAAATTCATCCGCATAACGCAGCCCATCTTCGTTAAGCACTTTAGCCTCATCAACTACAATGGCATTATCCAGGCTGCCGCCAAGCGCAAGGTTATTCCGGCGCAGCATGTCAATATCTTTCATAAAGCCAAAAGTCCTGGCCCGACTGACTTCCTTTACAAAAGTAGTTGATGAAAAATCCATCGTCGCTGTTTTAACTCTATCCTCAAAAGCAGGATGTTCAAAATCAATAGTAAAAGTAACCTTAAATCCATCAAGCGGATCAAAAGCCGCCCATTTATCCCCGTCCTCGACTCTGATACTACGTTTTATCCGGATATATTGCTTTGGACTATCCTGTTCCTCAACCCCAGCCGACTGAAGCAAAAACACAAAAGGCCCGGCACTGCCGTCCATAATCGGGACTTCTGCCGCACTGACATCAACCATAGCATTGTCTATGCCCAAGCCGGCAAAAGCTGAAAGCAAATGCTCTATTGTTGATATTTTAACGTCGCCTGCCACCAAGGTCGTTGACAGTACGGTTTCTCCGACATTTCCAGGCGTTGCCTGGATGGTGACCGGATGCTCCAAATCAACTCGCCGGAACCTGATGCCCGTATTCGGCTCGGCAGGGCGTAAAGTCAGATACACTTTACTGCCTGTATGCAGCCCTACGCCTGTGGCCCTGATTGTGTTTTTTAAAGTTCGCTGTTTAATCATGAAATAAATAAGCCGAAAAATGTGGCGGAAGCGGAAAGTCTATCACAATCAGGTCCAATCAGAGAGCCTAACCTTTTGGAGCCGACTAATCGGCCTGCCGTCTTAAAAAGGCCGGGATATCCAGATAATCCAAATCTACATCTTTTTTAGGCTGCGCGCCAAAGCGTGTTCCCCTGTTTTCGTTTTTATTACGTATTACTGTGGGTTTATCCAATCCTTCATAATTAGGATTGCCGCCAACCGGCGTTATCGGCATAACTTTAGCAGGAGCTTTAGCCACAATCGCCGCGGGCGCTCCCATTCCTGTAGCGACTACAGTCACTTTAATTTCATCACCTAACGCCGGATCAATAGCCGTACCGATTTTAATGATGGCATCTTCCGATGCAAATTCATGCACAATATTACCGACTTCGTTAAATTCGGCAATGCCCATATCAGCGGCAGAAATATTAACCAGAATACCGCGCGCGCCTTGCAAATTTATATCTTCGAGCAATGGGCAGGCAATGGCTTTTTCAGCCGCTTCCCTGGCGCGATGTTCGCCTGTTGCCGAACCTGTACCCATAATGGCGGCGCCCATACCTGACATGACCGTTCTGACATCAGCAAAGTCCACATTAATCATGCCTGGATGAACAATAAGATCAGTAATGCCCTGCACCGCATCCAGCAATACATCATTAGCCGCTTTAAAGGCATTCATCAATGATACGCTGTTACCCAAGACCGGCAACAATTTTTGATTGGGGATGGTAATCAACGAATCGACATATTTTTCAAGCTCCGCTATGCCTTGTTCCGCAACGGCCTGTTTCTTCTTACCTTCAAACAAAAATGGCTTGGTGACAACAGCAACTGTCAGTATGCCCATTTCTCTGGCAATTTCAGCAATAACAGGAATCGCGCCTGTGCCGGTTCCTCCCCCCATGCCAGCAGTCAAAAAAACCATATCCGCTCCCTGTAAAACTTCTTTAATGCGTTCCTTGTTTTCTTCTGCCGCCTGCCTTCCAACTTCAGGATTTGTACCTGCACCCAGACCTTTTGTTAATTCGACGCCTAATTGGATTATCGTACCAATGTTTAACCTCCTCAATGCTTGCGCATCGGTATTCGCACAGATAAATTCAACCCCCTCAATATGGCACCCAACCATATGATTGACTGCATTTCCACCGCCGCCGCCAACACCAATAACCTTGATGACTGCCGTCTCGCTGCACATATCAATTAGCTCGTATTTCATTTTCGCTGCACCTTGTATTATTAAACTATTAAAAATTACCCTGAAACCAATTTTTCATTTTAGAGAGCCATCCGAATCCTTCAGAATCATTACTTCTGCCTATGCCCTGATGCTCTTTTCCATAGATTAACAATCCGACACCGGTAGAATGGATCGGATTTTTTACTACTTCAGTTAATCCCGTAACATTTTGCGGGGTACCCATTCGAACCGGCATATGAAAAATTTCTTCCGCCAACTCGATTAATCCCATTACTTTTGCACTACCGCCAGTCAAAACTATTCCGGCGGCAATCAATTCTTCATAACCACTGCGCCTGAGTTCCGATTGGACCAGCAGGATCAATTCCTCATAACGCGGTTCTATAATTTCCGCTAAATTTTGCGTTGAAATCTTCCGAGGCGCCCTATCGCCGATGCTCGGCACCTCAATAACTCCGTCCACACTTGCCAATTGCGTTAACGCACAGGCATATTTTCGTTTAATGTCCTCGGCATTTACGGTAGGGGTTCGTAAAGCCACAGCTATATCATTAGTAACCTGATCGCCCGCTATAGGAATTACGGCGGTATGTTTGATTGCCCCTTCAACAAAAATAGCGATATCCGTGGTGCCACCGCCAATATCGATCAAGCACACGCCAAGCTCTTTTTCATCCTCCGTAAGCACAGAATTACAGGAGGCCAATTGCTCCAGTACAATATCTTCCACTTCCAATCCGCAACGCCGGATACACTTGATAATGTTCTGTGAGGCACTGACGCTGCCGGTTACCATATGAACCTTTGCCTCCAGACGAATTCCCGACATGCCGATAGGCTCCTTAATGCCGTCCTGAAGATCGATAACAAATTCCTGCGGCAAAATATGCAAAATTTTCTGATCGGCCGGAATAGCGACTGCGCGAGCCGAATCAATAACCCTGTCTATGTCATATTGAGTCACTTCCTTGTCCTTGATCGCCACAATGCCGTGCGAGTTAAGGCTTCTGATATGACTGCCCGCAATGCCTGCAAAAACTGACTTAATCTGGCACCCCGCCATTAATTCAGCCTCTTCAATAGCTCTTTGTATCGATTGCACAGTTGATTCAAGATTAACAACGACTCCTTTTTTAAGACCGCGCGATACTGATGATCCAATGCCTATTACTTCAATATTGCCATCATTGGAGAGTTCACCCACGATGGCAGCGACTTTTGAAGTACCAATGTCAAGCCCGACAATTAAATTACGTTCTGTTTTTTTCGCCATGTTGCCTACTTTCGACCGCCTTTTTTAATTGTGCATCTGTTTTATTTTGCGGGTTTGCAATATTTTTCCAGTCAATTTCTTCAGATCCCGGTTTCCATGAAACCGCATATCCGTTTGGATATCTCAAATCAACTATCGCAATGGTATCAACCTGCTCTTGTCCCAATATCGGCAGCGTTTTTAAAAAACGCTGCAACTTCTTTAACTGTTCATTCCTTCCCAACAATATCTCCATGCCGGTTTCCAGCCGGATCCGCCATGCCCATCGATCATTAATACTAAACTCCGCCAACTCCAGGGATTGATCAGCTAATGCCGTTTTTACTCCCTTCATTATTTCGAGTACCTTCTTTTGTTGCAAAGCGGGCCCCGTAAGTAAAGGCAAAGCCTGGAATTGCCCGACATTCCTGGGGGTAAAAATATCACCCCGCTCATTTAACAAACTCTGTTGTCCCCAACGTACATAAGGCTTTCGCTCCCGCACCTTTATATCAATCGCGTCCGGCCAGCTGCGCTTGACCGTAACGGCATCCACCCACGGTAATTGCAAGACCGCCAGCTGTATCGCCTTCATATCCGCCGAAAAAAATCCTGTCAGCACCCAAGGCTGTAAAGTAGTTTTTATTTCATCCTTACCCAGGTATTGAAACACTCCTTCAGTCCTGACGTATTTAATAGGAATGGCCTTGGAACCGTACTTTTTAATGTCACCGCCATAAATCCAAACCAGTCCGGTTACCAGCAAGACAATCGCCAAAATTTTTGCTGCTCGCATTGCTCATTATCCGAGACTTGTTTCCAATATACGCCAGACTAATTCTTCAAAATTAATACCTGCCTGTTTAGCCGCCATCGGCACTAAACTGTGATCAGTCATCCCAGGCACGGTATTTACTTCAATTAACTGGTACTGCCCGAAGTCATCGATGAATATATCCACTCTTGCCCAGCCTTTAACGCCTACCACATCGCCGGCTTTTACAGCAAGCTGTCTTAATTGCAGTTCCTGGTCCTGGCTTAAGCCGCAAGGACAATGATATTGAGTAGTCGTAGCGTGATATTTTGCTTCGTAATCATAAAATACATGAGGCGTTTCCAGGCGGATGACCGGCAATGCCTCGCCATTCAATACCGCCACGGTATACTCTTTACCCGATATCCAGGCTTCGGCATAAACATCACAGCGGTATTGTGCCGCCATTTCCAAAGCCTTCAGCAGCTCCTCGCGGCTACTTGCCTTGCTCATGCCGATGCTGGAGCCTTCCTGGGCAGGCTTGACGATAACCGGGAAGCCCAGCTTTTCTATACAGGCATCGAGATCATTTTCATCTTTCAATAAATACCATTCAGGCGTAACCAATCCATAACCCCGCCAACACAGCTTGGTGCGGAGCTTATCCATAGTGAGCGCAGACGCCATGACACCGCTGCCGGTATAAGGAAGCCCCAAAACCTCGAGAACGCCTTGAAGCACGCCGTCTTCACCGCCCCGCCCGTGGATAATATTAAATACCCGGTCGATTTTTAAACCGCTCAAAGCTTCAATAGGGCTTCCGCTGACGTCAATGGCAACAGCATCTACGCCTTTATTTTTTAATGCTTTATGGACCGCCGCGCCGCTTTTCAAAGAAACTTCTCTTTCGGCGGAACAGCCGCCCATCAACACAGCAACACGCCCAAATTCTTCCGGTTTTTTAAGCACTAATGACCTCACACGTTTCACCTACTATACAAACTTCAGTCTGCAAACCCACACCTTCATGCTCTTTAACTTTAAGCTGAACATATTTTATTAAATCTTCAATATCCGCCGCCGTGGCCTTGCCGGTATTCACAATAAAATTCGCATGCTTTTCCGACACACAGGCGCCGCCAATTGCAAAGCCTTTTAAACCTGTTTGTTCTATCAATCTGGCCGCATAGTCGCCTTCAGGATTTTTAAATACCGATCCGCAACTTGGCTGGTTGGTCGGCTGGGTTCTGGCCCGTTTTTCCAATAACTCCCTGATTTTTTGCTGGCTCGCTTCCACATCTCCAGGCTGAAGATTTAAATGCACAGCCAGAAACCATTCTTTTTCCGTACTTTTCACCGAGCGGTAACTCACTTTAAAATCCTGTGGATTGCGAAGATTGACTTGACCCGATGCATTTATCACCTCTACCTGTTTGACAATATTCCAGGTTTCTCCGCCAAATGCTCCGGCATTCATTTTTAATGCGCCACCCATAGTTCCCGGTATCCCTGCCAAAAATTCCGCGCTGACTAATCCTTGTTCTCCACAAAACCGGGCGACATGCGCGCACGGAACTCCCGCTTCTACATAAACCGATGCATTCCCAGCTAATTTCATTTCTTTTAATCGACCCTTGGTATTGATCACCGTGCCTCGTATACCGCCATCCCTGATTAATAAATTACTGCCCAATCCCATCCAAAATACGGGTTCTGAATCCGGCAAAGTCCTGACAAATTCACACAGATCCTGCCGGTCAAATGGAATATACAGTTGGTCAGCCGGGCCACCCACGCGCCAACTGGTATATTTCGCCAACTTTTCATTCTTTAATAAACGACCTTTCATGTTGACCGGGTCAGCGGCAGCGTAACCCGATACTCCAACGCTTCAGTCAATAACTCCGGCAGCTGTGCCGCAATCTGCCCCACATTCCCTGCCCCCATCGTTAAAATCACATCATCAGCGCGTACTATCCCGGCCAATATGTCAGGTAACTCTTCCCGGTTTTCGACAAATACCGGATCAATTTGTCCGCGCATACGGATAGCCCGGCTTAACGCCCGGCTATCCGAACCTGGAATTATGGCTTCCCCGGCGGAATAAACCTCCATCAGAATCAATACATCAACAGTAGAAAGAATGCGCACAAAGTCTTCAAACAAATCCCGGGTTCGGGTGTATCGGTGCGGCTGAAAAATAATCACTGAGCGTTTGTCCGGCCAAGCTTGACTTAACGCCTCAAGAGTTGCGGCAATTTCGCGCGGATGATGGCCATAGTCATCGACCAAAGGCAGTTGGCCTATCGTGGGAAGAGTAATCGTCGTATGCTGAAACCGTCTGCCCACGCCTTTAAAGGCGCCCAGGCTTTTTATGATGGCTCCATCAGCCACATTCAACTTCGTCGCAATGGCAATAGCCGCAAGCGCATTGAGCATGTTATGCCAGCCGGGCATATTTAAAGTAACCTGCAGATCGGGATAATCGCCTCTACGAATCACTTCAAAAGAGGTATGCATGCCTTCCTGCCTGATGTCCTGCGCGCGTATATCCGCATCCTCATGCACACCATACGTAATCACCGGCTTGGATATTTCCGGCAGGATTTCCTGGACACCTTCATCATCCAGACATAACACTGCAAGGCCATAAAAAGGCAAGTGGTGTAAAAACTCTATAAAGGTATCTTTCAAGCGCTGATAACTGCCTTGATAAGTTGCCATATGATCCTGGTCGATATTGGTGACCACCGCCATCATCGGCTGCAAATACAAAAATGACGCATCGCTTTCATCGGCTTCGGCAACCAGGTAATGGCCCAGACCTAATTTGGCATTACTCCCTGCACTATTTAAGCGTCCGCCGATGACAAAGGTAGGATCAAGTCCGCCTTCGGCAAGCAGGCTTGCCGTTAAACTGGTCGTTGTGGTTTTGCCGTGAGTTCCCGCGATAGCTATGCCAAACCTGAATCGCATCAGTTCGGCCAGCATTTCCGCCCGAGGAATGACGGGTATTCTGTTGCGGTATGCTTCATCGATTTCTTCATTGCTGCGGTCTATCGCGCTTGAAGCGACTACGACATCGGCATGAGTGATATTTTCCCGTTTATGCCCGATAGTAATCATCACGCCCAGCTCAGCCAGTCTCTGAGTCACCGGACTTTCTTTTATATCGGAACCCGAGACCTGATAGCCCAGATTCGATAAAACCTCGGCGATACCGCTCATGCCGGTCCCGCCTATACCGACAAAATGTATGCGGTCGATACTCCCGACCTCGGTAGGCATCTGGCTGTTCGGGAAGTTCATGCTTCAGCCTCCGCTATGCAAAAACCTGCCACAACTTCGGTTGCATCCAGGCGCGCGCATTTTTTTGCGGCTTTACCCATCGCATCCAGTTGCTTGACTATCCTGGATATTGCTTCCGCCAGAGTTTTGGGACTCAATTCTTTCTGCATCAAACAGATGCCGGCGCCGGCATCGGTTAAATACCGGGCGTTTGCGACCTGATGATTATCAATGGCATGCGGTAACGGTATAAAGATGGCCGGAATACCCATTGCCGCAATTTCGCTGACCGTCATTGCGCCGGCTCTGCAAATCACCATATCCGCCCATTGATAAGCCGATACCATATCTTCAATAAAAGCATTAACTTCCGCATTAATGCCCAAAGTTTTATAGCGATTTTCAACCTGTTCATACATTGCAGCACCGGTCTGATGCCTGATTTGAACGTTTTTTAATTCCGCAACCGCCTCCGGAACAATTTCGTTCAAAATTTGGGCGCCCTGACTGCCGCCAACAACCAGGATTTTGATATCTTGGCCAGCCTGCCTTCTTTCATCGCTTGGCAGGTTTAAAAACTGTTTTCTTAAAGGGTTACCTGTGCATTTGGCATCCACCGGCTTTTTAAAACTGCTGGGAAATGCCTCCAGTACCTGGTTAGCTATTCGTGCCAACATCCGGTTAGTTGTGCCGGGGATACGATTTTGCTCATGAACTATCAAAGGTATGCCTAACAGCTTTGCCATCAACCCGCCAGGGCCTGCAACAAATCCGCCCATTCCCAGCACCACATCAGGTTTTCGTCTCCGCAATATTCTTGCGGCCTGCAAGCAAGACTTTAACAGCATAAATACGGCTTTTAGTTTCTTTGCCAAGCCTTTGCCGCGCATGCCCGCCACTGATAACCAGTCAATTTCAATACCATTTTCCGGGATTACGCGGCTTTCCAGACCTTTGTGCGTGCCCAGCCAGCTGACCTGCCAACCTTTTTCTGTCAGCGATTGAGCAACAGCCAATGCTGGAAATACATGTCCGCCGGTGCCTCCGGCCATAATGACTATGCGCTTGCCCATTCCGATTTTCCTTTTGGCGTATTGGCATTTATTTCGGCGACTTCACTATGCACCCGGAATAACAATGCCACTGCGCAACACATGACTATCATGCTGCCGCCACCGTAGCTCATTAGCGGTAAAGTCAAGCCCTTGGTAGGCAGAATCCCCATATTGACGCCCATATTGACGAAGGATTGGAAACCGAACCAGATACCTAAGCCATAGGCAATAAAAGCGGAAAATCTTTGCCCCGCCTTCTCGGCAGCCGCTGCTATTTCAAAAGCGCGCCATACCAGGACTGAAAATAATCCGATTACCGTAATCACGCCTGCTAAACCCAACTCTTCGGCTATGACGGAAAACAGAAAATCGGTATGCGCTTCAGGCAAATAAAATAATTTCTGTATGCCGCTGCCCAGACCGACTCCCAGCCATTCTCCGCGTCCAAATGAAATAAGCGCCTGTACCAGTTGAAAACCGGTATTTAAAGGATCAGCCCAAGGATTCAGGAAACTGGTTACCCTTACTAATCGATAAGGTGAAAAATAAACCAGTAATATTGCCAGCAAGGCCACGAACGCCAATAGAATTATAAATTGCGATAATCTTGCCCCGCCTAAAAACATAATGCCCATGGCTATCATTAAAATCACCACGGCTGATCCGAAATCCGGCTCCAGCAATAACAATACGCAGGCCAGCGAAAACAGTAATAAGGGTTTGAGCAGTCCGAAAGCTGATTTGCGTATTGACTCGTGATGGCGGTTTACATAACCCGCCATATAAATAACCGCAAAGAACTTAACCACTTCGGATACCTGTATTCTTAACCCGCCTATTGATAACCAGCGGACACTACCGTTAACCTTTATTCCTAAGCCATTTACCAGCACACCTATCAGCAATAATAATCCCACTATAAATAACCAGGGCCCAATCTTTTCCCAAGTACGCATTGAAACAGTGGTAAGACATGCCGCCAGAATCAGTCCAAGGCTGATATGAATGAGCTGCTTGATGGGATAATACAGACTGTTTCCGGCAATATTTACGCCTAGATGCATTGACGAAGAAGCCACCATGACATAGCCGATCAGTAATAAGCTGGTACATACGGCTAGCAGCAGGGAATCAAAATGAAAGCCGCTGATTCGTGACAATTTGGCCCGGTTATTCATATATCCAGCTCCAATACAGCCTTGGTAAATTTTTCACCCCGGTCCTGGTAATTCTTGAATTGATCCAGACTGGCGCAGGCAGGAGAAAGCAATACACTCTCACCGGCATCAGCAAGATCGGCTGCAATCTGTACGGCTTGAGTGATATTTTCAGCGGAATAAACAGGCACGCAACCATTCAACGCCTGATTTATCAAGCCGGCGTCTTTCCCCATCAGCACCACGCTTTTTGCTTTTTCTCTTATTGCGGGTATTAATTCATTCATATCTGCCCCTTTTGCATCGCCGCCCGCAATAAGAATCACTTTACGCTCATAACCCTGTAAAGCCGCAACACAGGCGCCGATATTGGTTGCCTTTGAGTCATTAACCCAAGTGACTCCGCGTATTTCTGCAACGCGCTGCATCCTGTGCTCCAAGCTTTTAAATTTGCGCAAGGCATTACACATGGCCTGTTCATCCAATCCCACAGCCACGCCCAAAGCGAATGCAGCCAAGGCATTGGCCGCGTTGTGCTTACCTTCAAGCGGTAATTCCGCCAGCGGCATTAGATAATTTTCATTGTGCACCAGGTATTCAGCATCACCCTTATGAGCAATGTGAAAATCAGCATCTTCTTTAAGAGAGAAGGTCAGAGTGTTCCTGTCTTTATTTTGCATCGCATGGACTATGGGATCATCGATATTAATTACCATAACCCCATCACCCTTAAAAATTCCTTTTTTTTCTTCTGCATACGCTGCTATATCGGCATGCCGATCCAGATGGTCCGGACTGATATTGAGCACTGTTGCGGCAGTCGCATTCAATACTGAGGTTCTTTCCATTTGAAAGCTTGAAAGCTCCAGCACATATAGTTTTTTAGCCTGCGAAGAGTTTGTGGTCAACTCCAGCAAGTCCAGAGCCGGGATGCCGAGATTTCCGCCGACACCCACTTGCATACCACATTCTTTGGCCATTTCACCCAACATTGTCGTTACCGTACTTTTGCCGTTCGAACCGGTAATTGCAATAATCGGCACATCAACCGAACAGGCAAACAAATCAATATCACTGATAATTTTCGAACCATTAGCACCAGCCTTAATTATGGATTTTTCATTCAGTGAAATGCCGGGGCTGACAATCAAATGGGTAGCCACCCGGAAAGCCGCCTCATCGAAACCTCCGGTAAAAACCGGTACGTCAGGCATTTGTTGAAAAAATTCATCGAATAACGGCGGTTTATCGCGGCTATCGGTTATGGCAAAATTAAACCCGAGTTTCTGCAAATAATGCGCAACCGAAATACCTGTTTTTCCAAGACCCACAACCAATACTTTGGAGTCTTTTGGATCCAGTGCGAAATTCTTTTTTAACAATGCTGTAACTGCTGCATTATCCATTTTTATTCCACAACAACATGCCGGACCGGAAAATGGAAAAACTTATTTTTGCCGTGCATTTTTTTCATCTCAGCTTCAATGTGGCCAAGCCAATCAACACCAGAATGACGGTAATGATCCAAAATCTTACAATCACCCGCGGCTCAGGCCAGCCTTTTAATTCAAAATGATGATGTATAGGCGCCATGCGAAAAACCCGTTTTCCGGTCATTTTGAAAGAGGCAACCTGAATAATTACTGAAACTGTTTCCATGACAAAAACACCACCCATAATCATCAAAACAATTTCCTGCCTGACCAGAACCGCCAAAACTCCCAAAGCCCCGCCTAATGCCAGCGCTCCGACATCACCCATGAAGACCATTGCTGGATAAGCGTTAAACCATAAAAAACCTAAACCGGCGCCCACTAAAGCAGCGCAAAATACAATTAATTCCCCGGCATTGGGCAAATAGGGGATAGCCAGATATTCTGAAAAGGCGACATGCCCCGAAAGATAGGCAAAAATCCCCAGGCCGGCTGCCACCATCACGGTTGGCATAATAGCCAGCCCATCCAGACCATCCGTCAGATTAACGGCATTGCTGCTGCCGACAATGACAAAATACGTCAGTACGATATACATCCAGCCCATATCCAGGACGAAATCTTTAAAGAAAGGCACGATAAACTGGGTTTCTATGGGCAATACGGCGGTGTTATAAAGAAAGATCGCCGCCATCAAACCGATTGCCGATTGCCAGAAATATTTAGCTTTAGCCGATAAGCCGTCACTATTGTGCCGGATGACTTTTCTATAATCATCAATAAACCCAATAATGCCGTAGCCCAGCGTTACTATCAAAATGACCCATATGTAGCGATTTCCCAAATCAGCCCACAGCAAAGTGCTGATCGCAATCGCAACCAGAATCAAGGCGCCGCCCATAGTAGGGGTTCCTGCCTTTTCATAATGCGTTTGCGGCCCTAATTGACGCACGCTTTGCCCAATCTTGTTGCTGGCTAATCGCCTGATCATTACCGGCCCGATAATAAAAGAGATGATCAGGGAGGTTAATGCGCCGAGAATGGCTCGAAAAGTCAAGTAATGGAAAACCCTGAAACCCCCGTCAAAAGTCATTAAATAATCTGCCAAATAAAGTAACATTGTTTAAATCCTGTAATTTTCAACCAGCGCTGCAGCTACATTTTCCATGCGCTGTGCTCTTGACCCTTTGATCAAAATCGTTTCGTTACCTTTAAGTTCCTGCTTTAGCACCTCAATTAAATTCTGCTGCGTCTCAAAAAAAGTCGCTCCCTGGCCGAAAGAATTCACGGTATTCCTGGCATCGGAGCCTATAGCCAGCAGACGAACAATACCTTTTGACTTAATAAGCTCGCCTATTTCCTGATGTATTTTTAAACTTTCCGGCCCCAACTCACCAAATGCCCCTAAAACAAGCCAAGGCTCGCCTTCACAATTTGCCAAAACATCAAGACCTGCTTTTAATGAGGCGGAATTGGCGTTATAGGTATCATCGATAACAATATTTCCGAAGCGGCTTACCAACGGTTGCAATCTTCCTGTTACCGGGATTACACTTTCCAATCCCTGTTTAATCTGTTTTAATTCAATGCCCAACGCCAGGCAGGCCGCCGATGCCGCCAAGGCATTAAGCACATTGTGCCGGCCCGCCAGTTTTAAATTTACTGCCAAAGAGCCTTGTGCAGTCACTAATTCAAATGTAGTGGCGAACTGGTTATTTCGAATTTCTGTTTTGATGGAATGGGGAGTGACATCAGCGCTATCATTTAAGCCAAAAGACATTATCTCCCTGATTCCGGCTACTGATTTCCAATAGTCGAAATAGTCATCGTCCCGGTGAAGAATGGCAATGCCCTCTACTTTCAGCGTCTGTATAATTTCTCCTTTTGCTCGAGCAACACCCTCAAGACTGCCAAAACCCTCTATATGTGCAGGTCCCACATTGGTAATGATTACCACATCAGCCTGTGCATATTTGCTTGTATAGTTAATCTCTCCCGGATGGTTGGCTCCCATCTCAATCACTGCATAGCGATGTTGGTCATTGAGGCGTAGCAATGTTAAAGGAACGCCAATGTCATTATTCAAATTACCCTGGGTAAACAATACCTTGTCATTAACGCCCAGGATTGCCGCAGCCATTTCCTTAACGGTAGTCTTACCGTTACTACCGGTAACACCGACAACAGAAACCGGCATTTTTTTTCGCCATTCACCGGCTAGTTCGGCCAGGGCCAAATGAGTATCATCGACGATGATATGCGGTATGGCCGCTGCAAAACCTTTGTTAACAATGGCTGCGGTAGCTCCGGCTTGCTCGGCTTGAGCAACAAACTCGTTGCCGTCAAAATTTTTGCCCTTAATCCCAATATAAAGCTGTCCCGGCTTGAGGGTACGGGTGTCGATGCTGACCGAAGCAATGTCAGCATCTTCTCCGATGAGTTTTCCCTGTATGTATTCGGCAATTTCACTCAGCTTCATATTCACCGATTTACAGCCCTCATTTTCAATGCTTCCAGAACAACCCGTTTATCGCTGAAAGGCAGTTGTACACCATTAATTTCCTGATATTGCTCGTGGCCTTTACCGGCAATCACAATACAATCGTTTTCAGCAGCGCTTGAGATTGCTTTTTGTATCGCCTGCTCACGGTTTTGGATCACTTCAACTTTATTTGAACGGCACCCGCTCAAGATATCATTCACTATATCCAAGCCGTTTTCGAAACGCGGATTGTCATCCGTCACTATGACATGATCTGCCCAATGCTCTGCAATTTTGCCCATTTGCGCCCGTTTACCCGTATCCCTGTTACCACCGCAACCAAAAACCACCCATAAAGCCTCGTTGCTATGCTTTCTCAAACCGGACAAAACCTTATCCAAAGCATCCGGCGTATGAGCATAATCGATAAAAATCAGAGGATCTTTCTCCTCACACAGCCGTTCCATGCGACCGGTAACGGGTTTAATTAGCGTAAGCCTGTTAGCGGCTTCCTGAAATGAAATGCCCATAGCCAGCATTACCGTCAAAACGATTAAAGCATTCTCGCTATTAAAATCGCCATAGAGCGGCACTTTTACCCGCTGGGTGTTTTCTCTCCAGCATATGTCAAACTCAATCCCGTCAAGTTTATGCATAATATTTTCTGCACTGACGTTCTCATCTGCTCCCGATGTTTTTCCCTTAGCGCTAATGCCCCAAATAACAATAGATTCAGGCATGGCGGCAATAATCTGCTCGCTATAAATATCATCCAGATTTACCACGGCAAAGGCTAAGCCAGGCTTTTCCAACAAAGTCAATTTGGCCTGCACATAAGCTTCCATTGACGGGTGGTAATCCAAATGATCGCGGCTAATATTGGTAAACACCGCGCCTTTAAATTCAATGCCATTGACGCGGCCTTGCTCCAGTCCATGCGATGACACTTCCATGGCTACCGTCGTTTTTTCATTCATTAATAATTCCGCCAGTATTTTCTGTATTGCCAAGGCATCAGGCGTAGTATTAAGCGTATTATGAAGCTTTCCCCACTCACCCCAGCCAAGCGTCCCGATGACGCCGCAGTCATCCAGCAACTGACTCAAAAATTGACTGCAAGAGGTTTTCCCATTAGTGCCGGTAATTCCAATAATATCCATAACACGTGAAGGATAGTTATAAAAACGAGCCCCTATTTCGCCTAACTTCAAGCCCAAATCCTCTACTGCCACCAGCGGCACATTATTAATTTGCCCTGCCAACTGCGCGCCATTCCCTGCAGGATCAAAAATAACCACACTAGCACCCATTTTTACTGCCTGTTCCCTATGCATTAAGCCATGCTGTTTTGCACCGGCCAGGGCAATAAACGCATTCCCATACATGACTGTACGGCTATCTAGGGTCAAGCCGGTAATCGGCATGTCGTTGTCTACAACCGCCAACCCTTTCAATAAATTTTTCAGTTGCATTATGAGTCTTAAAAATCCCGCCGCGTCAGCAAAATAGGCATGCTGTTTTCCTGATCCGGAGCAATATCAAGCACTCTCAATGCCCCCCCCATTACTTTAGAAAATACCGGTGCCGAAACCAAGCCGCCATAATATTGACCCGCAGAAGGCTCATCAATCATAACGACAATGATTAACCGAGGATTATCAGCGGGCGCCATTCCGGCAAAAACAGCAAAATAATTTTTTTCAGTATATCCTCCGGCACTCGCCTTTTTTACTGTCCCAGTTTTACCGGCAACCCTGTAGCCATCGACCCTGGCTTCATAAGCCGTCCCATCTTTCATAATCACATTTTCCAGCATTGCTCTAACGCTCTTGGCCGTTTTAGCTGAAAATACCCGTTGCGCATTAGGATCCTCATCCCGCTTCAGCAAACTGACCGAATGCAGGATGCCGTCATCCGCCAACGCAGTATAGGCTCTCGCAAGCTGTAATGCAGAAGCGCTCAAGCCATAGCCGAATGACAAAGTAGCCCGCTCAAAATCGTGCCACTTTTGATAATCCAGTAAACTTCCGCTGGCTTCACCAGGAAAACCGGAGCCGGTTGCCGTTCCAAAACCCAGCTTGTGATAAACTCCCCAAAAATATTTGGGGGGCATTTTCAGAGCAATCTGGCTTACGGCAACATTACTGGATTTTTTCAATACACCCATTAAATCCAGAGTTCCGTAATTATGCACATCCTTGACTAAATGGTGTCCGACCCGATAAATCCCATGGGTTTCAAAAATTTCATCAGGCCGAACATAACCTCCGTCTAAAGCGGCTGCAACAACAAATGGCTTAACCGTGGATCCCGGTTCAAATACATCAGTAATTGCCCTGTTTCTGTATAAACTTTCCTTTAAACTACTTCTTGTGTTGGGATTAAACGACGGTTGATTCACTGCTGCGAGAATTTCCCCATTCTTTGCATCCAACACGACTAACGCTGCCGACTTGGCCTTATTGGCATTAACTGCCAATTGCAATTCCCGATAAGCCAGATACTGGATGCGCTGATCAATACTTAATTCCAGATTTTTTCCCGCAATAGGCTCTTTTATATTTTCAATATCGGCGATGATCTGGCGTTGTCCATCCCTGATGATTCGCTTGCTGCCTGGAATACCTTTTAATATCTTTTCATAACCCGATTCCAATCCTTCCTGGCCAATATCATCCAGGTTGGTAAAACCCACTAAATGTGCCGAAACCCCGCCTGAAGGATAGTAGCGCTTGAATTCGCGCTCGAAATAAACGCCTTTAAGCTTTAACGCCTTCACTTGATCGGCAAAGCCTGGATTAACTCTGCGTGCAATATATGCAAACTGCTTGCGTGAGCTTTCATTAAGTAATGATGTTACTTTCCCGGTCGGCAGATTCAGTAGCTGTTCTATTTGCTTGATCTTGTCTTTGTTAACCCATTTCAGCTCCTGCGGATTCACCCAAATGGATTGAACCGGCGAGCTGATTGCCAAGGGCTCGCCATTCCTGTCTTTTATCATTCCCCGGTATGCCGAAACAGATATATCATCTACATGTCTCATATCACCCTGAGCCTTGAGAAACTGTTTATTAAATACCTGTAAATCAAAAGCACGGCCAACCAGCACGACCATACATGACATCATAAAGATCATCAGGAATTTCCTTCTGTCAGAAAAATCCCCAGTCGATTTTCTTGTTTTAGGATTGTCACGAAAATCTAACATTTACGGTTTTATATAAATAATTTTTTCCCGTAACGGCACTATCAGCTTCAAACTTTTCCGTGCCACCAGTTCTACCCGATTCTCTTCAGTTAATGTGGTTAGCTCCAATTGTAATTGGCCCCATTCCACCTCATACTGATCCAGGGCTCTTTCCTGCTCCTGAATCTGAATAAAAAGCAAACGCGAATAGTATTTGCTATAAATGACCGCCAATGCTGATATCAGAAGCACCGTCATCAGTCCGGCCACTGTCAAGAAACGGTTTATCGGCACTTAAATCTTCTCCGTTACTCGCATGATTGCGCTTCGCGCCCTTGGATTTTGAATTATTTCCTGCTTACCAGCTTTTAAAGACTTACCTATTTTTTTAAAAAAGCCTTTACCAATATCAACTTCCTTAATGGGCAACTTGCCAGGATTATATTTGGCCCCGGATTCATCTCTAATAAAGCGCTTCACAATTCGATCTTCCAGTGAATGAAAAGAAATGACGACCAGTCGTCCGCCCGGTTTTAAAACCCCGGCAGATTGTTGTAAAGCATCCTTCAACTCATCTAGTTCACTATTAATTTTAATGCGTATTGCCTGGAAAGTACGCGTTGCAGGATGTTTGTGCTTCTCTCGAACCGGCACTACCTCTTCAATCAAGCTCGCTAATTGTTTGGTCGTGGTAAGAGGCGATTTTGACCTGATTTCAACAATAGCCCGGGCTATGCGCCGTGCAAATCGTTCTTCGCCATACTCAAATAAAACTTTAACCAGGCTCTTCTCATCAATAGTAGCTAACCACTGTTCTGCCGAAATACCTGCATGAACGTCCATGCGCATATCTAACGGTCCATCTCGCAAAAAGCTAAAGCCTCGCTCAGGATTGTCAAGTTGCGGTGAGGAGACGCCCAAATCCATCAATATACCGTCTACTTTGTCAGCCAACCCTTCGTTTGCGACCAGACTTTGCAATTGGGAAAAACAACCCTGTTTTAATATGCACCGCCCGTCTTTAAGGAATAATTGTGCATACTCAGAATTAATCGCATCTAAATCCCGGTCAAAAGCCAGTAATTGACCCGATGCATTTAACTCACTTAAAATTCCACGACTATGCCCGCCCCGGCCGAAGGTGCAATCTACATACACACCGTTCTTTTTGATAGCCAACTGTTGTAGTGCCTCTGCAAACATAATGGGCAAATGTTCCATCAAAGATCTCCCGTATTAAAAGGTTAATGGTCCTAGCTCTTCCAATCCTTCATTATCGCCATCCAGCCAATTATTTTCTTTTGCTGCCCATGCCTCTTCATTCCAGATTTCAAACTTATTAAGCTGGCCGACCAATTCAACTTTTTTTTCTAACTTTGCGAATACTCTCAACTTTTCGGGCAATAGCAACCGACCTTGGCCATCCATCTCGCATTCCGACGCATTGCCAATAACAAATCGTCTCAGCTTGCCAGCCATTTTATTTAATGTTGGTAATTTACTAATGGTGTGTTCAAGTTTTTCCCATTCAGGAAGTGGATAAAGCCATAAACAACCGTTTTCCCCCATACAGCGCTCATTTACAGTAACGGTAACGATCATTTGACCTTCGCAGCATTCCTGTAATTCATCCCTATAACGAGTGGGAATTGCAAGACGCCCTTTATCATCCAGATTAACTAAACGTCTGCCTCGAAACAAAATCTACTCCAAATCCCCTAAAAATCCATTTTTTACCACTTTTCACCACTGAGATTCACTATAGATTTCAAATACCCCTTAGTCAAGGGTGATTTCATTTTAAATCTTTCTTTTTTAACAACGGTTTAAATTAAAGGGGAAAAAGGTTAAAACAGATTATGGTTGACAAAATAAAAATAATTATTTATCAAAAAGTTAATAATTATTTTTAATAGATTACTTTAGAAAAGTATGTTAGAAAAGTTCAGGCTTTTCTTCTGGCAAAAAGAAGAAAGAGAAGGATAATGCTGCACTATTCACCTGACAGATTTTATGGCTATTTAAAATTCAAATACCTTTGATAAAAGGCATCAAATAATAACGAAATATGATTCTAAATATAAATATTTGGGAGGAAAAGCGGAAAGAAAGAGTTGGCCTATAAGCCGGGTTCTGTCTTGAACAGTCATTCATCTAGGCTGCAAGTCACCTTACAGCTCAAGCAATCTACCCAGGAACCGCGCGGGCCACGCGTCTGTTCCTCTATTTGATCTTGCTCCGGGTGGGGTTTACCATGCCACTCCTGTTACCAGTTGTGCGGTGCGCTCTTACCGCACCTTTTCACCCTTACCTGTCAAATGACAGGCGGTATATTTTCTGCGGCACTTTCCGTAGGCTCACGCCCCCCAGGCATTACCTGGCACCCTGCCCAACGGAGCCCGGACTTTCCTCCATTTTATTTTACAATAAAACAGCGACTGTTCAGCCAACTCTTTCATGCAATAGTTTACCATACATTTTCAAAGAGTGGCTGAATCAAATAGTAACGTCTAAGTTAAGCGTTTTTCTTTTCCGAGGCCCAATGCCGCTTGGTATAAGAGTTTCTTTCTAATGCCGGTTATTTCAACAGCCATGGACACCGCTGTCTTAATTGAACATTCACTCAATAACACACTCAGTATTTTTTCCTGTTCAGGGGTGATGAGTTGTACTTTTTTATCTAGCTCAGCTCCCTCAACAATAACGACAAACTCACCTTTTCTCATGTTTTCATGGGTTTCTACCAAGGCAAGCGCATTGCCCAAACTGGTTTTCACAATAGTTTCATGGAGCTTGGTTAGTTCACGGGCTATTACAATCTGACGTTCAAGAGGAAGTATATCAGCCATATCTTTTAATGAAGCCAGAATCCGATGACTGGATTCATAAAATATCCAGGTTGTCGGGCACATTAATTTTTCATTGAAAAATGCTCTTCGAGCCGACGAAGCTCGTGGCGAAAAACCTTCAAAAGAAAATGGCGCCACAGGCAATCCCGCCACGGATAGCGCTGCAATCAGCGCACAAGCTCCCGGTATAGGAATCACATCTATGCCGGCATCTTTGACCGTTTTGACCAAAGGCATACCGGGATCGCTTAAAAGTGGCGTTCCTGCATCTGAAACCAGAGCTATAGATCTTCCTGCGCGCAACTTTTCCAGCAACCCAACCGACGCTTTGTTTTCATTATGCTGATGCAATGCAACCAGTTTATTGGTAATCCCGTAGTGCTGCAGGAGCATTTTTACATGCCGTGTATCTTCCGCCGCAATCAAATCGACTCGTTTTAATATGTCAACCGCTCGAAAACTAATATCGGCTAAATTACCTATTGGCGTTGCAACCACGTATAATTTGCCACATTCACTTGACATTCGATATTCTCGTATGGATAACCTTTTAAACATTGGATACTATCAAAGCTGTAAACAGCTTATATTGTATTTCTTGTATCTTACTCTAGTATTTTTCCCCGGATGCGCTCCTGTACCTGTCAAAAGTATTCCTTCTCAAAACAATACTCTCTTAAAAGTGACACCTATTCAAAATAATCAGCCTGAGCAGACCGCTAAATTATACCAGCAACTTCCGCTTACTCTTTCTCCCGAACAAATTAAGCACCGCTTACAGATTATTGAGGCTTTAATTCAGGCTGGAGATGGCGATGCCGCAAAAAGCACGGCTGATACGATAGATCCACTTTCCCTGTCCTCGCAGCAGCGAGATCAGCTGAATTTACTTTCTGCCCAAATTATGCTCAGTTCCGGCGATGCTGAACAGGCTATTGACAAGCTGACGTTAATTCAGCCGCAACAATTAAACCACGATAACAAAGTTAAATACTTTCAATCGAAGGCATTTGCTTACTCACTAACAGGAAACCTGTTAAACAGCGCCAAAGCCAGAATTGAGCTAAACTCATTGCTGCTATCACCTGAACAACTCCAGAAAAATCAAGCGGCAATTTTAGAGACATTAAGTCTATTGCCCGATTCATCCCTGCAAGAGAATCAACTTTTTCCAATCGATGTTTTAGAGGGATGGATTTCTTTAGCCAGAATATTTAAATTAAAAGGCCAGCCCGACTTTAACGATCAACTAATCCAATGGCATGAAGCTCATCCCGGACATCCGGCTAATTCCTCCTTTTTGGAAAACATTCAGGAAAGGCCGGAAAATGTTCCCCTGCAACCCAATTCAATCGCGATTTTTTTGCCCGAATCCGGCCCCTTTATCCAGGCAGGGAAAGCTATACGGGCAGGATTTATGGCAGCTTATGATCATTCACCTAGCGGCTCACCTAAACCTGCCATCCGCTTTTATAACAGCGAACAAGCGCTGCCTGCCTTATTTAACCAAGCTGTCGCAGGAGGCGCTCAGCTGATTATCGGCCCGCTCAGCAAAGAAAATATCCAAAGTCTTGCCGACTCGGTTGCCTTTAATATACCCGTCCTTGCATTAAATCATATACAAGGATTGCAAAAAGATAATCTCTATCAATTTGCCCTTAGCCCGATCGATGATGTTGAAGAAATTACCAATAAAGCGTGGCTGGATGGATATCAGAGAGCACTAGTGTTAGTCCCTGAAAACGCCCAAGGTAAACGCATTGCCCATTACCTTACTGAGAGCTGGCAACAAATCGATGGCACCATTCTCGAAATGCAAACGTATAATCCAAAAGGAAATGATTTTTCTCCCCCCATTAAAAAGCTGCTCAACCTGGATGAAAGCGAAAACCGCTACAATAAAATTCTTGAGCTGATACCTTCGCTAAAATACACTCCCCGCAGAAGGCAGGATGCCGAGGCCATATTGTTAAGCGCTTATAGCCCTGAGGCACGCTTTATCAACCCCCAGCTAGAGTATTCTCAAGCCGGCAATCTACCTGTTTATGCGATGCCTAATATATATACCGGCCAGCCCAATCCACAACTGGATTCCGACCTTAACAAAATAACTTTTTGTGATATGCCTTGGCTCTTCAGCAAGGCATATCAAGGAAACCTCAGCCTGGACGCTCTCCGAGACATCTGGCAACAATTCCCCAGCTCATACTTACGGCTGATTGCAATGGGTATAGATGCCTATAACCTGGCTTCACGATTATCCGAGCTGAATACTAATTCATATCCAGGCGCCACGGGCAGTCTATCTCTAACCGAAGACAATCGCATTAAACGCAAACTGATTTGCGCCACATTTACAGCAGGAGTGCCTGAGGTTGTAAGCACTATCAATAAGCCGGAGGAAAATCCAGATAACGCTGGCTCTTCACCCGTTAAGAAGGAAACCAGCAGGGATGAAGAGCCCAAACCACAAGACCTGATAATTAATAATGATGTTTCTGACTAAGCTTAAAACAAAAGCGGCTCACCTGCTTCGGGGTGAAAGTGCTGAACAGCAAGCCCAAATATTTCTTATCAGCAAGGGGCTTAAGCCGGTTTGCCGGAATTTCCGCTGTAAACAGGGCGAGCTCGATTTGATTATGACTGATAATAAAACGCTGGTTATTATAGAAGTCAGGTTCCGTAAAACAAATAAATATGGCAGCGCCCTGGAGAGCATTACCCATACGAAACAATCTCGTATAATAGCCGCTACACATATTTATTTATCCGCTGAAAAAATGGACAATCCTATTCGCTTTGATGTTGTTGCCATCTCCGGCAATGGCAATATTGACTGGATACAAAATGCGTTTCAAACCTAGAACTTACTCGTCATGAGCCTACAAGACAGAATAATCAATCATTTCTCTGACAGCATCCAAACTCAACAGGATGCAATGACCAACCTTTCCGAACTCATAGAAGTGGCTTCCCAGCGATTGGTCGCGACTCTACTTAATGATAAAAAAATATTATCTTGCGGCAATGGCCGTTCAGCTACAAGCGCCCAATTATTATCATCCTCCCTGTTAAACCAATTTGAACGCGAACGACCCTCATTGCCTGCTTTTGCATTAACTACAGATACCGCGACTATTACAGCAATAGCTAATGATTACAACTTTGATGATATTTTCTCTAAACAACTCAGAGCCTTAGGTCAAAACGGCGATATATTGGTGGCATATACCGATGGCAGTCATTCAGCCAATATCACTAAAGCCGTCACTTCAGCTCACGATAAAGGATTATCCATCATAGCTTTAACAGGTAAAGACGGAGGCATGATTGCCCCGTTACTTAATGAAAAAGATTTGGAGATTCGAGTGCCGTCAAACTCAAGCGCACGAATTCAGGAAGTGCATGTGCTAATTACCCATTGCTTATGCGATTTAATTGATCATCAGCTATTTGGCGGGTAATTTACCAAGCGATTAAAAACTATATATCCTTTGATTTATTTTCATTTTAAAGCAAATTATCCTTATAAATTTTACTGCTACGATCCATATCGCCCGTCTGACCATACAATAATGGCCGTCCTTCATTAAGCTTTCCCGCAGCCAGTACTTTGCAGACTGCGATCCTATGATCTCCCGCATCAGTATAATGGCTGACCTGACAATCAAAATAAGCCAGACTTTTGGTTAAAATCGGCGCCCCGGTTTTGTCTTCCTGCCATTGAAAACCAGCCATCTTATGGTTAATGCCTGAGCAGCCAAAATGCTCGGCTATTCGAAACTGCTCCTGGCTTAACACATTGACACTACAAATACCCCCTGCCTGCAACAAATTATAAGAGTAATGCCCTGGATTAATACTGAACGCCAGCAGCGGCGGCTTAAAAGATACTTGCATTACCCAGGCCGCAGTAAAAGCATTTTGATGTATTCCATCACTTACCCCTATCACATAAACCCCGCAACTAATCTGCTTGAATAATGTCTCCAGATTTTCGATCATTTATTTAACCAGATTAATGCGCATTGACATATCTATGGCTTTGATATGCTTGGTTAATGCACCGATGGAAATATAATCAACGCCGGTTTCAGCAATTGCCCGTATATTATCAAGGGTAATATTGCCGGAAGCTTCAAGCTCGATAGCGCCTCCGTTCAATTTTACTGCAGCGCGTATATTCTCGATGCTAAAATTATCAAGCATAATCCGGTCAGGCTTTGTGAGGATAGCCTCTGCCAATTCCTTCATATTTTCGACTTCAACTTCGACAGGGAGTAGTGTTTTTTCACGCGCTGAATCTATTGCCTTTTGTATAGAACCGGCTGCCATAATATGATTTTCCTTGATTAAAATCCCATCATACAAACCTATTCTGTGATTATAACCACCCCCACATGCTACAGCATATTTTTGAGCATTTCTCAATCCAGGAATTGTTTTACGAGTATCCAACACTTTACAACCGGTGCCTGCAACAGCATCAGCATATTGTCTGGCAATGGTTGCCGTAGAGGATAATGTTTGTAACAAATTAAGAGCTGTACGTTCTCCGGTTAATAGAACTCTAGCGGGGCCTTCAAGTTTACAAAGTATCGAATCCTTACTAACTATTTCACCTTCACCTGCTAACCAGCTAATGGTAACGTTATCATCCAGATACTTAAATATAGCGTCAAACCACGCTTGACCGCATAACACCATAGATTCCCGGGTAATAACTTCAGCTTCTGCCCTCATAGTTTCAGGAATAATAGTTGCCGTTATGTCCCCGGAACCGACATCTTCATCAAGGAAAGATTTTATTTCTGTAATTTTTAACAGACCCGACATAACCTCAGATTTTAATAAACACTCAACTCATTATTTTGGATTTCTATATGCCTACATACGGATGATGTTGGAGCTTTTCTTTAAAAACTATTTGTCCCTGATAAAACATTATTAACATTCTTATCTTGTAAAAGGGAGGGATTAAACTTGATTAAGAGATACCGCTGCCTGCCAATGATATTGGCGTATGTCTAATTAGAAGTAATTCTTTAGGATCATTCATCCCTCTATTCTGCTTTATTATTTCTGAAGCAGCTTTAAAAGACGACTTTAAGAGAGGAGTGTATTGAAAATGATAAATTTGGTTATGCTTATACTCATTGTTCTAAGTCAAGAGCTAATCATGTTAATGAGAATGTATTTAAGAGTGATAGCAATAAACTGTCACTCTTAAATATAAATACGGTATTGTATATTACTCAATAGTGCTTATTTCAGGTCTATCAACCAATTCGACATAAGCCATTGCCGCATCATCACCCGCTCTAAACCCGCACTTCATAATGCGCAAATAACCACCGGCTCTATTTTTGTAGCGCGGACCCAACTCATTAAAGAGCTTTGTTACAACTTCCCGGTCTCGTAATCTAGAGAAAGCAAGACGTCTTTTAGCTACATTATCCTCTTTAGATAAGGTAATTAAAGGCTCAGCAAAACCTCTTAATTCCTTAGCTTTTGGTAAAGTGGTTTTGATTAATTCATGTTTGAATAATGAGTTAACCATATTACTAAATAGCGCCTTACGATGACTGCTATTTATATTGAATTTTCTACCTGATTTTCGATGTCTCATTGTATGAAGACCTAATGTTAATTTGCTGAGTGAGTTTGATCTGCGAGGTTTTCCGGGGGCCAATTTTCCAATCGCATGCCTAGTGATAAACCTTTTAAAGCAAGAATGTCTTTTATTTCAGTTAAAGATTTTTTACCAAGATTGGGAGTTTTGAGTAATTCAACTTCAGTGCGCTGAATTAAGTCACCAATATAAAAAATATTTTCTGCTTTTAAACAATTAGCAGATCGTACTGTCAATTCAAGATCATCGACGGGCCTTAGAAGAACTGGCTCGAAAACCTCTTCAACTTCTATTTCTTCCTCCGCTAGCTCATCGTTTACTTTTTCAAAATCAACAAAAACAGATAGTTGATCATGAAGAATGGTTGCTGCGAGTTTTATAGTCTCTTCTGGATCGACAGTCCCGTTTGTCTCCAGTTCGATTATAAGCTTGTCTAAGTTAGTTCGCTGTTCAACACGCGTGCTCTCAACCTGATAGGCTACCTTAACAATTGGACTATATGATGCGTCTAATTGAAGCGCGCCTATCATGGGATTGTGTTCAGAGCTTAATTTACGAGCACTTACAGGCTCGTAACCTCTTCCACGACGCACTCTAATCTTCATGTTCAAAACGCCAGCCTGCGTTAAATTGGCGATGACCAAATCAGGATTAATAATTTCAACATCATGAGGCACAGTTATATCAGCCGCAGTAACACAGCCAGCACCATTTTTTGTGAGTGTCAGTTCAACCTCATCTCTTGAATGAAGAATTACTGCCAGTTTTTTAAAATTCAATAAAATATCAATGACATCTTCTTGAACACCTTCTATAGTGGTGTATTCATGAAGGACACCTTCAATCTCCACATCTGTGACAGCACAACCAGGAATTGTAGATAATAATACCCGCCTCAATGCATTGCCGAGAGAGTGCCCAAAACCGCGTTCCAATGGCTCGATAACGATCCTGGAGTGATTGGGAGTTTTGCTTACAACCTCAACTAATCTAGGCTTTAATAGGCCAGAAATAGAATTCTGCATTTATATTCCTCAGAACTGCAATTATTTAGAGTAAAGTTCCACAACCAGCTGCTCATTAATATCACTTCCCAAATCAGCGCGATCAGGTAATGAGCTAAAGGTACCAGACATGGCTTTCGAATTAACCTCAACCCAGGCAGGAAAACCATATTGTTCTGTTACAGTTAAAGCATCAACAATTCTTTGTTGTTTTTTTGCTTTTTCTCTAATAGTCAGCACGTCACCTGGAGCCACTTGATAGGAAGGAATATTAATCAATGCTCCATTTACCTGGATAGATTTATGACAAACTAACTGACGAGCCTCAGCTCTGGTAGAAGCAAAACCCATACGATACACAACGTTATCTAATCTTGACTCTAGAAGATTCAGCAGATTTTCACCTGTTGCTCCTTTTTTCATGTCTGCAGATTTATAGTAATTTCTAAATTGTTTTTCTAAAATACCATAAATTCTGCGCAAGCGTTGTTTCGCTCTTAACTGCAGGGCATAATCAGAATTTCTAGTCCTTTTAGTACCATGCTGTCCAGGTCTCTGATCCAACTTACACTTATTTTCCAAGGACTTTCCTCTGCTTTTCAAAAACAGATCCGTACCTTCTCTTCGACTCAATTTACAGGTAGGTCCAAGATATCTTGCCATAATAAACTACTCCAGATTCTTACACGCGGCGTTTCTTAGGCGGACGGCAACCATTATGTGGAATTGGCGTCACATCAACAATATTATTAATTTTAAACCCTAGGTTATTTAGAGAGCGCACTGCTGATTCGCGCCCTGGACCTGGGCCTTTAATCATAACATCAAGATTTTTCATACCAAATTCCTGAGCAACTGTACCGGCTTTTTCAGCCGCAACCTGTGCAGCAAATGGAGTGCTCTTCCTTGATCCACGAAAACCTGAACCACCTGATGTTGCCCAAGATAGTGCGTTGCCTTTTCTGTCTGTAATAGTTATGATTGTGTTATTGAAAGAAGCGTGCACATGCACGATACCATCAGCTACTTCTTTTTTTATACGTTTTCTAGAGCGGTTTGAGCTAGCCATTACTTCGACCTCATAAAGGAATATCTTATTTTCTTATAGGTTTACGTGGACCCTTTCGAGTACGAGCATTTGTTCTGGTTCTCTGTCCTCTTAAAGGCAAACCTCTGCGATGCCTTATACCTCGATAGCAACCTAGATCCATCAAACGTTTGATATTCATAGAAACTTCACGACGCAGATCACCTTCCACTGTCATCTTTGAAACTACATTACGAATAGCCTCTAATTGCTCTTCAGTCAGTTCTTTTATTTTTACGGAAGGTGTTATCCCTACCTCACCGCAAATTTCACTTGCAGTTTGACGACCAATACCATAAATTGCAGTTAAAGCTATCACTGCATGCTTATGATCTGGTATATTTATCCCGGCAATGCGTGCCATCTAGATACTCCCCTGAGTAGCATTCTAAAGTTAAGAGTCGAATTATAGCATTGTAGTAATTTTGACGCAATAAATTTTAGCCTTGTCGCTGTTTATGTCTTCCGTCTAAGCAGATAACTCTAACAACACCATTTCTTTTTACAACTTTGCAATTTCTACAAATTCTTTTAACAGAAGCACGAACTTTCACAGCTAACTCCTTTGTGTTCTTGCATGATAAATTATTTTTTAAGGTTGGCTTTTTTCATTAAGCCCTCATACTGCTGAGACATAACATGAGTTTGCATTTGCGAAATGAAATCCATTACGACTACCACAATAATCAATAAGGAAGTTCCGCCAAAATAAAATGGAACATTCCAATATACAATCAAAAACTCCGGCAACAAACAAACAAGGGTAATATAGAAAGCCCCAATTAATGTTAATCGGGTCATTACCTTATCTATATATGAACTTGTTTGAATACCAGGCCTAATCCCAGGTAAAAAAGCCCCGGATTTTTTTAGATTTTCAGCGGTTTCTTTTGAATTAAATACTAAAGCAGTATAAAAGAAACAAAAAAAGATTATCGCTGTTGCATAAAACATTACGTAGACAGGTTGACCAGGTGATAACATAGTGGCCACATCTCGAAGCCAGGAAAACCCGTCGGTATTGCCAAACCACCCTGCAATTGTAGCCGGGAACAGGATGATACTTGAAGCAAAAATAGGCGGGATTACTCCAGCCATGTTAAGTTTCAATGGTAGGAAGCTACTCTGCCCAGCATACATTTTACGTCCTTGCTGCCTTTTTGGATAATTGATAAGAATCCTTCTCTGTCCTCTCTCAACAAAAACTACCAGGGCAGTAACCGAAATAGACAGAAGGAACAATAATATAATGAACGCACTGTTCATTTCACCTGTTCTAGCTAATTCCAAGGTTCCACCAATAGCCTTAGGCAAACCGGAAACGATACCGGCAAAAATAATAAGAGAAATGCCATTACCAATTCCCCGTTCCGTCACTTGCTCACCCAGCCACATCAAAAAAACAGTACCCGTGACTAATGTAATCGTTGTAATAAGAATAAAGCTGATGCCTGGATTCAAAACAACTGAAAGTCCACCCGCTGTTTGATTTTGCAGCGCCAGTGAGATACCGATTGCTTGAAAAGTTGCTAAGATCACAGTACCAAAACGTGTATATTGAGAAATTTTGCGCCTTCCTGATTCTCCTTCCTTTTTGAGTTGTTCCATTGCCGGTATGACAACTGTCATCAACTGCATAATAATAGATGCCGAAATATAAGGCATTATTCCAAGAGCAAAAAGACTTAAGCGCATCAATGCCCCACCGGAAAACATGTTAAACATGTCCAGTATAGAACCGCTTTGTTGTTCAAACATAACCGCAAGCGCCTTAGGATCTATTCCCGGAACAGGGATATGGGCACCGACTCTGTAAACAAAAAAGGCACCTAAAACAAAAAACAATCTCGCTTTCAGCTCTGAAAAACCACCGACTTTTCCCGCCATCTGAGTTCTTGAAGTACTCACTTATGCCTCTACTTTTCCGCCAACCGCTTCAATAGATTTTTTGGCCCCAATAGTTACTTTAATGCCTTTAATGGTGACGACTTTGGTTAATTCACCCGATTTTATTATCTTTGCTGTTTTTGTGAAAATAGGAACTATATTGGCATCAATTAATGCTTTTAAATCTATCACATCTGTAACTAAACCATTCAGTTCGTTCAAGCGAACTTCTGCTGAATATTTACTTGATTGTGAAGTAAAACCAATTTTTGGTAATCGGCGTTGTAAAGGCATTTGACCACCCTCAAAACCTACCTTATGAAAGCCACCGCTACGTGCTTTCTGACCCTTATGGCCTCTGCCACAGGTTTTACCAAGGGTACATCCTATTCCACGCCCTACACGTTTAGCTTTTTTTCGAGAGCCTTCATTTGGCTGGATGGTATTTAGATACATTATACTTCCTCGACTTTAAGCATGTATGATATCTTATTTATCATACCTCGATTTTCAGCTGTATTGAGCACCTCAACCTTCTGGTTGATTTTGCGTAAACCCAAGCCTTTTAAACACGCTTGATGGCGTGGCAAACGTCCAAATTTGCTCTTTGTCATCGTCAAACTTAATTTAGTAACAGTCATTTCACTATCCAATAATCTGTTCAACTGATAAACCACGTTTTGCGGCTATTTGGTTAGCATTATGCATTCCTGTAAGACCATTAATTGTCGCTCTTACGACATTGATAGGATTACTCGTTCCAATACATTTTGCTAATACGTTATGCACACCAACCACCTCGAATACGGCCCTCATCGCTCCACCTGCAATAATGCCGGTACCCTCAGACGCCGGTTGCATATATACTTTTGCAGCTCCGGTTGAAGCCATAATAGGATATTGCAGAGTGTCACCTTTTAACGAAACCTTGCGCATATTTTTTCGCGCTTGCTCCAGAGACTTTTGAATTGCAATAGGTACTTCGCGTGCCTTACTAATTCCATATCCTACCCGCCCTTCACCATCACCGACTACTGTCAATGCTGTGAATCCAAAAACTCTACCACCTTTTACAACTTTTGCAACACGCCTTACATTAACCAGTTTTTCTTGTAAACCGTCAGTACTGCCTTGAACAGGTGCTGTAGCCATTTTATTCTCCTAAAATTTCAAACCGGCTTCACGTGCAGCATCAGCTAATGCTTTAACGCGACCATGGTATTTAAATCCTGAACGATCAAAAGCAACTTCTGATACTCCGGCAGCAATAGCTTTTTGGGCAATATGCTTTCCTACTTCGGCCGCAGCAATTATATTGCCTGTGCTCTTTAACGCTGATTTAATTTCAGCCTGCGTAGTTGACGCACTTACCAAAGTAGTTGTTCCATCACCACTAATAACCTGAGCATAAATATGCTGTGAAGTTTTATGAATTGATAAACGAGTTGTATTTAATTTTTTTATTTTGCTACGCGATCTTAATGCGCGTTTTATACGAGATTGCTTCTTATCCATCACGCTACCCTACTTCTTTTTAGCTTCTTTTCTTGCAACATGTTCTTCAGCGTATCTGATACCTTTCCCTTTGTAGGGTTCAGGTGGACGATAGGCCCTAATTTTTGCAGCCACTTCGCCTACTTGCTGCTTATCACTTCCTTTAACTATTATGTCAGTTGGGCTAGGTGTTTCAACCGAAACGCCGGTTGGAATTTCAAAATCTACAGGATGAGAAAAGCCAAGCGCCAGATTAAGATTATTCCCTTTTGCCTGAGCCCTATAGCCTACACCAATCAGAGTTAATTTCTTTTCAAAACCAGCTGTTACACCTGTAACCATATTATTGACAATAGCCCTAGCAGTGCCGGCTTGTGCAGTAGCTTGCTTATCGTCTTTATTCCATTGCACCTGAACCACATTATCTGCAATCTCAAGGCTTATAACTGAATTAAAATAAAATGACAGGAGACCGTTGCTTCCTTTCACTGTTACACTATTGCCATTTAGTTGTATATCCACACCACTGGGGATAGTAACCGGGGCTTTTGCAATTCTTGACATAAAATTGACCTACGTTAACAAACAGTGCAAATAACTTCACCGCCATGTCCCATAGCACGAGCGGCTCTATCAGTCATCACACCATTGGATGTTGATACAATAGCAATTCCCAATCCGCCAAGAACTTTTGGCAATTCGTCTTTAGATTTATAAATACGTAAACCAGGTCTACTAATTCTTTTTATCTTCTCAATTACAGGAATACCTTTATAGTATTTCAATTCGATACTCATTTCAGTATGACCGTCATTGGTTTCGGTAGTGTAATCTGTAATAAAGCCTTCTTCTTTTAATACCTTAGCTATAGAAACTTTCAATTTTGACGAAGGTTGCTTAATATTTTTTTTGCCAGCAGATTGGCCGTTTCTAATACGGGTCAGCATATCTGCCACAGGGTCTGTCATACTCATTTTTTAATATCTCCAAACTTGATCTTGCTGAACCTGATCTACCGGTTCTTACCAACTTGCTTTTACTACACCAGGTACATCGCCGCGCATAGTAGCTTCTCTTAGTTTATTTCGACTTAGGCCAAACTTACGATAGTACCCATGTGGACGTCCGGTTAAATTACAACGGTTACGCACCCTGGCCACGCTGGAATCTCTTGGTAATTTTTGCAGTTGTAAATGAGCAGACTCTTTATCTTCGTATAAAGCCTTTGGATCCCTGATAATTTCTTTCAGTGACTTGCGTTTAACATCATATTTTTTAACTAATTTTTTACGCTTGTCTTCACGCGCAATCATTGATTTTTTTGCCATGTGGTCGCTGCCCTTTAGTTCTTAAATGGAAAATTAAAAAGCCTTAACAAAGCCAAACCTTCTTCATTGGTTTGAGCCGTTGTTGTGATAGTAATATCCATGCCACGCAAAGTATCAATTTTATCATAATCAATTTCGGGAAATATGATTTGCTCTTTAACACCCATTGAATAATTACCTCGGCCATCAAAGCTTTTAGAGCTCAGCCCTCTAAAATCTCGAATCCGAGGAATAGAAATACTGATTAAACGATCCAAAAACTCATACATTCTGCCACTACGTAAAGTAACCTTACAACCTATAGGCATATCATCACGAATTTTAAATCCTGCAATTGATTTCCTTGCCAAAGTGATAATTGGTTTTTGACCGGAAATCTTTTCCATGTCGCTAACTGCGGATTGCAAAACTTTTTTATCAGCAACTGCCCCCCCTACTCCCATATTCAATGTTATTTTGGTAATACGTGGAGCTTGCATTACTGACTTATAGGCAAATTGCTTTACAAGTGCGGGAAGAATCTTCTCTTTATATTCGGTTTCTAGTCTAGCCATGATCTTATCTACCTTTACGCATCAACAATTTCGCTTGTTGACTTAAAATATCTGACTTTTTTTCCATCTTCGAGAAACTTAAAGCCAACTCGATCTGCTTTTTTGGTTTCAGGATTATATAGCCCTATATTGGAAATATTAATCGGCATATCCTTGACAATAATTCCCCCTGACACGCCAGCATTTGGGTTTGGTTTTTGGTTTTTTTTAACTTGGTTTATTCCCTCAACTAAAACCTTATTTCCCTTTAAAACCTTTGTTACTCTTCCGCTTTTACCTTTATCCTTACCGGTACGCACAATAACATCATCACCTTGTCTGATTTTTTGCATTTTAACCCTACCTTATAATACTTCTGGAGCCAGTGAGATAATTTTCATGAATTTCTCACCTCTTAGCTCACGCGTTACAGGACCAAAAATGCGTGTACCCAGCGGTTGTAAATTGTTATTAAGAATCACTGCTGCATTGCCATCAAATCGAATCACAGAACCATCAGATCTCCGAACACCTTTACGGGTTCGAACGACTAGTGCGTTATAGACCTCTCCTTTTTTAACTCTACCACGAGGAATAGCATCTTTTATGCTGACCTTGATGATGTCACCAATGCCGGCGTATCGTCTATGTGATCCTCCTAGTACCTTGATACACATGACCCTTTTTGCACCGCTATTATCGGCGACGTCAAGGTTAGTTTGCATCTGAATCATGATTTATTCCCAAATTATCTTTATATGAATAGCTTGTGTGCTATTTGTTGGCACTTTCTAAGACTTGAACCAGTTTAAAGGTCTTATTCTTAGATATCGGTCTGCATGATGCAATTGACACTAAATCGCCCTCTTGGCAAATGTTTTGTTCATCATGAGCCATCATTTTAGTAGAGCGTTTAATATATTTACCATAGACAGGGTGCTTTACCACGCGCTCTACTAAAACTGTAATTGTTTTATCCATTTTATTACTAACAACCCGGCCTGTGGTCGTCCGCAATTTGATTGCATTTTCGGTTACATTTTCACTCATGGTTATGCGCTCGCCATTTCATTTAATAGGGTATGTATACGTGCCACATCCCGTCTAACCTTTTTTATTTGATCCGGCTTAGACAACTGACTTGTACCTTTTTGCATTTTAAGATTAAATTGCTCACGAGATAATTCAAGCAATAGAGATCCTAATTCATCTTTTGATTTTTGACGTAATTCACTTACTTTCATTACATTATCGTCCGAGCGGTAAAAAGTGTTTTCAAAGGCAATTTAGCTGCGGCTAAAGCAAATGCCTCGCGTGCTAATTCTTCGGAAACGCCCTGTATTTCATAGAGCATGGTGCCAGGTCTAATTTGAGCAACCCAATATTCTACACTACCTTTCCCTTTTCCCATACGAACTTCCAAAGGTTTTTTGGTAATAGGTTTATCGGGAAATATTCTAATCCAAAGTTTGCCGCCCCGTTTGACGTGTCGTGTAATAGTTCTACGGGCAGATTCAATTTGACGCGCAGTCAATCTGCCACGACTTACTGATTTAAGGCCATATTCGCCAAAACTTACCGATGATCCACGGACAGCAGTACCGTTATTTCTGCCTTTATGTTGCTTACGGAACTTGGTTCTTTTAGGTTGAAGCATGTCTCTGTCCCTTCAACTATTTTTTGGGTTCTGAATTAATAGATGCAATATGCGCATCCATATCGAATACTTCTCCTTTGAATATCCACACTTTAATGCCGATTATTCCATAAGTAGTATTTGCTTCTGCAGTTGCATAATCTATGTCCGCCCTTAAGGTATGCAAAGGCACGCGACCTTCCCTATACCATTCACTTCTGGCGATTTCTGCGCCGTTTAAACGCCCGCCTACATTGATTTTTATACCTTCGGCACCTAAACGCATTGTATTAGTAACAGCACGCTTCATTGCTCTACGGTACATAATTCTTTTTTCAAGCTGCTGAGCAACGCTTTCAGCTACCAATAGTGCATCCAGTTCAGGCTTTCTAATCTCTTCAACATTAAGCTGAACAGGAATCCCCATCATTCTTGAGATGTCTTGCCGCAAAACATCAATGTCTTCACCTTTCTTACCAATAACTATACCTGGACGAGCAGTATGAATAGTTATTTGGGCATTATTAGCAGGACGATTAATCTGGATATGGCTCACAGAAGCATGAGCTAGCTTTTTTCTAATATAGTCTCGAACTGTTAAATCCTGGTGCAAAAAAACAGAGTAATCCTGACTATTTGCATACCATCTTGAATTCCAATCCTTAACAATACCAAGGCGTATGCCTGTGGGATGTACCTTTTGACCCATTTTCTGCCCCTACTCGTGTTCTGCGACTTTAATTGTAATGTGGCAGGTTCTTTTAAGGATATGATTTGCACGTCCTTTAGCTCTTGCCTTAAATCTTTTTATAGTCACCCCTTCATTCACATAAACGGTAGACACTTTTAATTCATCGATATCCGCACTTTCATTATGTTCGGCATTTGCTATAGCAGATTCCAGAACTTTTTTTATAATCGACGCAGCTTTTTTTGAACTGAACTTCAATATATTCAGTGCCTTTTCAACAGGAAGGCCTCTAATCTGGTCGCCGACTAGCCGCGCTTTTTGCGCGGATAAAGGGGCATTACTTAATTTTGCTGAAATTTCCATCAGTTAACCTATCTAGATTTCTTATCAGCCACATGGCCTTTATAAGTCCGCGTGGGTGCAAACTCACCTAATTTGTGCCCCACCATATTCTCCGAAATGAGAACTGGAATATGCAGTCGTCCATTATGGATTGCAACAGTTAAGCCCAGCATATCTGGAATAATCATTGATCTTCTTGACCATGTTTTAATCGGTTTCCGATTATTGTTACTTACTGCATCTTCAACTTTTTTAAGTAGATGATGATCAACAAATGGACCTTTTTTAATTGAACGCGGCACGCTGCTTCCTCTCTATTTCTGCTTACGACGTCTGACGATCATATTATCAGTACGTTTATTTTTTCTTGTTTTATATCCCTTGGTCGGCATGCCCCAAGGAGACACAGGATGTCTACCGCCAGAGGTCCGCCCTTCACCCCCCCCATGCGGATGGTCTACAGGATTCATTGCCACACCGCGAACGGTAGGACGAACTCCTCGCCATCGTGAGGCTCCAGCTTTTCCGAGAGACGCCAGATTATGTTCAGAATTTGATACTTCACCTATTACAGCTCTGCAATCCGCCATAACCTTACGCATTTCACCTGAACGCATTCGAATAGTTGCATGAGCACCATCCTTGGCAACTAACTGCACGGAACTGCCTGCACTTCTAGCTACTTGCGCACCCTTACCGGGTTTTAATTCTACACAATGAACTGTCGTGCCCATAGGTACATTCCTTAACGGCATACAATTACCAGGTTTAACAGCAGCAGTTTCCGAGGAAAGAACTTCTTGGCCAACCTCAAGCCCTTTAGGAGCAATGATATATTTACGATCACCATCTTTGAACAAAATCAACGCAATATGGGCTGTTCTGTTCGGATCATATTCCAAACGCTCGACAACAGCTGGAATATCTGTTTTATTTCTTTTGAAATCAATCATACGGTAGTGCTGCTTATGTCCACCGCCCACATGGCGTATTGTTATACGCCCCTGATTATTACGACCGCCACTTTTGCTATTTTTACTTAGCAAAGGTGCAAAAGGTTTACCTTTATGCAACTCGTCATTTTTGATGCGCACTACAAACCGCGATCCTGGTGACGTCGGTTTTGACTTTATAATCGCCATGCTTTCTACCGTTTCCTATTGATCTTTTGCTTTTTATAAATTAAGCAGCCGAGAAATCTATGTCGTGGCCAGACTTAAGCTTTACATAAGCCTTTTTCCAATCGGATCTTTGACCCACAGAACGACCAAATCTTTTTTTCTTGCCTTTAACGTTCAAAACCTGAACTGCGTCAACCTCAACGTTAAACATGAATTCTACTGCGCTTTTAACTTGCTTTTTAGTTGCTTGCTTTTGAACTTTAAAAACAAATTGTTTATTTTTTTCCGCGGCTATCGTGCTCTTTTCAGATATAAGTGGAGCCTGCACTATTCCCGCCAATTGGTATTTATTACTCATGCCAAGCGCTCCTCTATTTGCTTCAACGCATCGGGTGTAGCAATAACTTTATCCGCTGAAACTAATAAAACCGGGCTTAAATTTGCCGCTTCAATCACTTCCACATACGGAATATTTCTTGAGGCTAAAGCCAGATTTGCATCTACGGTATTAACAACAATGAGTATTCGCTTGGCATCAATGTTTTTTAACTTTTCACTTAACTCTTTTGTTTTAGGAGTAGCAGGAAAAATATCACTACTAACCACTAAACGATCCTGCCTCAGTAATTCAGATAAAATAGACCGGATACCCACACGAAACATTTTTTTATTCAGCTTCTGATCATATGATCTCGGCCTTGCCGCGAAAGCTACACCGCCTGTGCGCCAAATTGGGCTTCGTATTGTACCAGATCTTGCTCGGCCTGTCCCCTTTTGTCTCCATGGCTTTGAACCGCCCCCACTTACGTCAGAACGAGTTTTCTGAGCCTTTGTGCCCGCCCGGGTTCCGGCCAGATATCTAGTCACCAATTGATGAACTAATGTTTCATTAAAAGACTGTCCAAAAATAGCTTCGGCTACTTCCATTTGCCCAGCGGAGTCTTGTTCGTTTAAAGCAGGTATTTGCAAACCCATGGCTTAACCTTTATTTCGCATTTTCATCGCGGGTGTAATAATTACATCACCGCCTTTAGCGCCGGGAACAGCACCTTTTACTAAAATTAAATTTCTTTCTTTATCAATTGAATGGATAGTCAGATTTTGAATTGTCGTTTTCACAGCGCCCATGTGACCAGCCATTTTTTTGCCTTTAAATACTCGTCCAGGCGTTTGACACATACCGATAGAACCCAGCACTCTATGTGAAAGTGAGTTGCCATGCGTTGCATCTTGCATCCTGAAATTGTGGCGCTTTACTCCACCAGCAAAACCTTTACCAATACTTTTACCTTGAACATCAATTACTTGACCTTCACTAAAAATATCCAACGATAGTTGAGAACCAGCAGATAACTCATCTCCCTCACCGTCTTCTAACCTAAACTCCCAAAGATCTCGTCCGGCCGTCATATTAGCAGCTGCATAGTGACCTGCCATTGCTTTATTGACCCGTGAAGACTTTTTATCCCCGGCAGCTACTTGAATCGAACGATAACCGTCAGTTTCAATGCTTTTAACCTGAGTAACTCTGTTTGAGTCAATCTGAAGAACAGTAACCGGCACTGACGAACCATCTTCACAAAATACTCTGGTCATACCACATTTACGACCTATAAGACCTATTGACATCTGTCAATCCCTCTATTTTTAATTCAACTTTATTTGAACATCAACCCCAGCTGCAAGATCCAATTTCATCAATGCATCTACGGTTTTCTCTGTGGGTTCCACGATATCCAGTAATCTTTTATAGGTTCTTAACTCATACTGGTCTCTCGCATCCTTATTCACATGCGGAGAAATCAAAATCGTAAACCGTTCTTTTTTAGTAGGCAGTGGAATAGGACCTTTAACTTGCGCACCTGTTCTCCTTGCTGTTTCTACTATCTCACCAGCCGATTGATCGATCAATTTATGATCAAATGATTTCAAACGGATTCTGATAGTTTGATTAGACATATTTATTACTCAACTATTGATGCAACAACGCCGGCCCCGACGGTACGGCCGCCTTCGCGGATAGCAAAGCGCAGGCCCTCTTCCATGGCAATCGGCGAAATCAGTTTAACCTGGACCGCAATGTTATCCCCGGGCATCACCATTTCCACACCTTCCGGCAGGTCCACGGCCCCGGTCACATCGGTGGTACGGAAATAGAACTGCGGGCGATAGCCGTTAAAAAACGGCGTATGGCGCCCCCCTTCTTCCTTGGATAACACATAAATCTCCGCATTGAAATGCGCATGCGGCTTAATGGTGCCCTTATGAGCCAGGACCTGACCGCGCTCCACGTCATCCCGTTTGGTGCCGCGCAACAGGATACCGACGTTATCTCCGGCCTGGCCCTGATCCAGCAGTTTACGGAACATTTCCACACCGGTACAGGTGGTGGTCACGGTTGGCCGGATGCCGACAATCTCGACTTCCTGACCGACCTTGATCACGCCGCGCTCAATACGGCCGGTGACGACGGTACCCCGCCCTGAAATGGAGAACACATCTTCGATAGGCAATAAAAAAGCACCGTCCACAGCCCGCTCCGGCAAGGGAATATAGCTGTCCAATGCCTCGACCAATTTAACCACGGAGGGCACGCCAATCTCACTGGTATCCCCTTCCAGGGCCTTTAAGGCGGAGCCCACAATAATCGGGGTATCATCTCCTGGAAATTCGTACATATCCAGTAATTCCCGGATTTCCATTTCCACCAGTTCGATCAATTCAGCATCATCGACCATATCGGCTTTATTCAGGAACACCACGATATAAGGCACCCCCACCTGGCGCGATAACAGGATATGCTCCCGGGTTTGCGGCATTGGGCCGTCCGCGGCCGAACAGACCAGGATGGCGCCGTCCATTTGCGCTGCCCCGGTAATCATGTTTTTCACATAGTCCGCATGACCCGGGCAATCTACATGGGCATAATGCCGTACGGCCGATTCATACTCGACATGCGAAGTGGCGATGGTAATGCCGCGGGCCCGCTCTTCCGGGGCATTATCAATCTGATCAAAGGCTTTTACTTCGCCGCCTTGCAGCTCCGCCATGACTTTCGTCAGCGCCGCCGTGAGCGTCGTCTTGCCGTGATCCACGTGACCGATCGTGCCTACGTTTACATGCGGCTTACTGCGGGAAAATTTTTCTTTGGCCATGTGTCAATACCTTTATGTTATATTCAATTTATGAAGATTTTTTAATAATCGCTTCTGCAATACTCGCAGGTGCTTCATTGTATTTTTCAAATTGCATACTATATGTAGCCCGCCCCTGGGTTGCAGAACGCAAATCAGTTGCATAACCAAACATCTCCGCTAACGGTACTTCGCAGCTAACTGTCTTACCTGATGGAGTATCTTCCATACCCTGAATCATGCCACGACGCCGATTAATATCACCCACTACTTCACCCATGTACTCTTCAGGCGTAACGACTTCCACTTTCATTATCGGTTCCAGCAGTACCGGATTTGCCTTTCTTGCGCCTTCCCTAAAACACATGGATCCAGCGATCTTAAAAGCCATCTCGTTCGAATCTACCTCATGATAGGAACCATCAAATAAAGACACTTTTACATCCAAAACAGGAAAGCCGGCAAGAACCCCGCTCTTTAACTGCTCTTGAATACCTTTATCTACAGCTGGTATGTATTCCTTGGGAACAACCCCACCAACAATTTCATTCACGAATTCGTAACCTGCACCCGCCTCTTGTGGCTCAATTCGCAACCAGACGTGGCCATATTGCCCCCTACCACCTGATTGTCTTACAAATTTACCTTCCTGCTCTACCGACTTACGAATTGTTTCTCGGTATGCTACTTGTGGAGCACCCACATTAGCTTCAACATTAAATTCTCTTCTCATTCGGTCAACAATTATTTCAAGGTGTAGCTCACCCATGCCGGATATAATTATTTGACTAGACTCCATATCAGTGTGGACTCGAAATGATGGATCTTCCTGAGCCAATTTACCTAAAGCGACACCCATTTTTTCTTGATCAGCCTTAGTTTTCGGTTCCACTGCGACTGAAATAACCGGTTCAGGAAACTCCATCCGCTCAAGAGCAATAATCGCCTTAGGATCGCACAGAGTATCACCTGTTGTAACATCCTTAAAGCCGATGGCCGCTGCTATGTCCCCGGCATAAACTTCTTTAACTTCTTCACGGCTATTAGCATGCATTTGCACTATACGACCAATACGCTCTTTTTTCTTTTTTACTGAATTGTAGACACTGTCTCCAGATTTCAGCACACCTGAGTAAACTCTAAAAAAAGTCAACGTGCCAACAAAGGGATCTGTGGCAATTTTAAATGCCAGCGCTGAAAAAGGCTCATCATCATCGGCTGGGCGCAGCGCCTCGGTAACCTCATCCTCAAGTATACCTTTTATTGCCTCAATATCAGTTGGAGCCGGCAAATATTCAATTACTGCATCCAGCATTGCCTGCACACCCTTATTTTTAAAAGCTGAGCCGCAAAATGCAGGTACAACTTGATTGGCTATGGTCTGAACACGAATCCCTTGCTTAATTTCTTCATTGGTCAGATTACCCCCTTCAAGGTATTTCTCCATTAGCTCTTCGTTAGCTTCAGCAGCGGTCTCAATCAGATGCTCTCTCCATTTTTCGCAGAACTTTTGCATATCGGCTGGAATTTCCTTTTCACAGAAAGTCATACCCATATTGGTTTCGTCCCAATATATGGCTTTCATTTTAATGAGGTCCACCACTCCTTCAAACGCATCTTCAGAGCCAATAGGTAACTGCATGGGCACAGGATTACTACCCAAACGGGCTTTAATCTGCTCGATTACCCGCAGGAAGTCAGCACCTGAGCGATCCATTTTGTTGACAAAAATCAACCGGGGAACACTATAATTATTAGCCTGACGCCAAACAGTTTCAGATTGAGGCTCAACGCCTCCTACCGCACAGAAAACAGCACAGGCCCCATCTAACACACGTAACGAGCGCTCAACCTCGATAGTAAAATCGACATGCCCCGGGGTATCAATAATATTAATTCGATGCTGAGGAAATTGCTTTTCCATTCCACTCCAAAAACAGGTTGTAGCTGCAGAGGTAATAGTTATACCTCGCTCCTGTTCTTGCTCCATCCAGTCCATTGTGGCCGCCCCATCATGCACCTCGCCTATTTTGTGAGAGACCCCCGTATAATAAAGCACACGCTCTGTAGTAGTCGTTTTACCGGCATCAATATGAGCCATAATACCGATATTTCTATAGCGATCTATAGGGGTTTTACGCACCACGAGCCAAAGCCCTCAGTTTAACTCGTCTACTTACCAGCGATAGTGTGAAAAAGCTTTGTTAGCTTCTGCCATCCTATGAGTATCTTCACGCTTCTTAGCCGCAGAACCTCTGCTTTCAAAAGCATCCATCAGCTCACCTGCCAATTTAGCAGGCATACTTCTTTCATTCCTTTTACGTGAGGCATCAATCAACCACCGCATAGCCAAAGCCATACGTCTCGAAGGACGAACCTCAACAGGCACTTGATAGGTTGCGCCGCCAACACGGCGAGATTTTACCTCAACCCTGGGCTGAACATTCTCCAAAGCTTTAGACAAAATATCCAGCGGCTCTGTATGCCCTTTGCTTTCAATTACATCCAAAGCACCATATACAATCCCTTCGGCTACTGATTTTTTGCCACTTTCCATTATCATATTCATAAATTTGGTCAGCATAATACTGCCAAATCTTGGGTCCGGAATAATTTCTCTTTTTGTAGCAACTCTTCTTCTAGACATTCTTCACCAACTTATGCTTAGCCTTTAGGCCGTTTTGTTCCGTATTTAGAGCGACCACATTTTCTATTAGTCACGCCTGAAGCATCTAAGCTGCCACGAACAACATGATACCTTACGCCCGGCAAATCTTTAACCCGACCCCCTCTTATCAAAACCACGGAGTGCTCTTGAAGATTATGACCTTCACCCCCAATATAACTACTGACCTCAGACCCATTAGTCAATCTAACCCTAGCCACTTTCCGTAAAGCAGAGTTCGGTTTCTTAGGAGTTGTAGTATAAACACGGGTACATACTCCTCTTCTCTGGGGGCATGCTTCCAATGCCGGAACATTGCTTTTTTCTATTTTCTTAGTACGCGGCTTACGAACCAATTGGTTAATCGTGGCCATATCTTTGTTTACTCCGATATATTATTTGTCAGACGATATAATAATCGCCATCCATTACAATTACCCTGATACCATTTCGGTATGACCCAGAGCCAGTATTATGGCCAGCTAGCCCATGTTAGCTGGCCATAATACTGGCTAATGCCTTTTAGGTCAAGCATATTTTTATAAAGCTTTAATTTAAGCTAATTGTTAATTTTATAAATCTATCTCTTTTAAAAGTAATCGTAAACTATCATCATTTAAGAAGATTTGGAAATCTTCCATCATCTTCTTATGACTACTTACCCGCTGGGTATTTTTACCGTGGTTTTCTTTCTAGGTATTCAAAGCTTGCTTAAGCGCCTCTTCCACGTCTCCTGCATGAACTACAGCAGACGGCTCACTTTCCACTATGTGTTGTTGGGCAAGCCTATTTTTTCTACTTTCATGATAAGCCAATCCTGTTCCGGCTGGAATTAACCGCCCAACAATAACATTCTCTTTTAAACCTTGCAAACTATCACTTAGCCCTCTAACAGCAGCATCAGTCAATACACGCGTTGTTTCTTGAAAGGATGCGGCTGAAATAAATGACTCTGTTGCTAACGATGCTTTGGTGATTCCTAAAAGAATAGATTCATAACTAGCTGGAATTTTGCCTTCGGTTTCCATTCGGTCATTCTCCATTCTTAAAAGAGCCCGTTCAACTTGGTCTCCTTTAAGGAATTCAGTATCACCGGAAGCCGTAATCTCAACCTTCCTGAGCATTTGACGAATAATAGCTTCAATATGCTTATCATTAATTTTTACACCTTGTAGCCGATAAACATCTTGAATCTCTTTAACAAGATAATTAGCCAGCTCCTCAATTCCTCTTAATCTGAGAATATCATGAGGCGTTAACTCTCCTTCAGCAATTGTCTCTCCCTTTTCAACATATTCACCCTCAAACACGGTAATATGCCGCCACTTTGGTATCAATGTTTCAACCTGCTCACCTTCTGCATCGGTAATAATTACACGTTGCTTGCCTTTTGTTTCCTTTCCAAACGAAATAGTGCCGCTATTTTCTGCAAGAATTGCAGGATCCTTGGTTTTACGTGCTTCAAATAAATCCGCAACGCGCGGCAAACCACCAGTAATATCTCGTGTCTTACTCGATTCTTGAGGAATCCTGGCTAATACATCGCCAACCTTGACTTCGCCTCCATCTTTAATGCCGGCAATCGCCCCAGCCGGTAAGAAATATTGCGCAGGAATTTCAGTTCCAGGCAAATAAATTGTATTTCCAGAACTTTCAACCAGTTTGACCATCGGGCGCAATTCTTTACCTGCACTACCCCGTTGTTTAGGATCAATGACCACCAAGGAACTCAGACCAGTTACTTCATCAGACTGTTTTTGTACCGTTACGCCATCCACAAAATGTATCAGTTGTACAACTCCATCTACCTCGGTAATAACCGGATGAGTATGCGGATCCCATGTGACAATGATTTCACCGGCATTAATTCGACTGCCTTCCTGGACAGAAAGTACTGCGCCATAAGGAATTTTATAACGTTCTCTCTCCCGCCCATAATCATCAACTACGCCCACTTCACCTGATCTTGATACGGCAACCAGATTACCTTCCCGGTTAACTACCGATTTCAGATTGCTTAGTCGAACAGTACCCGCCGACTTTACCTGCACATTACTAATTGCAGCAGATCTGGATGCGGCACCCCCAATATGGAAAGTCCTCATAGTTAACTGAGTACCAGGCTCCCCAATTGATTGCGCTGCAATAACACCGACCGCTTCTCCAATATTGACGAGATGGCCGCGGCCTAAATCACGCCCATAGCAGGCAGCACAAACACCATGTCTATTTTCGCAGGTAATGATTGAACGCACTAATACCTGATCTACACTTTGTTCTTCTAGTACAGTTACCCAGTGCTCATCCAATAAGGTCCCGCCGGGCACTACTATAGTATTCCCCGAGGCATCCATTACGTCATTTACAGCAACCCTGCCCAATACCCGTTCTGATAATGGCTCGACAACATCACCTCCTTCAATAATAGGTGTCATGATCAATCCATTAGAGGTCCCGCAATCATCACCGGTAATCACCAGATCCTGAGCTACGTCCACTAATCTGCGAGTCAGGTATCCTGAGTTTGCGGTTTTTAAGGCCGTATCCGCCAATCCTTTACGAGCACCATGGGTCGAAATAAAGTATTGCAGTACATCCAGCCCTTCTCTAAAATTTGCTGTAATTGGAGTTTCAATAATTGAGCCGTCAGGTTTAGCCATCAAGCCACGCATACCGGCTAATTGGCGAATCTGGGCAGCCGAGCCGCGGGCCCCGGATTCAGCCATCATAAAAATAGAGTTGAAAGATTTCTGTTTTACAATCTTTCCATCAGCATCAACTACTGATTCCTCACCCAGACCATCCATCATAACTTTGGCTACCTGATCATTCGCATGCGACCAAATATCAACAACCTTATTATACCGCTCGCCATCAGTTACCAAACCAGAGGCATATTGACTTTGAATTTCATTAACTTCCGCATCGGCAGCTTTAATGATATCGGCTTTTTTAGCAGGTATCGCCATGTCTTCAATACCAAAGGATACGCCCGAGATCGTTGCATACCGGAAACCTAAATACATAAGCTGATCAGCCAGAACCACCGTATCCTTATTACCCAAGTAACGATAACTATAATTAATTAGCCGTGATATATTCTTTTTTGTCATATCACAGTTAACCAGCTCGTAAGGCATACGATCCGGGACTATTTCCCAGATTAATGCCCGGCCTACAGTGGTTTTTACACGATGGGTTTTTTCCTGAATATCGCCATTTTCATTGACTATTTGCTCTGTTATGCGTAATTGAATCTTAGATTGTAACTCAATTGTTTTAGTGAGCAAGGCCTTGTGAACTTCACCGATACTGACAAATATACTGCCATCCCCTTTAGCATTAATTTTTTCACGGCTGATATAGTAAAGACCCAAGACTACATCCTGGGATGGATTAATCACGGGCTCGCCATTTGCAGGAGACAATATATTATTTGTCGCCATCATTAAAGTTCTAGCTTCCAGTTGAGCTTCAATCGACAATGGAATGTGAACCGCCATCTGATCGCCGTCGAAATCAGCATTAAATGCACTACAAACCAAAGGGTGCAACTGGATCGCCTTACCTTCAATCAGTGTTGGTTCAAATGCCTGAATCCCTAGTCTATGCAACGTAGGAGCGCGATTTAGCAAAATCGGGTGTTCCCGAATAACCTCTTCGAGAATATCCCAAACTTCAGTGCCTTCTCTTTCAACCATTTTCTTGGCTGCTTTAATAGTCGTCGCAAGCCCACGAAACTGTAACTTGCTGAATATAAATGGCTTGAATAATTCCAATGCCATTTTTTTCGGGAGTCCGCATTGATGCAATCTTAAAGTTGGGCCAACAACAATAACTGAACGTCCTGAATAATCAACACGTTTACCCAGCAGGTTTTGCCTAAACCGACCCTGCTTGCCTTTAATCATATCCGCCAACGATTTAAGCGGCCGCCTGTTTGTTCCGGTTATAGCACGACCGCGGCGTCCATTATCGAGGAGTGCATCGACAGACTCCTGCAACATACGTTTTTCATTACGAACAATAATATCAGGTGCATTCAGGTCCAATAATCGATTCAAACGATTATTTCTGTTAATAACACGACGATACAGGTCATTCAAATCTGAGGTGGCGAAACGCCCTCCATCCAGTGGCACTAAAGGACGCAGCTCAGGCGGCAACACTGGAAGCACTTTAAGAATCATCCATTCAGGCCGATTCCTTGAGCTCAATAAAGCATCTATTACTTTAAGCCGCTTGGAGTACTTCTTGATTTTAGTTTCCGAATTTGTAGAGTTTATTTCTTCACGAAGAGTATTTACCTGCTCTTTTAAATCTATTGCTTTTAATAAGTCATAGATAGCTTCAGCACCCATCTTAGCAATAAAATCATCGCCATGTAGTTCAACTGCATCCAGATACTCATCATCGGTAAGCAGTTGCCCCTTATCTAAAGGTGTCATGCCCGGATCTAAAACAACAAACGATTCAAAATATAAAACGCGTTCAATTTCCCGCAACGTCATATCCAATAACAAGGCGATTCTGGAAGGCAGCGATTTCAAAAACCAGATATGCGCCACCGGACTGGCTAAATCAATGTGCCCCATCCTTTCCCTGCGGACTTTAGAAAGCGTAACCTCAACACCGCATTTCTCGCAGATGACACCACGATGCTTAAGCCTTTTATATTTGCCACATAAACACTCATAATCGCTAACCGGACCAAAAATCTTGGCGCAGAACAAACCATCACGCTCGGGTTTAAATGTGCGATAATTGATTGTTTCCGGTTTTTTTACTTCGCCGTAAGACCAGGAACGGATCATATCCGGCGATGCCAAACCGATACGAATTCCGTCGAAATCATCAGCCCGACCTTGGCGTTTTAAGAAATTCATTAAATCTTTCAAGAGATTGTCCTCTTTAAATACTTTCTGGCGTGTCCCAGAACAGACTATCAGGTAGTTTCATTCAGATAGAACACTATTCCCGCTCTAATTCTATATTGACAGCCAATGAGCGGATTTCTTTAATCAAAACATTAAATGATTCCGGCATACCCGCTTCCATTTTATGATCACCGTCAACAATATTTTTATACATACGTGTTCTACCCGTCACATCATCGGATTTAACAGTCAACATTTCCTGTAATGTATAGGCTGCACCATACGCCTCAAGCGCCCAGACCTCCATCTCACCAAATCGTTGACCGCCAAATTGTGCTTTTCCACCTAACGGTTGCTGGGTAACCAAGCTATAAGGTCCTGTTGATCTTGCATGCATTTTATCATCAACCAAATGATTCAGCTTCAACATATACATATAGCCAACGGTGACCTCCCGTTCAAATGGTTCGCCTGTTAGTCCATCATAAAGGGTAATTTGCCCATGTTCAGGCAGATCTGCCAACTTCAACATTGTGCGAATTTCCTCTTCACTCGCACCGTCAAACACAGGCGTAGCCATAGGAACCCCATCAATCAGATTAGCTGCCATCTCCAGAATTTCCTTATCGGAAAACGAATCCAGATCTTCTTTACGTCCACTACCGTTATAGATTTTATTGAGATAGTCTCTAATCGCCGTAACTTTTGCTTTTTCTGCATCGTACTTGGCTTCAAGCATTTTGCCTATCTTGATACCCAACCCTTTAGCTGCCCAACCTAAATGGGTCTCCAAAACCTGTCCCACATTCATCCGCGACGGTACGCCCAGAGGATTTAAAACAATATCCACTGGATTTCCATCAGCTGTATAGGGCATATCCTCGATTGGCCTGATCATGGAAATAACGCCTTTATTGCCGTGCCGGCCTGCCATTTTATCCCCCGGTTGAATACGTCTTTTAACCGCCAGATAAACCTTGACCATTTTCAAAACGCCGGGCGCTAAATCATCACCCATGGTGATTTTTTTACGCTTGACTTCAAATTTCTCATCAAAAGCTTTTCTTTGCTGCTCAACTTGTCCAACCACGGTTTCCAGCTGAAGATTAATATCTTCATCCTTCATTCTGATTTTTAACCATTCTGAATGCCTCAAGCCATTCAGGTAAGCTTGCGTTATTTCAGTGCCCGCTTTCAATTGACCCGGACCTGATTGCGCGACTTTTCCAACCAGCAGTTTGGCTACACGAGCAAAAATATCCTCTTCGAGAATTTTAAGCTGGTCATCCAGATCTTTCCTGTAGCGTTTTATTTCTTCCTCTTCAATATCAAGGGCCCGTTTGTCTTTCTTTACCCCGTCCCGGGTAAATACCTGTACATCAATAACAGTGCCTTCAATACTGCCGGGAACGCGTAGCGATGTGTCTTTTACATCCGCAGCTTTCTCGCCAAAAATTGCCCGTAATAATTTTTCTTCCGGCGTTAACTGAGTTTCACCTTTGGGTGTTACCTTTCCAACCAGAATGTCACCGCCTTTAACTTCAGCACCCACATAAACTATTCCGGACTCATCAAGTTTTGCCAATGCTTCTTCGCTGACATTCGGGATATCGGCCGTAATCTCTTCCGGACTGTGTTTGGTATCGCGTGCGACGCAGGTTTTTTCTTCGATATGAATTGTAGTAAAACGGTCTTCTTTAACGACGCGCTCAGAAACTAAAATCGAGTCCTCGAAGTTGTAACCATTCCAGGGCATAAACGCAACCAGCATATTCTGCCCCAGTGCCAATTCACCCATATCAGTGGATGGGCCGTCTGCTAAAATATCTCCCGCATTGACTATATCCCCCGGTTTTACCAAGGGTTTTTGGTTGATACAGGTATTCTGATTGGAACGGGTGTACTTGGTGAGATTGTAAATATCAACTCCCGGTGCACCTGTTTCTGTTTCCGTATCATTTACACGCACTACTATTCTAGCCGCGTCAACTGCTTCAATACTGCCGCCCCGAGCAGCTATAACAGTTACGCCCGAATCTTTCGCTACTGTTCTTTCCATTCCTGTGCCTACTAAAGGCTTTTCAGCTCTAAGGGTAGGAACAGCCTGGCGCTGCATGTTTGAGCCCATCAAGGCGCGATTCGCATCATCATGCTCAAGGAAAGGAATAATGGAAGCCGCTACCGAAACAATCTGTTTGGACGATACATCCATATACTGCACAGTGTCAGACATTGCCAAAGCAAATTCGTCTTTATGACGGCAAGAGACTAACCCTTCTACCAGTTTGCCATTTTCATCAACAGCCACACTGGCTTGAGCAATAACAAACTCACCTTCCTCAATAGCGGACAGATAGTCGACCTGATCCGTTACTATGCCATCAACTACTTTTCTATAAGGTGTTTCCAGGAAACCGTAATTATTGGTACGCGCGTACACTGATAAAGAATTAATTAAGCCGATATTAGGGCCTTCCGGCGTTTCAATAGGACAAACACGGCCATAATGCGTAGCATGCACATCCCGAACTTCAAAGCCGGCGCGCTCTCTTGCCAAGCCACCGGGGCCCAATGCGGATACACGACGCTTGTGTGTCACCTGGGATAATGGATTATTCTGATCCATGAATTGCGATAACTGACTGGAGCCGAAGAATTCTTTTACCGCAGCAGAAACCGGCTTCGCATTTATAATTTCCTGGGGCATCAAGCCTTCTGAGTCCGCCAACGTCAAACGTTCTTTAACTGCCCGTTCAACTCTTACCAAGCCTACTCGGAATTGATTTTCGATCATTTCACCAACCGAGCGAACACGTCTGTTGCCCAGATGATCAATGTCATCAACATTGCCATTACCGTTGCGAATATCAATTAGTTCTTTAAGTACATCGATTATGTCATCTTTGGTTAATGTACCTGGCCCAGTTGTTTCTTCTCGCCCTAAGCGGCGATTAAACTTCATTCTACCAACTGTAGACAGGTCGTATCTCTCTTCGGTAAAAAACAGATTTTGAAAAAGATTTTCGGCTGATTCTTTAGTCGGCGGCTCCCCGGGACGCATCATTCTGTATATTTCAACCAATGCTTCCAGAGTGTTTGTGGTTACATCCAATCTCATTGCATTTGAAATATAAGGACCTTTGTCCAAATCATTAACAAATAGCGTTTGTATTTCAGTAATGCCCTTCTCTATAATGCGTTCTATTAATGCCGGGGTAATTTCATCGTTCACATGGGCCATCAACTCGCCTGTAGACTCATCTATCAGATTATGAGCAAGAATCTTTCCCGTCAGATATTCCTTTGGCACTTCAACTTCTGTCAATCCGGATTTAATCATTTCCCGGATGTGCTTAGCTGTAATGCGACGCCCTTCTTCAACCAGAACCTGACCCTGATATTTTATATCGCATGCTGCAATTTCACCACGCATTCTCTCCGGAACAATATGGAACAAGCACTTTTCAGAACTGAGGGTAAATTTATTGGTTTCGAAGAAAATTTTAATCATTTCTTCGTTATCAAAACCTAATGCTCTAAGTAAAATAGTTGCCGGTATTTTCCTGCGTCGGTCAATACGCACGTAAACACAGTCTTTATGGTCAAATTCGAAATCCAGCCAGGAGCCGCGATAAGGTATAACCCGGGCATTAAACAACAATTTTCCTGATGAATGCGTCTTGCCCTTGTCATGATCAAAGAAAACGCCGGGCGAGCGGTGTAACTGGGAAACAATAACTCGCTCTGTACCATTAATAACAAATGTTCCATTATCTGTCATCAATGGGAGCTCACCCATGTAAACTTCCTGTTCCCGGATATCTTTGACTACTTTAGCATTTGCAGCGGCTTCCTTATCATAGATAACTAGGCGCACCAATACCCTTAAAGGTGCAGCATAAGTCGCTCCTCTCTGCTGGCACTCCCTTACATCAAAAGTTGGCTCACCCAATCTATATTTTACATACTCCAGCACTGCATAGCCGGAATGGCTTTCAATAGGGAAAACGCTGGAAAATGCTGCATGCAATCCACTGTCTATACGCTTTTCTGGCGTTACGCCAGATTGTAAAAAACCGGCATATGAATTGATTTGAGTTGCCAGAAGATAGGGAACTTCAAGTACTTCAGTACTTTTCCCAAAGTTATTACGAATACGCTTTTTTTCGGTAAAAGAGTAGGACATATCGCTTCCAAACCTTTTCGTCATGAATAATTTTTTACTGTGCATTGGTTGCAAACAGTAAAAGGCCGATGGCATTGTGCCACCAGCCATACTTAAAAGGCCTTAGCCTTAAATTTTGAGTCAAAATTTTTTATTTAATTTCGACAGTAGCTCCGGCTTCTTCAAGCTGCTTTTTAACGGTATCAGCTTCAGCTTTAGAAACACCTTCTTTAAGCAGTGTAGGCACTCCTTCAACTGCATCTTTGGCTTCTTTCAAGCCTAAACCGGTAAGACTACGTACTGCTTTAATCACAGAAACCTTATTTTCGCCAAAAGATGTCATAACAACATCGAATTCAGTTTGTTCCTCGACAACTGCTGCCGCCGCCGCAGGAGCTGCTACAGCAACAGCAGCCGCAGATACGCCGAATTTTTTTTCCATCGCTGAAATTAAATCAACAACTTCCATAATGCTCATGTTTGAGACCGCTTCCAAGATATCTTCTTGTGCTAGTGCCATTTGTGTATTCCTCTAAAAATTTGTTTAAAACTGGTTATTATGAAGCTTATGCTGCTTGTTTTTGATCTCTGATCTCAGCCAAAGTACGCACTAGTTTTTCTACCGGCCCTTTCATTACCGACATTAACAAACCGATACCCTGGTCTCGGGTGGGCAGATTCGCTAATCGATTAAGCTCAGATCCATCAAATGACTGACCACCGATAGCAACAATTTTAGTAACTAACTTGTCATGGCTTTTATAAAAGTTACTAACTAAACGGGCAGCGGAACCTGGGTCTTCCATAGAAAATGCAATCAATAGCGGGCCTACTAACCTGCTTTGCATACATTCAAATTCAGTTCCGGCAATTGCTCGCTTTGCCAATGTATTTTTTATCACACGCAAATAAACACCTGTCTCTCTCGCAGTTTTACGCAGTTCAGTTAACTCCGTGACTGTTAATCCGCGATATTCTGCGGCAATGGCAGAATGAGCTTTAGCGGCGATTTCAGCGACCTCTTCCACGACGGCCTTTTTGCCATCTAAATTTAGCGCCACAGCTTACCTCCGATTTTTCTGAATATGTTATCCAGAATGAATAAAACGTATCCGATTGGATACCCGTTACGGTCTTTCCCCCGGCTTTCAGGTTCCAGCTCCCGTCTGCGCAGGAAAATATTAAGTTTTACAACACCTGCGGTCTTTGACGGCTGTCGATGATTCGGCAACCCAAAGTTTTTTTTCAGTGCTTAAGCGGTAAGACTATTTGGGTCTAGCCACAAGCCCGGACCCATAGTCGAAGATAAAGTGATCTTCTTAATATATATACCTTTCGCTGCACTTGGCTTTGCCTTTCTTAAGTCGGCGAGCAATGCTTCCAGATTGCCTTGAATAGCGGCTGCATCAAATGTGACTTTACCTAGCGTACAATGAATTATTCCAGATTTATCAGTCCGGTAACGCACTTGCCCTGATTTTGCATTCTTGACTGCAGTGGCGACATCAGCTGTCACTGTTCCCACTTTAGGATTAGGCATTAAGCCTCTGGGACCTAAAATTTGGCCCAATTGACCTACTACTCTCATAGCGTCGGGAGAGGCGATAACTACGTCAAAATTCATTTCGCCCTTTTTAACAAGATCGCCCAGATCATCCATACCGACAATATCTGCGCCTGCTGCTCTTGCAGCATCCGCGTTTGGCCCTTGAGTGAAAACCGCCACTCTGACCGTTTTACCTGTGCCATTAGGCAAAACTGTTGCACCACGGACGTTCTGGTCAGATTTGCGTGGATCTACACCCAGGTTGACACTGACATCTATGGCTTCATTAAACTTTGCTATACCCAGCTCTTTCAATAGTTGAACTGCTTCAATTATTGGGTACTGCTTGGCTCTATCCACTTTACTTTTAATAATTTTTGCTTTTTTTGATAACTTGGCCATTACAGTCCCTCCACATTCAGGCCCATGCTATAGGCGCTGCCGGCAATTGTTTTTACTGCCGCTTCCAGATCCGCAGCATTCAAGTCTTCCATTTTGGTTTTAGCAATTTCTTCTAATTGGGCTCGAGTCACTGTACCCACTTTTTTAGTATTGGGGTTGCTACTCCCGCTTTTTAGGCCAACCGCTTTTTTTAAAAGAATGGAAGCTGGAGGGGTTTTGGTAATAAAAGTAAAACTTCGATCACTATAAACTGTAATAACAACCGGCAAAGGCAGGCCTTTTTCAGTGTCCTGTGTTTTAGCATTAAATGCTTTACAAAATTCCATGATATTTACACCGCGCTGACCTAATGCCGGACCTACTGGTGGACTCGGATTTGCTTCGCCTGCTTTTACCTGCAATTTTATATATGCTGTTATTTTTTTGGCCATTTTTTACTCCGCCATTTTACTTTTATTATGGGTGCAAACGCTTTTCAGCTCCCCCTAGACACAAAAATCCCTGCCTTATTCAGACAGAGATTTAGAAAACATCAACTGCAAAAATACAATTAGCTTTTTTCAACCTGACCAAAACCTAATTCAACAGAAGTTGAACGGCCAAAAATAAGTACTGAGATTTTTAACTTGCTTTTTTCGTAATTAACCTCTTCAACTACACCATTAAAATCCTTAAAGGGTCCGTCAATCACTCTAATTACTTCACCGGCTTCAAATAGAATCTTCGGACGTGGCTTATTCACACCCTCTTCGACTCTATTAAGAATAGCCATCGCTTCTTTTTCTGATATGGGCGCAGGACGATCGGAAGTCCCGCCTATAAAACCTAGCACCTTAGGAACATCCCTGACTAAATGCCAAGTCTCATCAGTCAACTCCATTTGCACCAACACGTAGCCGGGAAAGAACTTTCTTTCACTCTTACGTTGCTGACCCATACGCATTTCCACTATCTCTTCGGTGGGCACCAAAATTTTTCCGAAATACTGTTCAAGACCTTCTCTTTTAATGCGCTCTTCCAATGCTTGCTTAACTTTACTTTCAAAGTTCGAGTAGGCGTGGACAACATACCAACGTAGTGCCATTTCCTTTTACCCCGCTTGACCAGTCAATAGACGCACACCCCAAAACAGAAACATATCTAACAACCACAGAATCAGCCCAACGACAAATACCATAGCAAATACCAACATCGTTGTACGCATTGTTTCTTCGCGAGTAGGCCAAACAACCTTTCTTACTTCTTGCTTGGACTCCAGTATAAAACTCCATATATTGCGGCCCACATCGGTAGTCAGCATCATACCCATTACCATCAAGACAATAGCCACTAAGCCCAGCACTCGATATAAGAGCTGAATTTCCGAGAAATAATAAAACGCAGCCACGCCAACAGCGACAAAAACAAGGGAAAAGACTTGTTTTACAATATCAAAAACCGATGTCCTTGTTTCTGCTTGAGTATTCATGGGTTATTTTTACTAAGAACAATAGATATTATTGGAATATTTTAATCTGAATGGCAGGCCAGGAGGGTCTCGAACCCCCAACCCGCGGTTTTGGAGACCGCTACTCTACCAATTGAGCTACTGACCTATTCAGGTAAACCTTACATAATCCAATAGTATATGCTAATTGAAATTATTATTCAACTATTGATGCAACAACGCCGGCCCCGACGGTACGGCCGCCTTCGCGGATAGCAAAGCGCAGGCCCTCTTCCATGGCAATCGGCGAAATCAGTTTAACCTGGACCGCAATGTTATCCCCGGGCATCACCATTTCCACACCTTCCGGCAGGTCCACGGCCCCGGTCACATCGGTGGTACGGAAATAGAACTGCGGGCGATAGCCGTTAAAAAACGGCGTATGGCGCCCCCCTTCTTCCTTGGATAACACATAAATCTCCGCATTGAAATGCGCATGCGGCTTAATGGTGCCCTTATGAGCCAGGACCTGACCGCGCTCCACGTCATCCCGTTTGGTGCCGCGCAACAGGATACCGACGTTATCTCCGGCCTGGCCCTGATCCAGCAGTTTACGGAACATTTCCACACCGGTACAGGTGGTGGTCACGGTTGGCCGGATGCCGACAATCTCGACTTCCTGACCGACCTTGATCACGCCGCGCTCAATACGGCCGGTGACGACGGTACCCCGCCCTGAAATGGAGAACACATCTTCGATAGGCAATAAAAAAGCACCGTCCACAGCCCGCTCCGGCAAGGGAATATAGCTGTCCAATGCCTCGACCAATTTAACCACGGAGGGCACGCCAATCTCACTGGTATCCCCTTCCAGGGCCTTTAAGGCGGAGCCCACAATAATCGGGGTATCATCTCCTGGAAATTCGTACATATCCAGTAATTCCCGGATTTCCATTTCCACCAGTTCGATCAATTCAGCATCATCGACCATATCGGCTTTATTCAGGAACACCACGATATAAGGCACCCCCACCTGGCGCGATAACAGGATATGCTCCCGGGTTTGCGGCATTGGGCCGTCCGCGGCCGAACAGACCAGGATGGCGCCGTCCATTTGCGCTGCCCCGGTAATCATGTTTTTCACATAGTCCGCATGACCCGGGCAATCTACATGGGCATAATGCCGTACGGCCGATTCATACTCGACATGCGAAGTGGCGATGGTAATGCCGCGGGCCCGCTCTTCCGGGGCATTATCAATCTGATCAAAGGCTTTTACTTCGCCGCCTTGCAGCTCCGCCATGACTTTCGTCAGCGCCGCCGTGAGCGTCGTCTTGCCGTGATCCACGTGACCGATCGTGCCTACGTTTACATGCGGCTTACTGCGGGAAAATTTTTCTTTGGCCATTAAAATATACTCTTAACAATCAATATTACTACAACTGGAGCCCATAACCGGATTTGAACCGGTGACCTCTTCCTTACCAAGGAAGTGCTCTACCTACTGAGCTATATGGGCCAAATTATAAAAAATATGGAGCGGGTGATGGGAATCGAACCCACGTGATCAGCTTGGAAGGCTGGAGTTCTACCATTGAACTACACCCGCAGATTATTTAATTTAGGATGGTGGAGGGGGGAGGATTCGAACCTCCGAAGGCAGAGCCGGCAGATTTACAGTCTGATCCCTTTGGCCGCTCGGGAACCCCTCCAATACGACATAAGCCCGTCATTTTCTTCTATTGAACGCTAAGTGTCAATTAATAATTAATTAATATCTTGGTAGTAATTAATATTGGGGGCAAATAAAATATCCGGGATTGTAGCACATAAATTGTCCGGCTTTCATGCTGTAAGAAGCGGTATAAATAGAGCTTACCCATTTGACACGCGACTGAAAACGTGAACTTATCCGCACTCTGCTTAGCATAAAACCCACAGTATTGGCGCCGATTGAAAACTGACGCGGGGAAGTTGCTGTATCGCGTACTCTACAGCATTGAAATAATCGACCAGACTGAGTTAGTTTTGACCCCCTTTTTTTATTAAGTTGTTATTTTAAAATGAACAAATAGAGAAAGAATCATCCTATTCCTGGGAATCAACGGCTGCTGTTTCTGAAGTTAGCGATACACCTAAAGACGACTTCCGTGATTGGATACGCCCCTTAGCTTTAGCACTACTTTGCTTAAACCAGAATGATTCATTACCTGTTTCGATGATAGGACAATGATGAGTCAGGCGATTCAATAGCGCCGGGGTCAATTTGGCATCGATAAACCCGCTACTCCATTCTGAATGTGCCGTCATCGCGAAAAAACGCGCATTGACGACACGGCCATTCCTTTTGGTCACCTGTCGACGGCTGTGAAGGCTCTGGTGTGCGCGTCCTAGACCGGCCTGGGTTTGCGTTGGATAGGCAGACAGAGAAGGCACGGCTCGCGCGCAACTTGGTATGAGCGGCTTGGAGTTTGCGATGACTACCCTTAATCATGAACCATTCATCGCTCCAATCAAAGTGAAAGGCTTCGCCCAGTTGAAACTTAAGGGGCACAAACGCAGATCTTCCTGCCCCCGGAATCAAGCCATTACGCCAATGGCGGACATAATCAGTCAGGATGGAATAACCGCCGGCATAGCCGTCCTTTTTGAGAGCCTCAAACAACATCAAGGCGCTACATCGATCCCGCTTGGAACGCCGTGAGTTAGCTTCCAACGCCACTAACAGGGCAGGAACAAACGGCGTCAACTTGCCATTAACCGTGGGTCTTTAGAGATACTTGTAGCCATCAGGACTGCTTTCCTTAAGCCAGGCTTTGACGGTGTTACGCGACAGGCGTGCCCGTCGCTGACTTTCACTGAGGGATAGGGGTCACGATGAAGCAACCGTCGAACTTTTGCGACCGTAGACATGGTATACACTCTTGATTGACTCCGGCTTAAAAACTAAGCCGGATACAGGGATTACCGGGTCAAAATTCGATCGGTACAAATCCCTCTAAATGGTCAATTTTCAATCGGCGCCCACAGGGGCAAACTGTTTCTTTGCATAGGGTGCTGGATTACCGGGTGGGCGCTTTTTTAATAAATCGTGCTCCTCTATTAAGCGAGCGTTTTCTTTCTTCCGGCGTTTTAATTCTTCGTAAAGATGGGCATCAATCCTTACGGTTTTATCGCTGATCACGTGGGGATGACTCTATTTAGAAATACAGATAGGTGAAGTAACGGTTACTATTTAAATCAATTAATTATCCCATTATTCTTATGTCGTTTCACAGCTTTAACCCATTACCGTAATCGGGTATGAAACACTCGGTAACTTTATTAAAGTCTCCGGCATTTCTTCCCCCAAATGAACGAGCATTAGATAACCCCGCGTTTGGGAATGAAAGCAAAGGAAGGTAGTCCTGTTTATAGCGGGGTCTCGAGTAGTCCCTGAGCGGCCTCTCGAAACAACTGACCCTTATGGCAGCCATCTAAGCAACGCAATGATTTCTGAGTCCATGCTATTTAATCGCTCCCAGCGTGCCTTGAACATCCGTTAGTCGGTTTTGTTGACCACAATCTCATGACGCCCACATTCGATACCAATGAAGAGTTGCCGCTTACTACCTGATACTTTTAGTCCGGCATTATAACCTTTGTTTGGGGCGTAATTAATCAGTCTGATTTTACCTTATAGTTTGGCTGGAGTAAGTTTTTCTCATACTGATATTATCGATAATTCTCAACAGATAGTGAACAGGTTTTAAGGGTTAACCGACTCATAAAAGCTTGATCTCCGGCTTCAGTTTCGATGCCGGAATTTTGAATAGGCTACGCAAAGCAGACAATAAAAATGCGCCCGTGAGCGCATTTTTATTGAGATTGCAATATCTATATCTCTAATTGCCGTATTAAAAATTTATATTCATGTCGGTCGAGAACAGAAATTGGTCTTTTTTATTTTCGCCGAAAGGCCCGCTACCGGCTAATGATCCTGCGTCAACCCAGTCATAACGAACATTTGGACGAATATTAAGCCATTTCATTGGCTTCCAGTTTACGCCGGCAGTAATTGCGTAATAACTTCCAGGCGTACAGCTGGAAGTATTTATGCCGCCGGTTGCATAGCTATTGTTGGCACCATCGGTCGCTGCCGATACGCGCCCTGGCGAGCAAACCCGGAATCCTTTTTGATCGCGGAACCACTCGGCCCGAATGCCTGCTGCCAAATTATCCAAAACATCATAATACCAATGTGAGTTGATGCCATACCACTCGGCATCTACAGGGGTGCCAGGGGATGCCGACGAGGTGACCACGCTATTAGCATAGCCATGATCATGTTGCAACATCATATGAAATTTATCGGTGACATTATGTTTCAGCACTAAGCTATAGATTCCCCAGCTCTGACTGCTGTGTTCAGAAGTGCCGCCATAAGTGCCGCTGGCATTGAAGGAGGTACCTTTGTCGTCGCTGGTCCAGGTGCCACCCATCAAGCCGCTCCAGTTACCCAGTTGTTTATTAAAATTGCCATCCCAGCCGCCAGTGGCGCTGCCGGTGACGACGCCGCCCATAACAGACCAATTACTGTCAACAGCGTAGTTGCCCATTACGCCGGTATGCGTGAACGGTTCGCCGTATTGCATGGTGTAAGCATGGGTATAGAAGAAGTTGTCCGGGGCAGGAACCGTTTCATAGCCAATCGGAGTATAAAAATGACCGGCCTTAATATTCAAGCCATTGCCCACTGGGGCATAAAGTTCCGCGTAAGCCTGAGGAATTGCAATATCATAAAAACGGTTATCATTACTGCCAAGGAAGTTAAGGTCCCAATTACCCCTGTTCAAGGGTTGCCCTGTATTTACATCGAAAGCAGGTACGCCGTATGCTTGCGTAAAAATAGAATCGGTACCAAACATGACATCGACGCGCGCTCCAACATCCCACGCATCGCCTTCTGTAGCCACCGCCCTTTGTATATACAAATTCAACTGGTTCAACTGCAGTTCGGCCGAACGATCACCAAAAGTAACCGGGCCATTAAATTTATTGACGGGGTCATTCCCATTATAAGTCACACCGGCATTAAGCCATGCACCGACTTTCACACCCATATTTTTCATTAGAGAGCTTTCATTAGGATCACCCATAGTTTCGAGTAAGCTGTTAGCTTCTGTTAAACTTTTTGCATGCGCCGTAGCAAAAGCTGAAATTAACGCGAAGCTAAGCGCCAAGGGCTTAAGATTGAAGCAATCATGGTTGGGATGGTAATTCATATAATATCCTCGTTGATTCATCATTAAGGCAAAGTGCCCATGAGTATTAAAATTAGCAAGTAAAATGCCAGTTGTATTTTAGCCAATAATCATGGGTTTAATGCAACAAAATAAAATTGGACGCACATATTCTGGGCAATTCTTGATAGGGTTGCACCAAAAATGCGCGATATTTACTTTAATAGGTCTATTCACATGTCGAAATTTTTTAGTTACTTTATTTAATAGTAGACTAATAATAAGACTTTTTCTTCATGGTTTTTTTAGTGGCGAAGCGATCAAAAAAAGTGTTATGTTATGGCACTAGGCATAAAAAACTGATTTTATAACCCCCAGGAGACTTAAATGTCTGTAGAAAACGTACTTAAAATGATCAAGGAAAACGACGTAAAATTCGTTGATTTTCGTTTTTGTGATACTCGCGGTAAAGAGCAGCATGTGACATTTCCCGCTCATAGTATTGATGAGGATACTTTTGAAGAAGGCAATATGTTTGATGGTTCTTCAATTGCAGGCTGGAAGCATATTAATGAGTCTGATATGATTTTAATGCCTGATCCAACTACAGCTGTTATGGATCCTTTTTATGATGATAATACGTTAATTTTGCGTTGCGACATTATTGAACCCAAAAATATGCAAGGTTACGAGCGGGACCCTCGTTCTCTAGCCAAGCGCGCAGAAAAATACTTACAATCGACCGGCATTGCCGATACCGCATTCTTTGGACCTGAAAATGAATTCTTCATATTTGATGATATTCGATGGGGCATCGATATGAGCGGCTCTTTTTACAAGATCGACTCAGCGGAAGCAGGTTGGAACTCACAAAAAGTTTATGAAGACGGCAATATTGGTCACCGTCCTGGCATTAAAGGGGGATATTTTCCTGTTCCACCAGTAGATTCACTTCAGGATATGCGTTCTGCGATGTGTCTGACTCTGGAAGAAATGGGACAAGTTACTGAGGTTCACCATCATGAAGTCGCCACAGCGGGTCAATGTGAAATCGGGGTAAAATTTAACACCTTGGTTAAAAAGGCCGATGAAGTATTAATTTTAAAATATGTTGTTGCCAACATTGCTCACGCATACGGTAAGACCGCAACATTTATGCCTAAACCGATGGTAGGCGACAATGGCAGCGGCATGCACGTCCACCAGTCTTTAGCCAAAGGTGGTGTCAATTTATTCACAGGCGATCTTTATGGCGGCTTGTCTGAGGCAGCGCTATATTACATAGGCGGTGTCATTAAGCATGCTAAAGCGCTTAACGCCTTTACCAATGCCTCTACTAATAGTTACAAGCGCTTGGTTCCAGGGTTTGAAGCACCTGTTATGCTGGCTTACTCTGCACGTAACCGCTCGGCTTCTATCCGAATCCCTTTTGTAAATAATCCCAAAGGACGCCGCATTGAAGTTCGTTTTCCAGATTCAACGGCAAATCCATACTTGGCATTCTCGGCCATGCTAATGGCTGGTTTGGATGGTATTCAAAACAAAATTCATCCTGGCGATTCAATGGATAAGGATCTGTACGATCTCCCACCGGAAGAAGAAAAAAATATCCCGCAAGTCTGCCATGCTTTCGATCAGGCATTAGATGCTCTTGATAACGATCGGGAATTTTTAACTCGCGGCGGTGTTTTTACTAATGACGTGATTGACGGCTATATTAAGCTGAAAATGGAAGAAGTTACCCGTATTCGCATGAGCACTCACCCTGTAGAGTATGATATGTACTATAGTTTGTGACAGTTAGGCCTGTTTCAAGCAAGCCCGGAAGTTCTAATAACCCCGCGAGCTATAAAGCTTAGCGGGGTTTTTAATGCCCAGATGTTCCCCTAAATTGGCCATGCACCTCCTCGTGATGCCAGTATTACGCAAGTTTGACTTATATGAGATCAACTATTTAGATAACAGCCTGCCTATGCTGTTGTAGAAGCTGTTGTATCACTTCGACCCGAAGCAGTGCAGATTCAGCTAGAGGACAAGGCCGGGTATTGGCTGAATAATCTAGGCTATCCCTGCTAAGAACTGATGGATAACGCGAAAGCATTATCGAGAAGTAGTCATAATTACTGAGTATTGTCTCATTAGGCCGATAACACAAAAATATAAAGTGAGTTACCGGAATGCTATCCATGCGCTTTTTTGGTGCGTTATTCATTTACATAAGCCATATTTTAACTGTTTCCCTACCTAAATAATTATAGCTTCTTTGCCCTTTTTATATTCCCTCTGGTTCCTTCCATTCGTCTTCTGTAATTTCCTAAAATATATTAGCTATATTGGTCCATAAATTGCTTATAAACAAAGGCATTAATGGCATTAATTCCAAGGAAACAGTGTATAAACGCATACTTGACCATATTAATGAAGCGATTTTATTATTTGATCGTGACTTAACTCTCGCCTATATCAATACTGCCGGAGAAATTCTGCTGGCAGGCAGCGCGCGCCATTTAGTAGGGCTTAGAGCCTATGATTTATTCAAGTCTTCTGATCCTGCATTAATAATGAATTTAGAACAATGCCTGACCATGGGAGAGTCTTTGGTAGATCGGGAGCTTATTTTGGACCGTATAACGTCGAACGTTACCATTAACTTTAGCGTGACGCCTTTATTAATCAATGAGCAAGTTAGTGAAATACTGGTAGAACTCCAACAAGTGGATAACCACCTTCGCATCTCAAAGGAAGAGCAATTATTAACTCAGCAAAATACCGCCCGATTGCTGGTAAGAGGATTGGCTCATGAAATTAAAAACCCATTAGGCGGCTTGCGCGGCGCAGCGCAGTTACTGGATCTGGAATTACATGATCCTGAACTAAAAGAGTACACGCGAATTATTATTGCTGAATCGGACCGCTTACAAGGTCTAATGGATAAGATGCTGGGGCCTAATAAACTGCCGAATAAGCAAGCTTTAAATATTCATGAAGTAGTTGAGCGGGTTAGGCAATTAGTTCAAGCCGAATCCAGCGGTAATCTCATAATTAAATCTGATTACGATCCTAGTATTCCTGATCTTCAGGCGGATAAAGACCAATTAATTCAGGCTATCCTGAATATTGCCAGAAATGCAGTTCAGGCTGTAGACGGCAAAGGAAACATTACCATCAAAACCCGGATTCACAGGCAAATGAATATAGGCCGTAAACGTTATAAATTGACTGCAAAAATTGACATTATCGATAACGGGCCCGGAATAGATGCCGACATGATGAATCAAATATTTTATCCAATGATTACAGGACGCGCAGAAGGAACTGGATTGGGCTTATCTATTGCACAATCGCTTATTAACCAGCATAACGGATTAATTGAATGTAATAGCGAACCTGGAAATACTGTTTTTTCAATTTTTTTACCCCTAGAGGCCGACAATGAATAAAGCCGAAACAGTCTGGATTATTGATGACGACAAATCCATACGTTGGGTTCTTGAAAAAGCATTGCAAAAAGCGTCCATACACACCCGTAGTTTTTCCAGTGCAAAAGATTTACTGCATGCCTTACAGGGTGGTTTGCCAGATGCTTTATTAACAGATATCAGAATGCCCGGCATGGATGGCCTGGAGCTTCTGGACAAAGTTCAGCTGAGTCACCCTGAGTTGCCGGTTATCGTTATGACTGCTCACTCTGATCTGGAAAGCGCTGTCTCCGCATTCCACGGTGGCGCATTTGAATATTTGCCCAAACCCTTTGACATTAAGGAAGTGGTTGATCTTGCCCGCCGCGCCTGTATTCATGGGCGGCAACACCTGGAAACTCAAAAAGAAATTACTCCAGTAGAGAATACGCCGGAAATTATTGGCGCGGCTCCAGCGATGCAGGAAGTTTTTCGCGCCATTGGCCGGCTTGCCCGCTCACACATTACCGTACTCATCAATGGTGAATCGGGAACCGGCAAGGAGTTGGTCGCCAAAGCCTTGCATCGCCATAGTCCAAGGGCTGCAAATCCCTTTATTGCCTTAAACATGGCCGCTATTCCTAAAGACCTTATGGAATCGGAACTTTTCGGGCATGAAAAAGGCGCGTTTACCGGGGCTCAATCGCGGCGCGCAGGTCGCTTTGAGCAAGCCAATGGCGGCACTCTGTTTCTTGATGAGATAGGCGATATGCCCGCAGAACTGCAGACCCGTTTATTAAGAGTGCTTGCGGACGGCGAATTTTATCCGGTCGGCGGACATGCTTCCGTTAAAGTAGATGTACGGATTATTGCCGCTACCCACCAAAATCTTGAAACATTAGTTAACCTGGGGCGTTTTCGAGAGGATTTATTCCATAGGCTCAATGTTATTCGCATACATATTCCGCCGTTACGCGACCGTAAACAGGATATACCTTTGCTGCTGCGTCACTTCCTGAATCAAGCGGCTATCGAGCTCAATTCTGAAATTAAAATATTAAATCCCGACGCTGAAACTTTTTTAAGCACCCTGGAATGGCCTGGAAATGTAAGGCAGCTGGAAAATAGTTGCCGCTGGCTAACCGTTATGGCATCAGGTCGGGAAATCCATTTACACGATCTGCCGCCTGAATTAATCAAAACACCGTCCGAGAAAAAGGAGGTAGAAGGAGCTGATTGGGAATCACTGTTGAAAATATGGATAGAGCAGCAACTAATAACAAAAGAAACGGAAGTGGCCAAGCAAACCATTCCCACAGTAGAGACAATTTTAATTAAAACTGCGTTAAATTTTACTCATGGCAAACGCCATGAAGCTGCTATTTTACTGGGTTACGGCAGAAACACATTAACCCGTAAAATAAAAGAGCTGGGTATAGAGGAATAATATTAACGTAAGCCAATTCAACCTTTTTCATTCATCATTCACCTTTTCATGGCAAGTTATAAGTTTAGCCTGATCGCAGCCAGAAAAGCCTATGAGTAATGACAGCAAACCAGATATAAACAGCTCTATGACACAAAATCCAACATTCACTTTTAATTTTTAGGTTGAGGAAAATACCAGCTTGATCAATGTTATGTTGTACCAAAATAAACTTGGTCCAGGACGTATGACTCTTCACTTTACGAAAAATCATTGAAAGCACTAATGTGGTTGCTTGAATAAACAATAACCATATAGGATTAATTACAAAATTTTAATTATCCTTCTCTTAGTTGGAACAGTAGTTATTTGAGTAAATTTAAAATTATAATTTATAGCGGTGGGGCTTAAAGTTTTTTTTATCTAAAAAAGCTGCTACAATCGTGTTGAATTGGATGCTGTGTAAGAACAGTGAGTTTTTAATATAAATTAGGGAGAAGCTATGCTTATCTTGACTCGTCGGGTAGGGGAGACTTTAATGATCGGTGATGAAGTTACAGTCACTGTTCTTGGAGTGAAGGGAAATCAGGTTCGCATAGGAGTTAACGCACCCAAAGAAGTCTCTGTTCACAGGGAAGAAATTTACGAAAGGATTAAAAAAGAGCAGGCAGAATCCACAGGCTTAAATGGTTCTGAGGAGTAAAGCGATTTAGGAGAGATGGCCGAGAGGCTGAAGGCGCTCCCCTGCTAAGGGAGTATGGGTTTTATAGCCCATCGAGGGTTCGAACCCCTCTCTCTCCGCCAAATTTTTAGAAAATTGATTTTTTAAATTAATATCATTGACAGGGAAAAAATTAAAAAAGATAATGGACGGCTAAATAAAGCGCCCGTAGCTCAGCTGGATAGAGTAATCGGCTACGAACCGATCGGTCGGGAGTTCGAATCTCTCCGGGCGCGCCATTTGAAGAATTAGAAAAGTTAAATCCCCTGTAGCTCAGTCGGTAGAGCGGGTGACTGTTAATCACTAGGTCGGCGGTTCGAGCCCGTCCGGGGGAGCCAAGTAAATCAAGGGTTTAGGTGAAAGTCTAAGCCTTTTTTATTGCCTGAAATTCAAGAACTCCACTTTTGGTCTGGGTAACGGTCTGGGTTTGGCATCACGCTGGAATTAAATAATCCGCCATGTCTTACTCTAAAAATTGAGCTATTAGGGGCGCTGTCATTGCATCCTATTTAGCCAACAAGCAATTCTCCAGCAGAATATTTCAAGTGGAAGGGGTCGTCATATTTTCACTTCAATGATCTTGCTCGTGTCAATTCCCAAAATGTCTACCACTTTGACCATTACTTTGTATTTACCTGGTTGCTGGTATTCGTGAGCTATGCTGGTAAATTCAAACTTGGGATTTTTCTTGGTGCGGAAACTCTGCCACTCGTTTTCAAACAGGTAATTGCCTGTCCATTTTTCCTCTGTTTCTCCGTGGTCGTTTTTTACTTTGATGATTTCTTGTTTGTCTTCGTAGTTGAAATCAATCGCCCAGTAGTCTATCCAGTCGTGCCAGTTTTGAGTCAGAACAGTCCGGTTAATAATGCCGTTTTTGTCTTTTTCGATTTTAATGATTTGCCCGTCTTCAATGACGACTTTGCTTCCTGCCCGCATGGATTGTTGCAGTTCTTCAATATCGTCCTGGGTGTAGTGCGTAACAAAGTCGGTCAGTTCGATGGTTATGGTTTTTTCTTTTATTTTTTCCTTGGTATTTAAATAAGCAACATCAAAGAATTTTGCTTGGCCTTTTTCTACGGCTCTTTTGTCGAATACCTCTTTGGGTATGTATTTAAGCGTTACGGAAACGCCTTTTTCCTTGAGTTCCTGGATGAATTGCGGCGTTAAGCCCATTTCAAATTCAAAGCCCAAGACCTCGACTTGGGTATAGAGTTTTTGGCGGCATTCTTCAAAAATATCCATCAGGCGGCTTTGCGTTACCGGCACATCCAGGGGGCCGACATTGATAAAACGGCCTGCCTTGCTGCCGTGCAAGGTATTATGCCCTTCAAGGCGTTTGGCTTTGTAGGCTTCCAGGATTAAATCCACATATACATCTTCCTTAGCTTTGCGTTTGCCGTTGGTCAGATCATCCATAAAAAACTGACGTTCGTATTTGCCCAAATTGAGAATCTCAAACGCCCTGAAATCTTTGCCCGAAGCCTGTAATTCCCTCTGTACGCCAATCAAGCGTTTACGAGCGGTGTGTATTGAAAACCTGCCCAAGTCGGTTGTTATCCATTTACGGCCAAGTTTTTCTGCGACCGCTGCTGTAGTGCCACTGCCACAAAAGAAATCAGCTATTAAATCGCCTTCGTTGCTGCTGGCCTTGATGATGCGTTCTAATAACGATTCTGGTTTTTGAGTAGGGTAGTCGAACCGCTCTTTTGCTTGGGAGTTTACGACGGGAATATCCCAAACATCATCCTGTGGCGTCCCTTCGGATTTTTCATCAGTCATCTGAGTAACTTGACGTACACCTTTAACAAACTCTACTTTGCTTTTCTGGCCTTGCCACCGTTTATTAGTTCCTTCAGTCAATTCTTGCATTATTACATTAAATATTCTTTTGTCTCCCTTACCATAGAAAAGAATAATGTCGTGCATTTTCTGAAAGTTGTTGCTTTTAGACGGCCATCTTTTATATCGCCATGAGATTTCGTTTATGAAATTCTCTGCACCGAATACATCATCACAAACCAGTTTTAAATAATGACTCATCCTCCAATCACAGTGCACATAGATACTCCCATCTTCCGCCAATAAATTGTGCATGAGTTTCAAACGTTCGTACATCATGGTAAGGTAAGAAGAGATACCTTTACCCCAAGTATCGCGGTAGGCAATTTCTTCGATGATGCTTTGCTTCTTTTCGGCTGTTTCGCCGCCAATTTCTATGTTAAACCCAAAGTCTGCGCCGACGGCAAAAGGGGGATCAATATAAATGAGCTTCAAGCCGCCTTCCTGTTCTATATCTTCCCGCATCGGGCCGTTTGCCAACGAGGAAAGAATCAGCTTGTTGTCGCCCCAAATCAGTTTGTTAGTCCAGCCTTTTTGTTGCCGCCCTCTCAGGTCGGTTGCAAATAGATCAAAATTATCGCCTTTTTTATCGGCTTCCCGGCGCGGCACGTCGATATGCTCAATGCTGTGGAAAGGCAGGGCAATATTGGTTACCTCTTCCTTGCGACCATTCCAGAACAGAAACACGTCTTCTTCATCGGCAAATAGTTTGTAGATGTATTCCTTGGGCAGTTTTTCGCCCGCCTTGATGAGTTCTATGATGCGGTCGCGGTCTTGTTCAGTCATGATCTAAATAGTTGAATGTAGCCATCAAAAGCAAAAATTCTATTGCGCTTGAATCCGGTGATTTCTATCAATATGTTTAACTTGATAAAATCGTCAATCAGTCGTAGCGCCGTGGAAACGTTTACAGCAAGAGCTTCGGCAACATCGCCGGCATCGGTTATCGGTTTGCTGTACAGGTACTGTAAAAATGATTTCGCCAGGGCCTGTTTTTTGCCCAGCGACATGATTTTGTGTTCCATCTCGCTTCTCAGTGCGATAATGCCTTTAAATGTTTGTATGGAATTTTCAGACGTGCTGCGGACGCCTTCCAAAAAAAATTTAAGCCAGCGGGTTAAATCATTATGCGTCCGCACCCGGGTCAGGTTGTCGTAATACAACGCTTTATGCTGTTCAAAAAAATCAGACAGGTACAAGGTCGGTTTGTATAACAATTGGTTGCTTACCAGAAATAAGGTAATCAGCACACGCCCAATCCTGCCATTGCCATCCAAAAAAGGGTGAATGGTTTCGAACTGGTAATGAGCAATGCCAATTTTTACAAGCGGCGGGACAGGGTTATTGTGGTTGTGTAGAAACTTTTCCAAATCAGCCATTAAACCGTTTACCGAATCCTGGTGCGGCGGAATAAATACCGCATCGGCCAAACTGCTGCCGCCAATCCAGTTTTGACTTTGCCGAAATTCACCGGGCAGTTTATGAGTGCCTCTGACCCCTTGCAAAAGGGTTTGGTGGGTTTGTTTTAGCAAGCGATTGCTCAAGGGCAGTTTTTCCAAACTCTCTATAGCTTGGTTCATGGCCTGCACATAATTTTGAACCTCTTGCCAATCGTCTTTTTTTTCAGGCTGTATGTATTCTTCTTTTTGTATGGCTTCGTCAATATTGGTTTGAGTGCCTTCTATGCGGCTGCTTTTTGTACCTTCTTTGAATACGTGCATTTTGATAAAAAAATCCACATCGGGTATCAGTTGCGAGAAGGCATTCAGTTCGCCCAGTTTAATATTGGCTTGGCTCAAAAGCATTATCAGTTCGGCATTGTCAATTTGCCAAGCCACATCCACCAAATTTGGCTCAAAGCTTTTGTACTGATAGCGCTGTACGGATTTCCCCGACTTAAAACTGCTTATATTCATTGCCCTGGTTACTTATTTGTACTGCAAATATAGAAATTCATAATAGCAGTTATGGTGTTTTCTGCAAATATGAAGTTTTATATTCGCAGTTCCAGCCATAATTATTGATATTGATGAACAGGCCTTGCATTATTGCAATTCAAATAACAGACACAGTTCTCCGAAAGATTTTATATCCTTTTTCACCTCATCCCATTTTTCCTGTTTCACATACACAGGGGTATAGCTGTACTGGTTTTGTATGGCGTTGATATCTTTGCACCAAGTCGCCAGGCGTTTGATTTTCCGTATGTCGTCTAAATCCTCGCGGCCTTTGGTTTCGAGTATATAAAATGTATTGGCATTGGTTTTTATAAAAAAATCCGGATAATAATCCCGTATGTTGCCATTTTCGGCTTGATACTCCATTTTAAAATTGACTCCGCCTTCACCCTTGCTATTTTTGGCATAAGAAATGACTTCATTAAAACGGCTTTCCAGGTATGAAGCCAATTCCAATTCAAAAGGATTGTCGCCAATAATTTTGTTGAAGATTGATTTCTTTGGAATAAGGAAAGGCTGGTTTTCGGCAATTCTCGGTTTGGTAAGTTTTAAGGAAATATAATTTTTAACCTCTGCGCCGCCCTTGTCGGTAACGGTCAGTTCGTCAATCGCTTTTTTAAACGCCGTTTTCAAAACCTCTTTTGGGTGCAATTCGGAAAGGTTGCGCATGGCTTGAGCATCGCTTAATTCCACTTCCTGGGTAAATAATTGGTATTTAATAAAGCTTTCCACTTTGGGATAGAGAATATTAAAACCACTGACCAAACGGCTGTCTTTTAAAATAGCGGAAGTAAAAAAACCAATGACATTGCGATAATCGGGAAGGATATCTTTGAAAACCGTTTTATGAGAGAAATCACCGTCAATGTCATTGAAGATGATTTCTTTCAATTCATCGCTGCTGAATTTTTTCAATGTTAGCTTTTCGTTTTTGAATTTGCTTATATCTATCAACTGCAAATTCTTAAACTCCCGGTAAAATCTGGGACTCATTTGCGGAATGGGAATATCCAACGCATCCAAATCTTTGTCTGGATTGTCTTTGTCCACTTCCACAATAACCGGCGATTTGCCTTTTGAGCCTTTGCCCATTGGACTATATTGAAATTCCACGCCTTCTGTTTTAAGGCTTTCCACAAATTCCAAAAACGCAGGGGTGCCAACTACAACCAGTTTTTCCGGCGTGTCCAGTGAAAACATTTTCCGTAAACCCCTGCCGATGGTTTGTTCCGGTAAAATTTTAGATTCCGCTCCGAATGTGCGTAGCCCAACAATGGTAGTTACATTCCGTACATCCCAGCCTTCCCTAAGCATTAACACTGAAACAACCGCCTTGTAATGGGAATGGTCTTTATCAATGTCGTCCGCTGCTTTTCTTAGCGCTTCCAGTTTGTCCTTGTCCTTTTTGCTGGAGGCCGTTTCTTTTATTTCACCCGATTTGTTGGTGTGAATAGTCAACACCGCATTTTTCATTTTCGGGTAATTAGCCTCCAAAAATGCCGCTGCCTGATCTGCCTCATGGGTGCTCATGGTCATAATGAACAGGATGGGGGTTTTATGGTTTTTCAACTCCTCGTACTGTTGCTCCCATTCCAGATAACCCAAATCAATGTAATCCCGGTAACGTTCTACAAAGTCGCTGCTGTCTTTTTCCTGAATTTTTTGTCTGGAGGCTTCATCAGGCAATACCGGCGACTTTACGACATTTTGATTGATGGCTTCCACCAACGGATAATCGCAAATGGTCTGGACAAAAATTCTACCGTCACTGTGTTTTGGCGTGGCTGAAAAGTCTGCCTGAAGGCTTATACCATTGCCATTTTTTAGTTTCAGTTTATTGCTGATGTCCTCAATGCTTTTAAACCAAGCCAAAGAATTGTCATGTATGTGATGGGCTTCGTCATTCAACACCACCAAATCTTTAATCTTGTCGCTACGCATGACTTTACCCAAGTCCAAGCCTTTTGAAGTGTCGGCATCAGGTTTAGGCTTTACACCCAGGAAAGTGGTTTCAAAAGATGGTTCAGCTTCTTCATTGAAAAATACCCGGTGAATATTAGTCAAGAAAATATTGCCTGATTCAGTAATGGGTTTAAGTTCGTCCTGAATATGCAAGATTAATTGAAAATTATTTTTCCAGTCTTTATCATCAAAGCCGTTATCGGGAATAAAAGGTTCAGCAAAAAACATTTTCAGGCCGTCAAAATCCTTGCGTAAACGGTTTAGCACAATGATGTTCGGAGCAATGACCAAAAAATCCTTTGATAGTTGGCTTTCCGCCTCATAGAGCTTATGAAAGTATGACCACACCAAAGTCAAGCCCATTACCTTGGTTTTACCTGCGCCGGTCGCCATTTTTACTACATAACGTGTCCAGGTTTCATCAAACATACCTGTACTGACACGTTGCGAAGAATCGAAGCGCATGAGTTCGTATTTATCTTTTGCGTTGGCTACTTCATAGAGATAGATAATGGACTCAATGGCTTCGCGTTGGGAAAAGAAAAAACTGAATTGGGTTTGCCCCAGTAGATGTTCCTGATTAAACCAGAAGTTCAGCAATGATTTTGAGGTTTCTGAAGCGCCTTGGTAATTATCTTCTCTCCACTTTGCAACGGCCAATCTGATCTTATAAACCAAGGGCGGCAATAACTTTTCATAGGCATTCTGAAAAGCGTCCATTTGGCTTTGCGTCGGAGCCCATCGTTCATTGGGTGGAAGTATCTTAAAGGGATCGGATTTTTTCATTTGGTTTTTAACTGTCATTAAGATCAATAGGCTTTAAGATCGCGCTTTGTTGGATAAATGACGTAGCGCAGCGGATTTCGTAATGTATCTTAGTCTGTGCATTAAATATTGACAGTACCAAAAGTAAACTGAAAATGTATCAGCTTACTTTCCAGAAACACTGCCTTTTTCCAAAACAAAGCCATTTTCATCAGGAGTGCTTGGTAAAGAATCCAGCCGCCAGATTTGAGTTTCCCTGAGGGCTTTAATGGCTTTGTACAACTCGTTATCCAGCATGACCTGGTATTTAGCCAGCGCATCGCGTAACTGTTCCTGCTGCAGAACCGCGCGTTTGTTTCTAATCATATTAGCTACTTCTAAAATTAAAGGGCGTTGTTCTGTTTTTTTGATTTGTTCTTGGCAGTATTTAATCAGATCATAGAAAAATTCCGCCGGTTGATCCCAGCTTTTAAGATAGTCTGCTATGGATTCCTGATCCTGTATGGCATCTTCCGCCAACTGTTTGTACATTAATGGGGCTTCTGTTTTCAATGCCTCTATATTTGTCAGCTTATCTTCAGCAATCTGGTCAAATTCTTTAATAACAGATTGACACCATTGGTGCTGTGCCTGATCAAACTCGGTTAGGTCATCTTCTGAGATTTCCTTGCCGGAGCCATATAACCCCATTTCGCTAGTGACCGCTGAGGCAATACTGCCGGGTTTGTAGCTGAGTTCAATATGCGCGGTTTCTGATCTTACTAAACGGCTTTGCCGCCATAAGATTACGGCGATGCGTTCAATCAGCGTATATTCCAGCGTTCCTACTGGTTTAAGTTCGGTTTGCAGTCCTTCCAGTAAACGCTGATAGTCTTCCGGATTTTCATGGCTAAGAACCAGATGCTTTGAAAATAGGCCGTGTTTAACCGCATTATTAGCAACAATCTGTTTGCCTTCTGCCGTTACCGGGCCGATGGATTTTAAGGCGTTATTTTGGTTCGCTGTTAATTGGAGAATGGATGTGGTCATGGGTTAATACCTTCAATAGTTGGGTTGAATCTCATCAGCATTATTTTATTCGCTTCAGGCATACCTGCTGCTCTCGCAGTAAGGATGCAAGTTTACGCAACATCGGCCTAACGCCACCTTTATAGGGGTTGCGTGATACTTTGGCCTTGCTTACAGATGTTTTCGGGCCGGTGGACTGCTGCCACGGTTTCCATTGGCGAATCAATTGCGCCTGTTTCAATCGTTCTGCCGGTGTCCAGTGTCGCATGGGGGCTCTCCCTTAATAGTTTGTTTGGCGCAATTGCTTGTTCTTCCGCGCGGGAAGGTATGCCATTATTGATTTGCTGCGAGCCGTGGGCAATATTGGCCTGTTGTGCAAATATTACCGGGTTTTTGAGCGTCGCTAAAGTCTCCAAGGTGCTTCGGCATTGGCTTTGCGCCTTCAATGCCAGACGTAAAAATGTCTCGAGCTGCGATATGTACTCTTGTTTATAAGCCTTTTGCGCCAGTTTGTTAAACAACGAGTCTAGCGTATGCGCTTGCGTTAATAACATAGTTTCCGGGCGCTTCATATCACCGCTGTTCACCATTTCAACCTGCTGCTTTAATTCATCGAGTAAAGACTTAAAGTCGAGGAGTTCACACTGCCATAACTGAATAGTTGAGGCGGCTTGCACGGAAGGACTCAGCACTGTCTGGGCTAATGCCGCATCCGAGGGTTCGTCCTTGGGCTGCTTTACTTCGACAGCGGCTTTGTTGGGGGTTTCGGCTTTTGGTTTCTTTTTCGTCATTACTGCGCCTATTGTATTAATTGGTTGCAGAAGCTTGTAGGGCTATAAATAGTCTTTTGCATGAATTGATCGCATAGGTGAGGGGTATCGCTCCACAAACAAACGCCAGAAGCTTTAATATCGGCATTACAAGCACCCGCTCCCCGGCCATGTGCGTTAAAGCATTCGAAGTGCTGACAATCGCCGCAAGTGATGACGGGTGCGGGCGTTTCCTTAGCCCGGCCAAGAAAGTACGCCAGGGTTTCAGCATCAGCGTGGCAACAGTCTAAGGTTTCGGCAATGGTTTCAGGATCGGTTTCGCTAATGTGAGCCAGCCAATTCAGAATGACGGCTTCATCATTGGCGCTAAGGCCGTTGGGAGCCGTTGCTTTTGAGAGCCGCCAGATAAGCGCGGGCTTGTTGGCGCGGATCAGGTTTCTGAGCCGGTCGGTCAGGCATTCGGCATTTTCAACTCTGACTTGATCGCCATGCACCGAAAGTTTCAAACCGGCTTGGTTAATTTCGCTGAATAGCTCCATCACGACTGCGCCTGAAAACTGCTGGTCCTCCACTGCATCAGCCGTTGATGCTCTGCGGTTTCTTTAACGATCAGCTCATTTCTCGCGGCCTGATCGATACACTCTTTTAATGCTTCGTCCAAAATGCCGCATAGAATGTCAGGCGGCAAGGCTTCACACTGAACGGTCTGCCCTATAAAGCGGCGGTTATCGGTCGCCTTGGCGGGTGCGGTCGGCAGGCTGTATTGTTCAATATGCGCCGGTGTTACGGCTAGGCGGGTAAATTCAATATCGGTTTCGCTCTCCACCATGAAGGCTTTGACATCCTCCTCCAGCGAGCTGAATATATGAATGCCGGAAGGATCATGATCGCCCACATGGAAAACCTGAACGGCCTCGTATTCGCTGAATTTACGCGCCAGGTCGTATTTAACGGTAACGCTGTCAAAGCCGCCTGAACTCAGTACCGGAACGCCGTAAGGCTGTGATACTTGCGCTAGTTGGTTCGCCATGCCGGCTGCTTCGCACCAGACGAATAAACGCACAGGCTGGACGGTTTGCGGGTCGCGCTGGTAATTTTCAGCGGCATGACGCACTGTTTTGATAAACGACTGGGGCGAGCTGAAATAATTTTCCTGCAATTCTGAAAAGCCATCGTCCCGGATATGCGCAAACGGAATCACGCCCGCGCGCCGGGCCTTGTTTAAGCATTCACATAAGCGGCTGTAGGCTTTTTCATCCTTCGCATAGCCATGAGCGCCCACGAGCCGATAGAAAATTTGCCGGATCGTCATCGGCAGGTAGTTGCTGTATTCGTCCAAAATGCCTTTTATCTGTGACAGCAATTCCTGCGTATCAGGGCGCGGGTTCCAGGTCATGAAGCCGCGCGGACGGGTGTTTCTGTTTTGACGAATCGCAGTCACTTTAGAAGTCCTCCACGGCATTAAAATTATTTTCTGCGGCACTTTTCTTTGATTCCATGTTGCCAACGTTGACAACGTTGCCACTTTTCTTAATTGTAATGGGGATTCCCCGGCTTTCATTAATGCGTTCAACTTTACGCCCCAGTTCAACAATGATCCCCAGTGTCGCCAGCGCGGGTATCTGCCGCTTCAATGCGCCCGACAAACCTTTAGCCGACCGTGGCCAGCCTTCCGAATCATGGCGGTGTTCCTTGGATAGTCTGTCCAGCAAATCCTTCACCGTGCCAAGAAAAACTGTCTCTGATATGGCTTTGTGCTTTTCCACCATTTCACAGACAGCAACCGCGACAGGGGATGATTCCAGCGCCCGGCTTACGCTTTCCGCCCGGTTCTCTTTATAAAGCGTATCAAATGTACCTGCCCTCTCGCCTTGCGCTTGCATCATAGCCTCGCCTAGCCGGGTAAAATCCGCCATGCGCGGGGGGTTAATGATCCTTACCCTGGGCAGTTGCGCCAGCGTTTTGACAAACAAATCCAGCAAGCCGCCAAAAATAGCATGCTTGGCTTGTTCCCATTCCGTCTTCATTTCCGCCTCCTCCTTATAGGTTTCAATAGCCGCTAATTCAATACTGATCGCCCGGTCAGTTAAATCCTGAGCGGTCACAACATTAGGGATGGAATTTATGATGACAGGGTTGCGCACATCGATAATGGTCTCCTCGCTATTGGTGTAAAAGGTGCGGGTCGCAAAGCCGCCGCCAGTGGCTAAAGTACAAAGCGCGTCCTGCATAAGCGGGGTCAGGTGTGAGATATTCTCAAAACTCGAAAACCAGTTGCAACCGGCACTAACAAAAATATCCTCGACGGACTTAGGCATCGGTCGAAGATTGGCGGTGTTGTTATCAATCAACTGCCGCAACTTGTCATGCGTGGCGGATTTGGCTGTGCCCTGAGGCCCGGATATTGCCGCTATCGGTTTGGGCGTTTCTGATCGCATGGCCTCCAGTAGCCATGCCAAAATGAGCGGCCGTTCTTTTTCCGGTATATTGACAAACTTCCACAAATCCGACAAATTGCCGCCGGGTTGCGGTAGGGGCAAAGATTGCATGGAAGAGGGTTGCCAGAATTTAACCGGCGACTGGCTGATAATCCGCCAGCCCGTAGGCAATATTTCGATGACGCGGCGCTGCTCATCGCCAATAAAAACATAATGCCCGCCATTATGGTCAGCCACCCGGATATAAACCCGCTGCTGATGTCCATCGTGCTTGGCAATGCCCGCCAAAGCAAAGCCAGCCTGCTTGATGGCCGTTTCACTCGCTGATTTGCCGGGGCCTTCCTCGCTTCGCGTCGCCTGATAATAGCTAAAACTTAGCCATTCAATAAACGCCTTGCCGCCTATGGCGTAAGTATGATTAACGCCTCCCACATCAACCGACATAAAACTTTTGTCCGCCTTGACGTCGAAAAACAATTCGCCTTGACCTGATACCAGCGCGATCAATTCCGCCGCTATCGAGCCGTCGCCTCCGCCCTCGCTTGGCGGCGCGGTCGCCTCGTCAATATCGGCCAACAATACGCCAGACGGCTTAGCTTTCTTGAGCTTGACGCGATACTCCGCCCATAGCATCGGGTCTTGGCGGATATTTTTCAGCGCATCGGTAAATTCAGGACTGAATAACTGGCCGGGATTATCTTTACAGGTATCGAGCACGCCATCAACCAGCGACTTAGCGGACTCCATAGTCTCAGCTTTTGCATTAATCGCCTGTGATAAATTCAATGTGGCAACATTGGCAACGTTGGCAACGTTGTTTAACAAGAAATTGTCAGCAGAAAAAAATTCCGCGCTGCTGTCGTTAGCTATTAATAATTCAACAATATCAGACTCCAGCGTAGTGATCGTTAAAATCACCAACAGTCGGCGGTACGATATACTTGCACTTCGCCGCCAATGCCGCTTGCCGTGCCTTGGCCTGCCCTACGCCGCTGGCATCGTTATCGCCGCAAATGATAATTTCCGCATTTGGCGCAATATTCCTAACGACCTCAGCCACTGGCTTTAAATTACCGGCATCGAAGGCGACAACGGTTGCATGGCCGGTTAATTCGTGAAGCGTCGCGCCAGTTGCATAGCCTTCAACTATCAATATTTGCTGGTGGTCATCGGCATTCAGATCCCCAAGGACAAAAAAGCATCCAGACTTTCTGCCGCCAGATAAAAAACGCTTTTCGCCATTGGCCGATATAAATTGAAGGTTTACCAATTGGAGCTGATTGTCGTAAAGCGGGACAACCAGTGCGCCTTTGTATAGTCGCGCGTTATGCGCCAAGACGCGCTTTTTAATTAGGTAGGGATGCAAAAAAGGCGCGGTTGTAGATTGCCGCCAAATCCAGATTGCCTTATCAGCGGCCTTACTATGGCGGCTTTGCTGATTCCGTTGCCGCTCGGCCTCTATTTTTCGTCGCTGCGCCTTGAAAGCGGATTTCTCGGCTGCGGTCATTGGCGTGTACTGGTTGTTTGCCTTCCAGATGTGAGTCTGGCCGGTTTTCCAATGGCCAAACGCGCCAGCGGGCCTGCCGTCCAGATGGAGCACGTACCAGCCGTTCAATGTGCCGGTTTTGTCGCCTTCAATATGGAATCGGTGCAAACCCGCATCCCCGGTTATCGCAACAGGCGTGGTAATGCCAGCATCCCGCAGGGCGGTAGTGAAGCTTTCTATAGTACTTTTCATGGCAAATCCTTTGCCGGTAATTCTGTTACAATAACTTCGCGTATTGAAGTTAAGGTAAAACAGGAACCCCGGCCATAATTAAGTATGGTTTCGGGGCGTTTTTATGCGCGGCTATTTGCTTTTTCGGATAGCCAGTTTTGAATTTCGCGCAAATACCAGCCCGAAGATCGTGGGCCTAACTTGAGCTGCCTGGGAAAATCGCCTGCGCGGATAAGGCCGTAAATGGTTGATCGGGATAGTCCTGTTAAGGCAAGGACTGCGGCAATTCTCAGGATTTGGCTTTGAGATGTTGGTGCGCTTGAATTTACTTTATTCATTAGGTAATGCCTATAAATAGGCACTTGGGCAGAATAAAGCGGTAAAAATATAACAAACAATAGTGTGAGTTTGTGCAAATAAGCACGAAGCCGTATTGCAAAATATTAACTTTTGTTATACATTGTTACCCATTCGTTTGATTGGCGTCAGACGAATATTGCAGTAAATCCGCTGTCAGTGCGGGTAAAATTGGTCGTTGAAAACCTGTTAAATAAGCCTGCCTTGACTTGCGTCTTGGCGGGCTTTTTTGTGTCTGAAATATTAAACACGGTTTAATATTAGCATAGTTTTGAATAAATAAAACTGGCTTTGCACATAAGCGGCAATTACAGTACCGTGGAGCAACGTTTTGTTTGTAACCTAAGTTTACCTTTCCTTACTCTATTATCACGCCTTAAAACGCCTGTAATTCAGCTTTGGCTTTAGTATCAAAAGCTTACAATTTGAAACACAAGCAATGGTGTTTAGACTGCTTAGCAACCGCTATATCTGGTGTTTGCCGTGTATTTTGAATTTATTTTCAGCATCGGCGGCAATGTCTGCGGATCTTATCCAGGTTTTGTTCCTGCCGACTGTCAGCGCGGCCTGATTTCAATCTATCCAATGCTACTTTAGATTGTTTAGGCATTTTTCTTGAATGGGATAACTTGCGCTGTCCCGGAGTTATCGATAATCCTCTGCAAGTAGGTGTTCCATATTTTCATAGCCCGCCGCTTTTCTAATAAATAGTCGTACCGGTCGTAATGTTTCGCTGAAACATCCGTTAAGGCGTGATTCTGAAGCCGGTCGCGGATGTCCTTATCAAGGCCAGCCTTCCCGCCCAGGGTTTTAAAGGTGATCCGAAGGTCGCGCGGGGTAAAGTGTTTCATACCGATGCTTAAGCATAGGCGGGTAGTCGCTTGAGAAAAACTATCTGTCCTTAATGGCTCTATACCATTGCCAGCCGGGAATAAAAACACATCGTCCAGGCGCGGATTGCTGAGCAATATTTCATGCGCAATGTCATTAAGCGGAATTACCCAATATTGGCCGTTTTTACTGCGTTTCGGCGGTATGGTAATCAGTCGCTCGTTCCAGTCTATTTCGTGCCACTGCAAGCCTGATAGGGCTTCCAGACGCGCCCCGGTCGCCAGCATCAGCTTAAGCACATTTGCCCGATGCACTGACATAGAGCTTTGGTTAAGCCCTTGCCATAAGGTATAGACTTCCGTTTCATCCAGGAACCTGTCAACCGGGTTTTCTTTTTTAAGTGCTTTTTTAATCTTGGCTACCGGATTACTTTCAATAAAAAACTGCACCGTTTTTGCAGGGTTATCCGGGTCGTCAAACTCAATGCCCCAATTAAACGCGGCCAATAAATAGCTTCGCATTCGATTCGCCATAACCAGAGAGCCGCGATTAATAATAGGATTCAGAATAGAATTGATATCGCCTTTCGCAATCTCACTGACTTTTAGGTTCGTGTCGAAGTCCTTCAGGTTGAATAAAAACGCCCGGTTGACGCTTTGATAGTAATGATTGCTTAAATTCGTTTTAGCGTATTCCAGGTATAAATCGATAAGTTGCCGGAAGCTGCCTTGCAGTTTGGCTTTGCGCTCAATAGCGGCCTGCGCCTGCCGTTCCCGTTCCGCTGCAGCCGCCTGTTCTGTTTCTTGCGCCTTGACGTCAATTCCTGATTGATATTCTTTTGATAACTCGGTGTACTTATCCCGGATCGCTTTCAGAGTCATCTTGCCTTTACCGTAGCGTCCGATTTTCTTTTGCTTCTCCTTGCCGCCCACATAATAACTGATGTTACGCATCGGCCCTCCACCTATTGTATTCTGTCAGGATGAAAAAAACAGAACTTGAGTTATACACGGATTATTTGATCAGCACATTTGGATCGGCGACAGCAACCGGAGCGTCGGAGATG
>JAQUOU010000005.1 GCA_028716975.1 Methylobacter sp. | reverse complement strand
TAACCCCCTTCGGGGCGAATATAACCGGCTAAAACCGGTTTTTGAGGCCTAATCAGACTTCCAGACCACCCGGCGCTTCGAAAAATGGCGCCGAAACCGAAGGTATATGGGCAAATTTCAACAGCCTATTAAGGAAGGAAACTACAATATGAAACGCCTGCATGTGCATGTCGCTGTTAATAGCCTGTCCGAGAATATCCACTTAGGTTGCACATTATCTATATCTATGAGGAGCAAATACCAATGAGTGAAAAAGTTTTCAATGTTCTGTTTCTCTGCACCGGCAATTCGGCCCGTAGCATCATGGCCGAAGGGTTATTGAACAAACTCAGCAATGGGCGCTTTCGGGCCTATAGCGCGGGCAGTCATCCAACCGGCATGGTCAATCCGTTGGCTCTTGAACGGCTGCAAATGGAAGACATCGTTCTTGCTGACGCGCGCAGCAAAAGCTGGGATGAATTCGCGCAGCCTAGCGCACCGGTCTTGGATTTTGTCATTACGGTCTGCGATAACGCTGCCGACGAAGTGTGTCCGGTTTGGCCGGGACAGCCAATTACGGCGCATTGGGGCGTGTTTGATCCGGCAGCGGTTGAAGGTGATGAGAAGCGCATGGCGTTCGCAAAAGCGTTTGCCGTGCTGGAGCGGCGCATCGCGCTGTTCACCAGTCTGCGTCCCGAAAGCCTTGAACGGCTGGCGCTTGAACAGAAAGTCCGCGACATTGGTCACTTGGGTGAATCCTAAAGAGCGTTTGTTATTCCGTCAATGCCGAGCTGGTTCGCATGAGTACATTATTACCCTAAACGTTAAGGAAATTAATTATGACAAACATTCAAGTATTTGATCCCGCCTTGTGTTGCAGCACTGGTGTCTGCGGTGTGGACGTTGATCAACAATTGGTTGGCTTTTCTGCCGATGTCGATTGGGCCAAGCAAAACGGCGCTCAAATCGAGCGCTTTAATTTAGCCCAGCAACCACTGGCTTTTGCTGAAAACCTGCTCGTTAAAGCATTTCTGGAACGTTCCGGTGCGGAAGCACTGCCCTTGATTCTAGTCGATGGTGAAGTGGCGTTGGCCGGACGTTATCCGCATCGAGTCGAACTGGCTCATTGGGCTGGCATAACACAAGCACAAGAAACAACGCCATCCGGCTGTTGCGGCGGCGGCAGTGGCTGTTAGCGCATGAGACAAAATAGCGTAGCCACTTTCGGTAGCGGTATAGTTAGTGGGATGTTAGGCGGTCTGATCGGTTTAGGCGGGGCTGAATTCCGTTTACCTCTATTAATTAAAACCTTTGGTTTCGCTGCGCTTGATTTGGACGTTACAGTTTAAGCCAGAGTTTTCCCGGACAGGGAAAAACCATGAATTTGTGTTGCTCATGGCTATCGGATCGCTGCTTGGCGCTTTCATAGGTGGACAATTACTGGGCATTTTTCCAACGTTTATCTTGTTACCCTTCTTGTTCATGATTTTACTATTCGCAGCAGTAAAACTCTGGCATCACCAATAGGATTTATCGTTATGTCTGCACTGAAATTTCTTGTCCAACTGCCGCGTTTCCTGTTTTTTACCGGCAAAGGCGGGGTAGGTAAGACATCGGTTGCCTGCGCTACAGCGATTCAGTTGGCTGAATCAGGGCGGCGCGTACTCCTGGTCAGTACCGACCCGGCTTCTAATGTTGGCCAAGTCTTCGGCATCACTATTGGAAATCACATCACTACTCTTACAGCCGTACCTGGCTTGGCGGCGCTGGAAGTTGACCCACAAGCAGCAGCGCAAGCCTACCGCGACTGGATCGTTGGGCCGGTGCGCGGGGTGTTGCCCGAAGCGGTAGTGAAAGGCATTGAAGAACAATTGTCCGGAGCCTGCACCACAGAGATCGCTGCGTTTGACGAGTTTACCGCATTATTGATCGACTCGGAGTTAACCGCCGATTACGACCATATTATTTTCGATACCGCACCGACGGGCCGTACTATTCGTTTACTGCAATTGCCTGGCACCTGGAGCGGCTTTCTGGAAGAAGGCAAAGGCGATGCGTCCTGTCTCGGGCCGTTGGCCGGCCTGGAAAAGCAGCGCAGTCAATATAAGGCGGCGGTCGATGCCTTGGCCGATCCCCAGCGCAGTCGCTTGATCCTGGTCGCTCGCGCCCAGCAAGCGACCTTGCGGGAAGTTGCACGCACGCATGAGGAACTGGCGGCAATCGGTTTATCTCAACAATATCTGGTAGTTAACGGTATTTTGCCGCCAGCAGAAGCAGCGCAGGATCCTCTGGCAACTGCTATCTGCCAGCGTGAACAACTGGCACTGGCGACAATGCCGGAAGCGCTTAAGTCATTGCCTTGTGATCATATCCAACTCAAACCGTTTAATCTGGTCGGGCTAGAAGCCTTGCGACAATTGCTGACCACAGCCATACAGGCAACCGCTCACAGCGAGGCTACCACGATCGCAATTCAAACGCCCAGCTTATCAACACTGGTCGATGACATTGCCAAAGACGGTTATGGCTTGGTGATGCTGATGGGTAAAGGCGGTGTCGGTAAGACCATGCTGGCCGCTGCTGTCGCGGTGGAATTGGCTCAGCGCGGCTTGCCGGTGCATCTTACGAGTTCCGACCCGGCTGCGAATTTAAGCGAGACCCTCAATGGGGTAATGACAAACCTGACAGTCAGCCGGATCGATCCACATGCAGAAACCGAGCACTACCGTCAACATGTTTTAGAGACCAAAGGCGCGCAGCTTGATGCCCAAGGCCGGGCGCTGCTGGAAGAAGACCTACGTTCGCCCTGCACCGAGGAAATCGCCGTATTCCAGGCTTTTTCGCGGATTATCCGTGAAGCTGGCAAGAAATTCGTGGTGATGGACACCGCGCCGACCGGTCACACGTTATTGCTACTCGATGCTACCGGCGCTTATCACCGCGAAGTCAGCCGACAAATGGTGCGTTCCAGCGTTCATTACCTGACACCGATGATGCAACTACAAGACCCCAAGCAAACCAAGGTGTTGCTGGTGACGCTGGCTGAACCCACGCCGGTAATGGAAGCCGCCAATCTGCAAGCCGATCTGCGCCGCGCTGGAATTGAGCCGTGGGCTTGGGTAATTAATAACAGCATCGCCGCCACAACGGTATATTCGACCTTACTGCGTCAACGCGCTGCCAATGAATTACCTGAAATAGAAGCGGTTGCCACTATTCATTCGCACCGTTATGCCGTCGTGCCCTTGCTCAAAGCGGAACCCGTTGGCGTAGTGCGTTCACTAAAAATGTCTGTCGGCCACCCATGATCAAGAGATCGTCATGAACCCGGAAACCTGTTCAAGACGCTTAGTTATTGTTTCGATATTGACTCAGCCAATTATCTGGCAGCCCCAAGCACTAACCCTGCAGACACCATCAAAAACTTTGTCAGGCAACGAAGAAAATCAGGCGAGTGCGCTGGCGAGCTCAGAAAGCCTTCAGGACAATGCTGTTTATAGTCTTGAGCTATGCCAAAAAATGGCTTGAAACCATTGGTCACCAAGACGCAACAGTTAATCCGGAAACCTGATATTTTTGTCACAGCGCTGAAGCTGGCTAAGTTAAGGAGAAAAATTGATAGCCAGGGATAGGCGATTTATAAGCTGGAAGGCTATCCAAAATAAGATTGGGCTTGACAAATACATCTTTAATTAAAATTTCCTGGCTGTTTTCTTGCCCTATCCCGAATACTATGGGGCACTAAGATATTTCACTCTCAGAGCCATCATTAAAAGTAAAATAATACGGAAAGCAATCAGAGTTTGGTAATCAATTGAGCTTGATTTTTTAATCTTAATCAGCGTAAATGCATAATTATTTCAGCCGTTTTTAGTTAAGCATGTATGAGTAAAAATCAATTGCGGGTGTTGACCTATAATATTCACAAGGGCTTCAATATCGGCAACCGGCGTTTTGTTTTGGATCAGATACGGGATGCGCTAATTTATGATGATGCTGATTTATTGTTTCTACAGGAAATGCAGGGCCAACATAATCAGCATGAAAAAAAAGTGCTTAACTGGCCCGAAAGTTCCCAATCCGAATTCCTTGCCGATGGAGGCTGGCCTCATTATGCCTATGGCAAGAATGCAATTTACAATAAAGGTCATCACGGTAATGCGATCCTCAGCAAGTATCCTCTTGAATTCTGGGAAAATATCAATGTATCGCCTTATCCCTGGGCTAGCCGAAGTCTGTTGCATGGAATTGTCCGTATTCCGGAAAGCAACAAAGCTGTGCATATCGTCTGTATTCATTTTGGACTGATGGGCACTGAGCGGAGGCGTCAGGCTGAAATATTATGCAAACGCATTGACAGCCATGTCCCGCATGATGCCCCTTTAATTGTGGCAGGGGATTTCAACGATTGGATGGGATTGATTCATAGACACTTCCACGATGACCTGGAATTAAAGGAAGTATTTCACGTCATACACGGCAGACATGCTCGAACTTTTCCTGTTTGGATGCCGCTTTTACCTATGGATAGAATTTACTATCGCGGCCTTGAGCCAACTTCTTGCAAACGTCTTGGTCATTTATCATGGCGGTCGCTCTCTGACCATATTCCCCTATCCGCTACCTTTCAATTATGAACGTAGATGAAAGGCCAAAACAAAAATTAGTGACTATACCTAATCTGTTGTCGGCCTTTAGATTAGTCGCTGCACCGATCCTGTTATGGCTGGCCTGGCATGGCTACAATGATTTATTTCTAATTTTACTGGCCGCAGGTTTTCTGTCTGATGCGCTGGACGGAAGTATTGCACGCTGGACAGGGCAAGTTACGGAATTCGGGGCAACGCTTGATAGTTGGGCCGATGTAATAACCTATTTAACCATTGCAATCAGCACGTGGTGGCTTTGGCCACATGTAGTAAACCGGGAAATAGTCTATGTTATTTTGGTTATTGCAAGTTACTTATTACCGGCTATTGCCGGGATTGTGAAATTTGGCTCTTTTACCAGTTACCATACGTGGACGGTTAAATTTGCTGCAGCAGCAATGGCATTTTCATTGTTTACGTTATTTCTGGGAGGCCCTGCCTGGCCATTCAGAATCGCCGCATTTATCTGTGTGCTCGCCGCCTTTGAAGAAATTGCGATCACGCTGCTTCTTACGCAAAAGCGGTCTGATATTTCCTCTCTTTGGTGTGTTATGCGGTTTATTCAATCATCAAATCCCGATGTCTAAAAAATGAATTCAAATCCGGACTCTATAGTTTCGCCCTGCATCAGAAACTGTTGCCTGAATGATGATGATATCTGCCTGGGTTGTTTTCGTTCCCTAAATGAAATTATTACTTGGACTCAAGTCGATAACAAAACACTTCTACAATTTTTGAATAATGCTGAGCAACGCCGGCGGGAGCATGAAAAGAAGTATAATTTTTAATGGTGTAAGACAATGATGGGTTATCCTTGCCACTAGAACATAATGTGTTATGTATGAATTATGAATCAAGGAGATTACAAATGAAGCAATTACACAGAAAAGATTTGTTTGGCTGGTCCGAGTTTAATAAAGAACGCAACCTTGATTTCCACAGTGTGCTTTGGGTGCGCGAGGGGGGTAATGTATTAATAGATCCCTTGCCGCTGTCAGAGCATGATCATAGTCACTTGCAGAGACTGGGGGGAGTGAATTTCATAGTTATCACCAATAGCGACCATTGCCGCGATAGCGTGCGTATTGCTGGGGCAACAGGGGCTGTGGTCTATGGCCCGGCAGAGGAAGAAGACACTTTTCCGTGTGTATGTCAGCGCTGGATTCATGATAATGAAGAGATCGTCCCCGGCCTTATTGCCTATGCGCTTAACGGTTCTAAAACGCCGGGAGAACTCGCCCTGGTTTTGGAACACAGCACCTTGATTACAGGCGATTTAATTCGTTGTCATCTTGGTGGTGAACTATGTTTATTGCCTGAGGCAAAACTTACCGATCTAAATCAAGCCATTCAATCAGTCAAGCGTATCGCTGCCTTACCCGGCATTAAAGCGGTATTGCCCGGTGACGGCTGGCCGTTATTTAATCATGGAGGCGAAGCGCTGCATCGATTGGCCGTATCGCTATAGTTCCACGGGGTAAACCGGAAATTTCCGGTCTAAGGTTAAGTCGTTTTTTAAGAAAACGCCTTGAAATGCCACCTCCAGGGTATGTTATTATTATCTTGGTTATTTATTGCTTGGGATATTTATCGATACCACTCCGCTTTGAATCATCTAAGGTCAAGTGTTTTTAACCCTGGCAAGGATAAGATCAACTTTATAGTCAAAATTTATAACAATAAAACTTAACGGATTGTGATGATCAAAATCTCCTGGTTTAGGATTTATGCTCTAATTTTTTTTAGCATTTTTAGCTTCGTTACTGAGGTATATGGCGATGTTAATCCGCGGGCAAGAGAAGATCAGGCTAGTGCTGGAACGCAAAGCGTCATACCTGCTAATTTTAAACATGACTCAGGCCCGATCACCTATTATGACCAGGTAAAGCCGATTATTGATTCCCGTTGCGTCGCCTGTCATTCCTGCTACGACTCTCCCTGCCAGCTTAAGTTAACAGCGTTTGAAGGCATCCAGCGAGGCGCGACAAAGAAACCGGTTTATGATCATGAAAGGCTTAAGGCTGTTGAGCCTACCCGCCTTTTTATTGATGAAACCACGATAGCAGGCTGGCGGGGAAAAGGCTTTTTTCCCGTACTGAATGAGAAAGCGCAATTTCCTGAAATAAATCTGAACAATTCATTAATCGCAAAATTTTTAAAGTTAAAAATTGATCATCCTTTGCCGGATACCGGCAAGCTACCGGAATCCATAAAGCTTGACCTGGAGCGCACTCTAGAATGTCCGGCTCTTGAAGAGTTTCCGGAGTATCAAAAAGACTTTCCTTTACAGGGCATGCCTTACGGATTACCGCAGCTTTCCGAGGATGAAGAAAATATACTTTTAAGCTGGCTGCAAAATGGCGCCAAGCCCGGCAGCCAACCTTCATTATCGCCTTCAGCAGCAGCGGAAATTATAAAATGGGAACAATTTTTTAATGGTTCCTCACTAAAAAATCAATTGAGCTCCCGTTATATTTATGAACATTTATTTATCGGACATCTACATTTTAAAGGCCATCCCAATAATGAATTCTATCGGCTGGTTCGCTCTAAAACCCCCTCAGGACAGGCTGTGGATGAAGTTAAAAGCATCCGTCCTTTTGAGGAGGCCGGGAGCGCTAAATTTTATTATCGATTGCATCCTGTAACCTCAACAATTGTCGATAAAGACCATTTTGTTTATGAGCTTGACGATAATAGAATGGAGCGTTTTAAGGAACTATTTTTTAAACCGGAATTTAATGTTACCAGCCTGCCGGGTTATGATCAGGAATCTGCTGCAAATCCTTTTAAAACGTTTAGCCAGTTACCGGCGATGTCCCGGTATCAATTCCTGCTTGATGATGCGCAGTATTTTTTCGCCGGTTTTATTAAAGGGCCCGTTTGTATGGGGCAAGCCGCGTTAAATGTTATTCGGGACCAATTCTGGGTGGCTTTTATTAAGCCTCAATATGATCAGGATAAGGAAATCACCCAATTTTTGGCCGAAAATAATCAATATTTACGAATGCCTGCATCTGAGGGCGATAAGATTGGATTTACTGAATGGCATAAATTTAATGCGCTGCAACGCCGTTATTTGAAAAATAAAGAAACATTTACGGCGGATGTGTTATTGAAGCAAAAACCGATGGATTTGAATTTAATCTGGAACGGCGATGGCAAAAATGACAATGCATTATTAACTGTCTTCCGCCATTATGACAATGCAACAGTTGTAAAAGGACTATTAGGAAAGCTGCCATTAACCGCCTGGGTAGTGGATTATCCGTTATTTGAAAGAATTCATTATCTGCTGGTAGCTGGCTATAATGTCTACGGCAGCGCCGGTCATCAAGTTACAACACGGCTATATATGGACTATATACGCATGGAAGCGGAAAACAACTTTCTTCAGTTTATGCCCGCAAAGCAGCGGAAGGCTTTCCACGATAGCTGGTATCAAGGGATGGATTTGAAAATTTTCGGTAATTCCGACTTACTTTCCGTTGACACAACTAAAGAGCCGGCAGTCGATTATCAATCTAGCGATTATAAAAATGAATTTTTTGAAAAAATTCATCAAAAACTGGATCAGGTGGACGGTGCGCCTGACCAGATTAATCGTTGTGCGAAAGAGCCGTGTAATGCCGCCAACAGTTCTTCCGAACAACAGCAGGCGGAGGCCATGATGCGTAAACTGGCTGACTTAAAAGGCCATGAAATCCATGCGCTGCCTGAAGTATCGTTCTTGAGGGTAAAAACAGCTGATCCTGCAAAAGATTTTGTTTATACGTTGATACGCAATAAAAAATTACTGAATGTATCCTTTATTTTCGGTGAAAGCTTAAGACGGGAGCCTGAGCAAGATACGCTTACGGTTGTATCCGGGTTTTCAGGCAGTTATCCCAATATATTTTTGACGGTACAAGAACAACAACTGGCAGAATTCATCGAGCAATTACAACGCGCTAAAAGCGAGGCTGACCTTGACAAGTTTTACAGTCAATACGGTATCCGCCGTACTAATCCTGAAATATGGCGGTATTATGACTGGTTTAACAAAAAATACCGCAGTGAACAGCCTGAAAGCGCCGGGCTTTTTGATATGAGCCGATATGAGAATCTGTAGCGTCAAACAGGGTAATTTAGGTTTGCATGTTTGAGTTTTATTAATGTTTATGGACGAGCTAGGCTTTTATTTATGAAAATATCTATTATTATTATTTTCTGCGTGTGAAAATAAACTGAAAACTATTAAGTGAGGTAATAAAGATGAATATTATTAATTTGAGGAAAAGCTTAAGAAGGTCTTCAATGACTCGACGAATAAAGGACCGGCGCACAGTTCCTTACCAGTTTGGATCGCCGGAATGGGTGGAAAATATAAAACGTAATTACCTGGCTTGGCCAAAGTTTAACCGGCGCGACCAGGATAGACGTAATGATGACAGACGCTCACCTGATCGTCGTCAATCCCAGCTAGCTGAACGTATCCGCTCTGAAAAAAAATATTCACGGATTTTACTTACTGCGGAAGAAAGAAAGTTAATTGAAGACTTGTATCTTAGCGATATGAAATAGCGAATTATAAAATTGACTATTTGGTTACTCCTGTTTTAAAGCTTGTATGTCTACCTTAAAATTTAACGGAATCTCAACACTAGGTCTAAGGGCAGAAAATTAATTTATCAGCTTGATTTTATGCTTTCACTGAGCCGGAAGCGCTTATTATCGAAGCATGCGTGATGAGGATTGGCTAGGTTACGGGAAAACTGATTCAGAGCATTCTGGTTCGGTCAATGATGATTTCTGGACATTGGAAGAAGGGGGGTTGGTTATAGTTGCGAAAAAGCCATCGATGACTATTAGCGCTATTTCCTCTTTAATATGTATGAAGAAAGTATGCTGCATGCTGTGCGCCAGATATCGCACAGCATGAATTACCTGATCTTATCCTTAAAAATATCCTTGGCTGGTCAGTTTAAAACTGGCGCCCCTACTTATATTGCTGGGTATTTCTTTTTTAAAAATTGAGTTTTGAGATATTTAAGATGTAGCATGAAGTTTTTCCGGCATAACAATATCAAGCATTTTTATGTTTTAACGCATGTATAAACCACCATTAATCAAGAGGTCTGATCCGGTAATAAAACCACTTCCATCTTCACATAAAAATTCCACAGCGCGGGCGATTTCATCAGGCTTGCCTAAACGGCCAACGGGTATGGTAGAGATAATTTTATTAAGAATTTCCTCAGGTATAGCATTCATCATATTAGTTGCAATATAACCAGGTGATACCGTATTAACGGTCACACCTTTTTTTGCTACTTCTTGAGCCAATGCCTTTGTAAAGCCATGCATACCCGCTTTCGCAGCCGAATAATTAGTCTGACCAAACTGACCTTTTTGGGCATTGACAGACGAAATATTGACAATACGGCCAAATCCATCCGTTATCATGTCATTGATTACCTGACGGGTAACATTAAATACGCTATCCAGATTGGTAGTTAACACACTTGACCATTCCGATTCTTCCATTTTGCGCAAAGGAATGTCACGCGTGATGCCGGCGCAGTTAACGAGTATACTGACATGGCCGAAACGGTCTACAATATTCTGCGCCATCGCCGCACACGACTTAAATGATGTGACATCAACCGCCGCTAATTCAATATCATACCCGGCTTGTTTCTGGCTTTCTTGCCAGGCCAGTGCACTATTTTCTTCAGCCGGAAGATGAGTGGCTATGACCAAACGACCTTGTTGAGCAAGATGCCTGCATATTTCAGTTCCAATACCGCCAATACCGCCGGTTACTAAAGCAATTTTTTTTCTTGCGTTCATTTTTTTACCTTAATTATAGAAAACGGGTTAAGACTTCAATAATAGTCTATAGTCCTCTACCTTACTGATTAATTAATACCATTTTGGTCCGTATTTTTTAGGCATTATATGACCTCAGTTAAATCTGCTATCTCAGTTACATGGATTTTTACAATGCCAACGGTGACCTTATACCTTATTTTGTGCGCCGCATCAATACTGCGGGCACAAAATATTACAGGCACAAAACTCTTTTGATTTAGGAATAAATAGAATGAGGAGGGAATTCGCTTATTTGATCATTAAACGATAAAAAATTATTTGGGGTTTTTTTTATCTGAATCCGGATGGAAAGCTGCGGTTTTGAAAAAGTTTTCCTGCAATTTTTGCCATGTTTCCAAATTTTGTTTTGTAATGCTAGCTAAAACATTCATTGGAGGGGTATTTAATAATATATCCTGCAGTTGTTTTTGCAGCAGAGATTGTTGCTTTACGAATATGTTAAGACTTTGATCCAGATAACTGGTAAATATTTTTTGTAGGGAATTGTCATAAAACCGGATGATTTTAGAAAGAATTTCTGGGGTAAATATTGATTCCCCATGGTTTTCCTGCTCCAAAATAATTTGGAGCAGGACGCTACGAGTTATATCTTCATTGGTATTTGCATCGATAACTTTGAAATCCACGCCCTTGACTACTAGATCCCGCACGTCGGCTACGGTTATGTAGCGACTGCGGTCAGTGTCATATAATCTGCGGTTTGGATATTTCTTTATTATCGTCATGGTTAATTAGTTACATTCAGTTAACACATTAATTGGCCGCCGTTAACGGCAATATCAGCGCCCGTAATAAAAGCTGCTTTGTCTGAAGCTAGAAAGTTTACAACGCAGGCAATTTCTTCGACAGTGCCCAGCCGTCCAACAGGTATGTCAGCAATTATTTTTTGCCGAATATCTTCAGGTACGGCCATAACCATTTCCGTTGCGATATAGCCGGGAGATACTGTATTAACGGTAATGCCTTTTCGCGCTACTTCTTGCGCCAGAGCCATAGAAAATCCGTGCATTCCTCTTTTGGAAGCAGAGTAATTCGCTTGCCCGAGCTGGCCTTTTTGACCATTTATAGAGGAAATATTAATGATGCGTCCGTAATTCTTGTCAATCATGCCGTTTATAACCTGACGCGTCATATTAAAAACACTGTCGAGATTTACATGAATAACCTCATTCCATTCTTCCAAAGACATTTTACGCAATGTGGTGTCCCGTGTAATTCCGGCATTATTTACCAGCGCGTCAATTGTACCGTATTCAGACTCTATTTTCTTTACCAATTGTTCGCATTCATGAAAGGAGCTTGCATCAGCCTGATATATACCTATGTCATACCCTTTTTCAAGCATTTCCGAACGCCATTTTTGGGCCTTTTCCTTATTTCTATAATTAGTGACCACTTTATAACCTGAGTCATGCAAGGCTAAGCAAATCGCCGCGCCAATTCCTCCGGTGCCACCTGTAACCAATGCTAATTTATATCTTTGTTGTTGTTTAGTCATTTCTATCTCTCCACGGCTAATGCAATACCTTGTCCACCCCCAATACAAAGGGTCGCTAATCCTTTCCTGGCATCCCGGCGCTGCATTTCATAAAGCAGGCTGACCAGAATGCGGGCGCCGGAAGCGCCAATCGGATGACCTAAAGATATTGCTCCGCCATTAACGTTGACTTTTGACGTATCCCAGCCCATTTTACGATTAACTGAAATCGCTTGAGCGGCAAACGCCTCGTTTGCTTCGATTAAATCCAGATCATCTATCGTCCAACCGGCTTTTTTTAAACAAAGTTGACTTGCCGGTATCGGGCCGGTGCCCATAATGGCAGGGTTAACTCCGGCGCTGGCATATGCAACTATTTTAGCTAATGGCTTCAATCCTAAAGCATTAGCCTGTTTTCGTGTAGTCAGGATTACGACGGCGGCGCCATCATTAATGCCTGATGCGTTGCCGGCTGTCACCGAACCCTCTCTATCAAAAGCAGGTTTTAATTTAGCTAATGATTCGGCCGTTGTACCTCTGCGTGGAAATTCATCCGTATCAAAAATAATCGGATCACCTTTTCGCTGAGGAATTTCAACTGGAATGATTTCTTCCTTGAACAAACCCGAATCTTGAGCTTTTTCAACTTTTTGTTGCGATGAAGCAGCCAATTCATCTTGTTCAGAGCGGCTAATATCAAATTCCTTAACTATATTTTCAGCAGTTACCCCCATATGATAATTATTAAAAACATCCCACAAACCATCGTTTATCATGCTATCCACCAATTCCCAGTTACCCATTTTTTTCCCTGTACGTGAATTTGGCAATACATGCGGAGACAAACTCATGCTTTCCTGTCCACCGGCAATTACAAACTCAGCATCTCCACAACGGATCGCTTGAGTAGCAAGATGAACGGCTTTCAAGCCACTGCCGCAAACTTTATTAATAGTCATAGCCGGAACACTTTCAGGCAGTCCTGCTTCGATAGCTGCCTGCCTTGCAGGGTTTTGTCCTGTTCCTGCGGTTAAAACCTGCCCAAGAATAACTTCATCAATTTTTTCGCCTGAAATTCCTGTGCGTTTTATTAATTCGGCGATTACTTTTGCCCCTAAGCTGCTAGCTGGTATGCTGGATAAACCTCCACCAACTGTACCGATTGCGGTACGGCCTGCAGCAATAATAACAATTTCTTGATCCATAATTTCCTCTCAATTTAAGTTAAAAAAGTCACATACAAAAACAGGGCTGCCCAATTACCCAAAGGGATTTTATAGGCGAGTTGCGTGAAAAGGCTTATCCGTTGTTTGAAATGATAACTCAGCCGATAATGCGAAACCTAAGTGATTCCGCTCTTGCCTTGAAGATTTTTATACGTCTGACTGATTTTTTACCGGCTTCTGCTGAATTCGCTCACTATCAATTATGATAAAAATCGCTCAATAGGCGTTTTTTTAAAGTATAAAAGCTACTAGAAGGTCGATTACATTTTTCTTCAGGGTATTATTTAAAGAATATTATTAATTGGAGTTTTTCACATGAAGCACAAAAATACAAAGGTATTTTGATTGGTTGAAAATTAACCCAAGCTTTTTTTAAAAGTTAACATATACGGTTTCTGGCGTATATCTGTATATATACTTACGCCACACTTAATCCATAGCTTTGCTCGCCCATTCCGGAACGCTAAATTTAATGCAAAAAATTAAATTAAGCGCCCACCAGAATAAATACAGAAACCACGACCCAAACTATACTACAAAAATTTATGGTTTTCCTCATTTCATGTTGGAAAGGAAGCTGTGTTATTAACCGACGAAGCGGCCCCGTGATAGCGATAAGATTTAAAAATTGACGTAGAGGAAAATACCCCATATAAGTGTGAAATAGGAACTGTAGCGATATGGCTTCTATTTTGGAACAGAAGTCAATTTTCTATTATTGTTATTGCGCCGCACAAATAGCAGTGTTAAGCTGTTCTTTAAACATAATTTTGATTGTTTAATCGAAATTGGTAAGTTTACAAAGTATTACAATAATCCTGGGTTTCATTCACAAAATAGGCTTTAAAGAATGTAGCTCATCGCGACTCAAACTTTAAAATAAATATTGTTAAGGAAAAAATTATGTCTACAGACTCTTTTTCAATAGTTAATGACTGGTTGTCTTTTCAGAAAAAATACTGGGAAACGCTCAGTTCATTTAATCCGGTGAATTCCTCACAAAAAGAATCCACTCAACAACCTTTTAATTTTATTGAAAACCCTTGGTCTGATGCACTCCAAAATTGGTGGAAAAAAGCTTTACCCGCAGCTACACCCTCCGTTCAGGATTTCTTTTCACAACTTATGGACCAAACTAAGTTTTATTTACAGGCGGCTGAACATATGAACAGCGCTTTTCAAACAGCCTCAACATTAGGTCATACTGGATCTCAATGGCAGGAAGCTATTAATAAAATGTTGACTGGTATGAAAGAGACTTTTTCAATTGTTTCGCCTGACGGACAGAAGACTTTACACAATTGGATGGGCATTGGCGAATTGCCTTTGGAGAATTGGCAACGTATTGTCTCTTCGCTGTCAGTGATGCCGGGAGATTTTTTTCAAGGGTTAAACACCCCTGATTCCATGCGAATGAAAGATAAGGTTCAAGCGCACCTTGACCAGTTTATGTCCGCCCCCGGCCTTGGCCATATGCGCGAACGGCAATGGCTATATCAAGAGCTCTATCGTTTAGGCGTAAATTACCAAACAGCCTTCCAGGAATATACCCAATTCCAAAATGGACTCGGACTGAAAAGCATTGATCGCTTCCAAAGCACTTTCAGCAATTTGGAAAAAAAAGGCATGCATCTCGACTCAATGCGTAGCGTTTATGATCTATGGGTCGATTGTTGTGAAGAGGTTTATGCAGAGTCTGCTGTCACTGATGAGTATGTTGCATTGCGAGGAAGCCTTATCAATGCCTTGATGGCTTTGAAGCTGCATTCACGCACGATGGTCGACGAAGTCCTGGAGGGTTTAAATATGCCCACAAAGAGAGAACTCAATACCTTGCATCAGCGGGCCCATGAGCAATGGCGGGAAAATAAAAAAATGCGCAATGAACTGGCATCCTTAAAAGAACAGATAGCGGCTATCAGCAAACCGGAACCGGCAACCCCCGCAAAATCAAAAACGCCTGATCGAACAATGCGCGCTGCTCCTACTGCTAAAAATAGCGAAAAAAATACTAAGCAGGCGGACCAGAAAAAGTCTCTTACACAACCTGATAGTTAAACTACAGCAATAATTAAGAATACTTTCCCACTTCTTTTTGGGTATGTAAAGTATATAAATAAACTTATAAATCGGCGACACAAGACCGAAGATGAAAAGTCCTGGCAGTACAGATCCTGTACGCCTTGGATCCTTTTAATTTTGATATCGTCAGAGGATAAAATCGATGCCAACTATTAACATTACCCCAGATAAAGCCATTCAGGAAATGATGGATTTTACCCAGAAATTGGGTAAAAGTTTTAAGAATCTATTAAATGCCGAAGAAATTACCACGGGAGTTACGCTCAAGGAAATCATTTACCAGGAAGACAAAATGATTCTATATCGTTTTATACCCGAAGTTACCCCGGTAAAAAAACCGATCCCTGTGCTCATAGTATATGCCCTGGTTAATCGCCCTTATATGACTGATATACAGGAAGACCGCTCTACCGTTAGAGGGCTGCTCAATGAGGGTCTTGATGTTTATTTAATTGATTGGGGATATCCCGATGGGGCCGATCAATACCTGAGTATGGACGACTACATCAATGGTTACCTGGATCGTTGTGTTGATGTTATCCGTAAGCGCCATGCAATGGATAAAATCAATCTGCTGGGGATCTGCCAAGGCGGTACATTCAGTCTCTGTTATAGCTCTCTGCATACCGACAAGATTAAAAATCTGGTAACCATGGTAACCCCGGTTGACTTTCATACTCCGGACAATTTACTGAGCCGATGGTATCAAAATATTGATGTGGATTTGTTAGTAGATACAATGGGGAATATTCCGGGGGAAATGCTTAACTATACCTTTTTATCATTAAAGCCTTATCGTCTGATGGGCCAAAAATACCTGGATATGGTCGATGTTCTGGATGATCCGGAAACGGCGAAAAATTTTCTGCGCATGGAAAAATGGATTTTTGACAGTCCGGATCAGGCGGGTGAAACTTTCAGGCAATTTACTAAAGATTTCTATCACGGAAATAAGCTGATAAAAGGCGAAGTTCAACTGGGTGAGCAGACGGTCAGCCTTAATAATATAACCATGCCTGTACTGAATATTTATGCCCTGCAGGATCATTTAGTACCGCCATCTGCTACCAGGCCTTTAAAAGATTATGTAGGTAGCGGCGATTACGAAGAATTAGCTTTTAAGGGGGGGCATGTTGGTATTTATGTCAGTGGAAGAGCTCAGCAAACTATTCCCAAAGCTATAGGCGACTGGTTAAATAAGCGCTCGAAATAAACAAAGACTCCAAAAACTCTTTCCATCTCTAGAACGGGTTTTTGGAGCCTTTAATGAACTATAATAAATTAGCGTCTAAGATCAAGCCGCCTTTTTAGAGGACTCGGAATGGACGTTTTTCTGGGCCTCTTTTACCCCTTTATCAAACTCTTCCACTCCTTTATTAAGCAAGCCTTTCAGCTCGTTCCGTGCATCTGTCGTAATGCTCAATACTTCTTTATTGATAGATAAGGCCGCATCAGCAGTTTGTTTAGCAATTTCACTTTGTGATTCTATATACGTTTTTGTATCTTTAAAGTCACGCGCCAACTCCAGTTGCCTAATAGTATGGTGCATACACAGGTCACTGAGTTTCAATTGATTTTCCATCCATTTTTGACCGACACGCATATTGATCTCAAAGAACTCTTTATATGCATTAAAAATAAATTGGTTAAAGCTATTAATATTTTCGAAATTTTCTTTTTGCATGATGAATCTCCAGAAAAATAAAAGGAAGAACTCAAAGCAATTGTGCATTACATAATTGCTGCAATGCAATATAACTTAGCAGTTTTAACATGTCAATCTTTTATCTTAATTTTAATTTGTGCCTAATAAAAAAGAAAAAACTATATTACCTTTATATTATTTCCTGGAGAGCCAAGTACTTGGCAGTGTTAAGTTCTTATTGACTTACGCTATATGGTGAAAAAATAATCAAGCTGGGCCGCGAAATGCAAACGATGTCTCAGCGACTTAATAATTGGGATTAACATGTTAGCCCTCAGATAGGGGAGCTATCTCGAGACCTCTCGACTAAGAATAAATCGAATTATTCCTTACGTGTACTGACGTACAGAAGTTTTTTCTCTATTTGTTGTATTTTAAAGTTACTGTTTTTGACAGTGAAATAAGAAATGTCTTTTGGTCTTTATCGATAGAAGACATTTAATCAATAGTTTAATTCATATGCTTGAGGAAACGATCATGACTCAACAAAAACGATCCAACGAAAATCAAAAAAGTTCTACAGCCAATCGTGGTTTTGCTTCAATGGACGAAGAGAAACAACGGGAAATTGCCAGTAAAGGCGGCCAGGCTGCTCATGAAAAAGGTACAGCTCATGAGTTTACGCCGGAAGAGGCAAGAGAAGCAGGCCACAAAGGCGGGCAAGCTGCTCATGAAAAAGGTACAGCTCATGAGTTTACGCCGGAAGAAGCAAGAGAAGCAGGCCGTAAGGGAGGTAAACACTAATAACCTGTCCAATATCTAGATTTCGTTGCAAGGCGGGACTCGAGTAATCCCCCGAAGCGATAGAGCCGGGTGTTCTGTTGAAGCAGGATTGGTATAGCGAAAATGGAAAATACGATAATATCGTCTCTAGTGATTGGGATGTAGAGGTCGCTTATTGGGGGAGAAAACGAAAGATTCAGGATGCCTGTTGCTTGCTTGGGCTGGGACGCCCAAACAAGCATTTGCAAAATAGTGATTTCTCGACTTTATTGTTTCCACCGACGGGGGAATAATGGCGTAGATAGCTTTACCAAGGATACTAGATGGAGTAGAACTGAAACGGGCACTAGGAACACCGGAATAAGCACTAGCGGAAACGCGCTGATCAGTTCGTTAGATCGATCGAAGGCAAAAAGCTGCAGTGAAAAGGGCGAGGCGAGGAAACCAGTCATGACCGCCACAACCAGATCAAGAAGACCGAAGATATTTCATATAGAAACAAAGTAGGCGTTTTCGTGCGGCGCATAGGCGAGCGCGACTAGCGGCGCAAGCGTACCCACTAACACATCACCGAACCCGGCAGGCCAGGCGAACAGGGCCGGCAACCTGTCAGTCGCATAGAGAATCAAAAAAATACCTCCCACCACCCGATAAACCTGGATACCCACGATCCATTGCCGAGGTACTTCATCGATGATCCGTAATAATTAAGTGGAAGGATTGGACCGCCCAAAGCTGTCACTTTATTGCTGATTTGAAGTTTATTGGAAGAGGGCGTTGCTCGCAGCTGGTTAATTGTTTGCACGAGTAAAAAAAAGCCGCTTTATGCGCACTCAATCAATGCGTATCCTCGTCAATAACTTTAGGAGTAATAAAATGAAAAAGTCAATACAATTTTTTTGATCTTGAGGTCGCAGGGTATGTTGCATTATTTTTGCCTGAGGTTTTTAAGTATCTCCTCCAAGGGCACAAGGTTCATGGTCATTCTGAATAAAACTTCATTGTTTTGTAACAGGCCGTAACAGTTATAAGTTCTTAGCATAATATTGGTCTGGTTCAATGTGTTCTCACTGGATTCAGGGAGTTGTTTAACTAAAATATGCAGTTTGTCATTATTTTTAAGCTGGCTTATATGCTGCCGGTCTACTGAAATTTCATGAGATGTATAAACCATAGGATTGAGTTTAAAGTCATGATGTTCTAATTGTGCTTTTTCCAGTAAGGCTCCTGAGGTAAGGCTGCAAGGAAATATTTCCGGGTAATGCGCAACATGAGTTAACTCATCAAAATAATCGGATTGCTCGGCTAAAGACCCGGATAGAAAGTTTTTAACGGAACCATTATTCATAAATTTCCGTTTGAGAAAGTAGCCCGTATCGGGAATGATCGTACGGTCGGGGATTGCGTTCAGATCAGGTAGATTGGTAAATTTTGTATCAGCCAAAAATAGCGGAACTTGTGTTTCCTTTTTAAATCCCAGCAATACGGTATTGCCGTCAGACTTCATGGCAATGCGGTTGCCGAGAGTCAGGTTGGGAATGGTATTGATCAGTGTCTTTTTAATATCCAGATAAACCGGCATACGGGGGCGAACAGCGTTAACAAAGGTAATTTGGTAATTACTGAAACGCAGATTGTTTTCGTCAATGATCCGGTTTTCATGATGCGCTTCCCTGTATAAGCGCATTTGATACTCAATGAGGGTATTTAATTGATAGCCCAGGACAATAGGGCCTTTGAACGGGTTATGAGTAACCTGTAACCATTTATGTTTATCATGAAATAAATTAAAGTCATCTGTGGCGTTACGGGCAACTTCAATATGAATCTGGTCAAAAGTGAATGGCTGATCTTTCATTTTTCTTTCGCCGGGAATAATATGATTCAGAGTTAGATGTTCGGGTCCCTCCATTAGACTGCTGTTGCCGATAAGCCAAGCAACTCCCCAGCTTAATCGCTTGCTCAAAGGGAGCTTGCCTGGCATCAGTTTAGTTAATGATAAAATCCCGCATCATGCCCAAATCCTCGTGCTCCAGATTGTGGCAGTGATACATAAACAGGCCTTTAAAATCATTAAACGGTTTTAGTATCGTGACTTTTTCGCCCGGCATCACCAGAGCCGTATCTTTCCAGCCGCTTTGCACAAACCCTGAGGAGACGCTGGCGTGGCTATCGTTGAAACGCAAGTTCACTTCCCGCTTGATGATCTGAAACTGTTCGCCATGCAAATGCATAGGATGCGGCATAGCCATCATCATGCCGTGCATTCCACCGTCAAAACCATTATCGAACTCGATTAATTGGAGGCTGTTAACCGGGATAATTTCATCCGGCTGAATGTCGTTCATTGCATAGGAACGGCCATTTAGCAAGGCTGACATGTGCCGCATGGATAAGGTGATGGTTTTGGGATTGGCTGCGTTCGCCGCATTTTTGACTTGTAATGCGGTGATTGGGGTCAGAGCTTTAGGCAAAGTATTGTTGCCTTGCTCCTTTTTGGTGACGCGGATTTTTACGAGCGGGTAGTCCGATCCTGAAGGCAAGGTACTAATTGACATCATACCGCCGCCCATCATGCCTCCACCCATCATACCCCGGCGTCCGCCGCCTCCCATCCTGCCCCCGCCCATCATACCCATGCCGCCGTGCGCGGCAACATCAAACTGAAGACTGCGCAAGGTCAACTCGGAGCCTACCGTCCGTTTGCTAAAGTCCATCCATAACTCCAGCCTTTCTCCCGGAGCCAGCATGACATAGGGATATTGCTCGGGACTTTCCAGCAAGCCGCCGTCAACTCCTATTACCGTGAGAGGCGTGTCGTCATCCCAGGCGAGTTTATAAATACGGGAATTAGAGCCGTTGACCAGCCGGAGCCGATAGGCGCGCGTTGCCACCGGCAACACAAAATCGGGCCGGCCATTTACCAGGATCTGATCGCCCAGAAAGCCCTGCATGCGTTGCATCCTGTGAACCGAATAAACCAGTTGGTTGTGTTCATCAAAACTGCGATCCTGAAGCACCAGCGGGACGTCCAGGTCGCCGCTCGGTAAATTCAGCGCCTGTTCCTGATCGTCACTGACGATTAACAGCCCTGCCAAACCGGAATAGACTTGCCTGGCCGTGACGCCGTGAGTATGGGAATGATAAAAATAAGTACCCGCCCGGTTAAGTATCTCAAATTCATAGATATAGGTTTCGCCCTGCTTGATGGCATACATGGGATTGCCATCCATATTGGCGGGCACATGCAAACCATGCCAGTGCAAAATCGATTGTGCCGGTAAATTATTATTAAGAATCAGCCTGATTTTTTGGCCTTTTTTGAAGCGCAGGGTAGGAGCCAGATAGGTGCCTTCATTATTATCAAGCACGCCTGAAGGGCCTGTTATAATTTTGCCGGTAATTTTCCAGATACGGGTTTTTTCGCCTGTGAAAATAGCCACATCAGCCGTATTCATGGTCAGTTCAATTTCAACATCAGGGAGGAAATCGGCAGAGGGAGCATTGACCCTGGCAAATTCGACGGCCTGGGCCCAGCTCGGGTAAGTGACCGCTCCGGCGATACCAAGCGCGGCATATTTTAATAGGTTGCGACGTTGCAAATTAGTCGTCGTTTTCATTTGACCCACCTCGATTCAGTTGATTTTATAATTATAATATGCGACTTTGTAGCACAGTTTTCGTGACGAGTGTTAACCGGAGTCGCCTAGTGTGCCGGCCTAGTTATTTAACACTGCTGACCTAAGAGAACTCCTCTTTAGATCTGAACTTACCCTGTTTTTCAGCAGGTGTTGCCAGTAAAAATACTCCTGTTGTAGGGTTTGGATAACAGGACAATAGCATGATTAGCTGCTTTTTCTCTTCATCGCTGTCGCTGTCGATTTTGGCTGGGCGCCATTTTTATAGTTATCGCTATTATAGGCGCACTTTGCCTCTTATATGTATGCTATTGCAGGCTTGGCTGGCAGCGTTTATTTTCAGAATAATTGAGATATTTATGAGTAAATTACTTGATTACATTGCGGCATGTTTTCAGGTAGAGCAAAGAGGTTTGAAGCCAGAGTTAATCATTAGGATTGTCACAAACCTTATTTTTATTTTAATAATTCCTATTGCAAATGCTCTGGATACTGTATCGCTTAATGCCGGCGCATTAAACTCAAAAAACTGGAAATTAGAAGGTGTAACTATAGCCTTGACCGATTTGACCCAAAACCCGCAAAAATTGGCCTTAACCATCAATCAACTCAGTTTGCCGAAACCTTTCAATGACTTAAAGCTGGTCAATATCCGCTGTACTTCTTTTACCTGGCGCAACAAGGAATTATTATGTAAACAGGGCAGGGCGGAGATTCATTCAAAGCGCTGGCAGTCGCCGTCTTTTAATTTCTCTTTTTTCGTCAGCGAGAACCATACTTCATTCAAGCTGACCGGTTTGCAGCAGGCTGGCGGTATATTTGACGCTGACGGCGATGAGCGAGGCAATGAATGGCGGCTGCAGATTAATGCCAAGGCTGTGGATGGCAGGTTAATCCGGAAACTGGTGCAAATAAAATCCTTTGAGCCTAAAGCGGGCAAAATCAGTTTTAAGCTCAATGTGTCCGGCAGCCATGCCTTATTAAAGAAATTTTCCCTGAATGCCGGGCTTGACGGCCTGACGGTGCAGATAAAAGACGGCCGGTTTGCTACGGAAGCATTAACGCTGAAAACCCGCCTGGATGCTCAAAATCATAATAATGGATGGCAGTGGCTAAATCATTCCAGCCTAATCGACGGCGCGCTTTATGTCGAGCCGCTTTATCTTGAAGCCGGCAAACAAAGCATAAGTTGGGAAGCGCAGGGCGATTGGGACGAATCCAATAAACGAATTGAAATCAAGTCGGCAAATTATAACCATTCCCTGGCTGCAAATTTAAGCGGTCATGGAATTGTAAGTTTCAAGGATGGCGTAAAGATAGAAAAAGCGGATTTATCGCTACGCAGCGATGATCTGCAATTATTGTCTTCAGTTTATTTAAAGCCGTTTTTTGAACAGACGGCATGGGAAGGCATTTCCCTGGCGGGTAATTTGCAGGCTGATTTTTCAATTGTCCAGCACTCGTTAACTGCGCTGGCGGCGGCAGTTAATAATCTTGAAATTAAAGATACCGCAGGCCGCGCCGGAGTCAGGGGCGGCGTGGGCACGATTAACTGGTCTGTTGACGAGGCATTAGATAAGCCCTCGGATTTGTCATGGCAGCAATTGAATATCGGCAATTTACCGATAGGGCCGGCCAGACTTTTATTCTTAAGCAGGGCAAACAGTTTCAAGGTTCTTGAAAAAACGACGCTGCCTTTTCTAGGCGGGGCAATTGCCATTAATCAATTGAGTTGGCAGGCAAAAAAACAGCAAGATCCTGAGATTTACTTCGAGGGAGGCTTAAGCAATGTATCACTGGAGCAATTATCCCGGGCTTTAAACTGGACGCCATTATCGGGAACTATCAGCGGCACTATTCCCGGCGTTGATTACCGGAACAAAACCTTGCGTCTGGAAGGGGAGCTGATCATAAAAGTTTTTGATGGTGAAGTTAAGATCAGCAATCTTGCTGCATCAGGATTGTTTACCGATGTTTCAAGATTTTACAGCGATATGGAAATTGACAATCTGGATCTCGAGCAATTAACCAGCAAGTTTAAATTTGGCAGCATTACCGGCAAGCTGTCAGGATTTGTCAGAGAACTAACCATGGAAAACTGGCATCCGGTCACTTTTTTTGCCTGGCTGGGAACGCCCGATGACGATGATTCGACTCACAGGATCAGCCAAAAAGCCGTAAAAAGCATTGCCAGCATTGGCGGCGGAGGCGCTGCCGACATACTATCCCGAAGTTTCTTAAGTCTGTTTGAAACCTTCGGCTACGATAAAATCGGCCTGGGTTGTTATTTGCATGACGGAGTCTGTCAATTGATGGGCGTAGAAGCTACAGCTTCGGGTTATGCCATTATTACCGGCGGCGGTCTGCCGCGGATTGATGTAATCGGCTATAATCCACAAGTTGACTGGGATGTATTGATGGAACGATTAAGCCGCATTACGACATCAGACGAAATAATCATAGAATAATTGAGAGAGATTATGAAAAGAATATCTGCATTAGGCATTTTATTGCTGACGGCGTGCGTCACGATTAATATTTACTTTCCTGCCGCCGCTGCTGAAAAAGCGGCCGACGAAATCATTAAAGACATCCAAAGCATTACGCCGCCAAAGCCTGAGCCTGAAAATACGGTGCCCAAGCCAGAATCAAGTTTGCCTGGTTGGCAGGCGGCTGCTTTTCACTGGCTGGATATTGCCGTTAATGCTGTTATTTCGCCTGCCCAGGCTGAGGCTGATTTAGCTATCGATAGCGCCGAAATCAGGCAAATACGCGCCTCAATGGAAAGCCGCTTCTCGGCCCTGCAACCTTTGTATGCCGGCGGTTTAATCGGCATTCAGGCGGACGGTTTTTTAGCGGTTAGAGGTGCCTCAAGCGTGCCGCTTCAGGACAGAAACAAAGTCAATAAACTGGTGACGGCGGAAAATGCAGATCGGCAAAAGCTTTACCAGGCCATTGCCAATGCCAACGGTCATCCTGAATGGGCCGCACAAATTAAAGCCACTTTCGCTGCCCGCTGGATAAGCAATGCCCAGCCGGGCTGGTGGTATCAGGCGGCGGGAAGCTGGAAGCAAAAATAAGCATGGCACGTAAAAGATCAAGAAAGAAACAGTTACCTGAAACGCCGGTTAAAGCCACGATAGAATCCCTGGCGCATGACGGGCGCGGTATCGCGCATGTCGACGGCAAAGTGGTATTTATAGATGAGGCATTGCCCGGCGAGGACGTGGAGTTTATCTATACCGAAAGCCGCCGGGATTATGCCGAAGGTAAAGTCGTCAAGCTGTTAAGCCGGGCCGATGACAGGGTCGATGCGCAATGCGCTCATTATGGATTATGCGGCGGTTGCAGTTTTCAGCATGTGGAATCGTCTGCCCAAATCCGGATCAAGCAGGACTTGCTTAAGGAGCAGTTCAGACGCATAGGCAAAGTTGAAATTCCTGAACTCTGGCAGCCTTTGGAAGGCCCGCACTGGGGTTACCGCCGTAAAGCCCGGATGGGCGTTAAATATGTGGCTAAAAAAAACCGGGTATTGGTGGGTTTCAGGGAGCGGCGGCATCCGTATCTAGCTGAAATCGACAGTTGTATTGTAATGCATCCGATAGTAGGCACAAAGCTGATGGCCTTATCGGAAATGATAGGCACTTTAAGCATCCGCGATAAAATTCCGCAGATAGAAGTCGCTATCGGGGATGAGCAGTGCGTATTGGCTATTCGCGTATTGGAGCCGCCGACGGCTGCCGACCAGGAGCGCATGCGAATATTTGCCAAAGAGCATGCCATTAGCCTGTGCCTGCAATTCAAAGGACCGGATTCTATCGTGCCGCTGGATGGCGAGCCGGAAGTCATACCAACCTATTCACTGCCGGATCAGAACCTGGAATTTAAATTCAGGCCCGCCATGTTTACGCAGGTTAATTATGAAATCAACCGGCAAATGATTAACAGGGTTCTGGAGTCATTCAAGCTGAATAAAGACGATACCGTGCTGGATCTGTTTTGCGGCCTGGGTAATTTTACCTTGCCGATGGCAAGATTTGCGGGCCGCGTTGTAGGTATCGAAGGCGATCAGCCGCTGATCAATCATGCCAAGGAAAATGCGCGTCATAATGAAATAACCAATGTTGAATTTTATGCGGCTGATTTAAGCAAGGATATCGGCGACCAGCCCTGGGCAAATCAAAACTATAACAAAATCATACTGGATCCTTCCAGGGCGGGCGCCTCAGAGGTTTTGCAGCATTTCAAAAAATGGCATCCCGAGCAGATTATTTATGTGTCCTGCAATCCGTCCACGCTCGCCCGCGATGCCGGTATTCTGGTCAATGAGCTGGGCTATAAATTGATTAAAGCCGGCGTAATGGATATGTTTCCGCAAACGGGGCATGTGGAGTCGATTGCCTTGTTTCAAAAAGGGTAGGCTTAGCTTTAGCGTAACCCAACAATTGCTGCTTATCTCTCATTAATGCTATGAAAACCGATTCTTTTCTGGATATATCTATTAGCATGCAACAGCTGTCTATTATTGAAAACGGACAGGTCTTGCAAGCTTACCCGGTTTCCACCGCTAAAAAAGGCGCTGGCGAGCAGATGGGCAGTGAATGTACGCCTACTGGCTGGCATAAAATCAGGGTGAAAATTGGCGCAGGTCAGCCGCTGCATTCGGTTTTCAGAGGCAGACGCCCCACGGGTGAGATTTACAATGCCAATCTGGGCAGACAACATCCGCAGCGTGACTGGATATTAACTCGAATCCTTTGGCTAGGAGGGCTGGAGCCCGGTAAAAATCGTTATGGTAACGTCGATTCAACATGGCGTTACATTTATATCCACGGTTGTCCCGATGAATTAATGAATGGTCAGCCGGCATCGCACGGTTGTATTCGCATGAAAAATGCTGATGTGCTGGATTTGTTTAATCGTATCGAGGCAGGGATCACCGTTTTCATTCATGAATAACAGGATGTGACATGACTCGTATTATTCTAGGTGTGGAATACGACGGCAGCGGGTATTCAGGATGGCAGTGGCAAGCCGATCAACGCACTGTGCAGCAGGTGCTGGAACGGGCTTTATCGAAAGTTGCCGATCAGCCTGTCATCGTGATTTGTGCCGGAAGAACGGATGCGGGCGTGCATGCCTTTGAACAGGTCGTGCATTTTGATGTCAATGTAAAACGCGACCTGCATAGCTGGATGCTGGGCGGCAATAGTAATTTGCCGGAGGATATTAGGATTATCTGGGTAAAAGAGGCAGTGAGTGATTTTCATGCAAGATACAGTGCGATTGCGCGGTTTTATCGCTATATCACTCTTAACAGGCCGGTAAAATCAGCCTTGTTGCGCAAACAGGCGACTTGGTGCTACGCTCCGCTGGATGCAGGTAAAATGCATCAAGCCGGCCAATACCTGATCGGAAATCATGATTTTTCCTCGTTCCGGGCGCAAGGCTGTCAATCCAAAAGCCCTTGCCGGATCATGTATTTTATTGACGTTTACCGCGATGGCGAGAAGGTTATTATGGATATTTCGGCCAACGCATTTTTACATCATATGGTCAGGAATATTGCCGGGGTATTGATGGATATAGGCGCAGGAAAACAGCCTGTAGACTGGGCCAGGCAGTTGCTTGAGGTTAAATGCCGTGAGCTGGGCGGCGTTACGGCGCCGCCCCACGGCTTATATCTGGGAGCGGTTTATTATCCTGAGCAGTATGGTATTGCAAAACATCCTGTATTCGATAAGCTGCCTCCCGATGCCAAGCGCTTTGATTAGCATGATGTCTACAATCAGTTTATTTGCTTTCGCCAGGATATCGAGTAAATTGTTCTTTTTTTACAAAATTTTAAAATGATAGGTATGAATAACTATTTATCTTTCCAGATACATGGCGGAAGTGATCACGATGGCGTTGCAGAGAGTGTCAGCAATCTATTAGTATTTCTTGAAAGTCTTTCATCCAAAGCACCGCTGGATATATTTGCATTGATGCTGCCGGGCATCGCCGGTATGGATAATATTCATCCCTTGCTGGTGCATTTTCCGATTGCATTTTTATCGGCTTTTTTTGTTTTGGATATTATCGGCACGCTGGCAAAAAAAAACCAATGGCGCAGTGTGGCCGGCTGGTGTCTTTATATTGGCACAGTCGCCTTGATATTTACCGTTATCACAGGGTATATGGCCGCGGATTCTGTAGCACATGGACAAGATGTTCATGGCATAATGGAGCGTCTTGAGAACATCAGCCTATTAGCCCTTGCTTTGGCAATAATCTTATCGATTTGGCGCATGATAAGCGGCTCTCTAATAAGGAGCGGAGCTAATGGCATTTTTCTTATACTTTCGGCTTCGCTTTTTATTCTGATAATGCTGAGCGCCGATTTAGGAGGTTTAATGGTTTATAAATATGGCGTTGGCGTAGATGCTGTTCAGGTTTCGGAAACAGAACTTAGCCATGAGCATAATCAGGAGCCGCCACATGACCATGAACATGAACATCCCCATGGACATTCGCATTGATTAAGAGATTTCGAATAAAAATCTATTACTTATTCCCTCGATATTAATAATTGATGAGGAATAGACGACAATGAAGAGCTTGTTTTTTGTTAAACCGGAAAAACAGTACGAATAATTTCAGCAATTATTCACGCTCTTGACAAGAGGAGAGTGATGAAAACAAGTATTTCTTTATTTATGGCAGGTGTTATTGCTGCGCTGGCAATGCTCAGCCATACCGGAAAAAATCTGCAAGCGGCTTCTGTTGTAGAACCTGAAAACCTGTCAGTGGCCACTTTTGCCGTAGGCTGTTTCTGGAGTGCTGAATCGGGTTTTGAAAAACTTCCCGGAGTTCATAAGGTGATTTCAGGTTTTAGCGGCGGACATGTTGCCAATCCAAGTTATGATCAAGTTTCCAAAGGTGATACGGGTCATGTTGAAAGCGTTCAGGTTTATTATGATCCAGCCGTAATCAGTTATGAAACCCTGCTCGATGCATTCTGGAGACAAATTAATCCAACCGATAACGAAGGTCAGTTTGTAGATAGGGGCAAGCAATATCGCACGGTGATTTTTTATAATAGCCAAGAGCAAAAAGAACAGGCTGAAAAGTCGCGCCAACTATTGAGCGAATCAGGGCGCTATCCGGCGCCGATTGTTACCCAAATAAAAAAGTTCGAAGTGTTTTATCCCGCCGAAGATTACCATCAGAATTACTATAAAGCGAATCCGCTCCGTTATAAATATTATCGTTTTGGATCAGGCCGGGACAACTATCTAAAAAAAATCTGGGGATCCGATTTACTTTTAAAAACAGGCCAGGACACAGCAATGAATCAATATACAAAACCTTCCGATGATGTATTACGTAAAAAATTAACATCTGAGCAATATCAGGTTACGCAGGAGGAAGACACGGAGCCGCCGTTTAAAAATGCTTACTGGAATGAAAAGCGAGAAGGCATTTATGTGGATATTGTGAGTGGTGAACCTTTGTTTTCATCCAGGGATAAATTCGATTCGGGTACCGGCTGGCCCAGCTTTACTCGGCCGTTAGTAGCGGAGAATATCGTTAAAAAGGAAGATTTCCTGTTGGTTTTTCCTCGCACGGAAGTCCGTAGCCGTCATGGGGATTCTCATCTTGGTCATGTCTTCGATGACGGGCCGCAACCGACCGGTTTGAGGTATTGCCTTAATTCGGCTTCATTACGATTTATTCCGATTGAAGAAATGGAAGCTGCAGGATATGGGCAATTTTTATCCCAATTTCAAACTGAAAGCCCTAAGTAATTTCCTTATCAGTCGGGTTCGGGGAGTATTTTAAGGGGGGCTGCTCTTATGTAGAGAATCCTTCAGATTAATTTACTCATGACGCTTGTGCGGAGACACTTTCCGGTACCGGCAGCTATAAAATGAATATTGCGGAACTGCATTCATAACAAGCAAATTACAACATTATTTTATGTTATTCTAGGCGGCTTGGCTTTTCTATAAATTCTCATATTACTTTATGCGGACTCGCGTTAAAATTTGCGGCTTTACCCGTGTCGAAGATGCGGTTTGCGCTGCTCATTCGGGTGTGGATGCAATCGGTTTGGTTTTTTATCCGCCTAGTCCCAGAAATGTTGATATTGACCAGGCAATCAGGATTGTCAATGCCTTGCCCGCATTTACCTCGGTAGTTGCCTTGTTCGTCGATGAGCAAGAGTCACGGATACGTGAAGTTCTTGACTGGGTAGCAGTAGATTGCCTTCAGTTTCATGGCGATGAACCTGCTGAAGCCTGCCGGATTTATGGTAAGCGTTATATCAAGGCTATAAGAATGCAGCCCGGCATTGATATAGACGTGGTTGCCAGACAGTATTACGATGCGGCGGGATTGTTACTGGACGCGTATCATCCAGCTGCTAAAGGCGGAACGGGCAATGGGTTTGATTGGGATTTGATCCCTGCGCAGTGTGGCCTGCCGGTAATACTGGCGGGTGGTTTGGCAGCGGATAATGCCAGGCAGGCTGTGCAGAAAGTAAGACCGTATGCTCTGGATGTCAGTAGCGGAGTGGAAACAGAAAAAGGTATTAAAGATGCTTCCAAAATGGCGGCATTTTTAAAAGAAGTTAATGAAGGTGACAGATTAAGCACATGACAGAAAAATATAGTATGCCCGATGAGCGCGGACATTTTGGCCCTTACGGCGGAATGTTTGTGGCAGACACGTTAATGCCGCCGATCCAGGAGTTAAATGCCGCCTATCAGCAGTATTTAAAAGACCCGGACTTCATAACGGAACTGGATACTGATTTAAAACATTATGTGGGCAGACCTTCGCCTTTATATCATGCAGAACGCTGGAGCCGTGAACTGGGGGGCGCGCAGATTTATTTAAAACGCGAAGACCTCAATCATACCGGCGCGCATAAAGTTAACAATACTGTGGGCCAGGCTTTACTGGCCAAGCGTATGGGCAAAACGCGCATTATTGCTGAAACCGGGGCAGGACAGCATGGCGTTGCGACAGCGACCGTGGCCGCAAGACTGGGGCTGGAGTGCGTGGTTTATATGGGTTCTGTCGATGTTGCCCGGCAGTCTTTAAATGTATACCGCATGAAGCTGCTGGGCGCAAAAGTCGTGGCGGTTGAGTCCGGTTCCAAAACCTTGAAAGATGCTTTGAATGAAGCCCTCAGGGACTGGGTGACCAATGTCGATAATACTTTCTATATTATTGGCACAGTTGCAGGCCCTCATCCTTATCCTGCCATGGTCAGGGATTTTCAGGCCATTATCGGACGTGAGGCAAAGCAGCAATGCCAGGATCAGGCCGGGCGATTGCCTGATGCCCTGGTTGCCTGCGTGGGCGGAGGATCGAATGCAATAGGTTTGTTTTATCCGTTCATCGATGACAAATCAGTAAAAATGTTCGGTGTTGAAGCAGCGGGGGATGGTATTGAAACAGGTCGTCATTCAGCGCCGTTGTGTGCGGGCCGTCCCGGCGTGCTTCATGGCAACCGCACTTATTTGATGGAAGATGAAGACGGTGAAATTATCGAGACGCATTCTATTTCAGCAGGTCTTGATTATCCGGGTGTCGGCCCTGAGCATGCCTGGTTAAAAGACATCGGCAGGGTTGAGTATGTCAATATTACGGATAATCAGGCATTGGAAGGATTTCATGCGTTGACCAAAATGGAGGGCATCATACCTGCGTTGGAATCCAGTCACGCCATGGCCTATGCCATGAAGCTTGCTCCAACCATGAAAACCGATGAAATCATTATTGTAAATTTGTCCGGCCGTGGCGATAAAGATATGCATACAATGGCTCAACGAGAAGGAATAGAACTGTGAGCCGATTAGCTGCCAAATTTGAAGAATTTTCCAAAACCGGCCGTAAGGCGCTGATCCCGTTTATTACCGCCGGCGACCCCAACCCGGATTTCACCGTGCCAATGATGCATGCGATGGTGGCTGCCGGTGCTGATATTATCGAGTTGGGCGTACCGTTTTCTGATCCTATGGCTGAGGGGCCGGTTATTCAGCGGGCCTGCGAACGTGCCCTTACACATAAGATGAGTTTGAGGCGGGTATTAATAATGGCGTCCCAATTCAGGGAAAAAGATCAACAAACCCCGCTAGTGCTTATGGGATATGTGAACCCAATCGAAGCAATGGGATATGAAGGTTTTGCCAATGCCGCACAACGAGCCGATATCGATGGTGTTATAACTGTCGATTTGCCGCCGGAAGAAGGGGAAGAGTATGTCGCCTTGTTAAAGGCCCGTGAAATTGATCCCATTTTTCTGTTAGCTCCCAATATTAGCGATGAGCGTATTAAAAAAGTGGCCGCAGCTGGCAGCGGCTACCTTTATTATGTTTCTCTTAAAGGGGTTACCGGCGCAGGACATTTAAATACAGCCGAGGTCGAAATCAAGCTCAAACAAATCAGGGCGAATGCTGCATTGCCTGTGACGATCGGTTTCGGTGTCAAAGATGCAGAAACAGCAAAGATAATTGCCGGTCTAGGTGACGGGGTGATAGTCGGCAGTGCTTTGGTTAGTAAAATTGAAGCGAATCAGGATGACGTGGAAATTGCCAGAAGCGAAATAGTAAAGTTATTGACCTCCATGCGCCAGGCAATAGACAGTTAAAAAGCGGAACTTTAAGTACGCGAAAAGCTTAATGATGAAGCCTTACGGAGCAAATGAATGAGTTGGTTTGAGAAATTAGTTCCTTCAACAATCAGGACAAATTCGTCCAATAAAAAAGGTACCGTCCCGGAAGGATTATGGAATAAGTGCCCTAGCTGTAATGCGATTCTTTACAATACCGAGCTGGAGAGAAATTTTAGTGTCTGTCCAAAATGCGATCATCACATGCGTATTACGGCCAGAACGCGGTTGAATATGTTCCTGGACGAGTCAGAGCGTGTTGAAATCGGTAAAAATATTAAACCCGTTGATCCCTTAAGGTTTAAAGACAGCAAAAGATATAAGGACCGGATTATCCAGGCGCAAAAACAAACCAAGGAAAATGATGCGCTTGTAGTCATGCGGGGCCAACTAAAAGGCCAGGATATCGTGGCGGCGGCTTTTGACTTCAATTTTATGGGCGGATCAATGGGATCCGTGGTGGGCGAGCGTTTTGTTCGCGGCGTTAACCGGAGTTTTGAATTAGGTATTCCGTTTATCGTGTTTACTGCCAGCGGCGGCGCGCGAATGCAGGAGTCGCTGTTTTCCTTGTTTCAGATGGCGAAAACCAGTGCAGCATTAACCAGGCTGTCAGATGCGGGCATACCTTATATTTCATTTATGACCGACCCGACTATGGGCGGGGTTTCAGCCAGTCTGGCCATGCTTGGCGATATTAATATTGCTGAACCCAATGCTTTGATCGGTTTTGCAGGTCCCCGCGTCATAGAACAAACTGTACGCGAAAAGTTACCGGAAGGTTTTCAGCGCAGTGAATTCTTACAAGAACATGGTGCTATCGATTTGATTGTCGACCGGCGTGACATGCGCGATAAAATTTCCAGTATCTTGGCAATGCTGATGTCGGGCAGGACAGTGATTGCTGGTTTAACCGAACCAGAACCTGAACCCATTAATACTGAGACTGATGAAAATATTGATGCATGAGTCTGATCGGGAGAATAAATTCGATATTAAGTAATGATGCGTTTTAATTCGCTAGAGGGCTGGCTGAAGTGGCAAGAAAGCTTACATCCTTTAGCGATAGACTTGGGATTAGAGCGCGCCGCCAAGGTTTTTGGCGAACTTAATCCTGATTACGTCAAGCCTCCCACAATTACGGTGGGCGGAACCAATGGCAAAGGATCATGTATTGCTTATCTTGAGGCAATTTATAAGGCGCAAGGTTATCGCGTAGGCGCCTATACTTCTCCTCATATACTACAATATAACGAGAGAATAAAAATAGACGGTAAACCCGTATCGGATGAACTGATTTGCGAGGCATTTGCCAGAATAGAGGCGGTTCGAAATAATATGTCATTAAGCTATTTTGAATTCGGCACTTTGGCCGCGCTGGATATATTCTGCCGCTCAGGGCTGGATGTGCAATTGCTGGAAGTCGGTCTGGGGGGACGGCTTGACGCTGTCAATATTATAGATCCCGATGTGGCAGTGATTGCCAGTATCGGAATTGATCATGTTGAGTGGCTTGGTGAAACACGGGAAGCGATAGGGCGGGAAAAGTCGGGGATTTTCCGGGCCGCAACTCCGGCCATTGTGGGAGACCTTGAACCTCCTGAATCAGTGTTGCAGAGCGCTATTGACAAGCAGGCGCTGCTATATTGTATCGGTAAGGATTTCGGCTATAAAAAGCAGTCTACACGATGGAATTGGTTTTGTAATGGCCGGCAAATTAAGCAATTGCCCGAACCTGGATTAAAAGGCGAGCATCAGTACCGCAATGCTTCGTCCGTTATTTTAGCCGTAAACCAATTGGCCCAAACCTTACCTGTGAGCGATGCTTCTATCCGGCAGGGGCTTGAAAATGTCCATCTGGCGGGCAGGTTTCAACTGATTGATGGTAAAATTCCGGTACTCTTGGATGTAGGGCATAATCCCCAGGCAGTCAGAACATTAGTGGAATATCTAATTAAAACTTTCCCGGACAAACGCGTACATGCGATTTTTTCAATGATGAGGGATAAGGACATAGCCGGTGTTCTTGAAATTATGAATCCAGTAGTTCATGACTGGTTTTTTGCGCCTTTAACCAATCCCAGGGCGGCTACAGAATCGCTTATGCGTGAAACTTTCTTGCGAAGCGCTGTAAGGAATATTTTTTTTGGCTTCGCCGGTTTTTCTGAAGCATTTGATGCGGCAAGAAAACAGTCGCAAGAAGGCGATTTACTGCTGGTTTTCGGCTCTTTTTTTTTGGTGTCTGAGTACTTGGCTGAATTTGAGAAAAGGTGAATAGATTAAAATGAATCAAGAATTAAAACAACGGTTGATCGGTGCAGTAGTTATTACAGCGCTGGCGGCTATTTTTATCCCTATGCTGTTTGATGATCCTGTTGACAATAGCGGTCAGATAGTCAGTGAAATGGCTATTCCTGAAGCCCCTGTTAACGCTGCCGGAGATACCGCTGATAAGTTACCGGCGAATGCTGATGATATATTAAAAAAGCCTGATGACCAAGAGCCGTCACTGCCGGAAGAGTCAGGGGATATTGCAGGCAATACAGATACAAATGCTGGAGAAGAGGCTGAACAAGGAGTAAATGAGCCTGAAAATGCAAGACGCAAATCAATCCCGGATCAGGAAGCATCAATAGCGCCTTCGAAAGGTGAGGTTTTAGGCGATACCACCGAGAGCACAAATGAGGAAGAAGAGGCTCAGCCACCTATAACTCAACATAAAAATAATCCGCCGAAACAAGTGGTTTCATCAGAACCTTTGGAAAATGACATTGTTGAAGAAGTTAAAAAACCGGTAAAAGCTAAAAAAGCAGTCATTGCACCTAAAAAACCGAGTCCAAACCAGGTAGCTCTTTTGAAACCAATGGAGTCCGGCCCGATAGCTGCGATTAAAAAGCCGGGCAGCGTGCCGAAAGTCAATTCCCCCAAACCCGTACACGAACTGGTACGCTGGTATCTTCAGGCAGGTAGTTTCGCCAAAAAGGAAAATGCCTTATTGCTTTGGGAATCTATCCGTAAACAAGGATTGCCTGTTTTGCTGGAAACCATTCAGGTTGCAGAAAAAGGCGCTTTATATCGGCTTAAGGTTGGCCCGGAGCTTGATAAAGATCGGGCCATCGCAATGAAAGCCAAATTGGATAAACAAAATATAAAGACTATTCTGGTGTCTGAGTGATGTGATGCCGGCAGATTCAAATACTAAAGTTTAATAAATCAGGAAACCATGATTTGGGTAGACTTCGTCATTATCGGGTTGATTTTTATCTCTTTTATAATAGGAATATGGCGAGGTATCAGTCATGAAGTTTTTTCATTAGGCTTCTGGATTCTCGCCATTTGGGTGGGGTTAAGTTTTAGCCGTGATTTTTCAGGTTTTCTGGTGCCGATTATTTCTGTTCCGGCTGCCAGAATTGCCGCCTCTTTTTTAATGCTATTTATGATCACGCTGGTCTTGGGCGGTTTAATCAGTATGCTATTAGGTGAGCTGGTTAAAAATACCGACTTAACTTTTATAGATCGCTTTGCCGGTATGTTTTTGGGTATTGCCCATGGCCTGATTATTGTTTTTGTCATCGTAATGCTGGGCGGATTAACTCCCTTGCCCGCAGATTCCTGGTGGAAAGAATCAAAATTAATCCCACCGTTTCAATCATCCGCCATTTGGTTACGGGATAATATTCCGTCCGGTCTGGCGGGATACCTGAATTATCACTAACTACATCAGGCTCGGTTTAAAAAATGTGTGGTATTGCTGCTATTGTTTCCCATCAAGCTGTTAATCAGGAGTTATATGATGCATTGATGGTTTTGCAACATCGGGGTCAGGATGCGGCGGGCATCGTAACCTGTGAAAAGGAACGGTTGCATTTGCGTAAAGAAAACGGCTTGGCCCGTGATGTTTTTACGAATGCCCAGATGCTGAAGCTGAGAGGTAATATGGGCATCGCCCATGTTCGTTATCCTACGGCAGGTTGTACCAGTTCAGAAGAAGCACAGCCGTTTTATGTAAACTCACCTTTTGGCTTGACGCTTGCGCATAACGGCAATTTGACTAATACCGAAGAATTGAAAAAAGCCTTGTTCGTGGAAGATCAACGGCATATTAATACCGACTCTGATTCCGAAGTCCTGCTGAATGTCTTTGCTCATGAATTACAAAGCTTAGGAAAATTGCATTTAAGCGTTGATGATGTTTTTCAGGCGGTTACGGGAGTTCATCGACGCTGCCGCGGGGCTTATGCGGTGGTGATCATGATCGCAGGATTTGGTATTTTAGGTTTTAGAGATCCTCATGGTATCAGGCCTGTAGTGTTCGGTGAAAGAAAAACTGATAAAGGCCCTGAATTTATGATCGCATCAGAAAGCGTCGCGCTGGATGTGCTAGGTTTTGATCTTATCAGAGATATTGAGCCTGGAGAAGCCGTATTCATTGAGGAATCGGGCATATTGCACACCCGGCAATGCTCGAAAGTAACAGATCACTGTCCTTGTATTTTTGAATATGTTTATTTTGCCCGCCCGGATTCAATCATCGATGATATTTCGGTCTACAAAGCGCGTCTGCGCATGGGCGAAAAGCTGGCCGAAAAAGTTCTTCGCATATGGCCTGACCATGATATCGATGTCATTATTCCTATACCGGATACCAGCAGGACCGCGGCTTTGCAGATGGCGAATATGTTAGGGGTAAAGTATCGGGAAGGTTTTATTAAAAATCGTTATATTGGCCGGACTTTTATCATGCCTGGCCAGAAAATGAGGGAAAAATCAGTCCGGCAAAAATTAAATGCCATTGGCCTGGAATTTGAAGGGAAGAATGTATTGCTGGTTGATGATTCGGTCGTAAGAGGCACAACTTCCGCGCAAATTATCCAGATGGCTCGCGATGCAGGCGCCAAGAAAGTTTACTTTGCTTCTGCCGCTCCTCCGGTTCGTTACCCGAATGTCTATGGTATCGATATGCCTGCCGCGCATGAATTGATCGCCCATAATCTTACTGAAAATGAAATAGGCGTCGCCATCGGCGCTGACCGGTTGATTTACCAGGATTTGGATGACTTGATCGATGCCGTTCGCAAAGGTAATCCCGACATTAAACATTTCGATACGTCCTGTTTTAGCAATCAGTATATTACCGGCGATATCGATGATGCTTATTTGGAGTATACGGAAGCTTTGCGCAACGACACCGCACAGACGGAGCGGAATTCGGAAAAGCTTATTATTGAAATGCAGAATTCCGGCTAATAAGTAGCGCGTAGGCTTCGCTTATTGAATTAAAATTATTTTTAGCAAACACTGACTTGAAGCCAATGAAAGATATTAACTGGTACAACTATTCTCTTGAAACTCAGGCGATAAGGGCAGGGCATAACCGGACTCATGAAGATGAGCACAGTATGCCTATTTTTGCGACCTCCAGTTATGTTTTCAAAAATGCCGAAGAGGCCGCCTTACGCTTTACCGGGCAGACCCCCGGCAATATCTATTCCCGTTTTACCAATCCGACAGTGAGTGCGTTTCAGGAAAGGCTTGCGTTTATGGAAAAAGGTGAGCGTTGTCTGGCGTTTTCATCCGGCATGGCGGCAATTATGGCGGTAGGTATGGGCTTGCTTAAAGCCGGTGATCATGTCGTGTGTTCACGTAGCGTATTTGGCAATACCGTACTATTGTTCCAGAATTATTTTGGCAAATTTGGTGTGGAAACTGATTTTGTCGATTTGACAAATTCTGAAGCCTGGGAGTCGGCGATTAAGCCGAACACACGGTTTTTATTTCTGGAAACGCCATCCAATCCCTTGATTGAGATTGCAGATATTGAATTATTAGCTACTATTGCTCATAAGCATGACTGCTTATTGATTGTTGATAATGTTTTTTGCACACCTGTTCTGCAAAAGCCTTTAGGTCTTGGCGCAGATATCGTGGTGCATTCGGCAACCAAATATATTGATGGACAAGGCCGTTGTATTGGCGGAGCCGTCATTGCCGGTAACGAGGTAATAGAAAAGTCTATATATCCTTATCTGCGCACCGGTGGCGCTACGATGAGTCCGTTTAATGCCTGGGTATTTTTGTCCGGGCTGGAAACCTTGGCAGTAAGGATGAAAGCACATTGCGACAATGCTTTTAAGCTGGCTAAATGGTTGGAGCAGCAAGCGGGTATTGCGAAGGTACACTATCCCGGTTTGCAATCGCATGCGCAACATGAATTAGCCAAGCGTCAGCAAAGCCACTTTGGCGGCGTGGTCAGTTTTGAGTTGAACGGCGGTAAGGATAAAGCATGGAAATTGATCGATGCAACAGAAATGATATCGATTACTGCAAACCTGGGTGACGTTAAAACCACCATCACGCACCCGGCAACAACCACTCACGGACGGCTGGCGCCTGAAACCAGAGCTGCAGCCGGGATTAAGGATGGTTTGGTGAGGGTTTCAGTCGGCTTGGAAAATATTGAGGATATTAAAAAGGATTTATTAAAAGGATTATAAAACACATTAAGGGGCGTCATGGTTTTAACGGTTGCAAGTCAGTTACTCGGCGATAACGTCAGGATTCTTAAAAGCGCGGTTTCCAAAACAGCTTATGAGGGTGTTGTCATTGCTATCTCCAGTATTGTGGTGGCTACTTCCCTAGCCAGTCTCTATGGAATGGGTGAGGTGTCTTTGGCTGGTATTATGATTGCGCAGAAGGAGAATTTTGGACTTTGGATTTTAGACAGCATTCCTTTCGTTTTTGGCTTTTGGGGGCAATATTCAAGTTCAATAATCGCTTACCAAGCCGGAGCCATGATATATGATCAGACTCAGGAGTTACGCAATAAAACAGAGAACCTGGAAAAACGAGCTAATCATGTTATCACTCATGATCCCCTGACTGATTTGCCTAACAGAGCCCTGTTTTATGACCGGGTGGAGCGGGCTATTTTTTCGGCGAAAAATAAAAACCGGCTACTATCCGTTTTGCTGATTGAAATTGAAAATTTCAAGGATGTATACGATACGCTGGGCCGCAACAGCAGCGACATTATTCTTAAACAAATTTCCACCCGTCTTCAAGGAGTGAGTCTCGAAAGAGATGGTGTCGCCAAAATTGATGGCGATGTGTTTGGCATTCTTTTAACTGATATTGCTGATTTAAGGGAAACCGAACAGCTTGCGCAATATATTCAAAAAGCAATGGAACAGCCGTTTATCGTTGAGCGGCTACAGGTTGTCATGCATTCTAATGTTGGCATTGTGCATTTTCCGGAACATGGTGAAGATGTCGATACCCTTGTACAACGGGCGGGTGTGGCTCTTCATATAGCTCAAAGCTCAAATAAAGGTTATGCATTATATGAATCTTCGTTTGACAGGCATAGCCCGTTGCGGCTTACACTGATGTCTGAGTTGCATCATGCTATCGAACGAAATGAACTTGAGTTGTTTTATCAAGCTAAAGTCTCCTTGCTGAGCGATGAGCTTTACGGTGCTGAAGCGTTGGTGCGCTGGCATCACCCCACACATGGGTTTATTTCCCCTGATGAATTCATTCCAATGGCGGAACGCACCCGGATGATAAAACAACTGACAAGTTGGGTGCTTAAAGAGGCTTTCCGGCACTGCGCAAACTGGCATAAACAGGATATCAATATAAAAATATCAGTGAATTTGTCGGCTAAAGATTTACATGACCCTGAGTTGCCCGATCTTATTGCCGGTGTGGCTGCCGCCGCCGGCATTAAACCGGAGTGGATTATTCTGGAAATTACGGAAGGGTCCGTTATGAGCGAGCCTGAAAATGCCTTGGCAATAATTAACCGGCTGCATAGCATGGGCTATCAATTTTCCATTGATGACTTCGGTACCGGATATTCATCACTGGCTTATCTGAAGAAAATGCCGCTAACGGAGCTTAAAATAGATAAATCGTTTGTTATGGATATTGTCGGCAGCGAGAACGATGCGGTTATTGTTAAAGCAACAATCAATCTGGCGCATAACCTTGGCTTGCATGTTACTGTAGAAGGGGTGGAAAGCCAGGAAATAATGGCGAAACTTAAGGATTACGGCTGTGATGTTGTACAAGGTTATTATTTGAACAAACCATTATCGTTCACGGATTTTAATCAATGGATGAGCGTGTCTAAATGGAAACCTGCCAGCCATATGACAAAGCAGAGCTAAGTATCCGCTCATAATCATTAGCTACCCTGGAAAGGCTCATGCTCGAATAGCCTGCCTCGTATTTTAAAGGCAAGCTACAGAATGACAAATATCGCATGACTTAATCATATTTAATATATTTGAACCGGGGATCATCGGGCGTACCTTCTAAAGCACCGCCTTCCTTGCCGGGTTGCCACATGATTACTTCCTCAATTTTATGCGCCAATTCAAAATCCTTGTTAGTAACACCTTTTGCGGCATGATTTACCAGCTTGACGATTACAAAGGCATAAGAAACCGTAAGATCAGGATGATGAAACGCCGCTTCAGCCAAATGTCCTACGGTATTGACGACCATCAGAGTGCTTTTCCAGCCGCTGGTTTTGTATTTACGCCGGATCCAGCCGTTTTCCAAGTACCAGTTAGGCAATTCTTCTTTCAAACGTTCTTCTACTTCTGCATCGGTATAGGTTTCTTCTTGTTTGCGTTCTCTCCAGGCCATAGCGATTTACCTCTTGTTTGATTCTAAAACAGTAGCAAAATAGATGTAATTGAAACATCTCATAGGTTAAATTTGAATTATATACATAATTTTCCTTCTATACCAAAAGCCTGTCAGTTAGTAAATATTCACTGTATAAACTTTCACATCTAGATTCATCCATGACGGAATGGAAAAGCATGTGCGTAATTTTTTTATTATTGCAATCCGGTCAGGCTATGTTCATATTTCTTATAGATAATTAGTCCAATTACCCACATTTAAAATGCATCCTAAACTTATTGGCCTGGAAGAAACCTTCAGTGAATCGGTTCTAGCGAAAATTAATGATGCGATGCTGGATCAATACGGCATCGAACTATGGCTAAAACGTGATGACTTATTGCATCCGGTCATTTCCGGCAATAAATGGCGCAAACTTAAATACAGCCTGAATCATGCTCTGGCTTTGGATGCTGAGACTGTAATCAGTATGGGAGGGGCTTATTCCAATCATCTGCATGCGCTCGCTTATATAGGGAATATCACAGGCTTGAAAACAATAGGATTTATCCGCGGCGAACAACCGGAAACCTTAACGCCGACTTTGACAGACATGCAAAACTGGGGCATGGAACTACGGTTTATATCCCGTTCTGATTATAGAATACTCAGGCAATACAAAGATTGGTTTGATTTACCCGGCTTCAAGCGGGGGCAATATTGGCTGCCGGAAGGCGGTGCGCAGACGTTAGCATTAAAAGGCGTAGGAGAACTGGTCAGGGAAATTGAAATCCCTTATGACATAGCCTGTGTATCGTGCGGGACAGGGACAACATTGGCCGGTATTGTAGATGCGATACCGGCGCATATCTCCGTTATGGGGTTTGCCGCCTTAAAAAATGCCGGATTTTTACTGAATGACGTCCATCAGTTACTTTCACGGCATTGTAATAACTGGCGGATAAACTTGGATTACCACTTCGGTGGTTTCGCCAAAACCAATATTGAATTACTCTCATTTATAAATGATTTTGAATTAAGAACTTTGATTCCACTTGAACCTGTTTATACTGGAAAAATGATGTATGCACTGTACGATTTAATACGGAAACACCATTTCAGGCGCGGTCAGAGAATTATTGCTATTCATACAGGCGGATTACAGGGGAAAAGAGGATGGAAAGACTGCCAGAACCGGAATTGATGGAAGATCAGGCTCAAGTAAAAGCTTATGCTAAAGCAGACTTTGAGGCGCCGCATAATCAATTTATACAACGGCTAAAGTTATTTATAAATAAGCCGCAGTTTAGTGGTACAGCTTTGGATTTAGGCTGTGGTTCGGGCGATATCAGCTGCCGTTTTGCCAAAGCTTTTCCGTTGAGTAAAGTGCATGGAGTTGACGGCTCAGAGGCGATGATAGATTATTGCAAACTGTCAACACCCAAGGAATTGAAACCGCGTATGAACTTTATTCTCGGCATGTTGCCTGAGACTATTTTACCGCAATCAGGTTATGAGATTATTTTCTGTAATAGCTTGTTACATCATTTACATGATCCGCAGGTGCTTTGGCAAGTGATAAAAAAATATTCCCGGCCGGACACGCGCATAGTAGTCATGGATTTATTGCGTCCGGATTCCATTGAAAACGCTCAAATATTGGTGAATAACTATGCGCTCGATGAGCCTGAAATTTTGAAAAAAGACTTTTATAATTCTTTATTGGCCGCGTTCACACTTACAGAAATTAAAAAACAGTTAGCACAGGCCGGTTTAAATTTCTTCATTGAGCAAATTAGTGACCGGCATGTTTTTATCACAGGTGTTAAACCCTGAGAGTCTATGATATAGGTACAAAATGCAAGAACTAGCAGAAGTAGCAGAACAAATAGATCAGGTAGATCAGATAGACGAAGTAATAAATCTTCACAGACCCGATCTGTATATCAATCGTGAACTGAGCCTGCTTGAATTTAACAAGCGGGTTCTGGCGCAGGCAAAAGATGACAATGTTCCCCTGCTTGAACGACTTAATTACCTGTGCATCTCCTGCTCCAATCTTGATGAATTCTTTGAAGTCAGAGTAGCCAGTGTTATCCAAATGGCGGCTATTGATCCGAAAGCCATCGGCCCCGATGGCTTAACGCCATCGGAACAGCTGGAGCTGATTGCAGTTAATGCCCATCGTCTGGTGGACGAACAATATAAAGTCCTGAATGAGATATTAATTCCTGAATTAGAAAAGGAAAATATTCGCTTTATTCGTCGCAACGAATGGACTGAAGCCCAGCTTAAATGGCTGGAAAAATATTTTAATGATGAGTTATTGCCAATTTTAACGCCTGTCGGGCTGGATTCCGCTCATCCATTTCCGCGCATACTGAACAAAAGTTTAAATTTTATCATTTCACTGACCGGCAAGGATGCGTTCGGCAGAAATAGCGGCCGGGCTATTTTACAGGCGCCACGGGCATTGCCGCGCATCATTCAACTACCTGCTGAGGAAACCCAAAGCGGACGAACTGATTTTGTTTTTTTATCATCGATTATTCATGCTTTCATTAATGAGTTATTCAATGGCATGAATGTCAAAGGCTGCTATCAATTCCGCGTCACCCGGAACAGTGATTTTTTTGTTGATGATGATGCTATCGATGACTTGCTGCTGGCTGTACAGGGCGAGCTTGCCATGCGCAATTATGGTGATGAAGTCAGGCTGGAGATTGACGCCAAATGTCCTGAGGAAACGGTGGATTTTTTGTTGGCCCGTTTTGAAATGACCCGGGATCGCCTATTTTTAGTCGAGGGCCCCGTCAATTTAAACAGGATTCAGGAAATTAACCAGTTGGTTGATAGACCGGATCTTAAATTTGCTCCTTTCAAACCTTCTACTCCCCCACAACTGGCGCGTAACAAGGATATATTCGCTGCGATCAAGCGTCATGATATTTTGCTGCATCAGCCTTTTGAGTCTTTTTCACCGGTAGTTGAGTTTTTACGTCAGGCTGCGGTAGCACCCGATGTCTTGGCAATCAAGCAAACGCTTTATCGTACCGGCGCCGACTCGCCTATTGTGAGTGCTTTAATTTCAGCAGCGAGAGCAGGCAAGGTGGTAACGGTTGTGATCGAATTGAGAGCCAGGTTCGATGAAAAAGACAATATCAGCCTGGCCGCTAAACTGCAGGAAGCGGCCGTACATGTGGTTTATGGCGTGGTAGGTTATAAAACCCATGCCAAAATGTGCTTAGTATTAAAAAGGGAAGGCAAGCAATTGCACAATTATGTGCACTTGGGTACGGGAAATTATCATCGTAAAACCGCGGAAATCTATACGGATTATGGATTATTTTCCTGCGATAAAGAATTAGGCGAAGATGTCAGGCGCGTATTTGCCCAGCTTACCAGTTTGGGAAGAGTCACCAAATTGAATAAACTGCTGCAATCGCCCTTTACCTTGCATAGCGGACTGATGGGAAAAATAGAACGGGAAATAGCCCATGCTATAAACGGCAAACCGGCAAAAATTATTATTCAAGTCAATGCAATTGTCGAAGAACAATCCATACAGGCGCTTTACCGCGCTTCCCAGGCCGGGGTTGAAGTTAAATTGATTGTTCGCGGTGTATGTTGTTTAAGGCCGGGTATTCCCGGCGTCTCCGAAAATATTGAAGTACGCTCCATTATCGGACGCTTCCTGGAACATGCCCGCATTTATGCTTTTGCCAATGACGGCAATCAGGAAGTCTATGCTTCCAGCGCGGATTTAATGAACCGCAATATGTTCCGGCGGGTTGAAATTTGCTTTCCGATTGAAAGTAAACGCTTATATAACCGGATTTTGCATGCCCTGGATTTGTATTTAAAAGATAACACTCAGGCCTGGCTCTTGCAGTCGGATGGCAGCTACCGGCGAGCAATGCAGGAAAAGGGTGAAGAACCGGTACAAGCCCAGTCAATGCTTTTACATGAATTACAGGCTTAAACAATGAATACCATGCGACAGATTGCCCAATTAGGCGCTGAAATACTTAGAAAAAAAGCGGCAGTGGTTACCGATATTGACAGCATTGAAACCCGGCAGATAGTTGAGGCTATGCAAAGTACCCTGGCAAACACCCAGGGCGTGGGTCTTGCTGCGCCACAAATCAGCGAGTCAAAACGGATCATTATAGTCGCTTCAAGGCCTACGCCCCGTTACCCATCAGCACTGCAGATGGAACCGACAATCATGTTTAACCCATCTTTTCAAGCCTTGTCGAATGATAAGGAAAAAAACTGGGAAGGCTGTTTAAGTATTCCCGGCATACGTGCGCTGGTACCGCGATACAAAGACATAATGATTAATTATACCGATCAGCAGGGACAGCCGGTGGAGTTAAAGCTGGACGGATTTGTCGCCAGAATCTTTCAACATGAATATGATCATTTGGAAGGAAAAGTGTATCTGGACCGGGTTGAAGATAATAAGGATATTTTTACCGAGAGTGAATATTTTAAAATTCAAATGCCCGTTTTATGAGAGAAAAACTGCCTCACGTCTCTGAACGATAGATTATCACCGGGTTCGAAGCAGCACTTAACACAATCGTTGTCCAGGCGTTTGGACAACTGTAAAAACAACGCACTAAATCAGCTAAAACCATTTTAGCAGTGAGCTGATGGTTTTTCCGGCTAAATCCCGCCTCAGTCACAAACATCACTACGCATTTTAGCTCACTGGAGTTTGCTTAAAAACTACTGATACCGAATGCCAAATCGCTGTCAATAGCGACCAAAATAGCTCGTCATGTTCAGTTACATTTCTCGCCCCAATTGCCTATCGTTATGCTGCTTTTGAGTTGTTTGCTTCAATGCCAACAGACACAAGTTCTTTTGTAGAGTATTTACACTCAATTATGAGGAAATATATTCGTGAAAATGGCATAAAATCCGGCGCTTTCTATTTCTCAAAGTTTATTTTTTCTATATTTTCCTTGACATATTAATGACTTTAATGTGAATATTAATTAGCCCTGAATGATAAGCGTTAGATAGCAGAAAGGAGGTGAAATGTGAACAGCCACATGAAACCCATACAGCTACAGGATAACCTGATGAATGAGATGAATGAAGGGCAACGTTCAGTTGGTATTAGAGGCCAGCCATTAACCTACTATTCCCTGCTTTTGCACCCCGTAAGCACATGGTTTTTCACCATAAACCTTACCGGACGCTGCAGTCGTTGCGGTTGAATATCTGCTGTGAATATTACCGCCAAGAGCGGGGGAGTCGAGTTATTCAATTCGCCGGAATCAACTCAAAGGACACTTTTTCCGCGCTTTAGAACTCAGGAACGAGTGTATTTCACAAAACTGAGGTTATTGATAACAACGTCGGTTTTAAGTACATGCGCCAAATAATCAAGACGATATTTAACGATTATCAGGATTATATCTACTGAAATCCAATCAAATAGGGCTGAGTACAGTGAGGTGCTGATTAGTCTTATTGAGTTTTCATAAATTCATTGAACCAGGAATATATCCATGCAACATGGAGAAATTAGAAGAAACTTAGCATTCATGCCGGTGAATGACTCGAACGATGCACTCGTTTCCCAGTAAATCCTAGAGTCTTTTCACAATCGGAAAGCCCTGCCCAGGCAGGATACTGGATGATTTTTTTATAATAAAAATTTGGAGGTTAATATGATTAAAAGAAAACAACGCACCTATTTGAAAACAGTAATTGCTCTCCTGGAGCGGCGAAGCATGATTGGGGCGGCTTTCCTCTCTGGTTTGTTGGTTTCGGCTCCTTCATTTGGGGCACAATTTGACCTGCCCGGCCCAATCAATACGATCATTCATTCAATTGCGGCGCATAAAGCGCTGCCCAGCCGTTCCACCACGATTGCGCTGTCCAAGTGGGGGTCTGACCTGATCGTAGTAAATACCGATAACGATAGTATCAGTCTCTTCAACACCGGCGGTAATGAGTTGCAGAAGCTGGCTGAAATTCCTGTGGGCAATGAACCCGGGTGCATCGCCCTCCATCCCTCTGATAAAGAAGCCTATGTCACCAATGCCCAAAGCGGAACAGTCTCGGTAGTCTCATTGCATGGCATTAAAAAGAACAAGGTAGTCGATACGATAGCAGTGGGCGCCGAACCAGGAGGATGTGCGCTTACGCCGAGCGGAGCGCTTCTTTATGTGGCTAATTTCACTGCGGGCACGGTGTCGGTTATCAATACTTCTAGCCGCGCCGTGGTTAACACTGTGCTCCTGCCTGGTAATCCCACGCCCAACCCGGCCGCTATTTCCGTCACTAATGATGGAGACGGCGACGACAACGACGAGACAGTTTTCGTGACCCAGTTTTATGCCGAGCTCAAAGCGGGTGGAAGTGAAGGTTTCAACGAGGATAAGCAGGGTATCGTTCATTCATTTTCAGTCAGCAATCCTTCTCTGTTGACCAAGATTCCGTTATCTCCCTTGGCGGACAGTGGATTTACCGCTAATCGCACCAATCTTTGCACTAAGCTGAATCCGGCTGCCGTCAACGACACATTCTGCCCTGATCCGGCTGCGACCGCGCCCAACGCGACGATCACGAATAATCCGCAGGGTGTTTTCCCTAACCAGTTTTTTTCCGCGCTGATTCGCGGTAACCGCCTTTATTTACCAAACATTGGCGCATCGCCGGAACCTCCTGTGCTGAATGTGAACTTCAACACCAATGTCCAGGCACTCGTGCATGTGGCTGATATTGTCACGCTAACCGAACGGCCGGACCTGCACGTTAACCTGAACGCCCAGATCAAGACCGAACCTCAGCCTGCCGATCAAAGAGCGAGCCTTGGCCGCCTGTTCGCCAATGACATTGTCGCCATCGATGCTAATAGCGCGGGCACTGACTTCCTGATCGTCAGCCGCGGCGGCAATTACGTATTACGCGCCAGCGGCAGCTCAAATGCGCCGCTTAATATCGGTGCTCCTAATGTGGTGCGTTTCCAGACCGGAAATATCCCAAATGGGGTAGTAATGAGTCCGGATGGGCGGCTGGCCTATGTGAATAATGAAGTGGGCTGTTCGGTTTCGATATTGAATCTGGATAGCAACACAGTTATTGAACGGGACGTAGAATCCTGTACCCTGCCTGATCCCGGCAGTCACGAGCACGGCGTACGTCTTGGCAAGCTGGTATTCTCAACGGCGTTAGGAGTGCCCGATAATGGCCTGGTGGGAACTCCTATCCGTAATATCGTACCGCTCTCCTTCCGCGGCAAACAATCGGATAACGGCTGGAGCACTTGCGCCTCATGCCATCCCAAAGGGCTTAGTGATCACGTCACCTGGATGTTTGGCGATGGTCCGCGCGCGGCGATTCCACTGGATGCGCTTTATTCCAAAATTAATGGCGCTCACGATACGCGTATCAACAACGCGAGCGCGGTGCGCGACAGCATGACCGACTTTAACAATAATTCTCGAGGCGTGCAGGGCGGCTGCGGATTCGCCAGTGACAAATTCGCGCCTTCTCTGGATACTTGCATAGAGCATGGCATAGGTCCGTTTACCCCGGCTGTTAATGGCCCGGGCACACCGTCGAATCCAGCTATTTTCGATCACGGAATTTCCCAGGGCGCCAGCGAAGCGCTGGATTTTGAAACACTGTGGGTGCAAACCGTACGGACTCTCAATCAACCGTCAGGCAATGCCGATCAGGTTGCCGCGGGGCGTGAATTATTCAAGGATAACTGCGCTTCCTGTCACGGCGGTGCGAAATGGACCAAGAGCCAGATTCTGTATTTGAACAATCCGGCCTTGAATAAAGCCTTCGCTGCAGGTGGAACAGCCCGGGATCCCGGCTTATCGATTGTGGCCAATCAGGCGGTTTCCTATCAAGATAGCAAAGTGGATACCGGAGTGTTGAAGTTTCTTGAGAACATCGGCACCTTCAATGCGGTCAATCCAATTGAGATTCGGCAAAATGGCGCTGCACCTTTGGGCGCGCTCGGTTTCAACGTGCCCTCTCTACTTGGAGCAAACGTGAACGCGCCTTATTTCCATAATGGTTCGGCGCAGACCCTGGAACAGGTATTCGACCAGCATGGGTTCGGTTCAGGCACTATCGCCACTTCCTTCAATGCAGCCGATCAGGGCAACTTATTAGCGCTCCTGAAGACTATAGATGGCCGTACGCCGTTGTTCGAATCCGATGGCGATATCTTCAAGGATCCTAATCCAGTACGCAACCTGCCTTAAACCGGTGTTTTGATGATAGTGAACCTTTTGTTTAGGTATTGTGCTACCTCTTCCTTCTTGCCAAGTTGGAAGGGGGCAACCAGTTAGCTTAAGGAAGCTCTGAATAAGTTGATTCTGTTCATGGTTCGACAAGGCTCTCCTGAGCAGTGGCGAAGGGCTCACCACGAACGGAATCGACAAGGCTCTCCTGAGCATTGTCGAAGGGGCTCTCCTGAGCATTGTCGAAGGGCTCACCACGAACGGAATCAACGGCGCTCTCCTGAGCGTAGGCGAAGGGTTACCGTTCGTCCTGAGCTTGTCGAAGGATTTATTCAGAGTTTCTTTAAGGACATTTTGTCCAAAAATCCCCTTATCTTATGTAAGCTAAGGGGAAGCTTAACTTCTGTAAAAGGAGAGGAGATAAAACCATGAACCCGTACAAGGCTATTATGTTATCCGCATTATTCAGCAGTTCCCTCATGACCCTGGAGGCCCAAGCGGACTTTCCATTTAAACCGGACTTTCCATTGGTAGAGTCCGGCATCTGTACGTTCGGGCAAATCCAGAAAATCACGAAAGGTTTTCAGATTGCTCCCGTACCTCTTAACCTGGATGGCAAAAATCGCAGACTGGCCGGATTGGGCAGTTATATCGTTAATGGTCAGGGAGCCTGTAATGATTGCCATACCAATCCGCCTTATGCCGAAGGCGGCGATCCGTTTAAAGGCGAACCGGAACAGGTCAATGTGGAGGGGTATTTAGCCGGAGGACTGGCATTCGGCCCTTTTATATCCCGCAACCTGACCCCGTGTAACGCAGGCGAGCCGGAATTCAGCTTCGAGGAATTCCTGCAGATCATGCGCACCGGCGTCGATCTGGAGGACAATGAACACCCCCCGGGCAATACGCCCATACTGCAAGTAATGCCGTGGCCGATATACGGCAAGATGAACACTTGTGATTTACGGGCTGTATATGAATACTTGCGGGCCATCCCACCCCTGCAGTGCGAGGAAGAGGCATCCGGTAACGGGCAGTAAGGGATACGATCCAAATCGTGCCTGCAACCCGCTTTAGAACAGTAATCGGGCTGACTTCCAGGTCAGCCCGATTCATCAATCGGTATAATCAATACCATCGTCACGCCATACCTTGCAGAAATTCCAAAGCTTGTACGAAACCATTATTGATTATTGAGAATATTCAGTAAATTGATCGTTATCGGTGGTCATGAGTTGCATAAGTTTGGGATGAACAAACAGCTTTTCTTTACCGGCCTGACATTCATTCAATACGCCGATTTCAGCCAGGTGTTTTAAATAAACTGAAGCTGTCTGGCGTTTGGCAATATTGGCATCAACCAGGTTTTGAATGCGGCAGTAAGGCTGCTCGAAGATAGTCTGTATTAGTTCATGGCTGTAAATCTTGGGCAATCGCTCGCGGACAAAGGCACTGGTGTTTTCAACCAAACCACGCACGGCATTAATTTTTCGGGTAGTCCGTTCGGCAGTTTGCTGTACGGCGTCTAGATTATATAAAATCCAGTCCTGCCATTGCTGCTTTCCGGTTACAGCATTGAGCAAGCGATAATAATCGTTTTTGTGGCGCACGATGTAATAGCTCAAATACAGGATAGGCAGCGTCAGCAGTTCTTTTTCAATCAGCAGTAATATATTGAGAATGCGTCCGGTGCGGCCGTTGCCATCCAGGAATGGGTGTATGGCTTCAAACTGGTAATGCGCCACTGCCATTACAACCAAGAGGTCCAGCCCATTTGACTCATGAATAAAGCGCTCCCAATTGGCTAGCAGGCTGCGAATAGTGTCTTCGCCGACTGGCGGCGTATAGATGACTTCCTGGTTAACTGTATTGGTAATCGTGGTGCCAGGCACTCTGCGTATGCCCATGTCTGCGCCTTTTAGGGTGCTGCATACGGCGACCGCCGTCGAAGTGCTTAATGGTTTGGATATTAACGAGATGAATCCCTGATAGAGTGCCGTGCGGTAGCGTAAGGCTTCTTTGGTTGCAGGATCGGCCTGTGTATGCTCGTTAGCAAACTGGAATAGCTTGTCTGTCGTAGTGACGATATTTTCTATTTCCGAACTGTCTTTGGCTTCAAGCAGCGGCAAGGTGTTAATGAGCAAGCCCTGGTTAGGCAGCAGTTCGCCTGCTTGTTTCAGTTCTGCCAGTGCCGCCCGAGCGCTGATGCAGGCTTTGAGTACAATGGCAGTTTCCAGCTCAATGGCTGGCGGCAATAGGGGTAAGTCATTGTAGGGCAAGCGTGGGTCAAAGCTCATGTTCGGTTACTCATGTTTATCAAATATTAAAATTTCGACATAAGCTTAGTGTATGTCGATGTTATCGACATGTTATTAGTTTATGTCGATAAAATTATATTTTTTCGACATGATAGTCGCCGTAAGGGTTTATGCTGTTGATGTGCCGGCGTTTGGCTGGCTGAGGCTCTTTATGACGCTTGTATTTTTATCCGCGTCGCGTATGCGGCCGCAGCAGTTAGTGTAATACTCTTCTCGTCGGCTTTTACTAAATAAATGGTACCATTTATTTAGGGCTTAAATAGTTAACGAGGCGAAGTTTCATGATTTGTAGAAACGCTGGATTAGATTTCGCTACCGCTCCCTCCCGGACTTTAAAAAAAGTCCCCAAGTACAACAATAAATAAATTAAACACAGATGTAAATGGCTGAACTGGAAAACTTCAAGATATTAGGAATTTCGTTGGCGATAGGCTTACTTATCGGCCTGGAGCGCGGCTGGCGTACCCGTGGCCGGGATGAGGGCATGCGCGTTGCCGGGCTGCGTACATATGGACTTATCGGCTTGCTGGGCGGACTCTGGGGCATACTGGCCCAGCAGATTAATCCTTTATTGATGGGTTTTGCTTTTCTGGGCCTGACATCAGTTTTGCTGCTTGCTTACAATAAAAGCCTCAACAAATTTGAAGATTTCAGTATCACCGGCATCATTGCATCGCTGATCACCTTTACGTTGGGCGCATTAACTGTTTTCGGTCATATTATGCTTGCTTCCGCCAGTGCCGTGGTGATTACATCGCTGCTCGGTTTTAAGCCGCTGCTCCACGGCTGGCTGGAAAAGCTGGAACAGCATGAATTGTATGCCACGCTGAAACTGTTGCTGATCTCGGTTGTTATGCTCCCGATACTGCCCGATCAGGGCTATGGCCCCTGGGCTGCTTTTAATCCCTACTATATTTGGTGGATGGTTGTGCTGATTGCCGGTATTTCCTATCTGGGCTATTTTGCCATCAGGATAGTCGGTAATCAGCATGGACCGGTGCTGACCGGTGCATTAGGGGGATTAGTCTCTTCAACAGCCGTTACTCTTGATCTGTCAAAGTTATCAACGCAATATCCAAACATGGAAAACGTACTGGCAGCCGGCATTTTAACAGCCTGCGCCACCATGTTTGCACGCACCCTTCTGTTAATCTCGGTTATGAATCCGGCATTGTTCCGAGCGCTGCTGCCTGCGCTGCTGGTAATGAGCATTTTTACTTACTTTGTTGCTTTTCTGTTATGGCGAAATGCCAGAGGATTCCGAACCAATGAGGAGGTAACGCTGAAAAACCCTTTCCAATTAGGGATGGCGTTAAAGTTCGGTGTGTTTTTAGTGGTCATCATGCTGCTCTCCCGGTTGTTAAAGGTTTATTTGGGTGACCTGGGCACTTATTTTCTAGCGGCGATTTCCGGCCTGGCGGATGTTGATCCTATTACTCTTTCAATGTCACAAATGAGCAAAGAAGGATTGGAAGGCAGCGTTGCCGCCAGGGCAATTCTTATTGCAGTGTCCGTTAATTCAGGTATCAAGAGTATTTTTTCATGGGTTATCGGGGGGCGGGCCCTGGCGCTCAGGGTTGGTAGTACATTAGTGGGGGCCGTTATAGCGGGCTTACTGACCCTGTATCTAATCAGTGGCTTGTTGACGTAAAACCCTCTTACCGCACTGGGCTGACTCGAAGTTCCTTACAATGCCGGCTTCTTTCTATCCATCCATACTTCGTAGGAAAAATTAATATGCGACTATTTATTATAATTATCAAATATTTAAATGGGTCTGTCGTATGAATCTAAAAGATATTGGCACAAAAACCGGGCGGTTCATACGCCGGAAGCCCCTTGATGCCTTGCTTATTTGCTTGCTCATTAGTGTGCTGATCATACTGTCCGAATTATATTTTAGTGTTAGCGCCGATGACGCCAACTGGGAACAATTTAAACTTGAGCATGATTGCAAATTGCGGGTATCCAAAACCGGAACCCAGCGTTCAAGCTGGGAATGTGATGATGGCGAAATTTATTACCGCTGGAGGCAGCAACGGTAAGTAATGAACTGAAAAACCGCAGTTAAATATTCCAAAATCCCGTTCGCCCTGAGCCTGTCGAAGGGTTGCGGGATTTTGGAATATTCACCCAATGGGTTCGCGTGTGAAGGCGGCTGTTCATGCTTAGCCAGGGCCCTCCTGAGCGTAGACTAAGGGCTCAGCACGAATGGCTTTCCCATAATCCAACTGCGGTTTTTAGGATAAACAGAAAAAATAAAGATTCGCCGTAACCATTCAATATAAGACTATTCGAGTCATGCCGCTATTGGGGAATGACGGGCTTGAAAGGGATATTTAAAAGTGTTGCATGGTTGCAATTCTCTTTCAAGAAATTTACTCGCTTTTTTCAGGTATTTTGAAGCCCAGATAAGTACCGGCGCTGAGTCCTTGCAGTGCCAGCAGCATTCCGCCGAATTCGGGCATTGACAGGCGCTTCCAGACGGAAAAAACAAAAATAATACCGAGTATGACCGCCCAGACCACCATCTGGAATCGATGCAAAGTCACGCCGGAAGGGCCTGATACCAGATCGATAAAAAATCCGGCAGTTTTTTTCGGGGTATTGATACTTTGTATTTGTTCATTGACTCTTTTTAGCTCAGTATCGATTTCATCCTGATTGATTTTCAATAGCTGGAAATTTTCGGGCGGAGGCGTTACTTTAGTTTTTTCTGCCGCGGCATTCCATTCAGCCTGTAGTTTTTCCCGTTGCGCCTTTAGCTTGTTCAATTTTTCAGGCTTATCTTCAGACGCATCAATGAGCGCCGCGCCCAACGCGGTGCCTGAGCCAATTCCCATAAGACCGAGAACACTGTCGGTAATGGTGTTCAACGCGCCCGTAACCAGCCAGATAAACAGAAACGAAGTGACCACCAGAAAAAGCCAGAAGGCCATCTGGCAACGCGCCAGGCTCCAGGATTTCTTGGTATTTTCCGGCGTCGGCCCACTGTCACGCAGAATATCGCTTTTTATGGCTAGAATTATCCCCGCAATCAAAAAAACGCCGATAATGACCTGGCATATCCAGAACCAGAGTTTATTTATCCGTGCCAGCATAAAACCGATATTGCCGGGGATGACATAGCCTCTGTCCAGGCCGATTTCAATTTTCGTAGGCCGTAAAAACAGGTCTTTTTTGGGACTTCCCAACAGGTCAATCCAGGCATCTTTATTGCCGCCCTCTTCAGCCTGATATTGTTTTAATGGAAACTCGACGGTATCCTTATCCTTGCCCAGTTTTCCTTCCTTAACGGGGTCGCGGTCACTTATTTTTCTACCGTCCAGGTAAAGAACAATTTTTTGCGGCAGGCACTGTTGCGCCTGGGGCAGGGGCTCAGCCGTTACCAGATCCAGGCATTTTGCTTTTGCCAGAAGGGCATTGAAATTATTAATTTTTACGACCAGCGTATCGTTAATCCCGGCTGAAAAGTCTGTATATTGATTGACCCGGCAGTTCCGGTCGGCTGGCTCTTCGCCAAGTTTCCAGGCATTGCATAAGGAATAATCCGTTAAATGCTGAGTTTCAACAGCTTGAACTTGATGGCTTGTAATTACCATTAACACGCATAAAAGCCATTTAATAACTGTGGAAAAACCTGGATTTCGTTTTTTCATGCCGATTAAGCCTTTGTAAAAATAGAATTATTTATACAGTATGCGATTTACAGGCCGGGTATCCCGATGCGTTGTATGCGAACGGCGTTATTTCCTTCTTCATAGGCGAGCAGTTTTCCTTCTTTTCGCCATATTCTGAAAGCGAGCGAATAGGATAAAACCCGGATAGGGTAATCACGCGGCAGCACTTGCAAATAAGGCTGTATGGTCACGAAATCCGTCGCGCCGTACTGTTGCATGATAAATCGAAGCCCGCCGTTAGCCGGGCCGATATTGTAGGCCAGTAATCCCAGAAACAGGTCATTCTTCATCTCCTGCAGGTAATATTTCAGCGTGGCCGCGGCGATAAACGCATTGTGCCGGGAATTGAGCAATGACGGCTTGTCCACGTCGAGATGCCGGCTAACCTGGTTCATGATGGCTTTCGGCACCATAGTGATTTGAAACAGGCCGCGTCCGCCATCGGCGCTGTCCCGCGGCAAAAATGACGACTCGGCGGCGGCAATGCCTTGCAGGAGATTCGGGTCAATGTCGTAGGCTTCGGCTGCTTCTTCAATGGCTGGATTATATTCTAGAGAGCGGTTTACCAGGCGCTGCAGTTGGCCTGATTTATAACGGCGATAAGCCGCATATACCTGATGAGCCAAGGTAACCCGGCCGGCTTCCTGCTTGCCGCCGACCAGCGTGCGAAAGCTTCCGAATGCCAGGGTAAACTCATCCTGTATAACAAATAAGCCGATAATCAGCGCAAGGCCGATTGATATAACCGGAAGCCATATTGAGGCGCTGTCTTGCAGCCATTTTCGCAGTTTCCACCAGCCTATCAAAAATCCGGTCACTATCAGGATTAATCCCAATACCCCGATGGCGAAAGGTAATAAACTGCCAAAAAAGCTGGTGCCGGAAAACCAGTTCGCTGAATAGCCCAACAAGAATATGATCGTCGATACAGCGGTTATGACCAAGCCAAGCACTTCAAGAGCAATCATCAGCAGTTTACGCCTAAAGCTGCTTATGAGCGGCGCAGGCGCGATTTTTCGGGATACTTGCCTTGGAGAGCGAGGTGCTTGCTTACGCGGCGGCCCCGGCTTGCGTTTTGGTACAGCCTTGGCAGTGTCAATCTCTTGATTACGCGGGGCTGCCGGTTTACTCATCGAAAAGACTATCGCTATCGGCTGGCTTGTTTTTTGGCAGGCTATTGTTTTGCATAGAATCTAAGGAAATAAAATCATCAAGGGATAAAATATACGAAAACCTGATGCCCGGCACTTAGTTTATTCCGGGTTTCAATCTTACTTTACGCCCTGGTTAACATAGAATTAAGAACGTAACAGTATAAGTTTATAATTTTCAATGACTTTAAGAGACGAATAATCTAAATCCTGCATCATTCAATAACGCATAGGGCGCAATGATTTTAACGCTTTCACGATATCTACATTATAAAAATAATGAGAATCCCGTTATGACTTCATGAAGAATTGTAATAATCAGGCACCTTTTACGAAGACCGTGATTTATTTTGCTAAAATAGAGCTTATCGATACAAGGATAAAAAGGCAATCATAGTCTGAAAAAAGCCGGCACAAACCACTTGAATAATGATCTTACTCAGCATTGGCAGTTATCCGCCAACTTTATTGAATACATCTGTCTCTCTTCCTTCATGATCCCTGCTTTTGTCATAAATAACTGGAATGCCTGGGCTCCCGGATTAAATTCCCGCGCTGACTGGAAAGCCTGGTATACAGGCCAGCGATTTGTAAAAGACAATAATCCTGTGGCGCCAGCTTCTGTCCCAAAAATGCTGCAACGCAGATTAAGTCCATTAGCCAGGGCTGTTTTTAATGCGGCCGATGGCTGTCTTGCAGCCGGAGAAACGCTGCCAACCGTTTTCAGTTCCGCGCATGGTGAAATTTGTAAATCCCTGGAAATGCTTAAAGCCGTTCAGGCAGGCGAGGAGATTTCTCCTACGGCATTCAGCCTGTCCGTCCATAACGCCATAGCCGGATTATTTTCCATGGCCTATGCTAATCAGCTGGAAATTACCGTTATCGCGCCGGGTCTTGAAGGTATTGCAACGGCTTTTATTGAAGCGCTCGGACTTTTGCAGGAAGGGGCCGATGAAGTGCTGGTGGTTTTATACGACGGGCCTATTGCTGATTTTTATCCGTTTTTGCCGTTTAATCTTAATGCGCAAAATACTTGCGCATTGGCGTTAAGGATGGCATTGACAGGAGAGGGCTTGCCTTTGCAATTTTGCCGTTCAGCGGAGTCTCGTGATGATGGCGAGCATCCTGTACAATTACTGGCTTTTTTGAGGTTTCTTCTTGCTGAAGATCAATCCTTAAGTTTGGGTCATCAAGGGCATAGCTGGCGATGGGACAAGCGTTAAGCCAAAAATTAACGTACGCCTGGCGTCTTTTTGCAACAGGCTTCAGCTTTTTCAGTTTCGGCGCGGGCGGCTTCCTGCTATGGATTCTGGTTTTCCCGGTATTATCCATTCTACCCGGCAGCCGGTTGCAAAAAATAAGCCGGGGACAAAAAGTGGTGCATTATAGTTTTTATGCTTTTATAGGCCTGATGCACAGAATGGGGGTTATGACTTACGAAATAACCGGACTGGAAAAGCTGAATCGCCCGGGACAACTGATTGTCGCCAATCATCCTACACTGGTTGATATTGTTTTCCTGATCAGCCGGATTAAACAGGCGAACTGCATTGTCAAGGAAAAGCTCTGGCGCAATCCCTTTATGCGGGGGCCTATTTTAAATGCCGGCTATATCAGTAACGGCGATCCTGAGCAAATGATAGCCGAATGTGTCAGCTGGCTGCAAGCAGGCGGTTCGATGATTATCTTTCCGGAAGGAACCCGGTCGGTGCCGGGTAAGCCTTGCCGTTTTCAAAGAGGCGCCGCGGCCATCGCATTGCAGGCTAATAAGATTGTTACGCCGGTAACCTTGTCCTGCTATCCGAGCACCCTGACAAAAGCTGAGCAATGGTATCAAATTCCTTACCGCCGCTTTCATTTGACAATGCATGTGGGGAGTGATATTCCACTGGATGAATATATCAACACAAGCCCGAGATCAATCGCTGGCCGGCGGTTTAATCAGTTTTTACAGGATTACTTTACTCAACAGAGAGACACCTATAAGCACTATGGAAAATGAATTGAAACAATTGATAATTGATACGCTGGATCTGGAAGACATCAGCGTAGCCGATATAGATAGTCACGAGGCGCTTTTTGATGGCGGTTTGGCGCTGGATTCCATCGACGCCCTGGAATTAGGCCTGGCTATCCGTAAAAAATATAATGTAAGAATTGATGCGGAAAAAGAGGATGTGGTAAAGATTTTTTCTTCCGTTTCATCGCTGGCTGACTATATCTCAGCACAAAATATCGCACTCCAGTCAAACTCCGCGCCATTGAGAAAGTAATGCAAAACCGTGAAGAAATTTTAACGGCCGTTAAAGAAATAATGGTCGAGATGTTCGAGATAGAGGAAGACGCCATTACCCCGGAAGCCAGATTATATCAGGATCTTGATTTCGACAGCATCGATGCGGTCGATATGATAGTCAGGCTTAAAGAAATAACCGGAAAATCGGTCAAGCCGGAAGATTTCAAGACCGCCCGCACCATTGGGGATGTCGTGGAAGCGGTTTTTAAAATGTTGAATGGCTGATGATTCGGCCTTTTAATGCCTGAACCGTTCGTACTGAGCTTGTCGAAGTACACACCGCCTTTCGATAGGGCTCTCCTGAGCGTAGACAAAGGGCTCAAGGCGAACGAAACTTAATACTTCACAAGGACGAATCTATAATGTTGTGTTTAATCAGAAAAATTCTCCACGAGCCATGAACTTCATTTCATCAGGGTGAAACGTTTAATTAATCAATTAAATTTATATGCGTATTTTTATCAATGGCGTTACAGGATTGCTGACCTTGCTCTATCCTTTGGCTGTTTATTTCGGCATCAATTATCTTGAACCCCGGCAAATAGCGGCCATGCTGATTATATTGCTGCTCATCAGATTGTCTGCGAGTTATTCCGGCACACAGTGGATTACTCCGCTTTTATTTGCCGGCATAGGGTTTTGCGGGTTTGCAATCTGGAGTAATGATCTTGTAACTTTACGTTTTTATCCGGTTCTGGTTAATGGAGTGATGTTGCTGATTTTCTCGTGGAGTTTGTTGTCGCCGCCCAGCTTGATTGAGCGTCTGGCGCGTTTACAAGACCCTAACCTGCCGCCGGAAGGTATTATTTATACGCGGCGCGTTACCCAGGCCTGGTGTGTATTTTTTATTATTAACGGCAGTATTGCGTTCGCAACAGCCTTATGGAGCAGCTTTGAATTCTGGAGCTTATATAACGGCTTGATAGCCTATTTATTGATGGGGGCTCTGTTGGGCGGGGAATATATTATCAGGATGAGAAGCCGGAAACATGTCCGATGAGCTGATTCCGCTATCGCACTGTGTAACGGCAAACAGACAGGACAATTTACCGGTTGCTTTTCATTCCGGGCATTATTATTACGCCGATAAATTTTATGCGGCGGTCAGACATTGGGTTAACCGGCTGCAATCGGAACCTTTCCCCCGTTATGCTTTATATACGGAAGCTGCCTATCCTTTTGCAGTGATGCTGTTTGCGCTTTTTCATGCGGGCAAGGAAGTCTGGATTCCCGGTAATAATCGTCCGGGCACGGCGCAACAGCTTCAGCAGCAAAAATGCCGGCTAATTGGCGATTGGGATAAAACGCAGGCAGTTGATTATTGCCTGGAGTCGTCAGACTGTTTCGATCTACCGTTACTGCCGCTAAACTCCGCCGATATACAACTGGTGATTTTTACCTCAGGTTCTACCGGGCAACCCAAGCCGATTGAAAAGCGCCTGGTGCAATTTCAGCTTGAAATAGCAACACTGGAAAAGCTCTGGGGCAAACACCTAGCCAGCGCTACGGCTTTGTCTACAGTCAGCCATCAGCACATCTACGGCTTATTGTTTCGGGTGCTATGGCCGTTGTCGGCGGAACGGTGTTTTCACAGCCGGATTTATATTAATCCCGAGATGCTGGTAAACGCTATTCAAGACACTGCGGCCTACTGGATTGCCAGCCCTGCGCATTTAAAGCGCCTGGATCAAAGCTCACTGTGGGACGCGCTAACCGGTTTAAACGCCATTTTCAGTTCGGGAGGTCCGTTACAACCTGCTACGGCGCAGCAGATTTTAGCAAACAGCGGACAATCGGTTATCGAAATTTTCGGTAGTTCAGAGAGCGGCGGCATTGCCTGGAGACAGCAACATAATGAGCCTGATACAGCCTGGACGCTATTTGAAGGCATGACGTTTATCCGCAAAGATGACCTTTGGCAGCTACATTCGCCTTACCTGGCCGGTAAGGCCGGTCTGCCGCTGGATGACCAACTTGATCTGCAAAATGACGGCCGGTTTATTTTGCAAGGCCGGCTGGATCGGATTGTCAAACTGGAAGAAAAACGGTTGTCGTTAACCGAGCTTGAGCAGCGTTTAACGGACACGCCTTGGATAGCTGAGGCGTTTACTCTGGTGATTGCGAAAAACCGGGAGGGAATCGGTGCGGTTTGTGTATTGAATCAAAATGGTTTAAAGCAGTTGAAAGTCAAGGGAAGAAACCAGCTCATCAAAGAAATCCGGAGCGCGCTTTTAAATTGGTTCGAGGCAGTGGTTTTACCCAGAAAATGGCTGTTTGTGGACAGGATACCGATGAATGCGCAAGGTAAGGTCGAACAGCCTATCTTGATGCAACTGCTGGACTTGAATAAGCGCAAATTTCCACAGGTGCTGGGGTTTGAAATGACTTGCGACAGTGCCCACGTGACGATTAAGGTAACGGATAAGTTGATTTATTTTCCCGATCATTTCTCAAGTTACCCGATTCTGCCGGGTGTGGTCCAAATCGCCTGGGCTGAGTATTTCGGAAAGTTGTTTTTTGCCATAGATGAACCGTTTTTAAACATGGAAGTCATTAAATTTGTAAAAGTCATTCAGCCTGAAGATGAGCTGAAACTGACTCTTGATTGGAAAAGCGAACCAGGTAAACTGTATTTTAATTTCAGATCGGAAGCCGGTGTGCATAGCTCGGGACGTTTGGTAACTAAGCAATCCTAAGCTTATCAGCTAAACGAAGATACCGGCATGGATGGCCGGTATCCAGGCTACATGGACGTAGTTACGCAAGCCCTCCTTGGCTTCTAGGTTCCGGCAATTCATGCCGGAACGACGAAAGAGGGTATGGGTTTCAAATGGGCTAAAGGTTCTTGCTAATCAGGAAACCAAAAGGTGGCTACTGTTACTGTCTATAACCTGAAATTCTCGTATGACTTCTAAAATCTTTCTTATCAGGCATGGTGAAACGGCCTGGTCGCTTTCCGGTCAGCATACGGGACGCACTGAAATTCCACTGACAGCAATAGGCGAGCAGCATGCGCTTAAGCTGGGCAAACGCCTGCAGGCTACGACATTCAATCATGTTTTTACCAGTCCTCGGCAGCGGGCGCGCCAGACCTGTAAATTGGCCGGTCTTGACCTTGCTGCCGAAATAGAACCGGATCTGGCTGAATGGGATTATGGCGACTACGAAGGACGACGCACAGTGGACATTCGGAAAGAGCGGGCGGACTGGAATCTTTTTCGAGACGGCGCTCCAAATGGTGAAACACCGGTGCAGGTTTCTGATCGCGCCGACCGGTTCATTGCTCATCTAAAGCCGCTGGAAGGGAATATAGCCCTCTTTTCGCATGGTCATTTCGGGCGCGTACTGGCGGCTCGCTGGATTGGATTGACAGTGAGCGAAGCGCAGCATTTTCTGCTGAGCCCTGCCTCCTTGAGTATTCTCGGTTACGAGCACGATAACCCCGCGCGACCTGTTATCGCGCTTTGGAATGATAGTGAAGAATAGAATGGGATTAATGATGAAAATTCCAATTTAAGGCAATGATAATTCCGTAAGTTTCCTGCAAAAGCAGGCACCGAACTTGTAAAACATCGCCGTGACATTTATGCGATACTAAACAGCTTTAGTAATTATTGGACGTATCTTGTCCTTATTATCTTGATTCTGAAAGGAGTACCACATGACAGCATTGGCTGGCATTATCATGGGTTCAATATCGGACTGGGAAACCATGCGGTTTGCGGCGGAGACATTGGAACGGCTTGAAATTCCACATGAAGTTGAAGTTATTTCCGCGCACCGGACGCCGGACAAGCTGTTCCAATATGCGGAAGCGGCTGAGGCAAAAGGCCTGGAAGTTATTATAGCCGGGGCAGGGGGAGCCGCGCATTTACCGGGTATGACAGCGGCAAAAACAGCCATTCCTGTTTTAGGCGTCCCCATACAGTCGAAAGCATTGAATGGCATGGATTCCTTATTATCCATCGTGCAAATGCCTGCCGGCATTCCCGTCGGCACACTGGCGATAGGCAAAGCGGGGGCTATCAACGCCGCTTTACTGGCAGCAGCGATCATTAGTAATAAACATGTCCAATACCGGGATGCCTTACAAAACTTCAGGCGTGAGCAGACCGAAGCGGTTCTTGCGCACTCAGATCCGCGGGAAGGGATTTTATGATAGTGGGCGTACTTGGCGCAGGGCAGCTGGCCAGAATGATTGCTTTAGCGGGGTATCCTTTAGGGGTGGATTTTATTTTTCTTGATCCCTCCGCTGATGCCTGTGCCAACACCTTGGGTGAACATCTGCTTGGCGATTATAACGATCCGCGATTACTGGCAGAACTTGCAGAGCGAGCCGATGTCGTTACTTATGAATTTGAGAATGTGCCGGCGGATGTCGCTGAATTTCTGGCAGCCCACACACAGGTACATCCTTCGCCGAACGCATTAGCCGTTGCCCAGGACCGGTTAGTCGAAAAAGCTTTTTTCCATGACCTCGATATTCCAACGCCCGCTTATGCCGCCGTGGACAGTTTTGAAAGCCTGGAACAGGCGATGCCGGCAATCGGCTGGCCCGCTATTTTAAAAAGCCGTACGCAAGGGTATGACGGCAAAGGCCAGTCTGTGCTTAAATCGGCTGATGATTTAAAAGCAGCCTGGGAACTATTGGAAGGCGCGCCCGCTGTCGTAGAAGCATTTGTACCGTTTGATCGGGAAGTATCTATTATTGCTGTCCGCAATGTCTCAGGCTCAATAGTTTTTTATCCGTTGTCGGAGAACTTACATCGCGGCGGTATTCTCCGGGTTTCTGAAAGCCGGGAGGGTGACGCCATGCAGACGCAAGCCGAAGCCTATGTTTCCCGCCTGATGGAAGCGCTGGATTATGTGGGTGTGCTGGCGCTGGAATTATTCGAAATAGAGGGTAAATTAATCGCCAATGAGTTTGCGCCGCGAGTGCATAACTCCGGTCACTGGACGATTGAAGGCGCTGAAACCAGCCAGTTTGAGAATCATTTACGGGCAATTCTGGATCTGCCTCTGGGCGCAACAGCCGCTGTTGGAAAATCGGCCATGGTTAACTTTATCGGTAATCTTCCGTCCACGAAAGAAGTGTTAGGCATTCCGCAGGCGCATTTGCATCTTTATAAAAAAAGTCCCCGCAAAGGCCGCAAAGTGGCCCATGCCACCGTGCGTGCAGACAATTCTGAGAAATTATCAGGGTTGATTAAAGCACTGACAACGCTTGCCGATCAGGTTGATGATTCCTAGATATTATTTCGTTGGGTGAGCTAAGGATTTAGGAACTCAAGATGGCAACTAATCAAATCGGCAAAGTTCTTATTATAGGAGCCGGGCCTTCAGGCAGTATTGCGGGCGCATTGCTGCAGAACAAGGGTTATCAGGTGACTATCCTTGAACGTCAGCGGTTTCCCCGCTTTAGCATTGGCGAAAGTCTGCTGCCTCAATGCATGGCGTTTATTCAACAGGCCGGCATGCTGGAAGCGGTTATGAACGCAGGCTTTCAATATAAAAATGGCGCCTCTTTCGTATACCGGAACCAGCAAACTGAATTTTCTTTTGAAGACAAGTTTACAGCAGGCATCGGAACCACTTTTCAGGTTCAGCGCGGCAGGTTTGATGAGCTGCTTGCCAATGAAGCGATGCGCATGGGCGTCGATATACATTGGCAAATGGACGTCATAGCTACCGATTTTTCAGGTGATAAACCCAGGCTGACGGTGTGCAATCAATCGGGAGAAGTGCAGTATTATGAAGCTGATTTTGTGCTGGATGCCAGCGGTTTCGGGCGTATATTGCCCAAGTTGCTGGATTTGGAGTCACCCTCCGGTTTTCCCGTCCGACAGGCGCTGTTTGGACATATTGAAGACAGAATCGATGATACGCAGTTCGATAGGAATAAAATAAGAATCACGGTTCATCCTGACCATAAAGATGTCTGGTATTGGTTGATTCCTTTCAGCAACGGCCGCAGCAGTTTAGGAGTGGTTGCCGAGTCTGAATTTTATAAAGAATGGGATGATAACGATACCGCGTTGCGGGAAATAATCGGTCAGGAACCCAGCTTGACCGGATTGCTAAAAAACTCAGTATTCGATCAAAAAATTAATACTATTACCGGTTATTCCGCCAATGTAAAAAGCCTGTATGGCAAGGGCTACGCTTTGCTGGGCAATGCCGGGGAGTTTTTAGACCCGGTTTTTTCTTCCGGCGTTACCATTGCGATGAAATCAGCCAGTCTGGCAACGGCTATTCTGGACAGGCAGTTTAAAAGTGAAGCCGTGGACTGGAACACCGATTATGCAATGCCCTTACAGCGCGGCGTCAATACTTTTCGGGTATTTGTCGACGCCTGGTATGACGGACGCTTTCAGGATGTAATTTTCCATACTAAGCAGCAGCCCGAAATTAAAGCGATGATCTGTTCAATATTGGCCGGCTATGCGTGGGATGAAAATAATCCTTATGTAAAAAATGCGCGGGCCCGGCTCGATACTCTGGTTGAGTTATGCCGTCAGGGGTGATGATTGCGGCTTGATTGGTATCAAGCAATCGGCCAAATCCTCTGATAATATTAGATTTATGACTTTCCGGTTTATTAAAATCCTTATGCTCACCTGTTTATTATCCGGCTGCGCTGTTTTCGATAAACATGAAGTTACCGGCCAGGCCGTAGTAATGCCGATAGCACCGCCGGTAGGCCCGGCAAGAAGAATAGTGCAGCAGATAACCGCGCTATGGCCAGGTAAACAGGAAAACCTGTTATGTGTTGTGGAGTTAGATGACCGGCATATTGCAATGGCGGGATTGAGCCCTGATGGATTCAGTCTGTTTAATTTAACCTATGACGGCAAAAAACTGGAACTGGATAAAAGCCCGCTATTGCCCGATACCGTTGCGCCCGAATTTATTATTACGGATTTGCAATTGGCTTTTTGGCCGGCTGCCATGCTGCAAAAAATACTGCCAGCGCACTGGCGGTTGGAAGCTGACCAAAGCCATCGGCGTTTATATGACAAGAATGAAAAACGCGTCGATGTTAATTATTTATCCAGCGATGCCGACTGGCCAAAAGACGTGGAACTGATTAATTACCGGTATAACTACCGCTTACGCATTAAAACGATTAGTAATACTCAATGATTTAAGGTAACCTTTAAAAAATGCAGTTCTTCGACAGGGCTCTCCTGAGCTTGTCGAAGGGCTTAGCATGAACACTTCTAGTATTATCAATATTTTACATTCGTTGCGAGCCCTTCGACAAGCTCAGGAGAGCCCTGTTGAAGCATGAGCTTAACTTATTTTTAGAGCTTCACTTTATATAAACCCAGTCTTCGATTTTATTTTTTATGGGATAATTTAGTTAACTTTTTCGCCTATCACAATAACAGCTATGACTTTTCCCACCATTGAATCCTTCGTTGGCAATACGCCTTTAGTCAGACTTCAACGCTTACCCGGTAATACCGGCAATACTATCCTGGTCAAGCTGGAGGGCAACAACCCGGCAGGATCGGTAAAAGATCGTCCGGCGCTTAGCATGATTCAAAATGCTGAGGAGCGGGGGGAAATTAAGCCCGGTGACAGTTTAATAGAGGCAACCAGCGGCAATACCGGTATTGCCCTGGCGATGGCGGCAGCTATCAAAGGTTATAAAATGATTCTGATTATGCCGGATAATATGAGTGAAGAACGCAGGGCATCGATGAAAGCCTATGGCGCTGAAATTATTTTGACGCCAAAGGCAGGCAGCATGGAAGCTGCGATTGATTTGGCCAGGGCAATGGAAGCGGCGGGCAAAGGCCGGATTCTGGACCAGTTTTCTAACCCGGATAATCCGCGTTCTCATTACGAGGGTACCGGCCCTGAAATCTGGCGTGACACGCATGGCAAAATTACTCACTTTGTCAGCTCCATGGGGACTACCGGCACGATTATGGGGACGTCAAAATTTTTAAAGGAACAAAATGCGGAAATTCAGATTATCGGCGTGCAACCGGAAGGTGAATCTAAAATTCCCGGCATCAGGCGCTGGCCCAAGGAATATTTGCCGAAAATCTATAATGCCGATCAGGTGGATCGAATTGTAGAGGTGGATCAGGAGTCGGCGGAGCAAACAACTCGCGCTTTAGCCGCGGAAGAAGGTATTTTTGCCGGCATATCTTCCGGCGGTGCGGTTTCTGCTGCATTGAGATTGTCCGGGGAAATCCAAAATGCGCTGATTGTGGTTATTATCTGTGATCGGGGGGACCGCTATTTATCAACCGGCGTGTTTACGGGTTAGTTTACTGATCCAACTGAAAGCGTTTTACCTTGCTGGCGAATTGCTCTCCATTAAATCACAACCCCTTGATATATAAATTATTATAATATTGGGTAGGTAATGTAAAGCCCGTGTAGACGGCTTTATCAGGAACTTTATGTATTATCAAGGCGAAAAAAAAATTATAGTCGCTCGCCCTGTACCGAAAAAACGCTCTCAGCTGGGTGATCTTCATCCCATATTGGAACGTATATTTTTAGCCAGGGGTTTAACTTCAAAGGAGGAACTGGACAGAACGCTGTCAAAACTCCCTTCTCCCTGGCTGTTATCAGGTATGGAAGAGATGATTGCTCACTTGCTTATAGCTCTCCAGGAACAACAGCGCATTTCAATAGTTGCCGATTTTGATGCCGATGGCGCCACCAGTTGCGCGGTTGCAGTGAAAGGCCTGCAATTGCTGGGAGCAGGGAATGTGTCATTTGTCGTTCCTAACCGGTTTGAATATGGTTATGGATTGACCCCTGAAATTGTCGAACTGGTTAAGCAACAAACCCCTGACATTATTATTACCGTTGATAACGGTATATCAAGCCTTGAGGGAGTCAAAGCCGCAAAAGACTCGGGCATAAAAGTCCTTATTACAGATCATCATCTGCCGGGTCTTGAGCTGCCGGCAGCAGATGCTATCGTAAATCCTAATTTGCCTGATGATAAATTCCCGAGCGGTTCTCTTGCCGGCGTCGGGGTCATTTTTTATGTATTGATGGCCTTACGAAGCCGGTTAAGAGAGCGGAACTGGTTCGAGCATAAGCAAATTCCGGAACCGAATCTTGCTCAGTTACTGGATTATGTGGCATTGGGCACAGTCGCTGATGTGGTTGCGCTGGATCAGGTTAACCGGATTCTGGTTCATCAGGGCTTATTGAGAATACGCACGGGCCGCTGTCATCCAGGCTTAAATGCGCTCATTGAAATAGCGGGGAGAAAGCCAGATTCCATTACTGCGTCGGACTTGGGCTTTGCATTAGGCCCAAGGCTTAATGCCGCCGGCCGCATGGATGATATGTCATTAGGGATTCAATGCCTGTTGACGGAAGATCCTGGCTGTGCGAAGGAAATAGCGTTACAACTTGATGACCTGAATAATGACCGCAAGGAAATTGAAAGCCAAATGAAAAAAGAGGCGATGGCCTTATTGAGTGAAATGAAAACTCTTGATGCCCATCATTTGCCTGCCGGCGTTTGTTTATTTGATGCAAACTGGCATCAGGGAGTTATCGGAATTTTAGCATCGCGAATTAAGGATCGGTTACATCGGCCTGTTATTGCTTTCGCTCCGGCGGGGAAAGATCTGATAAAAGGCTCGGCGCGGTCAATTCCCGGTATCCATATCCGGGATGTATTAGCTGATATTGCAGCAGCGCATCCAAAATTGCTCAGTAAATTCGGCGGTCATGCTATGGCGGCGGGTATGAATTTAAAATTGCATGACTACCCGCCTTTTGCATTGGCTTTTGATGAGATGGTAAGAAAACGCCTGGTTGATATTGATCTGGAACAAAAAATAGTCACCGATGGTGAATTGACCGACGAGGACATGACGCTTGAATTCGCCGACTTATTACAGAATGCCTGTATCTGGGGACAGGAATTTCCAGAGCCTGTATTTAGCGGGGTATTTGATGTTATTCAATCCCGTATAGTCGGGCAGCGTCATCTTAAATTAGTATTGAGAAAGCCCAATAATAGTTTATTAATAGATGCTATTGCTTTTTTTATCGATAAACCTGAACAATGGTTAGGCCTGAGACAAATCCATGCCGCGTATAAACTGGATATAAATGAATTTAGGGGAAACCGCAATGTTCAGCTTATTTTGCAATATTTGGAAAAGGTAATATAAAAAAAGGCGGATAAACCGCCCTTTTTTTAATACAGCAACTATTTATTTATTGGGTTTAGCGGGGATTGGCTTCTCTTCTTTTACCGCTTCAGCAGGTGCAGTTTCTGTTTTCTTGGAAGCTTCATCCGCAGCTTCGCCAGATGCCGCTTTTTCTTCACTCTCTTTAGCAGGCGGTTGTTCTGTGGGAGCCTGACCTGTAGCAGCAGGTGGTGCCGTTTCAGTCTTTGGCTTCTCATCTGTTAACGGCACCAGAATCTCTACTTTAGCGTGCTTACGCAACGACTCCAGCATATTCTGGACTTTTTGGCGTTGCAGGTAAGGCATAAGCTGTTCTTTTACTGATTCTAATGGAGGTGGCGTTTGGGTACGGGAGTCTTCTTTTAAGATGATATGCCATCCAAATTGGGTTTTAACAGGTGTTTTAGTGTATTTGCCTTTTTCAAGTTTAACCAGCGCTTCCGAGAAGGGAGCAACCATTTGGGTGGACACAAACCAGCCTAAATCCCCGCCATTTTGTGATTCTTTAGCATCCAGAGAGTACTTATTTGCCAGTTTGGCAAAATCGGCGCCTTTGTCTAGCTGGGCGATCAGTTTTTTAGCTTCTGCTTCAGTTTTAACTAAAATATGACGCGCTTTATATTCAGTGCCTTTTTCTCCCGCAACTTTGTTGTCATATTCAGCTTTAACATCAGCATCCGTTACCGGGTTAGCTTTAAGAAAATCTTGCAAGGCTGCCTGGGAAAGTAATGATCTTTTAGCGATATCAAGCTGGGCTATAACTTCAGGCGATTTATCCAGGTTTTTTTGTAAAGCATCCTGAACCAGCAATTCACGCTGGATCAGTTCTTCGACCAGTTTTTCTTTTGGGAAGGTTTGTCCGTGACTACGCTCGGCAATGTCTTTTTCCAACTCTGCAAGAGTGGATTTGCTGATGTACTGGCCGTTGACGACGGCTACAGCATCCGCTTTTTCCATAATGGGCGCTACAGCAGATGTACTCTTTGTTTCGGGGGCTTTTTCTTGATTACAACCGGCAATCAATATGGTGCCGGCAACGAACAGAGGGATTATTTTTTTTTTCATTTACGAGCTTCCTTTAGTTTCTTCGGAGGGTGAGATGGCATTAATGCCTAATGCATGAATCTGGTGCTTCATCATATCGCCCAGCGCTTTATAAACAAGCTGGTGCCGCTGAACTAGTGATTTACCTTCAAAAGCTTCAGCTACAAGAGTGACATGAAAGTGGCCGCCGCCGCTTTTCGCGCCAGCATGTCCGGCATGAGCGGCGCTATTATCGATAATTTCTATTAGTGCAGGCTTAAAAGCTTCATTTAATAACTGTTTAATTAATTCTGATGTCATTGTGGAAAGACCTTCTTGAAAGGTTTAACTGAAACCTTGGCGTAAACTTCGGCTTCTATATAAGGATCTGCATTCGCCCATTGTTGAGCTTCTTGAAGACTATCAAATTCAGCAAGTATCAGACTGCCGGTAAAACCGGCCATCCCTGGATTATCGCTATCCACGGCAGGATGAGGTCCGGCTAAAACCAGCCGCCCGGCATCCTGAAGTTGCTGAAGTCTGATAATGTGGGCAGGGCGAGCGGATATTCTTTTTTCCAGACTATCCGCCGTATCTTCACAGATAATTGCATATAACACGATTTATTTCTCTGCCTCGGGAATGTATTTATATAAAAAAATCATTTGCAGCAAAATAAAAATGACCATCAAACCCGGTACCCCGAATGTTTTGAAAGTAACCCAGTCATCGGTATTGTAATTATACATGACATAAAGATTGATAAAGCCCACGCTAATAAAAAAACAACCCCACATAGTATTCAGGCGCTTCCATATCACCGCTGGCAAAGTTAAATTAGCCGACATCATTCTCTCAATAACCGGTTTTTTTCCAATGAATTGACTACCCAAAAAAACCACGCCAAATAGCCATTCTATGATGGAAAGCTTCCATTTGATGAATTGCTCATCCTGCAAATAAAGCGTTGCGCCTCCCATAATCAAAATCAGGCCCAATGTAATCCATTGCATGATTTCAACTTTATGGTATTTAAACCAGGTGAAAGTCACCTGAAAAATAGTTGCAGCAATAACGACGGCAGTAGCTACATAAATGTCGTAGAGTTTAAATATTATAAAAAATAAAATAACGGGGAAAAATTCAAAAAGCTGCTTCATGATAGGTCGAGTTAGGTGAGGTCAGGCATAAATATCTATTCCCTCGATCAAGTTGGTATCTTGATCTTGAAGAGGTGTATTGAGCTCCTGATGATAGGCAGTAAGTGCTCTTAAAGTTCTTGTATGAATAATGTTTTCCCGGTTTACCTCATTAAAGCTTAACCCGTCATTATTTGCATTATTGAGAGTTTGCCTGGCTTCTGCTGACGAAGAGGCAGCTAAGACAGGCTTATTCGATTTTTTATTAAGCGCCTCTTTAACAACGGCTAAGTCTTTGTCTGCATTTGAGTTTGGCGTCGTGCTGTTTTTATCAACCTGCTGCCGATTAAATCCAATAGGCAAAAAAGTTAATGAGGAATTGTGAATTTTCATACCTGAACGGTCTGCTATGCAAACTTAATATTACTGTATTGTAAAATCTTTAACACTGAATGTACATGACCGCATAGTAGTTTCTGCTAGAATATTTGAAATTTTAGGAGGATGCCGATGGATAAAAATACACAAATTGAATTGGAAGCCGCAGCGTTCAGACGGTTAGTCAGCCATTTACAAAAGCATACTGAAGTTCAAAACATTGATTTAATGATTTTGGCTGATTTTTGTAGAAATTGTTTGGCGAAGTGGTATTCAGCGGCGGCGGTAGAGCAGGGCGTACCCGTCGATTATGAACAGGCCCGGGAATTTATCTATGGGATGCCCTATAAAGAATGGAAAGATAAATTTCAAAGCGAAGCGACGGAAGAGCAATTAGCCGCCTATGCGCATAAGCAACAGCCGAAATCTTAAGAGCCGGCCTATCTAAGGTTAAGTTTTAGAGTGTTGAAGTGTATGGCGATGAGGTTTTATTTGCTCTATTAACTGGACTATTAACGCACGAATAGTATCTGATCGTGCGTATTGAAGTCTCCAGCTAAAATAAGAATCAGGTTAAAATTTCAAACCTTTTTATTGCAGAAATAGAATTGCATCCATTTTTGATAAAATTATTTCCTTATTTTTAGATTTGCACTTTTAATAAGACTTTTCATCTATTTATGCCAGTCGCTGTTAGTCAAATACAAAATCATCTTCTTGCCGCCCTGCCTGCGGATGCATTCAAGCGTATAACGCCTTTTTTAGAACTCATTTCCATGCCGCTCGGCGCAGTGCTTTATGAAGCCGAGGTTAAGTTGCAACACATCTATTTTCCTACTACGGCCATTATTTCCGTGCATAATATTATGGAAGACGGTTCATCCCTTGAAATTATCGGAGTGGGTAATGAAGGTATGCTGGGTATTTCTCTGCTGATGGGTAGCGACCGCATATCGAGTTTTGCCGTTGTCCATACGGCAGGATATGGTTATCGGCTTAAAGCCTATGTTTTTCAAGATGAATTTAACTCTTCCCGATCGATTATGGATTTGATGCTGAGTTACACCCAGGGGCTTATTACGCATATTTCCCAAAGCGTGGTTTGCAATCGATACCATACAATTGAGCAGCAACTATGCCGCTGGCTACTGCTAACGCTTGACCGATTGTCATCAAATGAACTAATCATTACCCAGGAATTGATAGCCGGCATGCTCGGCGTGCGCCGTGAAGGCATTACGGAAGCGGCTGGAAAATTGCAGCGAGCGGGTATTATCAGTTATCGCCGGGGTCATATTTCCGTACTTAACAGGGCTGGATTGGAAGAGCATGTCTGTGAATGCTATGGCGTAGTAAAGAGTGAGCGTGATCGCTTGCTCTGCAAGTTTCGACAGAATAGATAAACTGTGGGGCGTTAAAGACAGCCTGCTTACATTTTCTACAGGCACGAGAATACTTATAAGTTTGTGGCGGCATGATTCCTTTAAGGGAAGCTCTAAAAATAAGTTACACTCATGCTTCGACCATTCGACAAGCTCACGACTTAGCACGAACGTAAGGTATTGATAATAATAGAATCGTTCGTGCTGAGCCCTTCGTCTACGCTCAGGAGAGCCTTATCGAAGCACTGTAATATTAGAGGTTACCTTAATATACTACGGTATTAATTCTGGAACACTATTGCCTGAATAGAAGTAAGTCATTGAAAACTTTTTATAAAAAAATTTCCTGGTTTTGCGATATTACCTTATTGATCGTATTAGGAATAGGCGTGCTATTGGCATTTTTGACTTTCAAGGACAGCGAGGAGGCGGCCGCATGGCGCAAACACAGCTTCATTGTATTAGAAAAGGCAAATAGCTTATTGTCGGGATTGGAAAATGCAGAAACTGCGCGCCGTGGTTATTTGCTGACCGGTGACACAAACTATCTTGAGCCTCGGTTGAAAGTAAATAGTACTATCAAGGAACAACTGGACGAACTATATCGATTGACCATAGACAATCCGGCACAGAGATCTCATCTCAAAGCATTAACTCCATTAATTGAAGCGCATTTAGCACTTCTGAATCAATCTGTTGAACTGTTTAACAGACAGAGTTTCAAGAATAAAATTGAGGTTTTTCAAGGAGAGAAGAATAAAAAATTAATGGCTTCCATTCGTGACGAAATAAGCCGGTTTATTAAAAAAGAGAATGATTTGCTGGCGCAGCGCGATGCGCAGTTTCAAACGAATATGCAGCGCTTATTCATAACTCTTCTTTTCATTAGTGCGCTGGGTTTGCTGATTGCTGTTTTTATGGGCTACCTGATGTTCCGGGCATCACAACGCCAGCTTGATACTTTAGCCCATAAGGAAGCTCAGCGGCATCTTGAGTTACAAAGAAAAGTCAATAAACAATTGGAGCACAGTAATGCTGAATTGCAGGTCAAGCAGGAGAAACTGGCAGTAACACTTAACTCCATAGGCGATGCGGTATTGACTACCGATGCCGATGGGCGGGTAACCAATCTCAACCCGCTCGCAGAATTATATACCGGTTGGCCTTTGCAGGAAGCGCTGGATCGCCCCGTAGAAGAAATTTTTAACATTATCAATCAGCAGACTCGCCAGCCCGCTCATATTCCGGTAATGGAAACCTTAACGCAAGGCACTATAAAAGGCCTTGCCAATCATACGGTATTGATAGCACGGGATGGCAAGGAATATGCTATCGCTGATAGTTGCGCTCCTATTCGTGACAGCGCCGGCCAGGTAATCGGGGCTGTACTGGTATTCCGTGATGTTACGGAAGAATATGCGTCCCAACAGGCATTGAGTAATAGTGCCGCGCGTATTCGGACTCTTTTGAATACAGTCGTGGATGGTATTCTAACTGTCGACGAGCGTTATGGCCTAGTTGAAACCGTTAATCCCGCTGTTGAGCGTATTTTTGGATATTCTGCAGCCGAGATTATCGGGCAAAATTTCAGTATGCTAATACCCGAGCTAAAATATAGCCGGGGCAAAGGCTCGCTCGGGTTCTACAGTGCAACTGATGTGGAGCACACTGCTGATACCGGACGCGAAGTGCTGGGAAGGCGTAAAGACGGAAGTAGCTTTCCTATTGATATGGCGGTAAGTGAAATGTGGCTGGGGGAACAATATTATTTCACTTGCATAATACGCGATATTACGGTGCGCAAACGCATAGAGGCTGAGCGGGCAATGCTTGAGCAACGCTTACGCGACCAGCAATTAAACACGCGGTCTCTTATTGAGTCCGATGTAGATGCTTTGGCCACTATCGATCCGCTTGGCATTATTGCCGATGTCAACCAGCAGATGGAATTACTAACCGGTTGCTCGCGTAATGAGCTAATTGGTACATCTTTCAAAAGCTATTTCACTGATCCGCATCGTGCCGGGGCCGCTATTCAACGGGTACTGAGCGAAAAAAAGCTTACTGACTACGAGCTTACTGCGCGGGCAAGGAATGGCGGAGAAACAGTAGTGTCCTATAATGCGGCTACATTTTATGACCAGGACGGAAAGCTGCTGGGCGTATTTGCCTCGGCGCGCGACGTGACTGAACGAAGACGTTTTGAACAAAAGCTGCACGAAAAAAATATTGAGCTGGAAGCCGCCAAGAATGCGGCGGAAAAAGCTAATCTGGCGAAATCGGATTTTCTCTCACGAATGAGCCATGAACTTCGCACTCCACTTAATGTAATTCTGGGTTTTGCTCAGTTGCTGGAAGCCGGTTCGCCTCCGCCAACGGGTATCCAGGCTGTAAGAATTACACAGATTCTTAATGCCGGCTGGTACCTGCTTGAACTTATTAACCAAATACTTGACCTTGCTGTAATTGAATCGGGAAAAGTTTCGCTGTCGCAAGAGCCATTATCACTTATTGAAGTCATCGACGAATGTCAGACAATGATTGAAGCGGAGGCTAAAAAACGAGGCATCCAGGTCATATTTCATGAGTTTGATTGTGCAGTTTACGCCCTTGCAGATAGAACACGGGTGAAACAAGTTCTGATTAATCTGCTTACCAATGCGATAAAATATAATCGCGAACAAGGCAGAGTGGAAGTGGAATGCAGCATGGTTGCTCCTGAACGCATCCGCATCTGTATTACAGATACAGGCGAGGGCTTATCTCCTGAAATGTTAGGGCTACTTTTTCAACCGTTTAACCGGCTCGGACAAGAAAATGGCACTGAACAGGGTACCGGCATCGGTCTGGTTGTGACGAAGGAGCTCATTGAACTGATGGGAGGTTCGATCGGAGTTGAAAGCACGGTTGGGGTGGGGAGCACATTCTGGATTGAATTAAACAGGGATACCTCAGTAAAGTCTGCAGATGAAAAAACTAATGTCTTTACTCTTGCATCCGATTTCCGGAAGGACGATGCACACTTTCCGACTCTACTGTATGTAGAGGATAATCCGGCCAATTTATTATTAGTCGAGCATCTTATTTCAGATTATTCTAATATCCGGCTTTTACAGGCAAAAAGTGGCAAGCTTGGTATAGAGCTTGCCCGCGCTCATCTTCCTGATATGATATTAATGGACATTAATTTACCTGGCATTAACGGCGTAGATGTTTTGAAGATTTTGCGGGAAGACCCGTTGACTATGCATATTCCCATTGCCGCCCTAAGCGCCAATGCGATGCTTCGCGATATCGATAAAGGGATAAAAGCAGGGTTTTTCAGGTATCTTACCAAGCCTATTAATCTTGAAGAACTTATGAGTACGCTGGATGCGGCGCTAAAATTATCGGGTGCAAAATCAATTAATTCAAACAAGACAGGAAATATATGAAAGTCAGCAATTCAGACATTCTTAACGCAAGCATACTGATCGTTGATGACCAGCCTTCTAATGTTCTTTTGTTGGAAGAAATGCTGCAACAGGCGAGTTATACGAATATTGAATCGACAACAAACCCCAATGAAGTTTGCCGGCTTTATCATACTAACCGTTATGATTTGATTTTGCTCGACCTTCTTATGCCAGGTAAGGATGGCTTCCAGGTGATGGAAGAACTTAAAGGGCTTGAACCGCATAGTTATCTTCCCATCCTTGTAATCACCGCCCAACCTGATCAAAAATTGCGCGCCTTGCAATCCGGCGCTAAAGATTTTGTCAGTAAACCATTTGATTTGGTCGAAGTTCAGACACGTATCCACAATATGATCGAGGTGCGCTTACTGTATAAAAAATTAGAGAATTACAGCAAAGAACTTGAACAGACCGTTCTGGAACGAACCGCTGAATTGCGGGAAAGTGAAGCAAGAGCTCGTCGTCTCACGGAATTATCGTCCGACTGGTATTGGGAACAGGATGAAAGCGGCCATTTTACTAAAATTTACGGCCCGGTTCTGGAAATGCTCGGTATTGAAGTTGATGAATTGCTTGGCGAGAAAGTGGTGGATAAATCCAGTTGGAATGAAGCCGAACGGGAAGCCTTGGAGGCGAACTTGGCAGGTAGAAAGCCATTTCTGGACTTCGTTTACACTCGAACCAATCCGGATGGCTCCAATCAATATCTGATGGTTAGCGGAGAACCGATGTTTGATGGTTCCGGACGCTTCATCGGTTACCGGGGAATCGGCAAGGATGTCACAGAATCGATGCATCCCGGTTAATATCGCTGAAACACCACTGGATAAGAATTTTGAAGCGCTCAAAATGATGATTTGGTCATTACCTGTATAAGGTAAATTTCAATAAATTAGCTTGAAGATTGGAAAATAATTCTTAATTTACTGATCTAAAGACGTGATTAAATTAAAAGCTAGCCAGAACAGTAAAAAAGTTTCCTGAAGTATGACACTTACTGATTACCGGCAAAAAAGGGATTTTAACCAGTCGCCTGAACCCGAGGGAAAAGTAGTAAAAGATTCCTGCAAATTGGTTTTTGTCGTGCAACGGCATAAAGCGTCGCGTCTGCATTATGATTTCAGATTGGAAATGGAAGGTGTTTTAAAAAGCTGGGCCATACCCAAAGGTCCTTCGTTAAATCCTGCTGATAAAAGACTTGCTCTGAGGGTGGAAGATCATCCTTATGAGTATAAGGATTTTGAAGGCGTTATTCCGGCAGGAAATTATGGTGCAGGCATCGTTGAAAATTGGGATCATGGCCATTACACCGATAGTGAAAACTCAGGAAAAGACACAGAAATAAAATTATTGCAGGCATTGAAAGCTGGACATTTAAAAATTATTTTGCACGGTAAAAAACTGAAAGGTGAATTTGCCCTAGTCAAATTAAAAGCTAAAAAAGATAATGCCTGGCTGCTGATTAAGCATAAGGATAGCTATGCGGTGCAAGAGAATTATGACAGCGAGGCGGATACACCCAAAAATTCTCCCATCAATCAATGGTTAAGTAAAAGCAATCAAAATAAAAACCCTTGAAAGAACTATCCCCAGTCCAGTCCCTCGCCAGAAAATTCCAGAGGCACCTATCGGTCCATACTGGCCGAAGTAAAAAGTTATAGTTCTTTCTTTGGAAGCAGGTAAATTTCCTACCTGATGCTACGCTCAAAAAAATTTGAAAAAAGCAAATTAATTAAAAATATAAGGAGTATTACTTATTGACTTAATCTGTTAGGGAGGTAAGTATATGGCTATGGATTTTTAGTTATTGGACACAATTTAATAAAAGTTCGATGATTTAATTCTACAGGAGCTATTAAAAAAATAAGCTACAGGTACTTTGTACTACTTTAACTTTAATCGAACTTTTTTATTATTTAGCTATTAATTCATAGGCTTAACTTTAATCATAACTTAACCATTTATTTAATATAAAGGGGAAATATTATGACAGGTACAACTGAAGGCGGAAAAAAAGCCGCACAAAAACGTGGGCATGACAGCTTAAGTGAAGCAGGCCGCAAAGGCGGAAAAGCTGCCGATCATGAACAAGCTGCGAAGACACGAGGCCACGAAAGTCTAAGTGAAGCAGGCCGCAAAGGCGGCGAGCATTCACAGGGCGGTAAATCAAGAAAAAATGAAGCGTAATCTTCATTGATGAATGGCTTAGTTCTTCCGAACTAAGCCATTCATCTTGTCAATTTTTCATTACTCAGTCGTTAATACCCAACTTCCTAAGACACACAGTCTAGACCGTAACATTTAGGACGGTCAGTTTCGGCCTCTACGCCTCATCGGAAAGTCTAAACGTGCTATGCTTCCCGAATTCTGCGCTCCCCTCTTATGGCTACTTATTTTTTATGGATCCCGGTATTTAATTTAGTGGCCTTAGTAAACTTTTTATCGTAAGTCTTTGAGCCCTAGCTTACAATTGAATATTTCCAGGAGGATTTGGAGTAATGTTTTAATGTTCGTTATGGTTATTGATAATAGTTCAGTTGAGGCTGATTTTGGATAATGCAAGGCGTCTGCAATATCTGGAGGCAATGGGCATTGATGTCTGGATTCCAAAAATCGTGATGCAGCCTGCGCAATCGTCACTGTTGGCGATAGAGAGTAATAGCATTGAAAATCCAGTACAGTGCGTTGAACCTGATTTTCAGGACGCAGAAAACTGGGATGCATTACAAACTGAAGTTGCTACATGTATAAAATGTTCCCTGTGTGAAACGCGTAACCGGACGGTTTTTGGATCAGGTAATAAAAATGCTGACTGGATGCTGATTGGTGAAGCGCCGGGGCAAAATGAAGATCTGCAAGGCAAACCTTTTGTCGGTAGCGCCGGGCTATTATTAACGGAGATGGTGCGAGCAATCGGCCTGGCCCGGGAAGAAATTTTCATTACTAATATAGTGAAGTGCCGCCCTCCCGGCAACCGCAATCCCAAACCTGATGAAATTGAAAGTTGCGGGGATTACCTGCAAAGACAGAGGATGTTGATCAAGCCAAAAATTATACTGGCTGTAGGCCGGGTTGCGGCTCAAACATTATTAAAAACGGATGAGCCCCTCGCTAAACTGAGAGGCAAAGTACATAGTTTAGAGAATACGCCGGTTGTTGTCGTCTATCATCCCGCGTACTTGTTACGGTCTTTGCTGGACAAGCGCAAAGCCTGGATGGATTTACAGTTAGCTGTGCACACCTATAAAAATGTCGAAGGTTAAATATGCAGGGATTCTTAGATAGAATTAAAAATTTTGTGGTTTATGATGCTGATAAAGAATTTTACGCAAAAGTCTTTCCTGATTCAGTAGCCAGGAAAGATTTAATACGCCTTAGAAAAATGTATGCTTCTGATTTACCTGCTGTTTTGGAAATTGAAAGAAAAAATTATCAATTTCCCTGGCAGGAAGATATTTTTAGAGACTGCTTCAGGGCCGGTTATAGCTGTTGGGTATGTGAAGAACTCGATAAAGTGTTGGGTTATAGCATTCTTTCAATGGCCGCAGGCGAAGCGCATATTTTAAATATTTGCGTAGACCCGGCTGAGCAAAAGCAGGGAATAGGCCGTAAAATGCTGGAAAACCTTATCGACGTGGCCAGGAGGCGCGCAGAAACAATTTTTCTGGAAGTTAGGCCTTCTAATCCTGTCGCTATTGCTCTTTATAGGAATATGGGCTTCAACGAAATAGGAATAAGAAAAGGTTACTACCCAGCCGAAAATGGACGCGAAGATGCGATCATGCTGGCACTGCAGTTGTTTAAATAAACTACGCCATATCAGTAACCGGTTGAGTTTTGAAGGCTAACAAACATACTAGGTTGACTTGTAAAAAAACTTATGTTACCGTCCAAAAGCAACAAAAAACCAAAAGACATATGAACAGGAATTAAACCCTTTACACCAACCCAGTTAAAATTGTTCAGGCAATTACAACCACTCGGGGGAGGAAAATTATGAAATCCTTCATCATGTATATCACCTTATTTTTAGCCCTTGTAATCAATTCTTCAGTATCAGCCCAGATAACCACTTATTCTGCCGTGTTATCTGGTCCTGGCGAGGAGCCTCCCAATAATTCCCTTGCTTTAGGAGTAGCATTAGTCACTCTCGATACTGGCTTAAATTCGATGACTGTCGATACCACCTTTACAGGATTGACCAGTAATGTAACGGCTGCGCATATTCACTGCTGCACCGCGGTGCTAGGAGCCGGAACTGCCATGGTTGCCACTCAGGTGCCTACTTTTCCAGGCTTTCCCCTGGGAGTAAAATTAGGCAGTTACAACCAAACCTTCGATATGGCCTCCACATCGAGCTATAATCCGGCTTTTCTTGCTTTATATACTGGCCCATCCCAAGCATTCAATGCGCTGGCCGCAGGCCTGAATGCAGGCACGGCTTATTTCAATATCCACACCAGCAATTTCCCAACGGGTGAAATACGCGGATTCCGGCAATCTATACCCACGGCCGTGCCCATACCCGCGGCTTTTTGGCTGATGGGTTCGGCACTTGCAACCTTGATGAGTTTCAGCCGCCGACGTATTGACCTTTCCTCTTAATGGCTGATTCCAGGTAGCCCAAATAGTCCTGTGCCATTCTATATGGCGGTAGCCATATAGAATGGCACAGGACTTTCAATCTAATAGTTGGAGTTTATTGACTTATCATTAATTTCCCCCAACTAACTCTTTGAGCATATGAAAGTGATAGGAATAATTTTTGAGCGCAGGTCATTAGGAAGCAGATTACCCCACTTCAGGCACTTATTTGTGGGACTAAACAACCACCTTATTATCTGTAGGCATCCCGGCCATTCCATCTCCCCAATTACTCATTAAAGTGCCTGCTCATTCTTTTTTAGGGTTGGCCGATATTCCGGTTTTTTCGCAGAAATAGGTCTAACTTAATGATTTTTTTGTGTTACTGCAATCTACGATCTGTAGCAACCTCCCAAATTTCAGCATTCACAAAATAATTGCGTAAATCGGCCTCACGATTGATAGCAGATAATAACTCGTGGACGGTATTGATCGAGATGCTCTGCACTCGCATAGGGAACAGAAAGCTCGATAGTTTCCCGCTTCTAAATGCCGTATCTTGAAAGGTTTTAAACAAAAGCGCTCCATATTTCCTTTGCTTGTTTTTGCCGCGAACGATGGCCTAATTTTTAAAATATTCAGCTTTTTCGATTTCTTTAATAAATTTCGCGGCCTTGCAAAGCCAATACACCGGAACGACCTTCAACACCGCCCCAGACAAGCTCATGATGAGGAAGTTTGGCAATATTTATGCCGGTGATATAGTCTTGCAGCCTACAGGCTTCGTCGCCCGCTTGCTGCCATAATTGCAGCAGTTTTTCCATGACCGGAAGCAATTTCATACCTTCCAGCTCTGCGTGCAAGGTATACACATGACCGAACGGGACGGGCTCACGACTGGCAGCGAATATCGCTGTATGCACATTGTCTTCGGTAATGCCGTGACGGCCGATTAATTCATCCAGGGTCGGCAGCGTGCTGGGAATTTGCGGGCATGGGTATGACTGTCCTTCCATAAAAGGTATAAAAGGGCAATAGCCGCGACAATCGCTGGCATAACGGAAACCCAGTTGCTGTTCTAACTGTAACATATGTTTATTCACCTGCCAGCCTGCTGCGCCATGAACGGAAGGCGGATGTCCGAATACCTCATGAAAGGCGTTTATTGCTGATTGCATCTCTCTTTTTGTCCAGTCTGCATCGCGATGGGCGACAAAATCCTGCCAACGGATATGGTCATAACAATGGATACCTACTTCATGCCCTGCATCTTCAGCATGGCGCAGGATATGGCGGCCATGCAGGCTAATTTTCGGGCCGGGAAGCACTGTTCCGTAGAGTAAGGTTTTCAGCCCATAATGACTGAGCACCGAAGTCCGTTTAACTTTGCTGAAAAATCCCGGCCTAAATAGACGGCGCAGGGCACGACCGGTATGATCAGGCCCGAGGCTGAACAGAAAGGTAGCGTTTACGCTGTATTGCCGAAACAGAGCAAGTAATGCGGGGACGCCTTCCAGTGTGCCTCGCAGGGTATCGACATCTACTTTCAAGGCAATTTTCATCAGCCCGGATACTGATCGAGTAATTTTATAGCAGAACCAACTTCGTGACGGTATGCATCAAAAATATTGCGTAACGCATCCTCCATTGTTACTTCAGGTTTCCAACCAAGGTCTTTCACGGTATTACCAATCCAGGGCACGCGTGTTTTGATATCCTGATAACCCTCACCATAATAATCTTTGGCACTGATATCCATGAGTTTGACTTTATCAGCCAGTATTCGATATTCCGGATATTCATTGGCGATTTTCAACATCAACTCGGCGAGTTCTCTAACGGATAAGTCGTTGGCCGGATTACCAATGTTATAAATACTGCCCGTTGCCTTGCCGTCTTCATTTTTAATAATGCTCATTAGCGCATCAATACCATCACTGATAAAGGTAAAGCTGCGCCGTTGCTGGCCGCCGTCAACAAGCTTAATGGACTCGCCCCGGGCGATATGCCCCAGAAATTGAGTCACCACACGAGAGCTGCCTTCCTTGGCGGTGTGGATACTATCGAGGCCAGAGCCTATCCAGTTAAACGGTCTGAATAAGGTGTACCTTAGATCCTGTTCCTGTCCGTAGGCACAAATAACCCGATCCAGCAATTGCTTGGAGCAGGAATAAATCCAGCGGGGCTTGGTCAACGGGCCCAACACCAGTTCGGACTCGTAAGGATGAAAGGCATCATCTTTACACATACCATACACTTCTGAAGTTGAGGGAAAAAGAATACGTTTTTCATATTTCACGCACGCGCGGATAATCGGCAGATTCGCTTCAAAATCAAGCTCGAATACCGCTAGCGGATGGGTGACATAAGTAGCGGGCGTGGCGATTGCCACCAGCGGCAGAATCACGTCGCATTTTTTAATGTGATATTCCATCCACTCGTGATTAATGGTGATATCGCCTTCAAAAAAATGGAAGCGTTCATGCTCTCGGAATGCTTCAACACGATTGGATTGCATGTCCATGCCATAGACATGCCAATCGGTGGTTTCGAGTATGCGCTTTGAAAGATGATGCCCGATAAAACCATTTACGCCCAATATGAGTATTTTCACAATATCCTGTCTATTAAGTTAAAAAATTGTCAGCAATCGAAAGCCGGAAATAACAGGTCGCTGCCTGCTATTGTTCTGAAAGCAATCTGATCCAGCGGTTTTCCATCGCAATCAAGCTGTTTGATACGGAAGCGTTTGTTATTTCTGCAATCCGCATAAAAATGTCCGCTTTCCCAATAGAGACAAATCTGCCCCGTATGAATGGCCGATTCATCGTGGTAATAACTGCCCAGCAGAAAAAAGCGTTTTCCATTGATATCAAAAAATGCGCCCGGATAAGGCGGCGCTACAGCCCGGATAAGATTATGTATGGTCCACGCCGATTGACTCCAATCAATACGTCCATCCTCCGGCTTACGGCTGCCAAAATAACTCCCCATAGAAAGATCCAGAGGCCTGGGTACTATTTTTCCATCAAATAATAGGGGTAGACAACGGTTTAATAACCTGTCTGCGGCGGGAATTAGCTTTAAAAAAACATCCTGCGCGGTATCGTTAGGTAAAATGGGGACAGCTTCCTGATCTATCAGCGGGCCGGCATCGGGCTTATCTATCATTTGATGGAGACTGACTCCGGTTTCTGATTCGCCCTGCAGCACAGCCCAGTTAACCGGAGCGCGGCCTCGGTATTTTGGCAGTAACGAACCGTGCAGGTTATAAGCGCCTCGAGGCGGGATAGCCAATAGGTCGGGACTGAGCATGTGCCGGTAATAAAAAGAAAAAAACCAGTCCGCGTTAAGCCCTATAAGATGTTCCATCACCTCTGCGCAATTAGGATTATTGGGCTTTATAAGCGGTATTTTTAGTTTGGCCCCCAGATTGGAAACGCTGCCGAACCAAATATTTTCTTCGGGATTATCCTGATGAGTGACTATCAGTCTAATATCGACATCAGCTCGCAACAGGCATTCTATGCCCGTTATACCCAGCGTATGATAGGCGAAAACAACGGCTGACGGCTTCATGAATTTTTATTGCTTGCAGGCTTTTCTTCATTATTATCCAAGACAGCCTGAATCAAATAACGAGGACGCGACCGGGTCTGAGAATATATCCGCCCGACATACTCACCTAAAAGCCCGACGCCGAATAATAGAATACCTAGCAAAAAAAACAGAATGGCGAAAAGCGTAAAAACACCTTCGGCTTCCGGTCCCAGCATAAGTCTTCGCAAGCCCATATACATCACAAAGATTAGCGATAGCAGGGAAATTGCCATACCAATTAAGGAAAATAATTGCAAAGGCGCAGTTGAAAATCCTGTCATCAAATCGAAATTGAGATGAATCAATTTGATCAACGAATATTTTGATTCTCCGGCCGCACGCTCTTCATGGTCAATAACGATTTCAGTAGGATTTCCGGCATAAAGGTAAGCCAGCGCCGGTATAAAGGTATTGGTTTCGGTGGTGGCTAAAACAGCATCGATAATGTCGCGGTCATAACCCCGCATCATGCATCCCTGATCCGTAATGTGAATATGGGTGATTTTTTCCCTCAGCCAATTCATTGCTTTCGAGGCCCAATGACGCCACCAGCTATCATTTCGTTTACGCCGGATAGTGCCAACATAATCGTGGCCTTTATACATTTGATTCAGTAGAGCAGGAATTTCTTCAGGAGGGTTTTGAAGATCTGAATCCAGCGTTATGATAGACGACCCTCTGGCCCGCTCAAAACCTGCAATCAGTGCCGAATGTTGTCCGACATTGGTACGCAGAAATATGACTCGCGTAGTATTAGGGAATACTTGAAACTGCCTGCGAAGCAAGGCGGCCGAATGATCACGACTGCCATCGTCAATAAAAATTACTTCGTAGCTGCGCTTTAAGGCTTCTAGAACCGGATAAAGTCTTTCAAACAGTAACGGTAAAACGGCTTCTTCGTTATAAACCGGAATAACAATAGACACTTCAGGTAATTCATGATTTTTCGTCATTTAGATGGGAAAGTTAATGTCTTAGATTTAATAATTACAAGATAAATACAGCATTTGCTAATTACGGCATTAAGTTAAGGCCATCCAGCAATGAAACCACAGCCAAACAAACCTGATCAACATCTTTTTCCTCCATGGCAGGAAAGAGCGGAAGCGTTAAGGTTTGGTCACCGATTTTTTCAGCATTAGGAAAATCCCCGGCCTTATAGCCATATTGACGATAAAGGGCGAACAGATGAATAGGGGGGTAATGGATGCCCGCCGCAATGGCGTGCTGCTGCTTGAGCACTTCAAGAAACTGGTTACGGTTCAGGCCAATTTTTTCCCAATTAAGCAGGATGCAGAACATATGCCAGCTGTGGCCGTCTGCATTGGCGGGCAATACCAGGGCGTCATGTTGCGGAAGTTGCTGTAAGTAACGCTCAACCAGTGTCCGGCGTTTTTGATTAAAACTATCCAGTTTCTTCAATTGTATTAATCCGAGAGCCGCTCCCACATCCGGCATATTCATTTTGCCGCCCCACGCGGTCACATCCATACTACCCTGCGAGTCTCTTTCGATGCCGTGAAAGCGGATACCTTCAATTTTTTTCAGCAACACAGGATCATTGACAGCAACGGCGCCGCCTTCAATAGTGGTCATGTTTTTATTGGGATGAAAGCTGAAGCAGACGGGGTTGCCTGAGCTGCCGATCTTACGTCCCTTATATCGAGTGCCGATAGCTTGAGCCGCATCCTCAAGCACCAGAAAATTATGCTGCTCGGCCAACTGATAAATCGCGTCCATCTCAACCGCGCGACCGGCAAAATGCACAGGTATAACGGCTTTGGTATTGGGCGTTATCGCCGCCGCAACCGCAGCAGCATCAATATTGCGAGAGATTAAGTCGACATCAACGAATTTGGGCGTCGCTCCGCAACGAACGATGACATTGGCGCTGGCGACAAAACTCATCGCAGGTACAATCACTTCGTCACCCGGCCCGATTCCGTAAGCGAGCAAAACGGCTTCCAGCGCGCTGGTGCCGGAATTGAACACCCGAAGCTGTACGTCACCGCCAATATAATCGGCCAATGCGGTTTCAAAAGCGGCAACTTTGGGGCCGGTCGCCAGCCATCCTGATTGCAGCACTTCTTTGATTGCTTCAAATTCTTCTGAATCAAGTGTGGGCCGAGTAAATGGCAGCATATTAACTCCTTGCTAAAACATAAACACCAAGCAGAACGATACCTATTCCGATCATGCGAGCCGGATTCATCGTTTCGCCGAATATCTGCCAGGCGGCAAATGCATTGACCACATAACCCAGGGATAGCATCGGATAAGCAATGCTGACATCAACTCTGGACAATGCTAATATCCATACGATGACGCTGATACCGTAACAAAACAAGCCGATCCAGAGAAAAGGTTCGCAGGCCAATCTTAAAAATGCCGTAGCGGACGAAGAAAAATTTAAACCGATGACGCCCATTTCCCTGACGCTGGCTTTGAGCGCCAGTTGTGCGATTGCATTCAGCATCACCCCAGTCAGAATAATACTGAAACTAACGATACTCATCGGCGAGCCACTGCGATATAACGGGAATTTTCATAAATTGTGTGCATAGGAATTTTCTGTTGATGCCATTGGTCGTAAATATTTTGAGTCAGAATACTTATTGCCTGGTCTGAATTTAACCATACAGGCAGAAAATCTGTTTTATTTAACCATTTTTGGGGTTCCTGGTTAATCCCGAATTCCAGCTCACCTTTATAGTCAACCAAGTGAATGGTTCTGCCCAAATAATAAGGCAGCGATTGATCATAGCGATTAACATCATAAATCTCCACGGTGTCTTTGCCGCTCTTGTCGAAGTAGGATTGAATTGCTTTGACCATAATCCGGCTGGAGCGAAATTCGCTGATACTTTGATAGCCCCATGAAAGCATTTGTAATCCAAGTAAGGCGCAAAGAGCGAAAATAGAGATAGCCAGATTTTTTTTATTCCTTAACATTAGCGTAGAAATACCAGCCGCGCCTGTTAAAAAAGCCATTGCCATAATCCAGGGACGGAACAGCATCAGGTCTGATGTTAATCTTCCAATCTTGGCAGTATCACCGGCAATCTTGGCAGTATCACCTGCTTTCCAGATAAAGAAAATGAATATAACGGCGGCAATTACTATAGCCGCAATACCGTCGGCAATAAAATGTCTGCGCTTGGACATATTCTCGCCGGCTAACAGCGCCAATGCCGGAAACATCGGCAAAATATAGCCCGGTAACTTGGAATGGGAAATCGAAAAAAAGAAGAACACGAAAATCGCATAAATCCAAAGTAAGCGTGAGGCTTCAAATTTTCCGGCTTCGGCTCGCCAGGAAAAAGGCGGCTTAATCAGGCCGTTTAACGACGAAAAAAGCCAAGGTATCGCTCCTATCGCAAAAACGGCAAAGAAATACCAGTTGGACTTGGTGCGTCCGTGAACATCGCTAGTATAACGCTCGAAATGTTCATGAATAAAAAAGAAATGGGGAAACTCGGGATTTGAGTAACTGACGGCCACAAACCAGGGCGCGGCAATCAATAAATAGACCAGCAAGCCCTTGCCCAGGTGCAGGTGACGCCATAGCGCCCAGTCGCGCTGCCAGAGGGTATACAGAACAATCGCGCCGCCGGGAAGCACCAGGCCGATGAGTCCTTTGCTCAACGTTGCTCCGCCAAGCGCAGCCCAGGCCAGCAGCATCCAGTTTCGCTCCTGTTGGGGTAAATGCCGTTCTGTCTGAGCCAGCACCAATGCGCCGACTGCGATAATCAGTAGCGTACTCACCCCCATATCCAGGCTATTGGCATGCCCCATGCCGACATAAAGAACTGTGCTAATCAAAAACAGGAATGCAAAATAACCGGCACTGCGTCCATAAACCCGGCTGCCTACAAACCCAACCCATAAGGCGCCGATAAATCCGAGTCCGGAACACCATACTCTGGCGGCCGTATTGGTTTCACCTAATAAGGCCATACTGATCGCGGAGCCCCAATATTGCAACGGCGGTTTTTCAAAATACTTGAATCCGTTAAGATGCGGCGTAATCCAATCACCGGAAGCCAGCATTTCTCGTGCGATTTCTGCATAACGTCCCTCATCAGGCTCTATCAGGTCACGATAACCCAGGAAAAGAAACCATATAAATCCAGTCAGTGCTATTATTGCGCCACCCATCCGCCATTGACGGCAAGATAATATTGTCATGTTCCGAAGATCCTTTAGAGTGAATGATTGAGCTATCATACAACTCAGTACAATTTGCCCAATATGAGAGAATGAATTGATTTAGCATAGGCAAGCAGGTTATTGGATTTTCTAACCTTATTTGAAAACAATTCAATATTTTCCTTTATGTATAATGCCTTATTTCTTCTTTAACAGCCTCTAAAAAGTCAATTACTGAACGGTGAAGTCCGATTTTATCCTGCTCCTGAGTATTTATAAATTATTTTAACTCAATGATAAAAAATTAATTATTATAGAGACCGGTTAACTGAAATTTGATTGTTGTCGGCATAATCCTATGAGCAATTACTATACCAAATTATAAGAATTATTTACAAATAATATACTTAGCTAATAATACAGCTAAATAGTTTTCTTAAAAATGGGTGAAAACAACCGAATATCATCATTTTCCCCATGCTAAATGACCTCATATTAGAAGTTGACCAGTTGTTCACAGAGCAGTGACGTCTTTGCCCGTTATATCGTGGGCTGCAGGTCAGCCGTTCCGTGCAGACGGATTTAGTCTTGAACGTCTGGGAACAAGCGCTCTGGTTGCGCAAGCGCAACGATACAGAGGACCTTATCTATCCTAGTGACTGGGGTAGCCAGTACTTACAACCCAATCGACTTTGAAGAGATATTAGTCCCCTTATATTAGACTAACTAATTGATTTAGAATATTTTAAAAATACCGAGGGTTTTGGCTTAGAACCCTTTTACGAAAAGTTCAGAACTCAAGAAACGGCAAAGCTGACCATTATTGATGGATGACTTTTACCACGACAAACGCACGCATTCAAGTAAGGCTATCAAGCACCATTGGAATTTGAGTGAGTATTTTATAGTAATGTGGCTTAAAGAAGTATCGGGTTTTAGTTGATCATAACAATGTTTCGTATCAACTGTATTAGTCTAATAAAAACGTCAACTTGCCCGAAATAGACGATAGTCGAAGTGAGGGGAGGACAGGGCGTTAGAAACTGCAAAATCTTAACTTATTCCGATGGCTGTCTTACCGTAAACTCATATACAAATAGGCCAGCCCAAACAGGGAAATCATGGCCGATCCGTAACGTTGCGCATATCGGCTTTGCCCGGCGCTGAAGCGGCGCAGAAGAGTTAGCCCGTAAAAGGCCGGCAATACTACAAGCTGATGGCCGATTTCAACCCCAAAGCTGAACGCCGCTATTGCCAATAAGGCGCTGGTTAGCTGCATGTCTGACATTGCATCGAGGAGGCCGCCCGCGAAACCCAGGCCATGAAACAATCCAAATCCGAAAGCCAGCAGCAGTCGTTCCCAGCCGCGGCTGTGCATGGGCCACAAAATATTCTGTAAGGCAGCGGCCACGATGCTTAATGCGATCATGGGTTCGACAATCCCAGCGGATAGTCGGAATATATCCAGGGCCGCAAGAGTGAGGGTAAGACTATGAGCCAGCGTGAACGCCGTAATCACCTTGACCAGATCCCACCAGCCGGCTGCCGCCAATACCAGCGCGCCGACGAAGAGCAGATGATCATAGCCGCTGAGAATATGGGCAATGCCATGCCGTATAAATGCTATGCTTTTTCGTAAGAGGTCCGGCCCGTCAATGCCGTCACTTTGGAATACCAGAGGCTCACTGAAAGTAAACAGTACACCTTCGGCCGATATTTGATCATGCACTATGATGCATACGATATAGCTCGCCTCCCACGCATTTCCGGGAGCAAACTCGAACTCACGCAATACGTCCTGCCGAAATTCAATGCGCCTGTGCGCTGCATCTTCCAGGCTATACTCGAACCGGTAGGGGAGTAATCCGGCAAAATTTTTAGGTGCTTCAATTATTCGTCCGGCCAGCGATTGCCCATTCGCGCTGATATGAAGATGAGCCAGCAGGTACTCAGCATGTTTACGAATGGCCTCCGGGCCAACCGAATTTTCCTGTCCTCCCAAGGCCGTAGCAACCAAAACTTCTTCTCGTGAAACCCTCGCGCGCAGATCGATACGGTTTGACAATACCCTGATTTCCATAGCACCCTGCGAGATTGGATGCGCCTCGGTTGGAGGCGAACAGAAGTATGCCAAAAAGAACAGACAAGCGGTAAACCATGTGACAGTGGGAGATTTTTCCTGAACGCTGAAAAAGTCCTTCCAAGTTCTACCCTGTCTCCCGGAATCAGTCAAGCTAACAGCTTCAGCGATGGACATGAAAGCTATCGTAGCGCGGATTAATCTCGGCGGCTTTTTGCAAATAGCCTTTGCCTTCTATTATCTGTCCTGCGGCTAAATGGATCATTGCTGCATGAAAATAAAGATGCGCATCCTGCCAGTTGCCGGCCAATGCCTTTTTTATTTCCTCAAGAGCCGCAGGATATTGATCATTTCGATACAAGGCCCACGCCAGGGCATCATGAGTTGTTGCATTTTTTCGCAACACAATATCTTTTTGCGCCCATTTCACAGCTTCAACGCCATCCATGCGCGAATCCGCATAAAATGCAGCCAGATGATGATAATACTGAACCTCGCCACGCAGGGCTGAATCCAAATAGGCCGCAAGCGCCTTGTCATGCCAGGGCTGAGCTAACGCCTGCTTGCCCATAAACACATATAAGTCCCCTAACGCCTGGTATAGTTCAGGCCGCGGCGTACAGACGATAAGCTTTTGGTAAAGCGCTATCGCCGCGTCAAAGTTCCGTTGAGCACCCAACCATTCGGCCATGTAGTCCTTGACCAGCCAATAACCGGAATAGGCTCGATCAGCCCGCTGGTAGCGAGCCCATGCTGTCTTATTGTGGCCCCTGCTCAAAGCCATAAGTCCTCTTTGCAACTCTACCCAGGCAAATGAACGCATGTCCTTGGCTGAAATTTCTTCTTCCGCTTCCGAATATAAGTGGTCGGCGCCTTCAAAATCCCCGGTTTTCCAGCGTAAATAAGCGAGACGGGAAAGATTGTCCCAGTCGCGCTTCTGCTCAATAATGTGCCGGTAGATGGTTTCGGCGCTTCGGTAGTTTCCTTCCTGAACATCAATATCCCCCTCCCATACCTGGAATTTCGGGTCTTCGCTCATGAAGGTAATTTTTTCCAGATCAGCTTTGGCCTCTGTCAGACGGTGCAGTTTCAGATTGAACGCCGTATGTAAAAGATAAAGATCGGCAGGAGTTGGCAGGCCCTCAATAGCTTTATCGAATGCCCATCCTGCTTTTATCATGTCCTGTTCCAGTCCTGTCAAGGAGCTCTTGAGGAAATAAAAGTAAGCCGTTCGCAATAAGATTTCAGGGTTGTCAGTGGAAGTGGCGGACACGTTTCGCGAGCTAGAAATATCTCCTTCAATTTTTGCCAATTCCTGTTGGTAATCCGTGGAAGTCAATCCCGTCAGGCCAGTAAGAGGGATGGATAATACAGCAACAACAAGGCAAAAAGAGATTTTAAGAAAGCGTATAAACACAATAGGCTGTTAATCAGGATTAAAGGCAGGATTTTAAGACCGGCTGCAAGGCATTGGCTTAAGCTGTTTTGCTCAAGTAGTATGACTGCAAGCTATCGGTTCAAGAAGGAAGGGCCGGCAAACCACCTCTATTGGCGGTTTGCCGACATCCGGGTTATTGCCAGGGTTCAGCCAGGTAAGGAAATTCCTTGAGAAAATCCTTGTCGTTCTTCAACGGATTAGGCGGGGTTTTTGGCACTATGGGCGCTTTCTCCCATAGCGTGAGATCACTTAACGTTTCCAGATTGCAGGGTTTGCCGCCGCAGCCTTTTTCCATATCCAGGAACAGCGCCAGAAACCGTGAGGCTACCTGATCTTCAAGCCTGCGGCCGAACGGCCAGGTGCCGTTCGTATCCATATCTATGGATGCGACATTGGGGATAAATATTTCGAAAGTGCGGGGCGGTTTGATATCCAGGTTTTTCACATTCCAGGAATTATCCGGCATGTTAACGCGCTGAAAAAAACATTTCTTCGCGCGTGGAAAGGCTTTAATCGCGAGATTATAGGTTTTATGCACCGAGACAGGGGAGTTGGAATGATCAAAACAGGTGCCTAGCCCTAACGCACTGATGGAAGGGCCGAATCCCCATCCGAGGTGGGCGAAGCGCTTGACGTAATGTTCAGAGAGTTTGATATTATTGGCCATTTGCCTGTCATCCTCCCGTTCATTAAGCGCTGCATCAAGGAACGGAACGCCGTCTACATCAACTTTATTATAATTCTTTATGTCATCATTGAACCCGGTTTCTGCAGGAGCCGCTCCCGCCCAAGCCGCTTTGAAAAGTCCGGAAAAAAGATTGGGTTTTTCCTCAGCCGTGGAGTCTGCTTTGGCGGTTGCCTTCAATACCCAACTTTCTCCCCATGTCCGGACTATCCTGTCCTGATCGGGCGTCTTGGTCAGAAATTTCAAGGGAATTTCCAGAATAATAGCATTGACGTTTCCGCCGGCCCGGGCATCTTTACCGCTGTATACAAAGCGAAAATTTCCGTTTTCATCCTTGAGAAACTTATTGCCGTTCCACCCTAGAGAACCTTTAGGTAAATCCTTTTTAACCGTGATGCCTAAATCGGGATTATTTTTGTCGAAATTGAACAGGGTATTACCTTCCAGCTCAATCAGAGTTTTCGGTATGGGCAACTCCCTCTTATCTTTCATGGAATTAGGAATATGATAGAACTGCGGCGCATAGTTGATAGACCTGAAAAACCCCGGCAGGTCATTGAAAAAAGCATCATCCCTACCGCCGACAAAGGTTTTGATGGAATAGCCATCCGGCGATTGAATAGTCGTCACTGTATTGGTTGGGATCACTTTGGAAAAACTGCCGCCCGGAAAATCGATAAAGTCAACCTTCGCCTGATTTTCCTTGTTGAATGTTACCTTTACTTCGGAAGGTTTAAAATCCAGGTATTTTTTGCCGACTGCCTTGGCGTATTGAACTATCGATGACAGCGAGTGTTCATCCTGCATGGCCGGACCTGTTCTTGGATCGGGGTCAAAATGGATGCGGTAAAGCAAATCCGTATCGAACACGCCGGCCTTTGGAATGGAAGCGAAGGTTAGCGCCACCACGACCTTTTCCCCATCAGTCTTGTCGTCACTGGGAAAACCAAACATATCGTATAAGTCGGCAGGATTCGTTGGAATATCAGCAAAGATTGAATTGATCGCATTAGGATCATTATGATCCGCAGCGGTGCATATGCTGGAAGGAAGCAGGAAATTCAGAATTAGCAGTCCGATCAGAGAATTTTTTTTCTTTATTGTTAGCATCTTCATTTGACCTCCGTGATTTTTTAATTTTATATAATCGGATACTTGCAATATACGTATCCTGATTATCAACCCTATGGGTTATTTTATTTTTTGTAACTATTTAGCGCAATACGCCAAAGCCCTCTCCGGGGGAGAGGGCTTTGGCGAGGGGGAATTTAAAACAAGGCAAAATGCTTTATTTTAATCCCCCTCATCCTAACCTTCTCCCTCGAAGGAGAAGGGACTATTCTTCGCGCTGAATAGTTACTATTTTTTAATAAATACTTTATTACCTGTTGAATACGCACTTTATAGACATTACACCTTACCGATCTTGTTGGCAAGATATTGTAAGACAAGCAAACAATCGCTATTTCCCAACTAATTTGAAATAAAAAATCAGAAAAAACGGAGCCATTTTGATAGAAAAACCGGTATTGAATCCTTGTTCTTGTATTAAAGGGTGTGAGAGAACGTAATGTTGATAGACATTTTTAAACCCGTTCATATGACTGTCTTGTTTGATATCTGTATGATTATGAACCTATTCTCTAATGGTCTGTACCACGTGGAAAAGTAGCTTATGGATAATGGATTTTTGTTCAATACATTTATTTTCCTCATCGCCACCTGCCTAGTGGTGCCGCTGGCTAGCCGCTTTCGGCTTGGCGCGGTGCTGGGTTATCTGGCTGCGGGTGTGCTCATTGGTCCATTTGGTATCTGCTTAATCGGGAATTCTTTGCAAATCATGAGTTTTGCTGAGTTCGGCGTAATAATGATGTTGTTTATGATCGGTCTGGAGCTGGAACCTGCAAAACTGTGGGAACTACGAAAATTAATTATTGGCTTGGGTAGTTTGCAGGTCTGCGTCACCAGTATTTTATTTACGGCATTTGGAATAATGCTTGGCTTTGACTGGCGCGTAAGTCTTGCTTGCGGTATGGCATTGCCGCTGTCATCAACCGCGATAGTGTTGCAAATGCTTCAGGAAAAAGGCTTGCTGCAAACTTCCGCCGGCGAATCCTGTTTCGCAGTACTTTTGTTTCAGGATATCGCTGTTATCCCGATTTTGATTCTTATGCCGCTTTTGGCGGCGCCCGGCATTGAACCCGAGACTCATCAGACGGGCTGGATTTCCCATCTCCCTGCTTATGCACATACGCTGGTCATTGCTCTCGTGATTGCGCTGGTGATAGTGACAGGGCGCTATTTGTCTCAATACCTGTTCGGCTTTATTGCCAAAACCAATCTGCGTGAAGTATTCACGGCGGCATCATTGGCTCTTGTCGTCGGAATTACGCTATTAATGGAAGTTGTAGGGGTTTCTCCGGGACTGGGCGCATTTGTCGCCGGCGTGGTGCTTGCCGATTCGGAATATAAACAGTCGCTGGAAACCGATATTGAGCCATTTAAGGGATTGTTGCTAGGGCTGTTTTTTATCTCCATCGGAATGGGAATGAATTTTAGTTTGCTGACCGGGAATCCAGCCGGTTTGATTGCTGCAGTAATGGCGTTGATTATTAGCAAAGCTATAATTTTATTTGTGCTTGGCAAGGTTTTTGGCCTGGATGGTCCGCAAAACGCCCTGTTTGCTCTCGCTTTGGCGCAAGGCGGTGAATTTGCTTTTGTTTTGTTTCAATATGCGAGCGGGTTGCACGTCATCCTTAGCGAGCAGTCGGCGTTTCTGACGTTGGCCGTGGCATCATCGATGGCGGCTACGCCTTTTGTGATGATTTTCAATGACCGCTTTATTCAGCCGCGTTTTATGAGCCTGTTGCCTGAGCGCGAATACGACACGATTGATGAAAGCAGCAATTCCGTTATTATTGCCGGATATGGCCGCTTCGGGCAAATTATCGGGCGATTTCTGAAAGCGCAGGGAATTAAAACCACTATTCTGGAAAAAGATCCGGACCAGATTGATTTATTACGCAAATTCGGCCAGAAGGGCTATTTCGGCGACGCCTCGCGGCTGGATATACTGCGCAATGCAGGCGCGGATAAAGCCATACTGCTGATCGTGGCCGTAGATGATGCGGATAAATGCCTTGAGATTGTGCGCAAATCAAAAGCCCACTTTCCCAATCTCAAAATCTTCGCGCGTGCCCGCAACCGCCGACATGCCTATGAACTTGATAAAGCCGGCATAGATTATTTCCGCCGCGAGACTTTCGATTCTTCGCTTACCATGGCGCAGGAGGTTATGAAGTTCATGGGAGAGAGCGAATCGGATATGCGTTACCAAGCCATACGGTTTATGAAACATGACGAGCAAACCCTGCTGACATCGTTTAAATTTTTTGAGAAGGAACCGGAAATGATTAACTTTGCACGTCAAGCATCGCAGGAAATGGAGCGTATCTTACGGGAAGATATCCGAACCGACGGAAGCCATGAAGATCTCAATTAAGGTTAAGAAGCTGTCCGGTTAAAGAATCTACAAACATTGGGAAAGCGTAATTTGAATCCTAGCGTTACAACCGGCCGCGCTGATAGTCGACGATAAAATGCGCATTGGATTGCCTAGTGCGATGACAAGCCTTGGGTATCGGTTGCTCCGGATCAGGTTCATCTCCTCGGGAATTGAAAGCGTCAGATAGGGACTCGGATGAGATTACCTTCCTGAATGGGGCCGCCTAAAGGCCATTACAGGGGCTCCGCAGCTTCCTATCGGCCAGGTTTTTGACGGGGATTTAACCTCCAAAAGTTGACACCCAGCGGCTGCGCGCAAAACCAGTGTAAGGGCAAGCTGTTTCTTGGCATAGAGAGACGGATTCCTGGAGACGCGGTTTTTTAGAAAGTTAAAAGCCTTAAGCCGCTTTCACTAAAAAACAGCTATTAGAATCCATTCCAGCCTCATTACTCTTCCATTAACTCCTTTATACGCACTTCCAATTCAGGATAAGCGCCAAATGCACAATCTCGTAGCAGGCCATGCTTATCAACGAGAATATGTGACGGTGTTCCTTTTAACTCGAAAGTCTCAAATGTTTCTGCGTGATAGATTAGCGATTCAAAATAATGCTGCACCTGCTGCCGAATTTTTTGTTGATAAGGTTCCGGTTCCTGCTCAAAATCTGGAATACGGTTTTTGATAAAGATCGTAATTTCGTTATCAGTTATATCGTCTTGCCGCTTGGTCAAACGATCCATAGCTAAAGGAAACGGAATAGGGTAGGGCAATAAGCGACCTGCAGTTAATTCCCCGGACTGGCTTAATGCACGCAATGTTTCGCCTACGACTTCACCTTTTTCAACCAGCCGGGTTAAGTTTTCCAGAGTGTTTTTATCAAAATCTTCAAATGCAGTAGCTATTCCCAATACCGATAAGCCGTGATTCGAATATTTCCGGTACAAATTTACTGCTTGCGGCAACGAATATAGGAAACAACCTGGGCAGTTCAGTTGGAATACTACCACCAATACGACTTGGCCTGATAAATCATCAAAATTAACCGGTTCGCCTTGAACCCAGGCAGATACTGATAACGGGGGAGCTTTTTGTCCTATTTTTGCTTTCATTATGAACTCCCTGCTTCAGCCGCGGTGGATTTCAGAATTTAATATTTGGATTGGTTTTGAGGATTCAGGATATTTTCCGGTTCTGTTTTTCCAGTGCTTCCTGTTGCCTTAGAAACTTGGTTTCGCGACTGGCGGCAAGCGTTTTGGCTGCATCAGAACCTATATGGGCGATGCCTCGTTTTTCGGCCAATTCGATTTGCTTTTGTCGCTGCATAAAACGGGCCTTCTGCTCGGGCGTGACCCTGTCGTAACAATGAGGACATGCGCATCCTTGCTGATATTTATCGCTGGCTTTGTCTGCTGCTGTGATGGGCATGCGGCAGGCATGGCATTGATCGTAATTGCCTTTTTCAAGTTGCAGATTGACCGTTACCCTCTCGTCAAAAACAAAACATTCGCCTTCCCATAAGGTTTCTTGTTCAGGTACTTCTTCCAGGTATTTTAATATGCCGCCTTTGAGATGAAAGACTTCATTAAACCCTTGTTCTTTTAAGAAAGCGGTTGATTTTTCACAACGAATCCCGCCGGTGCAGAACATGGCAATTTTTTTGTGTTTTTCAGGGTCGAGGTTATCTTTTACATAACGGGGAAATTCACGGAAGCTTTCGGTGCCGGGATTAATGGCATTTTTAAACGTGCCTACCTTAACTTCATAATCATTGCGCGTGTCCACCAGAATGACATCGGGATCAGAAATCAGCTTGTTCCAGTCGCGGGGTTGGACATAGGTGCCTACGACGCGTTTAGGGTCTATCCCTTCGACGCCCATAGTGACAATTTCTTTTTTCAGTTTAACTTTAGTGCGGTTAAAAGGCTGGATGTCAGTCAAGGATTCCTTGTGATCAATATCCGCCAGGCGCGGGTAGCAACGCAACCAGTTCAGCAGTAGATCTATGCCTTGACGGGAGCCGGCTACGGTGCCGTTTATGCCTTCTTTAGCCAGCAGCAACGTTCCGCGAAGCTGATTACTTGCCATGACATTATGCAGCGGTTGCCGCAAATTCCGATAATTTTCCAGCGTTACAAATTTGTACAGGGCACAAACTATTATTTGAGACATAAATTATTTCCATGTTGCGAGCCGGAAAGTAAATCCGGGGCAAAAAAGAACTTTATTATACTTAAACAAACGGGTTTTTCGGTTGAAATAATGAACGGATATAAATCGATCAGGAATTATATTAGAGTATGGCAACGCTTAAAGTTGCGATTGTGAATAATTTTACAGTTCTATTTTTTCTATTAAGTAATGCCAGCCTGTTCCAGCCTTAAATTAAACTTCAGCCTTGCTATAAGGTTTTCACCAACCATTGGACTACCAATATTCTTTATATCAGTGGAGGCCTCAAAAAAAGATAGACATTCAATTAAACGGCCAGGACCTTTCATTTCATCGATAGATTCATAGATTTCTTATATCTATTTTCAAAGATCCTCTGTTTTACTAACAGGCGTTAAGAGCAGGCTGGTTTGATGCTGTTTGTATTATAGACTGCTGTTGCAGGTTACGATTAAGTAATTCCTTTACATGTTTATTGCATTTTCCACAGTCCCCGCCGACTCCAAAGCATTGAAATAATTGCCTGCGGGTGCAAACGCCATTGACAATAGCGTTTTTTATTTGGGTATCGGTGACTGCTTTGCAAACACATACATACATAAATGAAATATCTCCTAACAATAATTTTTATAAATGATAACAATTCTCATTACAAAAATAAAGGATAATATTTTAATTTCTAACTTAACAGTCCGCTATAAAGAAAAAGTCTTTACTCATTTTTAGTGAGTTGCTTAAGGAATCGACGTTAAGCATGATTGAGTGGCTGAGATAGTATGTGTTTCTCGTTTCAGTTTTTGGAAATATAGATACAAGTTTTAATTCTGAAGGAAAGGCTTTTCAAAACATGAAAGGTTAGCGAATTGGATGATGACTAATGAGGTCGTTTTTACTAATTAGCCGGCGCTAATTCAAAGATTATTAATTCAGCAGAGCCTTCGCCGATGTTTTCTACGGACATTAATGAGCCTGATTCCCAAAATACTTCCCCGGCGGAGTAGCTGTTGGTTTTTCCATTTTCAATTACTTTCAGTTTACCTTTGACAATATAACGAGGTCCAGGTCCTTGGTGAGTATGCCAAGGTGTTTTGAAAGCGGGAGGAAATTTAACTCGTATTATTTTTGTTTTAATAATGTTACTGGGAAGTTCAACTTTTTTTTTCTAATAAAACTGTTCTGTTGAATGTCGACTTCTCCTCTGCTGAAACAATAGTCTGCACACTATAAAGAGGAAAGCTATCAAGGTTACGCAAAAATATCCTATTATTTTTATGAGTTGTGTTTTAAACATCGCCTTCCCTTTATGGATTATGGTTTAAGAAATTATTGTATGCGCATTAGGCTGAGCATATTTTTAGAGTTATAGATTTTATAGGGATAGCGGGATTTAAATAAATTCCACAGCAAACCCGATTTCCGCCTCCACTCGTTTGACTACAACGGATTTGGGTATGGCGCTTTCAATATCGAGAATCACAACTTCCAGGACGTCGCCTATGGAAGGCGTAATCCTGAATGAGCCCATTACAAATAAACCACTGTCAGATAAATCCTTGGTATAGGCGATTATAGATTCATTAGCACTGATTAACTCAACTTTTGCACGATGCGACAACCGCAAATGACGGCGATTATTATGGTTGGATAACATTATATAGATGAAATTTTTAAAGTTAAGTGAGAATTCCGAGGAAAGAGCACAACCTTGATTTCTATAAAATAGTATTTATTTTCAATAAGTTAGAGAATATTTTGTTAAACTTTAGTCCGAAATCTTTATTAAGATATTGACTCGGCGGTTTTTTTCTCTTCCTTCAGGTGTGGAATTATCAGCAATAGGCATTGTATCTGCATAAGTGATAGCCCTCAAGCGGTTGCTGTCTAATTGTTGCGAAGCCAGAAAGTGCAGAACACTGGTAGCGCGCGAGGAGCCAAGTTCCCAATTTGAAGGAAATTGTGGAGTATGAATAGGGCGGTTATCGGTATGTCCTTCTATCAGGATCAGGCCCACTGCTTGTTTTAATAAAGGCGAAAGGCGTTGCAATAATAACTTCCCGTCAACTGTCAAATAGGCCTCAGAAGATTTAAAAAGTACTTCCTCCTGAATCTCAAGTTCAGCATAGCCTTGTTTAACTTTTATTTCAATTGAGTCTTTAAGGCCAAATTCGTCAATCTTTTTTGATAATTGCTGTTGTAATTCATTCTCATCCACTGATTTTACGGCGGGTAGTACTGTTATCAGTATCGGTTGTGGTTCTACTTGTTTGGTAGTGGGTGGGTAAGGAATAAAATTTGCTAAAGGGGCGTTTTTAGCTTCTGTTTTGGCATCGACATTATTCTCAGGAAGATTGATTGGCGGGGCAGTCTTACATACGGCAGGAACATGATTACATGGGGTTTTGGCGGCGGAGGAGGATTCAGTTTGCTCTTTACCAGTCACCTGCTTTTGTTCTACTTTAAAATCACTTAAAGAAATCAGTACTATTACCAGCATGATGATCAGCACAAAGACATCAAGATAACTTAACAGCCAGTTTTGTGAGTTGTGGTTAGCCGGCTGGTTAAGCAAGTCATCGAAAGACAAGGAAGACTGGAGTTTTGAAAATGGATCTTTACTCATTTAAAACTAATACACATTTATTAACAACTTAAGTTTAACAAGGGCCTTAATCAGACAGGTTATCGGGTTTCTTTTTAGTCTTTTAATTCATTATCATAGTGAATAATAAATGACTTGAGCGTTTCGCGGATAAATGATGGATTACGACGCTCCGCTATCAGCGTAATGCCTTCCATAACCATGCTCATGATCATGATGCGTTGTTCTGTCCGTCTCTCCAGTTTTATGGCAATGGGGCTAAAAATGAGGTTAGCCATGATCAGGCCGTAAAAAGTAGTGATCAGGGCTACGCCCATATTAAAGCTTATCCCGCCAATATCTTTAAGCTCAAGGACTTGCAGCAGATTAATTAAGCTTATCAGAGTGCCTAGCATGCCGAACGCAGGCGAGTAAGAGGCGAGGCTGTGAAAAATATTGGATTCAGCTTTTTCTTTGGCTCTCAAACGGGCAATACGCCATTTAAGTAAGGATAATATGTCCTCAATAGGGGTGTTATCTACAACGAGCTGAAACCCAGTTTTCAGGTAAGGATTATTAATAGTATCGATAACATTTTCGATTGCTATGGTATCTCTTTGAAACCACATTTGAGATACTGCCATAATTTCATTGGCTTCCATTTGAGGGTTGAGACTCTCATAAAAAAAAATAAGCTTGACCGATTTTAATCCATGTTTGATATCTCTTAAGGGATAGCTTAAAAAAATGGCGGCCAATGTGCCGCCAACTACAATTAAAAGCCCGATGGGGTTAAGAAAAGAAAGCGGATTGTTTGCAGCAAAGACTATGATAAAAATGAATAATAACAGACTCAACAAAATACCTATTGCAGTTGAGTAATTCACTTTCTTAGGAATGATTTTTATAAAGGGGTTATTATTTTTCATCTTAAAATAATAGCAGAACACGCTAATTATGCAGGAATTAAGTCTGATCAATTAATGATGCCTTAAGTGTCGGATAATAGAGTGATCAGTCAGCAAGAGAGATGCTATCTATGTATAATTATTGGTATAAACAGCTATTAATATGGCTGTAACGAGCAGCACGTAGAAATAATGGTTTAAAACTAATTTAACAATAACAATGAAATAAATATGATTAGTGTTTTGCTTGTTGATGATCATGAACTGGTGCGAACCGGTATTGAAGCTTTGTTGAATGCTGCTGAGGATATAAGGGTAGTGGGCGTAGCAAATTCCGGCGAAGAAGCCATTTATGCGGTTGGTAAAATAGTGGCGGATGTGGTGATGATGGATGTTAATATGCCCGGAATAGGCGGCGTGGAAGCCTGCCGTAGAATTTTACAGCATAATTCGGAGATAAAAATCATTGCCTTATCTGTTCACAATGATGGTCCCATACCTTATCAGCTACTTAAACTCGGGGTTTTAGGATTTATTTCTAAAGGCTCGCCTGTAGATGAAATGATACATGCCATCAGGATGGTAATAGCCGGTAAGCGTTATCTCTGTTCAGATGTTGCCAATAATCTCGCTTTTCAGGGATTACCTGGAAGTCATGAATCACCCTTTTCAAAACTTTCCCAAAGAGAGGCTGAAGTAGTGACTTTAATTCTTCAGGGAAAGACTATCCAGGAAATGGCGGGAATGTTGATGTTGAGCGATAAGACGGTAAATACCTATCGTTACCGTCTTTACAACAAATTACAAATCAAGAACGATGTTGAATTAACCCGGCTTGCTGTTAAGTTTGGCCATATTGATAATACTTTGATTTAGTAAAATAAAAGGATTAGATTTTTATATCTTCCCTGGCTTTATTAAATGCATCCCTGAAATCCAGGTATAAAGGCTTATCGGTTTCCAGCATTAATTTTAACATCGTATGTTGCAGCTTGTATTTAACGTTCCCGACAGCTAAAGCACCTACACCTACTGCGCCTTGAGCATTTACTGCATAGATCACAGGTGTTCCAAAATCATTGCGATTAATACCTTCAATGCCAAGAGGAGGGACCGCATTTACGTCTCCCGCCACTTTCAGCTGCTTTGCTTCATGTAATACTGAAGCGCTTAAAACCCGGATACCGGCTTTTGCAGTACTGAAAATAATGTCGGTATTTGAAACCAGGCGGATTTTATCTATTTCAGAACTCGCGCATGCTCCCTTAAGAGAACAGCCAAAACGGCGGTTATATTCTTTAGAAACATCCAGAGCCGTTTCAATTGATAAATGATCTATTAATGTTGTATCGGCGCCTGCTAATGATGCGATAACGCCTGTAGCAATACCGACCGGGCCTGTTCCGCCAAAAACTACTGCCTTGCAGTCTTTCAGATCCTTACCATGCTTTACTTTCAGTTGTTGTTCAACACAGGCGACTAAGGCGGCCGCCGTAGTAAATGCGCCGCTGGGATCGGCAAAAACTGAAATTTCAAAAGGAGGAACCATTGCTTGTTTACTGGCGTTCAACATGTCTATGGCTAATCCCAGGTCGCGTCCGCCGATAAAAATGCCTGTGCGTTTTACACCGGATGGGCCGCGGGAAAATATGGCATCCTGGGTCAGTCCGTGGATGTTATCCAGCTTGACGTTGCTATAGGGTATTAACATATCGAATCCTGCATCAAGCGCCATATTAATATCAAACGGGCTGTTGTTCTGCATGGGGTCAAGCATATGAATAATGCTGCGTTTCTCCATTAGAAATCCTCTTTATCAGCGCAGGTTAAATTAACTATTATAGTGTCTAGCTTTTAGCATGTGATTTTATATAGTCTCTTGCAACTTCAAAAGCATGCTCAAAATGGAGATAAACGGGTTTGTCGCTTTTAGTCATTTTTTTCAACAAAAGATTTTGAGCCTGATATTTAATGTTACCAATAGCCAGCGCGCCAATGCCGACCGCACCGCTTTTTGAGCCACGAATAGGCGTACCGCTATGGAAAGCATCAACACCTGCGATACCGGAGGGCGGCACTGCATTTACATCGGCTGCGACCTTTAGTTGCGGCGCCGAGGCAACAAGTTCCGCACTCAATAATTCAATGCCGGCTGCGCCGGTTGCAAAGACAACATCGGCTGTTTTCATGTATTCAGCTTTATCGGCATCTATGCCGACTTCAATAGTGATTTTACCGTCACCAAATTCATTATTGCACATATCGGCAATACGCTGGGCCTTATCCAGCTGACGGCCGATGAGCCTCACGCGAGCGCCGGCTTGAGCGGCAATAACCGCGGCAGCCTGGCCAACTGGTCCCGTCCCGCCCAGTGCCAGAATATTTTTTCCTTCCAGCGTAGTGTTAAATTTTGTTATTAATTCATGCTCAACTGCTGCCACCATGCCGGCTGCGGTAGTAAAAGCGCCGCTGGGATCAGCGAAGACAGATATTTCAAAAGGGGGAACCATCGAGCGCTTCGCTATTTTCAGCATGTCCATTGCTTGTTTGGTGTCTCGTCCGCCTATGAATATTCCGGTTCGCTTTAAATTTTTTGGGCTGCGGGAAAAAATGGCATCCTGAACCAAACCTTGAACCTCACTGGGTTCGACATTGATATACGACAGCGAAGCCCAGCCTACATCCAAAGCCATATTGGCATCAAAGGGGCTGAGATTTTTGGCAGTGGTCAGCATGTGCAGAATGAATGGTTTTTCCATGATATCTCCTGTTTATATAACCGATAAGTATAAAAGAAAAAATGCCAGAATAATATGCCTATGTATTTTGGATATTGACAAGAGAGACATCTATGTAAAGTCAGGACGTTTTATTTTTATTAAGAGGATGGTTTTTCTGATTAAGCACATTATGAAAGACATAAAGACTCAACAATACCTTAAGGCCTGTGAAGCATGGAATGCCCGGATAGATAAGAATGCCGTTAAAATCAGTTGTGACTTATTTACCGTATAACCGGCTTATATCCAGGCTGAAACTGGCATGTGGTATATTCACTGCCGGACAGAAGCAAAAACTGAATCAGCAAACTAAGAGCTCATAAACGTATCGCTATGCCGTACTGTAAGACTTGATAGTCCTTGGTATGTAAATAAATCGCTATGAACCCTTGATGTATGCAAGATTGATGACTATAGAAAAAAGATTTACACCGGTAAAAGACAACAGTTTTTTAAATGATGAATTATCAAGCTATAAAAAATGGCATTAAGAGCTCGCCCGCTTTTGTTCTGGATGAAACGGAAGTTATTAAAAATCTGAAAATTTTAGCCGGTTTACGCAATCAGTGCGGCTATAAAATTTTATATTCATTAAAAGCATTGCCTTTATCCGCCGTGACGGAAATAGCCAAACCCTTTGTTGATGGTTTTTCGGTCAGTTCTCTTTTTGAAGCGCGGCTCGCAGATGAGATTTTAGCAGGACAGGGCAGCATTCATTTAACTACGCCAGGCATAAGACAGGATGAGTGGGAGGATATGACGCGTTTGATTACGCACATCAGTTTCAATTCGATAACACAGTACCAGCGTTTTGCTACGGCAACACAGGCGCAAATATCCATCGGGTTACGCGTTAACCCCAAGCTGTCATTTCTTAATGATAACCGTTTTGATCCTTGCCGGCAGAATTCAAAACTGGGTGTGGATATTGATGACTTGTGGCAATCATCTTATCTCGATCAAGTTAAAGGACTGCATTTTCATAACGCTTTTTCTGCAACCGATTTTACGCCGCTAATTAAAACCATTGAGAAACTCCGCAGTTATTTTGGCAAAAACCTGGCTCAGCTTGATTGGTTGAATCTGGGCGGTGGTTATTTGTTTGAGGAAATTGAAGATTACAGTCCATTCATTGAGTTGGTAAATAAGCTAAAAAATGATTTTGCCATTGAAGTCTATATTGAGCCGGGCAAAGCGGTGGTGGGTAATGCCGGGTATATAGTGACTACAGTCCTAGATAGTTTTATGAGTGATGGTAAAAATATTGTGATTCTGGATACGTCAGTCAATCATAATCCTGAAGTATTTGAATATCAGCGCCAGCCCGAATTACACGAGCGGGATTCAAGTGGACAATATTCTGCTATTTTGGCAGGCTGTACCTGCCTGGCCGGTGATGTGTTTGGCGAATATCGTTTTAAGGAACCTTTGCAAACAGGCGATAAACTGATCTTTAAAAATATCGGGGCATATAGCCTGATTAAAGCCAACCGGTTTAACGGCTACAATCTGCCTGATATATATGTCTGTAAATCAGCGCAGACAACAAAAATCAAACAGTATACTTATCAGGACTATCGCCGGCAATGGCTGCCGGATGAATGAGCGTCAAATATAATTTATTACGAACGGCTAAAATATCCCCAAAAATCAGGAGTTAAAAATGAAAGCAGTGCTAATGACGGCTATAGGCGATCCTGATGTTTTAAAGCTTCAGGATATTGAAGAACCTGAGATTTCCACGCCAACACAAATCAAGGTCCAGTTGAAGGCGGCTGGTATTAATCCGGTTGATGCCAAGATCAGGCGCAATGGTTTATTTTATGAAAATGCTATGCCGGCAGTATTGGGTTGTGATGGAGCGGGTAAAGTCACCGAAACGGGTAGGGCAGTTAATCATTTTAAACCCGGTGATAAGGTCTGGTTCTGTAATGGGGGATTGGGAAGAGAACAGGGTAATTACGCAGAATATACTGTCATTGATGCGCGTTGGGCCAGCTTGATGCCTGAGACATTTTCATTTGTTGAGGCAGCAGCATCGCCTCTGGTATTAATTACAGCTTGGGGTGCTCTATTTGACCGTGGCGGCTTGCAATCAGGGCAGAGCGTGCTCATTCATGCCGGAGCCGGAGGAGTAGGCCATGTGGCGATACAATTGGCGAAACTAAAAGGAGCCAGAGTAATTACTACGGTGAGCTCCTGGCAAAAAACCGAATTTGCCAAGGCTATGGGTGCTGATGAGGTGGTGGATTATACCAAAGGCGGCTTTACCGAGGCAGTAAACACTCTGACCGACGGTAAAGGGGCTGACCTTGTTTTTGATACGGTAGGCGCGGCTGTATTCAAGGAAAGTATTGCTGTGACAGCGCATTTTGGACGATTGGTCACTTTACTGGATCCCGGCCAATTAAATTTGGCTGAGGCCAGAATGCGGAATTTATTAATTGGTTTTGAGCTGATGTTGACGCCTATGCTTCGGCAGTTGACTGAGGCAAGAGATAAACAGGTGGAAGTATTAAAGCAATGTGCTGCATCGGCGGATAAAGGGTTTTTAAAGGTTCATATCTGTAAACAACTGGAACTGAAAGATGCTTCTGAAGCACATAAATTAGTTGAAACAGGGCATATGGCTGGAAAAATTGTTTTATCCGTTTAAGTTGAGGTCGCTTTAATAAACTTTATTTTTTCCAATAAAACGGGTACAAGGTTAGTAGGTTGGATAGAAGAGTTTAAAAATTTCTTCAAATTGAGAATGAGTCCTATCAATGAGACTGCTTAAATCATCAGCCGGTATATCTTTGCAGAGGTCGCTTGGATGAGTACCTTCTGAATCCATTTTACTGAGATAATTAGCGATTCTTATGATGGATGACGCATCTGAATAAATACCCAGATATTCAAAATAGCAGTGCTGTCCAATGGTTTCAATAATGATTTGCGGCAATCTCCATAATCGGGCTAATTCTGCGCCGGTCTGATAATGATCAAAGCCAATTACATTGTTTTCCGCTTGAGTTTCGTCGACCCCTGTAGCATCGACTAACAACCCGATTTCACGCGCTAATACGGGAATTCTGCGGTAAAACACAAGTTGGCCGATATCGTGTAATAATCCGCAAATAAATATAGAGTCAAGATCATTTTTATTTTGTTTATAGATGCAGAGCTCTTTACTGATTAATGCGCAACGCACACTTCTGGCCCAAAAGTCATGCATGGAAAGGAGCCCCCCGGGAAGTGATGAAAATCTGTCAATGACTACAGTTCCCAATACCAGGTTCTGTAATTCAGTAACGCCGATTAGGGCCGTTGCGCGGGGAATTGATGCGATTTGAGAGGGAAAGCCAAAAAATGCGCTATTAACAATTTTAAGCAGCCTCATAGATAAGGCGGGGTCTTTTTCTATGATTAAACCTGCATCCATAAGGGATTTATTCGGGTCATCCACCACCTTCTGCAATTCAAAATAGACGTTGGGGGGAGTAGTCAACTGTAAATCGCCCCGGAATAGATCTGCAATTTGTAAGGGGGAAGAATTCGTGGGTAACATAGGAAATTATATATTATTGTCTATAATTTTAGGACAAGTCTCAATACTAGAACTTATTATGAAGGTTAGTTAGTATTTGGTGGAATTCAAGATAATTTATTTTGTGAGCGTATGTTAATTTCTCATTATTTTAGAATTTTCATGTAAATAATAATAAAAAGTTAATTGATAAGCTTAAATTTACAGGGCTGATGATTTGTGTTACTTAATTCACTAAAACAAAGAATTATTATTATTGCTGAAGCTGATGAGGCTCTATCGGCAAGAATCGCAGAAGAATTACAGAACAGGGGATTTTATAATTTTAAATTTGCTGTTAATGGTCACCAAATCAAGAACATTATCAGAGAGTATTCCAAAAATCCTGAGTCCATAAACCTGGTTATTGCCGATGAAGAATTGCCTCAATGTCATATTAACGATCTATATCTTTCTCTTTGTTATATCGATAGCGAATTATTTATTCCTTTAATAGTTTTAAGAGGGGATTTATCTACAGATTATGGAGAATGGGAATTAAGTAATACATGTCTGGTATATAACTTAAATAAAACCTATAACCCGGTTGAATTGCAAATAGCCTGTGAATTTTTCATCTTATTGAAAAATGAGCAATATTTACGCTATAAACAACAGGAAAGGTTAATTACGGAATTATCCGAGCGAAAAGTTATCGATGCAAAGCTTAAGTATCTGGTCGCGCATGATGAACTTACAGGACTACTTAACAGGAGCAGTTTGGAACAGCATATCCGGTTGAGATTGGATAGGTATAGTAATAGACAACCCAGGCGGGACAGTGTGCTGTTGTTTATTGATCTTGACCGGTTCAGTTTGATTAATGAACTGGAAGGTTTTGAAGTTGGGGACCGTTTGCTGGTTGAAGTCATCGGCGTGATAAGAAAAACCTTAAATAATACCGGCTTATTGGTTCGGATCGGCTCGGACGAATTCTGTATTTATCTGGAAAACACGACGGTTTTTAAAGCTAAAATATGGGCGGAAAAAATCAGGAGACATTTAGATAGCTTCCGGTTTTTAATCGGAACAATTGCTTATAGCATCACTGTCTCTATTGGATTGAGTTCATTAAAGTCTGCAAGATTAATTTTACATCCCGGTGAGCTGATTTCGAGGGCGCATCAGGCTTGTTGCATGGCCAAGGCAAATGGCCGAAATATGGTCTGGGAGTATAACAGTGAAGATGTTGTTATCAAGGAAAGACTTCGGGATGTTTATTGGGTTCCAATCATAAGAGATGCACTTCTTAACAAGGATTTCTTCCTGGTTTTTCAGCCGGTGGTAAATCTCATTGATGGCGATGTTTCGCATTATGAAGTATTGATCAGGTTAAGAGGTAAGCAAGGTATAGTGATTGGTCCGCGTGAATTTATTCCGGCGGCTGAAAGAATGGGCCTGATTCATAGTATTGATTTGTGGGTAGTCGAAAATGCCATTGATTATCTTGCAGCCTTACCCCCCGAGTTATCGCATATTTCCCTGGCAATAAATTTATCCAGCGCCGCTTTTCAGGATGAAGCTTTATTGCCGATGATTAAGCAAAAGTTTGAGTTGACTTGGGTCAGCGCCCCCCGTATTACTTTTGAAATTACCGAGACTGCCGCGGTAGAGAATTTCGAGCAAACAAGATTTATGATTAATCAGATTCGAGCTTTAGGTTGTCATTTTGCTTTGGATGATTTTGGCGCCGGCTTTTGTTCTTTTAACTATTTGAAGAAATTTCCGGTTGATTATGTAAAAATTGATGCCCAATTCATTCAGAACCTGGTAAATGATGAAACAGACCGGCTACTGGTGCATTCGATGCATCAGATTGCAAAAAAGCTGGGTAAAAAAACCATAGCTGAATTTGTTGAATGCCTGGAGACCGTTAGAATCCTGAGAGAAATCGGTATTAATTATGGCCAAGGCTATATTTTTGGGGCACCGAAGGAACATTTTTTAGAGAAAAGTGTTTTTCAGATTAACGAATTATTGCAGAATTCGGAGGCTACAGTTAATTTGAATTGAGCGTTTTAAGGCTAGGCTGCATTGTTCATTTTAGGTTCATTTTATACAGATACATTGACGGTTACTGATTGCGGCAGGCATGTTTATGTATAATGCATCATTAAAGTTACGGATGATTAATAAAATAATGAATATTGTAAGAGGCTATGGCAGAAAGAACAAAAAGGCGCGGGTCCCGATACACCAATAAAAAAATACCGAATAAACCGGGTTCACATTGGTTCAGAAATGCAGTTCTACTATTTCTTGCCGGATTTACTTTTATTTTACTGAGTTATCTGGGTTATCTGGATTACAATGTTCGGAAGCAATTTGAAGGCAAAAGATGGGCTATTCCCGCCCGGGTCTATGCTAATCCGGTCGAGCTATATGCGGGATATAACCTGACCACAGAAAAATTTGAAGATCTATTGCAAGTACTGCATTACCGCCAGGATGCGCATTTATCTTCGGAAGGAACCTATTTTAAGGACGGACATGACATCAGCGTAAAAACCCGGAATTTTACTTTCTGGGACCAACAACAGCCGACCAGTCTTATACGGTTGAATTTCACCGCTTCAGGTATTTCAAGCATAATTGATTTAACAGAATCAAAAGCCATTGCCATTATCCGCATGGATCCTGTGCAAATTGGCAGTTTTTATCCCACCATAAAAGAAGACAGGGTTTTAATTAAACTGGAAGAGGCGCCCGATGCTCTTGTTAAAGGCTTGCTGGCTACCGAAGACAGGGATTTTTATCGGCATTTCGGGATTTCATTCAGGGCAATTGCCAGAGCGATGTGGGCCAATCTTCTTGCCGGCGGCATTGTGCAGGGTGGCAGCACCATTACTCAACAGCTGGTCAAAAATTTTTATTTAACATCGGAGCGAAGCCTGACTCGTAAAGTCAATGAAGTCTTTATGGCGTTGATTTTAGAATATCGATACAGTAAAGATGAAATTCTGGGGGCTTATTTAAATGAAGTTTATCTGGGCCAGGATGGCGCCAGTGCCGTTCATGGTTTTGGATTGGCCAGTGAATTTTATTTCGGCAGTTCTTTAAAGGATCTGCCATTGGAACAAGTAGCTTCGCTAGTTGCGTTGGTTCGAGGTCCTTCTTTTTATGATCCGAGACGTTATGCCGAGCGAGCCCTGCAACGACGTAATCTGGTGCTGAATGAAATGGAAACTGAAGGATACATTACAGCAAAACAGGCTAATGTGGCAAAGGCACAGCCTCTTAATATTATTGCGAACACGCACCGCTCAGTTAACCGGTATCCTGGCTTTCTGGATCTGGTTAAGCGTCAACTAAGCCATGACTATCGTGAGGAAGATTTAACATCGGAGGGTTTAAAGATTTTTACCACGCTGGATACAGTGATTCAGGATAAATTGGAACAGACCCTTGCCGGCAAATTAAAGCAACTGGAAAAATTGCCTAAAGCTGAAAATCTTGAAGCCGCAGTGGTGGTAACGCATAGGGATAGCGGTGAAATTGCCGCGCTGGCGAGTGGCCGTGATAATTCAGCTGCCGGTTTTAATCGTGCATTGGATGCGGTTCGGCCAATTGGATCCTTGATAAAACCGATCGTTTATTTAACTGCATTGGAATATCCCAACCGATACACGATTACCACACCAGTCAGCGACACGGCCATTATGGTTAAAGGGCAGAATGGCACGGATTGGCGGCCTAAAAATTATGATCATAAGGAACATGGCAATATCGGCCTGCATACAGCCCTTGCAAATTCATATAATTTGGCCACAGTACGCATTGGCATGGATGTCGGTGTAGCAAGAACGGCTAAAACATTAAGAAACATGGGCGTAACAAGAGCGGTCGATTTGTTCCCGTCGCTGTTATTGGGGGCGGTACAATTAACCCCGATAGAAGTTACCCAGATGTACCAGACCCTAGCCGGGGATGGTTTTTCCACCCCATTAAAGGGCATCAGGGCGGTAGTTGCGGCTGATGGCGAGCACTTGCAAAGTTATCCCTTCACTGTAAAGCAGGCAGTTGATCCTTCTGCCGCGTATATTGTCAATACCATATTGCAGGAGGCGATGCACGAAGGGACAGGGCGCTCGGCGTATTCTTACTTCCCGGGAGATTATGGACTGGTTGGTAAAACAGGCACAACCAATGATTCAAAGGATAGCTGGTTTGCAGGTTACAGCGGGGATTACTTATCGGTGGTCTGGGTTGGCAGGGATGATAATAAGCCTGCCGGTTTGACGGGGGCCACCGGGGCCTTACAGGTTTGGATACCTTTAATGAAGCAGATTTCAAACCAGCCGGTGAATCTGATTCCGCCGGATAATATCCAAATGGCCTGGATTGATCCTGCCAATGGCTTATTAGCTAATGAGGCTTGCCTGGGCGCCAAGCAGTTTCCGTATATTGCCGGGTCAGCGCCTATGGCCTATTCGCCTTGCGTCAACTTGCCTGTTAACCCGGTTAAATCCTGGCTCAATAATTTATTACCCAATGATTTTTAATGACAGTATTTATGAGTAAAGCAAATTTTTTTCGACTGGTTTTGATGATGTTGATTTTTCTTACCCGTGTGAGTTATGCCGAAGATAAGCCCGTTAAACAGTTGAAAGCATTTTTGGCGGCCTCAAAATCTCTTACAGCGGATTTTAAGCAGGTATTGATTGATGAAGCCGGCAAACCTGTTCAAACCAGTTACGGCGTTTTTTATCTCCAGCGGCCCGGGAAATTTCGCTGGGATTATCAAAAACCGTTTCAACAGCAAATTGTTTCCAATTCAGGCAGAGTCTGGTTTTATGATAGCGATCTGGAGCAAGTTACCGTCAAGAAGCTGGATGAATCGCTAGGCTCCACCCCGGCATTACTGTTAAGCGGCGATGTATCGTTAGAGGATAATTACACGATGGAACAGCAGGGCGTCGACGGGGATATGCAATGGATAAAGTTATTGCCTAAAAATGCAGAAAGCAGTTTTAAATATATATTGATAGGCTTGAATAAAGGTTCGCTGGGCGGAATGGAGATAAGCGATAATTTTGGCCAGCTCACCCGTATATATTTTTCTCATGTGATTCTCAATCCGCCTATTAAACAGACTGTATTTCAATTTCAAGCCCCAAAAGGTGTCGATGTTTTTTCAGAATAAAATCAGAATTCAGGGCGAAAGAACCGAAGCTGGAGTTTTTTCTCTTGTATTTTTCGCCTTAAGTCTGTCATGGATGAAGATTTAACCCGGCCGCTGGCGGATAGGATGCGGCCCGGATTGTTAAAGGATTATGTGGGTCAGCAGCATATTTTGAAACCCGGCAAGCCGCTCTATGAGGCAATCGTATCAGGCCGGCTGCACTCCATGATTTTTTGGGGACCACCAGGCACAGGGAAGACTACGCTGGCACGAATAATCGCACATCACTCAAATGCTGAATTTTTGTCAATTTCTGCGGTGTTGGCCGGTGTTAAAGAAATCAGGGCGGCTGTTGAAACTGCTAAAAAAGTCCAAAAGGAGCAAAACAGGCGCACCATTTTGTTTGTCGATGAAGTTCACCGATTTAATAAATCTCAACAGGATGCTTTTCTTCCGCATGTAGAAGACGGTACGGTTTACTTTGTGGGCGCCACGACTGAAAACCCGTCTTTTGCCCTCAATAATGCATTATTATCGCGGGCTCGCGTTTATGTGCTTAATTCATTAGGCAGCGAGGATTTACTGGCTGTATTAAACAAAGCGTTAGCTGATAAGGAGCGGGGGCTCGGCAGTCCGGCTATCGAAATGGCCGATGATATTAAACAGCAGTTCGCTCAGGCTGCTGACGGTGATGCAAGAACCCTGTTGAATTTGCTGGAAATTGCAGTCGAGCTTGCCGCTGCAAAAGGCAGCCGGGTTATTAATGAAGCCATCGCAGTGGAAGTACTTTCCGGCGGCGTCAGGCGATTTGATAATCAGGGCGAAGAGTTTTATAACCAGATTTCCGCCTTGCATAAATCTGTACGCGGCAGTTCTCCTGATGCTTCACTTTATTGGCTGTGCAGAATGATGGATACCGGTTGTGATCTATCTTATTTAGCCAGGCGCATCGTCAGAATGGCATCAGAAGATATAGGCAATGCTGATCCAAGAGCCTTGCAGATTACCATCAATGCCTGGGAAGCCCAGGAGCGGCTAGGTAGTCCAGAAGGCGGGCTGGCATTAGCGCAAGCTGTTGTTTATCTGGCTTGTGCGCCCAAGAGTAATGCGGTTTATATGGCCTATAATGCCGCCATGCGCGATGCCAAACAAAGCGGCAGTTTGGGTGTGCCGGTGCATTTAAGAAATGCGCCTACCAAATTAATGAAATCGCTGGATTACGGTAAAGAATACCGATACGCCCATAATGAACCGGAAGCTTATGCGGCAGGTGAGAATTATTTCCCCAGCGAATTAGCCGGGACGCAATATTACCAGCCTGTGGAAAGAGGTCTGGAAATCAAAATTAAAGAAAAATTAAAGCATTTGAAAGACCTGGATAAGAACTCACCGCTTTAGTTATTGTGCCCGACCCATCAATTCGCAGGAGGCGACTTTATTTGTAATCCTGATGACCAAGATTTTGCATTTGCCTGAGTATCCAGAGTTGCCGCTTGAATAAGTAGCGCGAAGGCTGAGTTGCCCGTAGTCGTAACGGACTAGGTAGAGTTGCAGCTAGGATTGCCGCCTGAGACCGGTTAAGCTGTCTTGCAGGAATGGCAAAATAGCGCTGACTGGCCGCTTCTATGCCAAATAAATGATCGCCGAATTCAGCTATATTAAGATAGACCAGTAATATCCGCTCCTTGCTCCATAATCCTTCAAGCAGTATTGTAAACCATACCTCAAGACCTTTGCGGATGAAGCTTTTTGATGGAATAAGAAATAAGTTTTTAGCAACTTGTTGTGAAATTGTACTTGCGCCCCTAAGCCGTCCGCCATCCATATAAACATAGATTGATGATTGTATGGAATGCAAATCGAATCCGGAGTGCTCAAAAAAGCGTTGGTCTTCGGCCGCAATAACAGCCGAATAAGCGAAAGTAGATATTTTCTTTGAGCTTACCCAGTTATAGCGAATTGATTTGAATGATCGGCCTTGCACCAAATCCTGAACATGCCGGTATATCATAAAAGCTGATGTGGGCGGAGGCAGCCAACGAAGTAATGTGACCAGGATAATGGATGAAACCATGAAGGTCAGTAGTAAATAAAGCAGCGTATTCCGCAGCCTTATTCCTATTGATAACGACTGCCGCTTTCTACTCTTTGAGTAAGGAAATTTGTTTGCCAAGTTAAAATTAATTACAGGCTTTCAGTTCATGACTATATGCTTTTAGCACTGCTCATAATGAACAGGACTTTAGGCTCAATTTTTATATATCATAAAGCCTATAGACTTTAATTAACAATCAACTTGTGCAGGCTGGGATAGTTTTTGGGACACTTACCAATATAACTTTCTGAACCAAAGAAATTTTCATTGGATTGCACGTCTCTCAAAATCTATGACAGAAGATATTATAAATAGAACAAGTCAAATGGCTGACGGATTAATAAATTCGATAATTATAGTTTTTGTAAACTTATGACGGATAATTCGGTACATTTATGAAAACGAATTTCTAAAATGCAGATTAGTAAAGTGGTATGTCTGTTATTAAGCCTGCTGCCCTGGTTTTTTACAGGCTTGGTAAAAGCGCAGTCAGGAAGTGATTTAGCCAAACTTAATAATAATCAAGCCCATGTATCCAAGATAAAAACGGCCGTTAACGAAACCTCCGGCATAGCTCAAGAATCAGGCAGAAGAATATTCTCGTCTTTAAATATTCTGCAACTGCAAAAAGGTGCTGCATTAGTACCTAATGTAGTTAATATCCCGGCGGGGTGTTTTCAGATGGGCAGCCCGGAAACGGAACAAGGGCGCAGTGTTGATGAAATGCTTCACCGGGTTTGTGTCAAAGGTTTTAAGATGGCAAAAAATGAAGTCACTGTAGAAGAATTCAGCAGGTTTGTGACGGCTACGCATTTCATTACTGATGCAGAACAAAATATTGAGGAAAAAGGTTGCTGGAGCTATGAAAAAAATTCCGACAAGCCGTGGGACTGGCGGCAATGGGCAAGCTGGAAAAAGCCTATTCAGGGCCCTTATTTGATAAAGGCTTATCCTGTTTCCTGCGTTAGTTTGAACGATGTTGTAGCTTATATCGATTGGTTGAATCGGGAAACCGGCCAGCAGTATAGACTCCCTACCGAGGCCGAATGGGAATATACCGCAAGGGCACAGACTGCAACCGCGCGGTATTGGGGGAATAATCCGGATATTGCCTGCAGCTATGCAAATGTAGCTGACAATACAAAATCAGGACCGTTTAAATGGCCTGAGACGCATAATTGCGAAGATGGTCATTTTTTTGCGTCTACCGTTAATACATTCCGTGCCAATAACTTCGATTTACATGACATGTTGGGCAATGTATGGGAATGGACCTGCACAAAATACGAGGAGAAATATGCGGGTAATGAAGATGCATGCATCGATATGAAACCGGCCGGTGATATATTGATTTCTATTCGTGGCGGCGGCTGGAATGCAGACGCCGCAAGGATACGCGCTGCATCCCGTAATTGGGGCATAGCCTGGTCGCGCCAGGCTAATCTTGGTTTTCGTTTGGTCAAAGTACGTTAACAGCGGATATAATTCCAGCCTCAGTCTATGGCTACTTAACGTTTTCGGGCGGCGTTTCAGTTTCCACCGGGGGCACTGTTTCTTCTACAGCAGGAGTTGCTCCTGGGCCTTCAAGACTGGGTTCAGAACGTGCTCCTGCGGAGCCTACTTCTTTTGTTTCCAGCAAAAATTTTGCATCCGGACCCATGGGTACGGAAAAATCAGTAGAGGAAATTATATTCTTGGTATGTAAATCAACAATACGGAGCGACACATAGGTATTTTTCTTTCCTGGAGCGTAAACTCCGCCAACTATTACCGCAGGTCGATAAGGTTTAAGCTCGGCTTTAGCTTCATCGGAAAGATGCAGTGCTCCTTTTTCCTTCATGACAAACAGATCTATCGGCATTTCCATGCCAATAATCTGATAACCTGAATTATGAAAAGCCGAAGCGATTTGATCTGAGATAATGCGGCCAAATGAAGAAGTTTTGCTTAAATCATCTACATTCAAAAGAGTGCTGACAATAATCAGGGAATTTTTAGGCAACGTCCTGGTGAGCCTGTCTTTTAGCTCACAAGTCGCATCATAGCTGACTTCGACCAAATCTGCATCTTTAACTTCGTAGTAACGGTAAGATGCGCAGCCATTCAATGTTGCAATTAGCAGAGCTGAAATGAAAATGGTCGCTTTTTTTAACATTAATATATCTCCTTGACTATGGGTTGCTGAGTATAACGGCTTTCAGGTTTTTCTTTTTTCTATTATGCGATACTTATTTTCGGGGCAATAAGATGTAAACAGGCGGCTGATTTTAAAAACCACCTTCAATAAATACTAGCCTATCACTGAAAGAGTGGCAAGCTGGGAAAAATTAAAGTTTAAGGTCGAAGTCATGAGGCTTGTAGTCCACGATGTTTTTTCACTGTACAAGTTTTCCTGGATAAATAGCAAAGAGCATCATGAAAGAAGCGGATAATATTGTATAGTTGATTGTTTTTTCTATGGATAAAAGTTATGAATGAGACCGATGTAATTATTATCGGTGCAGGTGCTGCAGGGTTGATGTGCGCAATCGAGACGGGCAAACGCGGCCGTAAAGTGATTGTTTTGGATCATGCCAATAAGGCCGGAAAAAAAATTCTGATGTCCGGAGGCGGTCGTTGTAATTTCACTAATTATTTTATTGAATCCGGTAGTTTTATTTCCAATAATCCGCATTTTTGCAAGTCCGCGCTGAGCCGCTATACACAGTGGGATTTTTTGGCATTAATCGAAAGATACCGGATTGCTTTTCATGAAAAAGCTCACGGGCAGTTATTTTGCAATGTAAGCGCCAAGGATATCCTGGCTATGTTGTTATCGGAATGCGCCAAGGTCAGCGTGATTATGCAGTTGAGTACGCGCATAGAGAAAATTGAACAACTATCCGGTCAGTTTCATATAAAAACCGGTAACGGCAGTTTTGCCTGCAAATCGTTAGTTATAGCAACAGGAGGATTATCGATACCCAAGATGGGTGCTACGCCTTTGGGTTACAAAATTGCAGAACAATTTGGCATTAATGTGCTATCAACCAGGGCAGGGCTCGTGCCTTTTACCCTTCACCCTGAGGATAAAGACAAATTTTCTACTTTATCCGGAATATCCGTGCCGTGCCTGGTCAGTAATAAAAGACAGGCTTTTCGGGAAAGTATGCTGTTTACTCATCGCGGCTTAAGCGGGCCCGCCATGTTACAGATTTCGTCTTATTGGCAGCCTGGAGAAGACGTTATGGTTAACCTACTACCTCAGGTAAACTTAGACGTAGAGTTGAAATCAAAGCGCCGGCAAAAAATAAAATATACCTTAAAAATGGTTTTGGATGGCTATTTGCCCAAGCGGGTGATCAGGTGTTTATTAAATGAGGATTTGCTGAATCTGTCTTTACAGGACTTATCTGACCGGCAGATTCAACAGATTTCCGATCAGTTTCACGGCTGGTCAATCAAGCCCAATGGTACTGAAGGTTACCGTACTGCTGAAGTTACCTTGGGAGGAGTGGATTGTGACGCCATTTCTTCTAAAACCATGGAAAGCAAGAAGGTACCGGGACTTTATTTTATCGGTGAAGTTATGGATGTTACCGGTTGGCTGGGCGGCTACAATTTTCAGTGGGCATGGTCATCGGGCTGGTGCGCGGGTCAATATGTATAAAAAATGCAAATTGCCTCGATAATTATTAACATGCTTAGCTAAACAATTGAATATTTATAAGCCTTTCAACTTGGCTATAAGATTTATAACAGGCTGATCTTGATTTATACTTTATTTGTTTTTAGTTAGTATTTCAGATACTGAACAACACGTTAAAATTACTTAAAGGTGTGCAATTGAAAAGAGAAGTTTTGGTGGTGGGCGGTAGCCCCTGTGGTAATACAGCAGCGTTTCGGGAAGCGGATTTGGGTAACCAAGTGACCTTAATTGAATGTTATCCAGTTTTGGTTGGGGGTTGTGTAAATGTCGGTTGTATTCCTTCAAAGCCTTGTTACCTGTTGCTAATGCTAAGAAAGGCGTGACTAAAATACTTTGCGATAAAAAATTAGGGCGTATTCTCGGTACCCATGCCGGTGAATTAATAGCAGAAGCTGTGCTGGCGTTGGAGATGGGAGCCGGCGCTGAAGATTTGGCGTTAACGGTTCACGCAGATCCTACCCTGGCTGAAACATTGGGGTTTTCAGCTGAAATGATCGAAGGCACTATTACTGATCTTTTTATTAAAAAACGATGAAGTCATTCTTTAACAAAAGTTCTGTTACTAACCTGGTCTCCGCTGTTATTATTTTAATCGGTTACCTTTTTCAACAGGAATTAATCAAATCAATCGGTTTTTTTGCCTTATCGGGAGCAATCACCAATTGGCTGGCGATTTATATGTTATTTGAGGAAGTGCCTTTTTTATACGGGTCGGGAGTTATACCGAATCGGTTTGAAGAATTTAAGTTCTCCATCAAGCAACTGATGATGCAGCAGTTTTTTACCGTGAACAATATCGAACAGTTTATTGAAACTGAGGAACAGCAAGGCGGTAAATTGCTGAATCTTGCGCCGTTACTAAAAGCAATTGACTATGACAAAATTTATGAAAGCCTGGTTTCATCGATTATGGGCTCATCTTTTGGCGGCATGTTGATTATGATGGGCGGAGAAGAAGCTCTGGCGCCATTAAAAGCACCGTTTACCGAAAAAATAGAAATCACCCTGACGGAGATGGTTGAGTCTGACCGATTTAAATCAGCATTACGGCATGGCCTGAATGCCCACAAAATTAGCGAGGACATTATCGGCAAAATTGAAACAGTGATTGATAAACGCCTGAATGAATTAACCCCTCAACTGGTCAAGGAAATGGTTCAGGCAATTATCCGCGAACATCTTGGCTGGCTGGTGGTGTGGGGCGGCGTTTTCGGCGGTTTGCTAGGCGCACTGTTCGTCTTCTTTTAATGGCAGCCGTGGATTTAGCCTTTGAGGAATTCGGGAGTGCGGATAATTTGCCCCTGATCATCCTGCATGGCTTTTTCGCCTCCTCGCGTAACTGGCGAAGCATAGCGGAAAAATTGTCAGCTAAATTTCATGTTTATGTGCTGGACATGCGTAATCATGGGGAGTCGCCTCATAATCCTTGCATGGATTATCCCGCTATGGCAGCCGATTTGTTGCTGTTTCTAAATAATCACCGGTTAAATTCCGTCAGTTTGCTGGGCCATAGTATGGGGGGCAAGGTTGCTATGTGGTTCGCGCTTAATAATCCCGGCTATGTAAATAAGCTGATTGTAGTTGATATTGCGCCAGTTAATTACAAGCATAGGTTTGATGATCTTATCCAGGCATTAAAGGCGTTACCGCTAAATGAGATAAGTAATCGTAAACAGGCCGAGATCCTGCTTGCTTCTGTTATCCCTGAATTGAGTTACCGGCAATTTTTATTGCAGAATCTTATTTTGAAGAACGGCGGGTATTGCTGGCGAATTGACCTGGATATATTTCAGCGCATGGCGCCGAATATTATAGCGTTTCCGGATACCGGTCATTTAGCGCCTTTTACTCGGAAAACCTTGTTTATTGCTGGCGAAAATTCGAACTATTTAAAGCCCTATAACATAACTAAATTATTTCCCACAGCTATTCTAAGTATTGTCGCCAGTGCCGGTCACTGGCTACACGTGCAACAACCGGGTGTTTTTTTAGCGCTGGTGGAAAAATTTTTACAAGATGGGTAATAAAAAAACCGTTGCTGCCGATAGTTATTGTCAGCTAAGACAGGTTTTTGATTATGCATATGTGTATACGGGTTATTATGATTACTTTATTACTGGTAAGTGTCCGGAGTTTTGCGGACTATTATCAGGCTCCTATGCAGGAAGTTAATTGGCAATTTAAGGGTAGCAACACAGTTTGTTACTTGAAGCAGGTTATTCTTTTTTACGGAAGTGCGGATTTTATTCACCGGACGGGTGAACCTTTGCAATTTTCGATTCAGGAACAACGCCGTAAGTCCCCTGTAACTAAGGCCACTTTAACAGCTATGCCGGCGCCCTGGATGCATGAGGCGGCATTTTCTTCCTCGGATTATCAGGTTTATCTGGATCAGCCGGTTGAGAATGGCAGCTACGGCCGATTATCGGTATATGGCGATGCAGCAGAAGCTATGCTGGATATTTTATTACAGGGGCAATATCCGACCTTTACTTATATACGGGATTCTTCTGTTATTAGTTTGGAAGAAACCCGTGTTGCGGTATCTTCAATCAATTTTAGCGACAGTTATAAGGAATTCATTAATTGCAGGAACAATTTGCGTCCGGTTGCAATACAAAATAATATCTTTCGGACTAAAGCGCAGGGTCAGCAAGGACAAAACATTCAAAATATTCAAAGTAGAACCTTGTTTTTTGATCAAGGCAGTAACCGCATGAGTGAGTTGGCTAAGCAGGAGGTTAATAAAATTGCTGATTATATGAAACAGACGGAAGGCACCGAAGCTATCGTCAGTAGCGATACAGCCCTAGCCGGAAGTACTGATAAGAAATTGTTTGTCCAACGAGCCGCTGGTGTTGTTTCACAGCTGAAACAGCTGGGTATTGCAGCAAACAGATTATCAGCCAGGCAAACCTTAACTGATATAAAAAACAATGTTATTAAAATTGATGTATTCGGTCCCGATGATTTAAGATTTTTTTATTTTACTGATAGCAATAATGCCGATTTGGATTCAGGGGATAAACAGCGGCTGGATTTGCTGGCCCGGTATGTGCGTGATTATTTTAATCAAGGCAGGCTGGTCATCAGTAGTCATACGGATAGCAAGGGCTCAAGAATCGATAATCAGGCTGTTGCCCGGAAAAGAGGCGAAAATTTTAAGCGTTACCTGGAAAGGAAAGGCGTGCCTGCTGCAAGGATACAGTTAAAAGCCTATGGCGAAGACAGGCCGACCAGATCCAATAGACGTCCGCAGGGACGCGCACAAAACAGGCGATTGGTGATTGATTTTGTTGGCTGATGGCATATTATAAGCCGATTTTTTATAATATTAAAAGTTAGTGACTGAAAAAACGATTATCGGAGAGCTTAAATAATCAATACAGTTTTTTTAGTTTGATAGATAATGATTTGTATTGGCGTGCAATTGCAGTTATCTTAATAAACAGTTTATATAAAAATAAGGAGAAACCGGATGTCAAAAGGTCAAAATTTGCAGGATAATTTTCTAAATACCCTTAGAAAGGAACATACACCTGTTTCAATTTTCCTTGTTAATGGAATAAAATTACAGGGAAAAGTAGATTCATTTGATCAATATGTAATTATGCTGAAAAACACAGTTAGCCAGATGGTCTATAAGCACGCTATATCGACAATTGTACCGAGTAAAGCAGTAAAACTTCTTCGCGATGACGAAACAAGCGAGTCATAGCTCCATCACTTCAGGTGAGTCCATTGTTTGTTGAAAGCATTGCAATACAAGAACATAAAAGCCGATACATAAACATGTCAAAGGAGTGCATAGTTGTTTGATCGTCCCGATTCAGGTGACCGGGCAGTTCTGGTTCACCTGACACTTCATTCCGGGCAGGAAGATCTTTTAGAGTTAAAAGAATTAGCCAAATCAGCCGGAACTGATCCTGTTTATGTAGTAACGGGCAGCCGCAAAAGTCCCGATCCAAAATATTTCGTCGGTAAAGGTAAGCTTGATGAGCTTAAGAATATTACTGAAACATATTCTGCTGACATCGTTTTATTTAATCATCCGCTTTCACCCAGTCAGGAGAGAAACCTGGAGGGGGCTTTGGGTGTCCGCGTGGTTGATAGAAACGGTTTGATTCTTGATATATTTGCCCAGAGAGCCCAGACCTTCGAGGGTAAGCTTCAAGTCGAACTGGCTCAATTGCAACATTTATCTACACGGCTGGTTCGAGGTTGGACGCATTTGGAGCGCCAGAAAGGAGGGATCGGACTTCGCGGGCCGGGTGAAACTCAATTGGAAACCGACAGACGATTATTAGGGTTACGTATCAAACAGATACAACGCCGTTTGGAAAAAGTCGATCAGCAACGGCATCAAGGACGTAGTAAACGAAAAAAAGCCGAAATTCCTTCGGTTTCTTTAGTGGGTTATACCAATGCCGGTAAATCAACTTTATTTAATAAACTGACCGGCGCGGATATTTATACGGCAGATCAATTATTCGCAACATTAGATCCTACCTTGCGCAGCTGTCGATTACCTGATAACGGCGAAGTCGTTTTGGCTGATACGGTTGGCTTTATAAGGCATTTACCGCATGAACTGGTAGCTGCGTTTAAATCCACCCTGCAAGAAGCCAGCGAAGCGGATTTACTACTACATGTGATTGATGCGAATGCTGAGGACAGAGATGAAACCATTGTCCAGGTCAACCAGGTTCTGACAGACATTAAAGCTAATAATATCAGGCAGCTTGAAATTTTTAACAAAATAGATTTACTGGATGGTATCAATCCTCGAATTGACAGGGATGAAGCCGGCAATCCACTGCGGGTATGGTTATCCGCAGAGACAGGGATGGGCATTGATCTACTTTATCAAGTATTGGCTGAAATATTTTCAACGCCCAAAGTTAAGAAAAAATGTTATTTACAACCTGACCAGGGCAATATAAGAGCAAAATTATTTACTTATGCAAAAATTATTGATGAGCAAATTGATGCTTTCGGGGCAAGTAAATTAGTCATTGAAATTGAGGCAAAACATTTGGGCTTGTTGAAATCGGTAGAAGTTGAAGAAATGCTTTAACTCATGATTGGATGCAGTGCTTTTTAGAAAATTTCCCAGTTAAACAATGAGAATCTGATTATTTACGATAGAATACAGAGATTGCATGGGTCGGCTATGGAAATTGTTCGATGCCAAACGTTAAATATCCTGCGGGATGAAAATTAAAAAAGTTAAAATAATCAATATGGAGCATATATATGTCGTGGAATGAGCCTGGCGGCGATAAGAAAGACCCCTGGAGCGGTCGGGGTGACCAGAAAACTCCTCCTGATCTGGATGAAGCAATACGTTCATTGCAAGAAAAATTAGGCAAGATTTTTGGCGGCGGCAGAGGCGGTAATAGAGGCTCTTCCGGTGGCTCAATAAAAGGTCTTGGCTTTCTTATCGCAGGCGCTTTGTTATTGTGGGGCTTAAGTGGCTTTTATATTGTTGATGAAGGAAATCACGGTGTTGAAACGCGATTTGGTAAATATATTGCGACAACCCAGTCCGGATTAAATTGGCATTTTCCCGCGCCTATTGAACACGTTGATATTATTAATGTAAGGCAACAACGCTTTATTGAGGTTGGTTATCGCACCGGAGGTGGCGAACAGAGCCTTGGATCAGTTCCGAAAGAAGCCTTGATGTTGACCAAGGATGAAAATATTGTTGATGTCCGTCTGGCTGTTCAATATCAGGTAAAAAACGCCAAGGATTTTCTGTTTAATGTAGTGAATCCCGCAGCTACCTTAAAACAGGTCATCGAAAGCGCGCAACGGGGAGTGGTTGGCAGCAGCACAATGGACTTTGTTTTAACCGAAGGTCGTAGTGAAGTTGTGGCTCAGATTAAAAAGGAAATACAGGACATTATGGATTACTATCAATCCGGTATTCAGGTTACCAGTGTCAATCTCCAGGATGTACAACCCCCTGAACAAGTACAAAATGCCTTTGAAGATGCCATTAAATCGCGTGAAGATCAGCAACGGTTAATTAATGAGGCCGAAGCCTATTCTAATGACGTAGTGCCAAAAGCACGTGGAGCCGCAGCAAGAAAGATACAGGAAGCTGAAGGTTATAAAGAACAGGTTATTGCGCAGGCGGAAGGTGAAGCCAGCCGTTTTTCACAATTACTTGCTGAGTATAAGAAAGCCCCCGACGTAACCAGAAAACGTTTATATATTGAATCTATGGAATCGGTATTGGCCGAATCCAATACGGTGATGATTGATGTTAAACAGGGTAACAATTTGCTTTACTTGCCGTTGGATAAAATGATGGAACGTCAGCAGCAGCCTTCGACTCCAAAAACTGAAGCGCCTCAAAGCTCTATAGATCAATCCGCATCACCGGGGATAGAAGAGCAATCCGGTCTACGAACATCAACCCGCGGCCGTGACGTAAGGGGGCGCTAATGACACTGAATAAAATATTGGTAGGCTTGGCTGGGTTATTAGTTATTGGCTTGATGTGCGTGTTTACAGTCGGTCAAACAGAAAAAGCCATCAAATTTCGTTTAGGCGAGATCGTAAAATACGATTATGAGCCAGGACTTCATTTTAAGTTGCCGTTTATTAACAATGTAAAAAAATTCGATGCCCGTATTCAAACCATGGATGCGAAACCGGAGCGCTTTTTAACGGCTGAAAAGAAGAACGTAATTGTTGATTCTTTTGTTAAATGGCGTATAGGCGATGTGACCACTTTTTATACCGTAGTTGCGGGCGATATAGATCAGGCTAATTTACGCCTGGATCAAATCATTAAGGATGCTTTCCGCGGCGAATTTAGTAAGCGTAATATCAAGCAGCTGGTTTCAACGGATCGTAGAGCTATACGTGATATTTTAATCCAGAACTCCAAAAAAGTTGCAGCGGACTTGGGTATGGATATTATTGATGTTCAGGTAATGCGCATTGATTTGCCTAGTGAGGTCAGCAGTTCCGTTTTTCGTAGAATGGAAGCGGAGCGTGAAAGAGTTGCGCGTGAATTCCGTTCCCAGGGCGCAGAAGCCGCTGAAAGAATTCGTGCCGATGCTGACAGGCAGCGCGTCGTTACTCTCGCCAATGCCTTCCGAGACGCGGAAAAATTGCGCGGTGAGGGGGATGCAAAGTCTGCGGAAATATATGCCAGGGCATTTGGCGAGGATACTGAGTTTTTTACTTTTTATCGCAGCCTGAATGCCTATAAAAAAACCTTTTCACGTTCAAATATGATGGTGCTTGATCCTGAGTCTGATTTCTTTAAGTATTTTAAGAACCAGGCGCAGAAATAATAAAATAACCTGAATTATCGAATATAAAACGCTCCGCTCGCGGGGCGTTTTGTTTGAGTGGACATACAAAACATGCAACAAAAAGACTCCTGGCTTTTGCCAGACGGCATAGAAGAGATATTGCCTGAAGATGCCAAGCACCTTGAAAACTTGCGGCGCACCATACTGGATATATTCGCTTGCTGGGGATATGAGCTGGTTATTCCGCCGTTCATCGATTATCTGGATTCATTGCTGACCGGCTCAGGCCATGACCTGGACTTGCAAACCTTTAAACTAACAGACCAGGTTAGCGGTGAAATGCTTGGGGTCAGAGCGGATATGACACCCCAGGTTGCCCGAATAGATGCGCATAATCTTAAACATGAGTGGCCTACCCGCCTGTGCTATGTGGGAACTATTTTACACACGCGCGGAGATCCGCTGGAAAAGACCCGAAGTCCAATGCAAATTGGCGCCGAACTTTATGGGCATGCCGGTAAGGAAAGCGATGTAGAAGTTATTCGCCTGATGCTGGAAATGTTGGCGATGGCGGGACTACAAAATGTTCATCTTGATTTGGGGCATGTTGGCATATACCGGGGCTTGTCAGGGCAGGCGGGTTTAACTGAACTGCAGGAAAGTGAATTATTCGATGTGTTGCAGCGCAAAGCCAGACCGGAGCTTCAGGATTTGCTGGCTGAATATAGCATCAATAATGACCTGAAAACGATGCTTATGAAATTGCCGGAACTGAACGGCGGCAAGGAAACTATTAATAAGGCGCGTCAGTTGCTGTCAACCGCTAATGATGAAGTGAAACAGGCGTTAGCCGATCTGGAGAAAATTGCGGAAAAACTGGCCGTCAATTTCCCCTCATTGCCGATCAGTTTCGATTTGGCGGAGTTGCGCGGCTATCATTATCATACTGGTGTGGTTTTTGCGGCTTTCGTGCCGTCAATGGGCAGGGAAATTGCCAGAGGCGGCCGGTATGATAATATTGGCGCTATTTTTGGACGGGCTCGTCCGGCAACCGGATTTAGCGCTGATTTGAAAACGCTATCCTCATTAAGCAAAGATTCATGCCAAAAAGAACAGTGCCGGCTGATTTTCGCACCGCATGCAGATGATGGGGCGCTAAACGAGAAAATCAGGGAGTTACGCGCGCAGAGGCAAGCAGTGATTCAGCAATTGCCCGGTCAGGCCGGAAATGCGCAGGAGCTGGGTTGCACGTCAATTTTAGAAAAAGATAATCAAAACTGGGTCGTTAGGCCCTTGGGTTAAGTTTGGAATAATTATGGGAAAAAATGTCGTGGTAATCGGCACTCAATGGGGTGACGAAGGAAAAGGGAAACTGGTTGATTTATTAACGGATCAAGCAGATGCTGTAATACGATTTCAGGGTGGTCATAATGCCGGACACACTCTGGTTATACGCGGAGAAAAAACCGTATTGCACCTGATTCCTTCCGGTATTCTTCGAGAGAATGTGCAATGCATGATCGGTAATGGCGTGGTTTTATCGCCTATTGCTTTATTGGAAGAAATTGAATTTTTGGAAAAAGCCGGGATCCAGGTTAGAAACCGATTGCTGATCAGTGAAGCCTGTACCTTAATTTTACCCGTGCATGCCGCTATTGATCAGGCGCGTGAAAAAGCGCGCGGCAACAAAGCGATTGGCACAACGGGCCGTGGTATAGGCCCGGCTTATGAGGATAAGGCTGCGCGGCGTGGTTTGCGTGCCGGAGATTTCCTGAATGCCAAAAACTTTGCTGAAAAGCTTAAAGAGCTGGTTGAGTATCATAATTTTATTTTGACCCAGTATTATCATACAGAAGCTGTCAATTACCAGCGGATGCTTGATGAAACGTTAATGATGGGTGAGCAAATCAAACCTATGCTCACTGATGTCAGTGAAGCATTATATAAATTCCAGACGGAAGGAAAAAACCTATTATTTGAAGGCGCTCAAGGCGCGTTGCTGGATATAGATCATGGTACTTTTCCGTATGTCACCTCATCCAGCACTACAGCAGGCGGGGCAGCTACCGGTACCGGCATAGGCCCTCTTGATCTTGATTATGTGCTGGGAATTACCAAAGCTTATTCTACCCGCGTAGGAAATGGCCCTTTTCCTACGGAATTGCATGATAAAAATGGAGATCATTTAAGCACCAAAGGGCATGAATTTGGCGCTACAACCGGTCGTAAACGCCGTACCGGCTGGTTTGATGCGGTAGTCATGCGAAAATCGGCAAAATTAAACAGTTTAAGCGGTATTTGCTTAACCAAGCTGGATGTACTTGATGGCCTGGAAAAGGTAGGCATTTGTACGGCCTACAGACTTAACGGAATGGTAACTGAAACAGCGCCTTTAGGCGCAGATCAGTATGAACAATGTCATGCCATTATTGAAGAGTTGCCTGGATGGACAGGCACCACCGCCGGTATAACTGATTTTAATGCCCTGCCTGACAATGCCAAAGCCTATATCAAAAGAATTGAAGAACTTATAGACGTTAAGGTGACGATATTATCGACAGGGCCTGATAGAGAAGAAACCATCATTTTGGAACATCCCTTTGGTTGATTAGGTAATGGGTTAAAGCTCTAAAACGACATGAGAATAATGGGATAATTAATTAATCTAAATAGTAACCGTTACTTCACTGATGACTGGGGGAGCTTATGAACGCCTTCTGGACGCCGACGAGCAATGAGGTCGGCACGTGCAACACCCAAAAGATAGAATGCAAAAACCTGAACTTCAGGACCTGGATCAAGCGACTGGCTCGCCGAGGCATCTGCTCCTCAAAGCTGGAGGAGATGCATGATGCTGTCATTGGACGGCTGATCAATAAGATCGAGTTTGGGCGTGATATTTATAACAAATCACAGGTTTAACCCCCTACCCGTTTGCGCAACTGCACTGGGGTATCGGTTAGCAATCGCACCCAGCTTGCATGTGAAGCCTCAACAATGGCTGGCAATAAACGCTCGATAACTCGTGCAGCGCCTAAAATTCCCAATTTAACAGTCGTTTTGATATCCATAAAAATATGGCTCTTGGCTTAATTAGTTTTCAATAATCGCCGGCGCTTTTCTCGTTTCGCCCTTGCCTATCGTTAATAAATCCCAGACTAACAAAATAAATCCTGTCAAGGTCATACAACCAAAAAACAGACGCCAGCCCATCGCATGTTGAAAGGACGGGTGGTTTTGAGCGGTAAAATAACCGCCCCAGGTTGAGCCTTCGACGGCACGCTCAATAAAGGATTGTTCGTAACCGGCTATCAATAACGCAATCGTCATACCCAGAACGCCGCCATTGAGCAATCCCAAAGCCCATTTCCAGCGCCAGGCATTCTGGCTGCCGCCCCCCATCCAGACATTACCCCGCCATTGCTGTATCGCCAGATAAAAGAAGGCAATATTAATCGTGGCGTACGCGCCAAAAAACGCTAAATGACCATGTGAAGCCGACCACTGCGTGCCATGCGTAAAAATGTTAATTTGTGGCAGGGTATGCATAAAGCCCCAAATGCCCGCGCCAAAAAAGTTGCCGAAGGCTTGGGCGATAATCCAGGCTAATGCCGGGTGATTGCCGTTTTTAAACGCATGGGTACCGGCATCATAAACCGCATGAACCACCATGGCGACCAGGGGAATGGGTTCAAGCGCCGAGAAAAAACCGCCGACGGTCAGCCAGTATTCCGGCGTACCGATCCAGAAATAATGATGCCCCAAACCTAAAATACCTGAGCCAAACATCAAGGCCACTTCAATATACAGCCAGGTTTGTACGATTTTACGTCTGACCCCCAGCAGTTTCATGAGTGACCAGGCCATAATGACGCCTACCAGTACTTCCCAGGTGGCTTCGACCCATAAATGAATCACCCACCACCACCAGTATTGCTCGTGGGTGATATTGGTCATATAAAACATGCCGGCTAGATACAAGCCGGCCAACGCCACCAAATCCAGCGTTAAAACGCCGGCAATACCCGACCATTTGCCTTTGCTGAAGGTAGCGACCACGTTATAGAAAAATATCAGTATGACGACTACAATGCCGATATCAGCCCAGCGTGGCGCTTCAATATATTCGCGGCCTTCATTAATAAACCAAAGACTGGAATCCTTACCGGGACCAATCTGCACCAGTAAATAAACCAAAACCACCAGCGTGACCGCCCCGGTGAACACCCAGAAGGCGATATTGCCCAGCTTTAAGCCGACGATTTCAGCGCCACTCTCATCTTCGAGGAACCAGTAGACACTGCCTATAAATCCAAACAGCATCCATACGATCATGGCATTGATGTGAATCATGCGGTTGACATTAAAATCCAGAATTTCGTAAAGAAAGCCAGGAAAAATAAACTGTGTCGCGGCCAGCAGGCCAAACAGAATTTGCGCGAAGAACAAAATCACTGCTACTGTAAAATATTTAACAGCTAGCTGCCGCCCGTCACTTAAATGAGTGCTGTCCAGTTGCACCCAGGCTTTGAAATTATTGAAACTGGCGCGTGATTTCTCATAGACAGCGGCCGCATTTTGCATGACTCCGTTTGATCCAGTTGTGTTCATGCTCATTCTTCCGCTTCAATAGTTTTAAAGTTATAGGGAAAGCCATTGGTATCAATGCTCGACATCCACTTTAGAAAGGCGATAATGCCTTTGGCTTCCTGTTCGGTAATATCCAGGTTTGGCATTTTCCGGTTGCTGCCATAGGTACGCGCATTGCTTTCAGGATCCATTAAAAACTTAACCATCATGTCTTCACGCATGTCCCTGGAAATCCAGCCTTTATCTAACCAGGCTTTGGTTAAATCCGGGGCATAATAAGCGCCATTACCCAATAAGGTATGGCAATTCATACAATTTTTGGCTTGTGTGGTTTTCTTACCTAAATCGACCCATTGTCGGGCTTCTTCTTCGGTGTATTCTTTGCCGAATAAAAATTCATTCTCGCCAATAATCGGCATGGATTTATGTAATGTCTTATCGTATTGATAATCGATTTTTTTGTTAATCACGGTATAGGCAGGTACCCGTTTACTACCTGCATTGGTTTTGCTTAACGAATCCATGGTCAGCACTACTAAAATCAAGAATGATCCGGCCGTGACCCAGATTGCCATTTTTTTCCAGAATGATTCCGAAGCCCATAAGGGTGTTTCATTCATCATATGTCCTCTTTTATTTTAATTAAATCCTGGTCAGCATGTGTTTTAACGCACAGATGCCAGATGCCTATGGGTGCAAAAAAATAGCCTATCGCCATTACAAAGGAAATGATCAACCAGTAACCTTGAAATTGCGCCGCCTGTGTTAATTCAGCCACTGAAATTATAAGTATGGCATAAGAAATATAAGCTGCAATTTTAATGCGGAAATTTGGATTCACTTTAGACCAGGCGAACAGCAATGCGTAGCTTGCGCCTGCCAGTATGATTAAGGCGGATGAAAAAAACGTGATAAAGAAATCTTCTAAAGCGACAGGTTCGATCATCAAAGATTAACCTTCAATATACATATTTGAAAATAAAGTAAAATAAATATGGGCTATAAACATACTTTCGACAAGCTTTCTTATCTTTTCCTAAGAGGGGTTCTGGAGTTTGTTCAGGATGGTATTGCCTATAAAACGGGCATAATCTTCATGATTCTCATAGCCCTTCATTTGCGCATAAGCCACCAGAGCCTTAATCATTTTTTTTGTTTCCGCAATTTCTTCATGCGTCCTGCCACAGCCTTCGCAGTGTGTACCTTGGTCTGTGCATTGCCCTGCTATACATGGAGTAAATTTCATGCGAATACCTCATACTGTTTATCAAACGACATCGATCGTGGGCTAGGAAGCGTGTGACAGCTGTTTTCATAGTGCCCAGAAGTCAGGGTTAAGTCTAAAACTAATTGAGCCTTGAAAAGGGTCATAATTTCGGATTTAATCCCTTCGAGCACGCCGACTATTTATTATTTTTAATAGGTGTATTATAAATACATTTTTTACTTTAATTCTTTTCCCAAAAGTAAGCAACATGGAAATCACAAGTTATACGGATTACGCACTTAGGGTATTAATTTATCTAGCAAGGTCACCGAACAAGCAAACGACCATTACTGAAATTGCAGATTACTTCAATATTTCCCGTAACCACTTGGTAAAAATCGTCCATCAACTGGGCAGCAAAGGGTTTGTCAAAACAACACGCGGAAAAGGCGGTGGCTTAGTATTGCAACGACCCCCAGCGATGATAAATATTGGCAATGTGGTACGAAGCATGGAATGCCATTTTAATTGGGTAGAGTGTTTTAATCCTACTCAGCAACACTGCCGATTGTTGCCAAATTGTGGCTTAAAGCACTTATTTGCACAAGCGGGAGAAGCTTATTTAAAAGTACTGGATTCTGCAACCTTGGCTGATGTGTTGTTAGGAATAACGACGGTTGGGTTGAATTCAAAAATTCTTTAAAAAATCTAAAATAATCATTTAGATCAGCAATAAATTTGTCTCTGAATGAATAAGTTATGAAGCTTGGTTTACCTATTTCTAAATGTCTGATTTCGAAATATTTGATCGGCAGGAATTGGTTGGATCCAGATATTCAATTGATGAAATATCTAGTACTTTCGAGTGGTCACTTTGTTATATTCAATAGACGACTGCACGAAATATTAAAAGTCGACTGCACTTCAAGGGGTCCTGTTGAAGAACCCCATACGCCTGAACAAAAAGCCACAGCGATTAACTTGCTCAAAAGAAGTGGCTATCTGCCACAACCATTGACAAGAGTTCATATACCCAAAGCAAACGGTAAACTGCACCCTTTGGGGATTCCAACCATGCAAGATAGGGCAATGCAAGCATTACAACCCATCGCTGAAACCAAGGCTGATTACCACTCTTATGGATTCCGTCCGGAAAAAGCCTGTTGAGACGCAACGGCGCAATGCTTTGCTGCATTGGTTAGTAAAAACTCAGCCCATGGGATCTTGGATGCAGACATCCGGAGGCCTTGATAATATCCGTAGTGCAATAACTATTACAAGAATCATAGTGCAATTTGCCGGCATTCCTAAAAAATGGTTGCACGATAACAAAAACCTATATTGAAAAAACTTTTCGACAGTTAAAATAAGTTTTAGGTTAAAAACATAAATAAAATAATGCGTTCATATGTCATTCCATTTTTGAAGCATTAGCCAGTACGAGTCCACCAGGCGCGAACCGGACATCTGCCAATCGACAACAACCCGGCGGAAAAACGGCATCCCGCCCCGCGTCGGGCAATGGGTCGCCGCTATTCAACCCTTACTCGGCCCGGGCAAGCTGAAGGGTTTAGATCCGGCGGCTTGGCTAAAGGAAGTGTTGGCAAAACTACCACTCTGGTCCCGTAGCCGTATCGATGAATTGCTGCCCTTTAGCGCCGGAGCAGATCGACACCATTAAACAGACGTTGCCTGAAAGGACTGGTAGTGATATGCACTTACACACAATCACCTCATTATCATGGTAGTTTTAAACATGCAATATTACTGTTCTCGACCAAATGTGTAGAAATCGCTTATCATAGCTCTCTCAAATAGAGGATAGTGATTTTAAAATATACTATTCGGCTGAAATACTTATGAGAGTTTTATGAAGCATTTTCTTTTGTTGATTGTGGTTTCCATATTGTTAATGAATTGCCACACTGTATCGGCACGTAAAAAATCAACCGCGCTTCAAACTATCCAAAACAGTAAAAAAGACGCGCTGCAATGCGCCGCTTTCAGCCCGTATGTGGGAAAGCTCAGCCCCGATTATGGCGCTCATCCATCCCGGGAATTGATTGATGAACTGCTGGATAAATTGATTAAGGAAACCGGTTTTCGCTGCATCATGACTTACGGCGTTTTAAACGGGCTGGACTATACTTTTGCCGCGGCGGAAGCACGGCATATCAAGGTTATTGCAATTCTGTGGCTGGATGACGATGTGGCAATTAATTCACAATCCATTAGTGAAGGCATTGAGGTTGCAAAGGCATTTCCGAAAACCATAGTTAAGCTGAGTTGTGGCTCCGAAGTGCGAACCCGTCACGGTTATGCATTTGATGGAGAAATCATGCGTTGCATCGACAGTCTTCACAAAGCCGGTGTGCCGCAACCGGTTACGACAATCGATATCTGGTGGGAATGGTGCAATCGGGCTTATCCTTGCCAGCCAAGTAGTTTTGGCAAAAGCGTCGATTGGATAGGCACCAATATTTTTCCCTGGTGGGAAAATAAATATTCAGGCATATTTCCCTGCACTCCGGCAAAAAAAGCCGCTGATTTTCATATTGCCCGGCTTGAAGATATTCGGCGCGTTTATTCCGGCAAGGACGTTATTGTGACTGAATTCGGCTGGCCAAATGGCCCCGAAGGACAAACTGAAATCAATAAACGCACGGGGCAGCCTTGCGATGTTGCGAGTCAGAAAAATCAAAGGATAGTTGTGCAGGATACTTTTAAAAAACTGGCTGAAAGAAACTGGTCCGGCGTAGTATTTGAAGCCTTTTCGGAAAGCTGGAAGCCCAATGATGAAGGCGATTTTGGTAAATTTTGGGGAATTTGTCAGGGAAATCCACCTTATAGGTGTGCCAAAGGGTTAAAGCGCAACTGAATTTTTATAGTCCGGAATTATTTTTTCTCAGTGTGTGGTTATAAACATAAATTCATCAGGCACTGTTAAAATTCGACTATATTTATTACCTATTCTCACTAATTAACATTAAGTTGAGAATTAGTTTTTAGTCCTTATGCATTAAGGATGGTGCAATTCCTTGCCATAAATACTGTAATTCACAGAGAGATATTAGGCGTGCCTGTACGACTGCAACTTTCTGCACTTGTCACTGGTTATTTAACAAATTCTAACTGGCCGTAAGCGTGTTTTATATTGTTTGTATTAAAGACCGGATGAGCCTGCGTTTTTATTAACCTAAAAGCACGCTCACCCATTAGGTGAGCATTCCAAACTCCCGCTCATCCTTCAACCGGCTCAGGGCGAACGGAATTTTGGTATGCTCAACTGTGGTTTTTAGCTATCGATTTTATTGGAGAACAATTTTTTAATGAGTAAAGTGAAATTATTTTTGACTATTTTGATGCCGGTCTGGTTATTGTTTGCGTCTGGGGTTAGTTATGGACGGTATTCCGCCATTATTATCGATGCTGACAACGGCAGCGTGTTACACGAAGTGGAAGCGACTCAATCCTGGTATCCGGCTTCGCTTACTAAAGTAATGACACTTTATATGACCTTCTCCGCATTGAAAGCGGGACAAGTCCAGTTGCACGATAATATAAGGGCTTCCGCCCATGCGGCGCGCCAGCCAAATAGCAAATTGGGCTTGAGACAGGGAGAGTTAATCACTATTGAAGATGCTATCTTAGCCGTAATTACCCGTTCCGCGAATGATGCCGCGGTTGTTCTTGCGGAAAACCTGGAGGGCAGTGAAGATTATTTTGCTCTGAAGATGACCTTGCGGGCGCAGTCTTTAGGTATGAAAAATACCAGCTTTATGAATGCAACCGGGCTTCCCCATGATAAACAAGTGACAACTTCACTTGATATGGCAATCCTGGCATGGAGAATTCAACGGGATTTTCCCAATTATTATCAATACTTTTCTACCCACAGCTTTAATTACAAAGGTAATGAGTTGCGCGGTATTAACAAATTTGTAGCGAATTATCCCGGAGCTGAAGGAATGAAGACCGGTTTTACCTGCGGCTCCGGTTATAATCTTATCGCCGCAGCGCATCGGAATGATCAACACCTGATTGGCGTAGTTCTTGGCGGCATGACCAGCGCAGAACGGTATCAGTTAATGAACAGCATGATGGACGCCGGTTTTGCTAACCAATTCAGTACGGTTCAACCACGGCATATCAGCACTATACCCACAGTTTCAACAGGCGTCCCCCCCTATCAGCTTTCCTGCGGTAATGGAAAATTTAGGGCTATCGGCGCTAATTCTAATGGAGAAAGAAAAGTCTACAGTAGCAAACGTAAGCACTTATTAGCGGGGAAGAATAAGCGCCTCAGCAAATATAAGCATATCAGCAAGAGTAAGGCTATCAGTAAGAGTAAACGCGTAAGCAGGAGTAAATCTATTATAAAAACCCAAAATTCCCGCAAGAGCAAGCTGTTGGTGAGCAAGACTAAAAATCCCAGCAGGACCAAATCAGTCAGCAAGAAGCGCCTCATCAAAAGCAAGCCTGTAATCAAGAGCAAGCGCTATCGCCATAGCACTTGAAGGTAAAATAGCGTTAAAGATCTATAGAATGCAGAGCTTAAGCAATATCCCGCTGGTTTATTTCTGTTCCAGGCAGCTTGATAAAGCAAACCTCATAATCAAAAGGGTCATCATGACAGGAAAAAGTAAATAATGTTTTTGAAACTCCAGAGTCACGAGGACGCAACTCATTATAAACCAAGGCTGAAGCCCCTTCATTTCAGAAAGTGACTGCATGCGGGAAAAAGTTTCAGAATCTATTTTATGTTGTTGATTAATTAAAAATAATGAAACAAAAGCTGTCATAAATGCAAAATAAAGCGGGAAGAAAAAGAATAGCGGCGAGTCTTCATTAAACAACATTTTCCAATAAGCGAACCAGGCGAGTAAAGTACTGCCGGCAAAAATGTCATAGCCAATTTTAGTGTGTAATTTTTTAATAATGATCCCGGCAATACTGAGGAGGGCCACTCCTGTTCCGATATAAATAAACAGAGGCGATATTAATAGGCTCTGGACTGAACTCGCAAACTGCCCAATAAAGCTCAAGAAAAGACTTACAGTGATGAAAAATGGCATGGTTTGATAATAATACAGGGACACAAACACCTTTAGCTGATTAAAATTAACAACATCCTGCTCTTATTAGATATTGCTTATACACAGATTTATTTTATTGTGTTAAAAAGTTATCGAAGTCGAATGCAAGTCTTGGCTAATAAAGTTAAATAACCTTAACTAATTGATTATTATATATAAGTGGTTAAAGTATAAAAAGACTACAATTTAACAGGGGCATTGATTCCATGGGGGTTAATCATTGTTATGTAAGCGTTATGCACAGAGTTATCCACAGAAATTGTGGATAGAAGTGTATGTGCTTGATTGTTAAATTCTAATGACAAGGCTAGCAGTAAAACTTAAAAAAGAGAACTTTAATTAATTAATTTTTCTTTAAGATAGGCAGGAAAAATGCTTATAAATTTTTCGCTCGATTATAATAGTTCTGAAGCCGGAATACGCTTATTCTGTTAAGTTCAATTAAGTGATTAATCCATCGCATCTTTTGTTATGCCCCAATCCTATGGCGTCTTCAGTTCGGGATAGCAAGGCCAATTAGGCATGTAGCTCCGCCAAAACACTGCCTCTATTTGTAAATCATGCTTACCGTCTACGCAACGACTTAAAGGGTAGTAGCAATAATTTCATAAATCCTAATTCCGCTTGCTGCCGGAAATGGCTCAAACCAATAGCCATGGTGGCTTGAGGATGTTTGGGTTCTTCAATGTAGGTTTTACAAAGCTTATCCCACCAGGAAACAGAAAATCCGTAATTGCTGTCTATTTCAGTGCGAATAATGGAGTGATGAATGCGATGCATATCCGGCGTAATGATCAGCCGGCGTAATTTTTTATCTAGTGCCGGCGGAATATTGACATTGCTGTGATTAAAAGTTGCCGTACCATTAAGAATAACCTCAAAAGCAATGACAGAGACAGGATGGGCGCCTATCAAATAAATGCAAAGCACTTTGTAAGCCATGGAAAGCACGATTTCCAAAGGATGAAAGCGCACGGCGGTCGTGGCGTCAAACTCCAGATCGGTATGATGAACCTGATGTAAACGCCAAAGCAGCGGCCATTTATGCAAAGCAATATGCTGGCCATAAATGGCAAAATCAAGAAATAATAAAGTCACCGCGATAGACAGCCATTCGGGAGCGGCAAGCCAGTTTAAAATGCCCCATGATTTTTCCCTGGCGGAAACGGCGCTTAAATAGGCAATACCGCCGACAGTTAAGCGCATAAGCAGCATATTAAATGTAGCAAGCCCCAGGTTAATCGGCCAGCGTTGTTTACGATTAATCTGCGATATTCTCCTGGGGCTGAAATATTCCCAGCATATCATGATGCAAAAAATGCCCAGAGCAGTTGCTAAACGAATTATGGTTTCCAAAAATGTCCTCGGGAATGATGAGCTAATACGTGGATATCAGCTCCAAAAAAGTAATGACAGCGGAAGCTCCACATGAGTAATAGAGTTTTATAAAGGTTAGGAAGGATAATAGAAAAATTCATTATTTGAACCTTAAGAACAAGCCAGTCGAGTTTAAGCAATATCTATCAATGCGGGGTGTAATAATTCTATGTCGTCAATAGCACGGCCTTGTTCCGGCGTGGAGTAGGCGCTATAGGTGGAAATAGCAAATGGCGCCAAGTAACCCACAATGAGATCAAGATCGGATAGACGCAGCCCCTGCCGAACAAGATAAGCGATATAGCTATGTCGAATGGCTTCAGCGGTAATTTCCATGGGATTAGATAAACCGGAATCAATGGCAGCACACAGCAGAGAGGCGGCGAGATCCTCAGATGAGTTTGGATTGTCTGCATTCCAGGCAGGATGGCCGCCGGATTGTTCAAATAAAGATTTAAGTAAATGATTAATAGTAATAATTCTTGGCACTGGGCCGGTAAGGGTAATAGTTCCTTTTTCCATATTTATCTGGTCAGCTTTTAAATATGTAGCTTCATCAATACTGAGTCCACTCAGTAATAAACTGATAAATTGTTTGGTTTTGAGATTTGAAGCCTTAAGTATAGTCTTCAACTGGGAAGTGGAAAGTTCCCGATATAAAGGGCTTTTCAAGGCATTGTTTTTTTTCTGCTCCAGAGGTTTAGGAGCAGTCTGGCTATAATTAAGCATTTCTGAACTAGGATTGTACATATGAATACCGGAAAGCGTAACGGGCGACTGCAACTCCTCCGGCTTCCGGGTTAAATACTCGAAGATCCAGACACTGAAAAGCCCCAATAATAAAGAGCCTGCTATAGCAATAGCGGCATCCCGGCTATAATTCGGCCTTACCGGATCCCGCGACACATAAGCCTGATTTATAACGGTTACTTGCGGGTATTTTTCTTTGTGGCTGGTTTCGATTTGTACTAATCGTTCTTGCGTATCACGGTAAAGCTTTTCCAACCCTTCCAAATCAGTTTTTAAAGTTTCGTGCTCGGCAAATTTTGAAGTAAATTCAGCCGCCAGTTTTTTATGAGCATCAAGCTGGGCGCGAATCGCTATAACGGTTTGTTTTGCAGCGGCATACTTGTTTTCTGCATCAGTCAGTACAATGCTTTTACCATAAACATGTTTTTTATTGATTTCAGCTTCAAGCTTTTTAATTTGTTCCGGGACAAATTTTAAGGCGGGCTGTTTATTTAAATAGTCGCGGGTAAATTTTTTATCAAATTCGGCCAGTTGTTCGCGTAATTCCTGTAAACGTTTTTCAAGATCCTGCAGACTGCCTTGTTCATAATCCGGAACTACTGCCTGGTTACGGGAAATGGCTGATTTAATAGCATCAAGTTGTGCCTTTGCCTTGACTTCTTCTTCACTGGCGGTATTTAAAGAATCATTTAAACCTTTAAGGCGGGCTAGTGCTTCATTTTCATTTCGTCCTGTGGATGAAATATCGTTATTTTTCCTGAAAGTTTCTAATTCCGCCCTGGCCGAGTTGATTTCTTCAGTCAGCCCTTTCAACTCGTCTTCAATAATACGACTCGTATTGTCAGTTAATTTTTTGACTTCTGCAGCGCGGGCGTCCAGGTAAACTTCAGTCCAGGTATTGATAAGCCGGGGCAAAAACTCAGGATCAGTGCCTTCTGCCAGGATTTCAACCAGATTGGTTTCGGCGACAGGTTCTACATTCAGCAGCTTACGAATATCTGCTACGGTGAGCTGTTGCACGGGATCGGACTCATTCGTGATCAAGGCTTTAAGCCGCGATAAAGTTTCAACGATAAGTTCGTGGCCCAGTAAAATTTGTTTTTGAATAGCGACATGCTGAATATCGGCTACGCTGCTTTCGCGGTCTATGGCTGTCATTGCCGAGGTTAACAGCGTTGCACTGCTTCGGTAAATAGCGGGCCGGCTGTAAATGTAGGTCAGGCCGATAGCGGCGCTGATCAAAAAGACAATAGTAAAAATAATGAGTCTGGGCGAGCGAAGCCAGAGACTTTTTTTGAATTCATAAGGCGAATAGCTGTTTTTAGAGAAGATTTCAATAGGCGGCATGTAATTTTTCATTCATTCAGTTTGTCTTCATAAAAATGAGAAAAAGACTATGGCATGAAAATCGGCAAAGGTCTAGTTACGGTATTATGGCGCTAATTATTGGACCTTAGTCATATTGATTTATGGGAACCTCTAAAAATTGCATTTCGATAAGCTTCCTTCGACAGGCTCAGGACGAACGGTGGTTTATTAAAATCAGTAAATTATCCGTTCATGCTTCGGCCATGCTCAGGAGAGCCCCTTCGATAAACTCAGGAGAGCTTTGTCGAAGCATGAACGGATAATTTTTAGAGGCTCCCTTATAGAGGTTCAAACAGGGCTGTAAGGTCTTCAGCGGTAAGTTTTAATGATTTTTCCTTGGGGCCATTCGTATAAATGCTTTCGGCCAGCATGCGTTTTCTTTCCTGCATGGCAAGAATTTTTTCTTCTACTGTATTTTCAGTAATCAGTTTGTAGACAAAAACCGGTTTATCCTGACCGATACGATGCGCCCGGTCTGCGGCTTGGGTTTCTACGGCCGGGTTCCACCACGGATCATAAATAATGACGGTATCGGCTTCGGTCAGATTTAAACCTACACCGCCGGCCTTCAGGCTAATAAGAAAAACATTCACCTCACCGCTTTTAAACTGTTCAATGGCTTCGTCGCGGTTGCGGGTTTGGCCGGTTAATTTGGTATAACCAATTTGCCGGGTGTTTAATTCATTTTCAATCAGCGCAATCATGCGGGTGAACTGTGAGAAGACAAGAATTCGACGCCCTTCTTCCAGTTGTTCCGGTAATAACTCCATCAATAAATCGAGTTTTGCAGATTCCTGTAGTTTTTGCGCTTCTTTAAGTGACAAGGTGCGCGGATCACAGCATGTTTGGCGGAGTTTTAATAAAGCATCCAGAATGGTGATATGACTTCGGGCCAGTCCTTTCAGGGCAATTGCCTCGCGGACTTTTCTCTCCATGGTCAGGCGGATGCTTTCGTACAAGGCGGCCTGTTGTTCATAAAGGGGTACGGAACGGATAATTTCGGTCTTAAGCGGCAGTTCCCGTGCGACTTCTTCTTTGGTACGACGCAGCATAAAAGGCGCTACACGGCGTGACAAACGCAATCTTTGCTCATTGTTGCCATGCATTTCAATAGGCGTGCGATATAGCTTTCTAAAAGTAGCACCATCACCCAAAAAACCGGGCATCAGGAAGTCAAATTGTGCCCAAAGTTCACCCAGATGATTTTCCATTGGTGTCCCGGTTAGGCAGAGCCGGTGAGTGGACTTGATATGACGCACTATCTGGGCGGCTTTGGAAAGCGGATTTTTAATGGTTTGGGCTTCATCCAGAATCAGGTAATGATACTCATGCTCCAGCAGGGTTTCCTCATCGCGCGGCAGCAAGGGATAAGTTGTCAATATCAAATCATGCTCTTTAATTTTATCAAATAACTGTTTGCGTTCGGTTCCCTGTAATGTTAGCACGCGTAGGTCTGGCGTGAAGCGTTCGGTTTCACGCCGCCAGTTACTCATCAGGCTGGTGGGGGCGATAATCAGGCAGGGTGATGTCATTCGTCCCTGTTGTTTTTCCAGTAAAAGATGGACAAGGGTTTGGATGGTTTTACCTAAACCCATATCGTCGGCAAGAATGCCGGAAAATTTGTACTCCCGCAAAAACTGTAGCCAGTTGAGTCCATGCTGCTGATAATTACGAAGTTCTGCCTGAAACTTAACAGGCAAATGTACATCTTTGATTCCGTTAAAGTTTTTTAATTTTTGCCCCAATTCCCTGAGTTCTTTCCCGCCGGTTATCTTGAACAGTTTGGCGTTTTGCTCTTCCATGTCCGAAAGGCTTGCTACATTAAAACGGGAGAGTTTAAGAGTGCCGTCTTTTGCCAGTGTGCTGCTGTTAAACAGCTCATACAATATATTCAGGAACGGCTTAATCTTATCGCTGGGCAGAGTCAGGTAATTGTGGTCACTGATAGGCAGGTTGAGGATATCGGGAAGATTTTCAGGATCGTAGTTTTCCAGCGCGGGCATAATCAATGGCAATAAAGAGTGAGACTGGCCATCAATTTCTATGGTAAAATGTATTTCAAACCAATCGGTCTGAGTTTCGCTGATTTCAGCTTCCCAGTTTTGAGCGCTGTGAAAATTAAGCCTGAAGCTGTCTTCCATAGTGATGATCCAGCCTTCCTGTTCAAGCTCCGGAAGTATGTGCTGAATAAAAGTTCCCCAGCGCGCCGCACTGGCTATTCTGTTTTTTTCGGTTGGAATGAAAAGAACCAGCTCCTGTATTCCGATTTCCTCGGGTGGGACAGTGGCGAAGCCTTGATCTGTAAGGTGTTTTATAGCTGCTGATTCAGTTTCAATTGCGCGTTTAATCCGCACCAGTCCCTGATTTGTTTTCAATATGCTGTATTCTTCGAAATTAAATGCAGGAACTGTCCATTCTCCATAATTAAAGCTCACTTTAATAAAATGGAGATAAGGCTGATTTCCCGTTTGCTTTCCGAATAAGGATATTTTAGGTATGGGTGTTAAATCCTTCAGTTCGATAAGACGGACTTCTTTCGGGGTAGGCAAGGGTAGGGCTGTGTGTTCAATAATTAATCGTTGGCTGAATTCATCAGCATATTGAGCGGGAATGAGCGGCGCAGATAAAATCTTTTTTAGTTGATGCGCGCTAAAATTGGCGGTATTAAATCCTCCCACCATTCCCAAATGGTTATCCAGGTATTGAGGCGGGTCAGTTAACAGGAAGATTGCCGCTGGTTCTATTTCAACATTTAACTGGTAACCATCCTGATCAGGCTGTTGCCAGTGAAACCGTAAATCCCGCTTGGCTCCCATTTTTAACGGCGGTTTTTCAAGATCTTGCCAGTACAGCCGGCCGGTTTGTAATAACTTTGTTAGTGCGACATAGCCTGTAGCTCCTGCCAGTACGGGTTCACCTATATAAGAGGTATTAAATGCAGAGAGCAATTTGGCAATTTCCTCGTCTTGCGGTTGAATATAATTTAAGTAGTTATAGCTGTAGCGCAGATTGTTTAGGGTGGTTTTCCTGCCTTTGCTTAAACCGCCGGATTTTTTTTCCTTGGTAATTACAAACTCAAAAATAATTTCATGTTTGTTTTTGCCTGGCTTAAGTATATAGACGATGAAATCATGGTCTCTATTGTCTTTGGGTAACTTTTCATTAAGACTATCCAGCCAGTCAAAACAGCTCGGTGCTTTAATGGGAGCTAAAGTTAGCGGCTGGGTGGAATTTTGATACATCAGGCAGGCCGCGGCAATATGCTTGCAGTTAAAACCGACCGGACAGGAACAGTCACCCTCAATCTCGGCTGCGCTAAAATCAGGACGCCATATAATGCGGATATTCTGTTTATAAGGACTTCTGCCGCTGCCTTTGACAGCAGCATTAAGTTGGACAAAAAGAACGCCTTCACTCTTGATGGCAAGGTCTACTACCAGGCCTTTTTCGAAATAGCTTCTGCCACGTTCATAAGAGCCGTCGCCACATTCATAGCGTATATCTGAGCGCAGAAGTTTTTTCGGTTTATCCATGGAAGGCGAGGTAAATAAGAAATAAGAGGTTATTGTATAACACATAAAGATCGGCGTGTTTTGGTAGGCGATCAATTTCTGCAAAAGCTGGATTGGGTTTTTTAACGAAAAGAGATAAGGAGTTCAGACTGAATAAGGGTTTTAAGGAAATACGCCCTGCGCCTTATCGCTTTATGTAGAAAAAATTATTTTTTCTACATAAAGCCATGAGTGGTATTAACCCTTTTTTATGAAATGAGTTCTTCTATTGGCATAGGGTTTAATCTTGGGAATGCCCAACATGACAAAAGCCGCTTTTACCGATCAAAGCCTGTAGGAATAATAAAAAGATCAGAGTTTACAGCGACGATAATTTTAGCAATAAACTGCGGAAGCCTTTAGTGCGCCCACGTTTTCCATCATCGCTTAGTAAGTGGAGACGGGTTTCTTCACCTGGATAAAAAAAGGCGGCTTCGATATTAAGGTCATTTAATTTGATTTCGGCCAGATGCCTAAGCTTTCCTGAAGCAGCATCCCATGCATAAATTCTGGACTCTTCCCGCTTATGCTCCGGGGTTGCCTCGTTTTCATGATAAGGCCCCGCGGCAATAATGTATTGCTGTTCTTTATACAGGACTATATCCCGGATTCCATAGCCGCCCAAATCCAGCTCTATCGGATTACCTAGCCGGGCAAGTGAACCTGATATTATTTCGAAGGGATTAAGGAGAGGAATCAGTAATGCCTTACCTTTAATGAGTCTGCCATTGTGGATTTTTCCACCTGATAAGGGATTGCGAAAACCGATCATTAACCCCTTTTCAGTTGTAGCGGCAAGTCCTTCAATATTCAGGCCGCCGATGGTTCTTGGCGGCAGGTTTTTGGCTTTGTTAAACTGATAAGCATCAAAGCGGGAATCCTGCTCCAGATCGGCGATCAACCGGGTATAAATGATTCCCGCAGGGCTGGCGATAAAATGGCGGTTTGAGTCCGGCGTGATTTGTACGGCAAATAATCTTTGCCGTACTGGTTTAATACTTCCTTCGTGATTGGCACTGTGCGAGCCGATCAAGAAAAGGGTGCCATCCACGTCAGCGGCTCCTTCCAAATCCATTTCCAGATCTTCGCCATCCAGAATTTGACCTTTAAATAGGTCGCTAAGCGCTATGGTTTGTATTGGATTATCGGAGACGTCGCGGTCATAGATGCGTAACAGGTTATTTTCATCATCAGCAACGATAAAAATATGGCTATTTAAAGCCACGGCCCCGGAAGGATTACTGATACCGTCATAGTGCTTTTCCTGGGTATTATTTGCAACAATGGGGCAAGGCTCATTTAAGTTCATAATTTGTAGGAATTAATAGTCAGTATGTTAGAGATAAAACTATTATTCCGGCCGGTCAGGAAGTTATTGGGTTTTTTGTTTAAAGCCATGACTTTTCTGCTCTGCCGAATAAAAGCAAGTTTGTTGGAATATTTTTACTATGCTGATTTGTATGAATGTAAAAGCATAAGTTCAATCCCGGAAATATAAGAAGTGTTAAAATAGATGTATAGATTAAAAGCATTTTGAGACAAAATCCCTTAACAAGACAGAAAGGAGGAAAAAGATATGATTCCAGTTATCTTATCGGGCGGCTCAGGTACAAGACTCTGGCCATTATCCAGGGGACAGTATCCGAAGCAGTTTCTGCCGCTGGTTTCTGATCACACGATGGTTCAGGAAACCTTGCTTAGGCTAGCCGGGATTGTTGGATTAAAAGCGCCGATTGCTGTGTGCAATGAAGACCATAGGTTCATGATGGCCGAACAGTTATGGGAAATAGGCGCAAAACCAGCCGCTATTATTCTTGAACCGGTGGGTAAGAATACTGCGCCGGCGGTGGCTTTGGCGGCATTAACAGCAGAATCCCCGGATGATGTTTTGCTGGTTTTACCTGCCGACCATGTGATATCCAATATCAAAGCCTTCCATAAAGCTATTGCAGAAGCTGAGATTTTGGCTGACCAGGGATTTTTGGTTACGTTTGGTATTGTTCCTACCGAACCTGAAACCGGATATGGCTATATCAAGCGGGATAATTTGCAACAGGGAGCCGCTTTTCATGTTGCAGCATTTGTCGAGAAACCGGATTTTGAGACCGCTACCCAGTACCTGCAAACTGGAGATTATTTCTGGAATAGCGGAATGTTTGCATTTAAAGCCGGCAGTTTCTTAAAAGAACTGGAAAAATTTAATCCCAAAATGCTCTCGGTTTGTGAGAAAGCACTTAAAGCTGCTAAAGTTGATCTGGATTTTGTCCGGTTGGATAAAGAGATTTTTTCTTCTGCCCCTTCAGATTCAATCGACTATGCAGTCATGGAGAAAACTGACAAGGCTGTCGTCATTCCACTTAAGGCGGGATGGAATGATGTAGGGTCATGGTCCGCTTTATGGGATGTTACCGACAAAGACCGGTTGGGCAATGCAATCAGCGGTGATGTGCTGACAGTTGACACTGAGAATTCATTTATATACGCTGAAAATAAATTGGTGGCGGTTATCGGCGTGCATGATTTGGTGGTTGTGGAAACTAAAGATGCCGTGATGATCGCATCTAAAGATAGAGTGCAGGAAGTTAAGCAAATTGTCACTCAGCTAAAAGAACTTAAACGTAGTGAAGCGGATATCCACAGAAAAGCTTATAGACCATGGGGACATTATGATTCAGTAGATACCGGCGATCGTCATCAGACCAAACGGATTGTGGTCAAGCCCGGCGCTAAATTATCGCTACAGAAACATCATCACCGGGCCGAGCATTGGGTTGTGGTTAAAGGCACGGCATTGGTAACAAAGGGTGATGAAAAGATATTGCTTTCTGAAAATGAGTCTATTTATATACCAATAGGCACAGTGCATTGTTTGGAAAACCCTGGAGTTATTGCGTTGGAAATAGTTGAAGTTCAATCTGGAAGTTATTTGGGGGAAGATGATATTGTGCGCTTTGATGATAAATATGGACGTATTTAATAAAAATTTAATTGCCATCTTATAAATTGTAATATTAAGCATCAGTAATAAAGGAAAATTTAATGAGCAAAAAGATTACCAAAGCAGTTTTCCCCGTAGCAGGATTGGGAACACGTTTTTTACCTGCAACCAAGGCAAGTCCCAAGGAAATGCTGCCTATAGTGGATAAGCCTTTGATTCAATACGCCGTAGAAGAAGCGGTTGCTGCCGGAATTGATACCATGGTTTTCATTACCGGACGCAGTAAAAACTCAATAACAGATCACTTTGACAAAGCCTACGAGCTTGAAAATGAGCTGGAAGCAAAGGGTAAAATTGAAATGCTGAAGTTGATTCAGGATATTCTGCCGCCGCACGTATCCTGTATTTTTATTCGGCAAGCTGAAGCGTTAGGGTTGGGCCATGCGGTTTATTGCGCCAGACCCGTTATTGGTGATGAGCCTTTTGCGGTGATCTTGGCGGATGACCTGATCGAAGACGCCGGCAGGGGCTGTATGGCGCAGATGGTTAAATTGTATGAGCAAAAACATACCTCTATCCTCGGTGTTGAAAGAATTGATCCCTCAGAAACTGATAAATACGGTATTGTCAGAACCGCTGAATTTTCCGGATCATCGGGCGCTATTGAATTGATCGTAGAAAAGCCTAAACCCAATGTAGCCCCATCAAATTTAGCGGTAGTCGGTCGCTATATCTTGACTCCCGCTATTTTTGACAAAATAAAAAAGACGGGCAGAGGCGCGGGCGGAGAAATTCAATTAACCGATGCTATTGCTGATTTATTGACGGATGAACAAGTGCTGGCTTATGAATTTGAAGGTAAACGCTATGATTGCGGGTCCAAACTGGGCTTTTTAATAGCGACCGTAGAGCATGGACTACTGCACAAAGAGCTAAAAGATGACTTTTTAGCTTATCTAAAGAATTTGACCATTGGTATTTAGGCCAAGGCTTCTGTTAGCAGGGATTCGGTGTTAAAGCGATAATCTTTTTTCAAACAGTGATCGAGCCACTTTTGCAGAAAATAATTCAGGCGCCATTTGTAATTCATAATTTCGCGACTCAAACCCGGGTCTTTAAAAACTTGCGATACGCTTGCCCGGGCATGATCATTTAAGACTTCAGCCAGTTGCGCATCCAGGTAAATTCGTATTTTAACGGCGGGTTCTAAAAGCTGATCCACGTTTTTACTGAAGCAGTAACTGAGTTCAACAGTCATTGTGTGAGGCGTATGCTCGATGACTTCAAGGTGAAGAGTGGTGTTATTGGGAGCAAGTCCGATTGCTCTTTCCTTAAATGCCAGCAAGTCGGGAATCAACTTGAAAATCTTTTGATAATTGGATTCGCAGACCTGCTCCAGGCAGAGTGACTTATTGACTGGATTTAAGAAACTCATGGCTGCTGTCAAGTTTCCCGGTAGCAGGCATAGGCGTTGGCTGTTTCCCACAACACGACTTGGGCAACATTAAAACCGGCTATTTTCATATGCCGATAAATCATTTTACTCAGAACTTCAGCAGTAGGATGTTCATCAAGTGCGAGGAATTGCTCATTGTTTTCCGTTAGCATGGGAATAAGAGGATCATCCCTGTGCAATAGAAAATTATGATCAAGATATTGACTGATATATGATTCCACGCAGTCTTTGATCTCGGAAAAATCACAGACCATACCTTGTTCGTCAAGTTCTTTTTGTTCGATTGAAATCGAAGCTTTAACGCTGTGTCCATGTAAATTACGGCACTTGCCGGTATGATTCATTAACCGGTGACCGTAACAGAAATACACTTCTTTGGTAATCGTAAACATACTTGAAGTAAAACAGCTTCGTTGAATTGTATAGCTATAGGTGGTTAATTTCCTTTTATACTTTGGATGGTAGCCGCAATTTCATAATGGCCATTGTCCTGTTTCGTACTTCGGACTACTTCAATGAAAGCAGTCATTGGAGGCGTAATGGCATTTTTGGGAGTGACATTTATTTCCATTGCCTTGCCGGGAGTTAAAAGCTGGTCGGCAATAAATGAAACTCCCGCTCCACTAATTGATGTACAGCGTCCTCGGTATAAGGTATCTGAGTCAGCAATTTTATAGGTAACGTCACAATCTACCTCCATCCGAATATAATTTCGTTTTTCATCATATTCCAACATATTATTCCCCTGGCCAGGACTCATTATTTAGTAACACGCACTGAGCATGCTATATAGCTCTAACAATGAAGTGTACTATAAAATGAACATAAATGGGCATGATTTACAGTGGAATTGTAAATTGATTGTGCCACTGGATATTAGCCGGGATTTATGTAAGATGATGCACAATTTACAATTAAAATAGACAGGATATTTCAGGCATAGAATGAATAAAGCAACAGTTTTAACAGGAATTACAACGACAGGCACGCCTCATTTGGGTAATTATGTAGGCGCTATCAGGCCAGCTATTGCCGCGAGTAAAGATGCGAACGTAACCCCTTTTTATTTTCTTGCCGATTACCATGCGCTGATTAAATGCCAGGAGCCGGAAAGAGTCAGGACATCCAGTCTTGAAGTTGCTGCGACCTGGCTGGCTTTGGGGCTGGATACATCAAATGCTGTTTTTTACCGGCAGTCGGATGTCCCTGAAATTATGGAATTGGCCTGGATGTTGACCTGTGTAACAGCAAAAGGGCTGATGAACAGGGCGCATGCTTATAAGGCAGCAGTTGTCGAAAATGAACAAGGCGGTGAAAATGATCCCGATAAAGGCATTACAATGGGGCTGTTCAGCTATCCCATATTAATGGCGGCCGACATACTGATGTTTAACGCCAATAAAGTCCCTGTCGGTAAAGACCAGATTCAACATATTGAAATGGCAAGAGATATCGCAGGGCGGTTTAATCATATTTATGGTGAGCATTTTGTTTTGCCGGAAGCGCTAATCGAGGAGAACGGTGCAACTTTAGCCGGGCTCGATGGCCGTAAAATGAGTAAAAGTTACAATAATGCCATCCCGTTATTCGAACCCGAGAAAAAGCTGAGAAAATTGATTAACAAAATTAAAACCAATTCTCTTGAGCCGGGTGAACCGAAAGATCCCAATGGCTGTACTTTATTCAGTATATACCAGGCTTTTGCCTCAAAAACAGAAGTAGATGAAATTAGACGTTGCTATGCAGAGGGTATTTCATGGGGAGAAATGAAACAGGTATTATTTGAATATATTAATGACCACATTACCCCTGCGAGAGAACGTTATGAGGCTTTGCTTCAGGCACCTGAGCATATTGAAGAACAGTTGCAGGAAGGTGCACGGAAAGCCCGCGCAGTGAGCGTTCCTTTTATTAAAACTTTGCGCGAGGCGGTCGGTATTTCCAGGATTTCGTTGTGAAGCGAGCATCCTTTAGTGACTGGCTAAGGCAGGCATTATTGTTCGTGGGGCGCGGACCCTTGATCTGGGCGGGATACTGTTTATTTATCGAAGTGATTTTAAGCGTGGGACGGATTTCTTTGGCATTGGGCATTTTCCTCTCTGTCACATGCTTGTTTGTCGGCGTAGGCATTGCAAAATATATCGATCTCAAGTATTCAGGAGACTATTCGATAGGGTTTTACGAGGCGATTAATAAAAGCTTGCCTTTAGCTGTCATAGCTGCAACCTGCATAGTCATCTCTTGGTTTGTATTCATGGCATTGGCTAATATTTTTTCGGGAGAATTTTATAAGATAGGACGATTCTTCTTTTATTGGGAATTGACACCGGAGAATCTGGATAATAAATCCATGCGGGAAGTAGCCGGCTGGCTCTATGCCTATGCAAATGTCACGCTAATTTTTGTTTTACTAATGGTTACTACGTTTGCCAGCTGGTTCAGTTATCCGCTGATGCTATTTAGAAATTATAGTTGGAGCGAAGCAAGAGAGCAGGGGGGCAAGGCTGTCGCTAAAAATCAGAAAGCGCTTTATATGCTGCTTGGTTTTGTAATTATTGAAGCATTAATATGTACAGGAATAACGCCTTTATTAACACCGGTTTTATATATGCTGGTTTCAACTTTAATGTATATTTCTTACAAAAATGTTTTTGTAGTCATACAACGTTGAGGGATGTCTTGCTTGGGAAATCTGGCCGACTGTTTAAGTAGCTGACAATAGAGAATCCAGCTTTTTCTGTTGATCGAGTGCATACAGATCGTCAAATCCGCCAACATGGTAATCGCCAATATATATTTGAGGCACCGTCCGGCGTTTTGTTTTAGCTACCATTTGCTCTCTTAATCCTGGTTTTGAATCCACATAAATTTCGGTATAAAGAACGCCTTTTTTATCAAGCAGGCGTTTAGCCATAATGCAGTAAGGGCAAAACTTGGAAGAATATATGAGTATCTCAGGCATATTTAATTTTAAGATGAAAAATTATAAAAACCTATATTATCGCTCTGTACATGACAAAAATCACTTAACCCTACAAGATTGTTCCAAATCAATAAATTGCAAAAATGACTGCAGTGCAAGCTTAAGCGAATAGACAACGTTAAATAAAGCATCGCGGATAAAATTCAACCTCACCCTAAAAATACTTTTCGTAGGACGTTGATGCTTCTTAATCTTGATTGGCTTGACGTTTTCATGCTGCCATGCCAGCTCGATTTGCCAGCGTTCTCTATCGATCTCAACCGCATTGTCGCCTGCTTTATCTGCGTTAAGGATCAGCAATTTCCCCTACAATGGAATAGCAGTGCCTTTATACACCACTGCCCAGCATCAAGATGTTGATGTTATTCTCGTCCCATTGCCAGTTTGTTCGGTCCAGCGCTAAGTAATAATCGGCTTCTAAAAAACCGAACATTATCAGAATAAACTGCGCGACACTGTCAAATCTCGCAAATACTTACAGATAAATCGCGGGATACATGGATAACGTGATTTTGTCTTGGCTTTACCGGGAAAAGTGGTCGCCAATTCGATCAGGTTGACACGCCTAAATTTGAGCAATGCTATTGCATCTCGATAAAATAGTCCCCTACTGGCCTTATTCCAGTCAAACTGCTGATTTAACATTTCCGAGAATTCCCTGATTTATGGCAGGCCCTCTGCTGTTTTGCAATGAAACATGTATTCTGCATTGTTTCAACGGGTTATTTTCTTGTCATATACAGAGAGTTTATATAATCACTGTTAAGTAAATCAAATGGGGCATCCTCTACTTTGCAATGAATTGAAGTATGGTTATCTTTTATATTATCAGTCATGGACACATTAAATTTGTAGCCAAATCCTTTAATAGTCAAAATCCATTGTGGATTATTCGGGTCTTTCTCGATTTTCTTTCTGAGTAAATACATGTATTGGTAAAGATCGGATTTGGTTGCCCGGTTATTTACCGGCCAAAGATGTTGAATAATTTCATCGACTTTTAATACTCGCTCAACATCTTTAGCAAGTAGCTCAAAAAGCTCAAATTCCTTACGCGTCAAATCGATAGATTTTCCGTATAATAGAACGGATTTAGATCTCGGATCAATCTGGAATGGACCAACCTTGAAGGGATATTCCTTGTTGTGTTTTGTTAAAGTATCATCATATAGCTGCTTAGGATAGCTATCTGCATTAGGCCGATGAACCAGGATAGTTCTACGGTCATTAACAACTCGCCTTTTCTGATTCCTTTGGTCTTTAATAAAGCGTTGCAAATGACTAAATTTCCCTCGTATATAGTCATCCAGTTGATTAATATCCAGCGGAGAATCTAGAAATTTATCAATCCAGGACTCAATGTCTTTTACTAGTCCACTAGTATCATAAATGTTCCGTATGCAACATACCGGGCTTTTATGGTGTACGCTCATTTCCTGAACTAAATCCAAATCAAATTTGTTCGTCCAGTCCAGAGTTAAATTTAATGCCAATAAAATTAGATCCGATGGAACTTCAGTTATTGTACTTATTGATTTTGAATCGGCAGCTATTACCGTATAGTGATGAACATGGCAGTACCCTTTTAATAAACCCAAATGAAATGGGTTATCACTAACCAGTAAGATGCAAAAATTTGTAGTCATAATACTTCCTTTTCCTATCCATGTAGTAAGTTTTTTACATAACGAATTCAACTCTCTACAAAAATCATAAGAGCTCATGGCAGAAAATATTCATTGTTTCTTGCACAAGCCCGGTTAAAAAAGTTATTGCTATATCGCGAACTGGGTTCTTCCCAGAAATCCTCATGTCTATTCCGATATTGCTAATCCTCGGTTTTTATTATTTAAATGATTTTTTCTTGCCTCGATATTATCAGAAAATATAACTGCCGCTATTGAAAATCCGTAATGTCCACGCTAAGCCGCTTCCCGCTAAAGCTATCAACTTTGAGGTTAAAACTTAGGATGCAGATATGAATTTTGGATGGGTAATATTGAAGAGATTCAATGTAAAAGAGTAACTCCCCAAACAAATATTTCTGCCTCACTTTTTTGGCCATGAAAGTGAAAACTTTAGTTTGAAGAACAAGCAAAAATCATGCTAATTTATATAAGATATTGATTTATATATACTATGATATTGTAATTTGTCGGTTTTTACTTAAAGCTGTAAAAGTTCTCGACAGCTTAAGAAGTGATAATCAAAAAAGGGTTCAAGCTGATACCCCGTTTTTGGGTTGTTGAGCGAACTTTCGCTTGGCTGAACCACAATCGCCGCCGCAGTAAAGTTGACGAAGTCTTGCCCCCCTGAAATCTTCTCCTATATCGCTATGACCCGCTTAACAGGGGTTATCTGAGACAACTTTTCAGCGGTTTCTTAGGTTTTTAAACAGCTTCTAAATGCATTTTTTAGCTGCTTAGCAAGTGCTTAATGCTACCCCCACAATACAGCATTAGCTCTAAATGCAGGTATATGCTGAACAATCGTATATTACTGTTTACACCAATACTCACAAGGGCAGAAATTGAGCTAATTTTAATTATTTATTGATATTGCTTCTATGGATATTTAAGCAGAATTTAATAATACTGTGGGCGTGTTAACCCTTTGATTCACTCGAGGATGAAAAGGTTTTCATGGTTGCTCAAAGCACCCTCAAATGGTGTTATTAATAAATATCTAATTAATTTCGAAATTATTCTGGAGTTATAACTATGAAACAATTTAATAAAAATATATTAACCGCAAGTATTCTTCTTGCTTTGGGTTCAGCTTCCAGTGCATGGGCACTGGATCCAATAGCTGTTGATGTTGATGTCGCAGCAAAAAGCCAAGGTCAAGGAAACTCTTCAATTCAAGGAGGGGGTACTTCTACAATCGGTGCTATTTCTGATACTACTACTAAAACCAACACTGATACAAATAACAGTGTAAAAACGGTAGATAGTAACAATACCAAAACTATCACTAAAAATGATAATGATGTTATCACTAAAACAGATGATAGCAATAACACCAAAACTATTACCAAAACTGATACTGATACCAAAACTATCACTAAAAATGATAGCGAAGCAAAAGCTAAAGATCAGGCAGCATCTGTTGGTCGTGATGGTAGCGCTACTTCAAATAACACTAAAACTATCACTAAAACAGAAGATAGCAACAACACCAAAACTATCACTAAAACAGAAAATAGTAACAACAACAAAGCCGATAACAAGGGCGATGGCGCTGCAACATCTAATGCGGGTTCAGCAACTTCAACTTACACTAGTGCCGAAGCAGATGCCAAAGGCTATGGTAATGCTGTTTCAGCTAACGGTGCCGCTACTAGCACCTACAAAGTCAACAATCAATATTTGGAGGGTTCAGTCACCGGTAGTCCTGCTGGTTTACCAAGCGATGGTTCGCTACTGGCCTCAATACCATTTGGCAATAGTATCGATCACTCGATTGTTGGCAACGCGGGCATTACTCAAACCTTTCAAAACTCAGGTAGTGGTTTAGCACAACAATCCGTATTAGTGGATGGTACTGTAACCGTTACCCAAGGCAGTGCCTCTATTGCGCCTTAAGGCTTATTAACTGTATTGGTTAATAGATTTCAGTTTGCCGGTGAGTGAGAAATCACTCGCCGGTTCTTAACTGGCACATTATCAAATATGTGAGGAGGATGTTATGGGAAGGATTTTAAAGAGCTGCTTTATAACTCTACTGGCAGTCATTATGCAAAGTCAGGCGGCAAACGCTGATTCTGCTAAAAATCAGGATAAGCTGCTTTTTTCTCCGGCGGAAATAGTGTTGCAAGAAGAGCTGGATAATGCGCGGGGTCGTGAAGGCGTAGATATATTTACCCTTAATAACCAAAATGTACGTGCTACGCTGACTGACAATCAAGCAAACAATAATGTTAATGGTTACAACATTATCGATCATGGCTCATTTACACAGGCAAGTGGCATTACCAGCGTTATTCAAAACAGCGGTAACAACGTTATCATTCAAGATTCGACTATAGTGAGTGTAACGATAATGCCTTAATGGATATTAATGAGTGGAAATGCGACATGATACGATTTTTTGCTAAATGCATTCTTATGATGCTACCTGCATGTTGTATCAATGCAGGTTCCCTCAACTTAGATGGCATTGCGGGTGGCGGTAACTACAACGTTCCCGTGACCAGTTTTTTAGAGCGACGATTCAAGACTGTATACAAGCAACAGTTCGATTTCAGTTGCGGTTCGGCAACTTTGGCCAGCCTACTTACCTTTCACTATGACGATCTAGTAGACGAGCAAACCGTATTTGTTGATATGTATAAAAATGGCGATCAACAGAAGATTCAAAAGCAGGGGTTTTCGTTACTGGATATAAAACTTTATCTGGAAAGACGCGGCTATCGATCCGATGGTTTCAAGATCAAATTAGATCAATTGATTACAGCCAATGTGCCGGCGATCACTATTATCAATAATAAAGGTTACTTGCATTTCGTTATTATTAAAGGACTCAATGAGCGGGAAGTTCTGGTGGGAGATCCCGCTGTAGGTATAAAAGTAATACCCCGGGATGAGTTTGAAGAAATGTGGAAGAATCGTATTCTATTTTTAATCCATGACAAACAGGATGTAGCGGCGAGGCATTTTCAAGATCAGCAAGAGTGGGCGCTTCGGGTCAAAGCGCCATTAGGTTCTGCTGTTGATCGAGCCAGTTTAGGTCAATTCAATATGTTGCAACCCGGACGCTGGGATTTTTAATCAAGTGGAGTGTTTAACGTGAAAGCATATAAAGTTAACGTTTACCGGAAACTCATGAATGCTGCATTCTGGATGGTAGTTGGGGGCGGTTCCGGCTTTGCCTGTCAGGCATTAGCGGATGAACTCTCAAACATTGCCGCCCATCGATTTGACAAATGGGAGCGCGCCTCTGACAGTGAGTTGGATCAATTAAGAGGCGGGTTTGTACTATTAAACGGAATGAGCATCGATTTTAGTTTAGAGAGAATCACTTCTTTGAATGGCGCGGTAGTTTCTTCCTCATTTTTCCAATTACCGAGCAATGTTTCATTGATTCAGAACGGAAATCTGAATCAAGCTCCGGATTTAGCATTGTCAGGATTGGGTTCTGTTATCCAGAATAACCTGGACAATCAAATGATTAGAACGGTTACTGATATTAACATAGCTGTCAGTCACTTAAAAAATTTAGACTTAAATAATAATAGCAGCATGGTTTTTAATAACTTGATCCAGCCTAACACTCATTAATTGAATTCAAGAGAGTGGTTAATAATTATTCACTCCGGGGCGTAGTGTTGTTAAATTAAAGCCTGATAAGCCACATTGAGTTATTCCCCCGCAAAACCGGTATCTTGAAAATTTATAGTCTTACACCGGACACACATCCTGGCGGAACTGATTTGTACAAGGTTTCTTAAGTAATGTTGTAAAAAATCCCTTTATTAACCAGTAAACAACCTGCCACCTAAATGGATTTCTACTATTATTGTCCTGATAAACTTAATAACTCATACACTTAAGGGAATGGTTTATCTGTTCACGTATGTCTTTTTTCAGGAAGTCTTTTATTTGTGTATAAAAGCCACGCAATAAACTTACATTCAACTCATAAGTGCAATCCTAAATGACCATATAGGGAATTTAATTGCTATTAATCTGATGCCTAAAAAAGAAAATAATAATATGAAGACGAAATTTGAGAGCGGAGAACTTCTTCTATTGAGGGCTATTAAGGGAGTCATTATTATCTGTTGCGTCTTTTTTGTGAACAGGAGTTATGCGGAAACTGGCAGGCAAAATAATTCTCTGGCGGATTATAAGAAACTGATGGCCGAGCAGCAAAAGGAATTTCAACTACAACGGCAGATTATTGCCAAGCAAGGTAAAGAACTGGAACGACTAAAATTGCGCCTTGATGCTTTGACAAATCAAGCCGCAGAGAATAAACAGGCGCCAGTCAAACAGGCATCAAGTCAACCTCAAGTCGTTTCGGCTAATGATAACAATGAGCCGTCAACATTGCCTAAACCACTTCCTTCCAAGCCTGTTGGTCAGGCGCCTCCCGGAGCAACAGAAAAACCACGGCCACCGGAAATACCCAGATTAAGCGATACCGTGGGCGGCGTGTTAACCAGAAAAGGGAAAATTGTTGTTGAACCGTCCATGTTATATGCCTACACCAGTAACGACCGGGTATTTCTCGATGCATTTACATTTCTCCCTGCTATTGCCATTGGGCTCATAGATGTTCGCGCAATTAAACGGCACAGTTTTATTGGCACTCTGGGGGCTCGTTATGGGGTGACGGATCGTCTGGAACTGGAGTTCAGAGTCCCTTATGTATACCGTTCTGATACCCAACGCTCACGGCCGGTAAGTATTGGCGCAGGCGTTGATGAAACCTTCAATGCAACCGGGAATGGTATTGGCGATCTTGAATTCGCCGGACGCTACCAGCTTACCACTGGATCCGGCGGCTGGCCTATCCTTGTTGGCAATATAGTTGCAACTGCGCCCACGGGAAAAAGCCCCTTTGAGGTTAAATTCGTCCAAGCGCAAGGGGTTCCTGGAGCAACATTTCCAACCGAATTGCCGACAGGAGCCGGATACTTCAGTGTCCAGCCCAGTATAACAGCGCTATATCCAACGGATCCGGCGGTATTTTTCGGTAATCTTAGCTATAGTTTCAATGCCGAAACCAGTACAAGCATAGGTAAGGTTAATCCAGGCGATACACTTGGAATAAGTTTTGGTATGGGGTTCGGTGTTAATGAGCGATCATCATTTAGTTTAGGTTACTCGCACAAGCATGTTTTAGATTCTCAAGTTAATGGAAGATCAATTAAGGGGAGTACATTGGATATCGGGCAACTCTTGGTGGGCTATTCGTTCAAATACTCCCCCAAAACCACTTTCAACTTATCTTTAGGCATAGGCACAACGGATGATGCCCAAGACGTTACACTTAATTTCAGGGTGCCGATGACCTTCGATTTAATTTAGCTTAAACCTTATATGTCATACGCAGGGGCAGGATAACAACGAGATAGAGGTCTATTTATTAGTCCTATGAGTAATAATATTTTCAACCACCGATGGATCGGCAAGAGTGGAAATATCGCCCAGGCTGTCAATTTCATTCGACGCGACTTTACGCAATATACGGCGCATGATTTTACCCGAGCGGGTTTTCGGCAGGCCGGGAGCCCATTGAATAATATCCGGATTGGCAATGGCGCCGATTTCAGCTCTAACCAGGTCAATCAGCTCTTTTTTCAGCGCTTCCGAGGGTTTTATACCTACATTTAAAGTAACATAAGCATAGATGCCCTGGCCTTTGATATCGTGTGGATAACCCACCACAGCCGCTTCGGCAACATGTTCGTGCAATACCAGGGCGCTTTCGATTTCAGCCGTTCCCATTCTATGACCGGAAACGTTGATCACGTCATCTACCCGCCCCGTAATCCAGTAATAACCATCTTTATCGCGGCGTGCGCCGTCGCCGGCAAAATAATAGCCGGGATAGTTTTTAAAATAATTGTCGATAAAACGTTGATGATCGCCATACAGAGTGCGCGCTTGACCGGGCCAGGACCGGCTGATTACCAGAATGCCCTCTGCTTCCCCCTCCATAATATTGCCTTCATTGTCCATAATTTCCGGTTTAATACCAAAGAATGGCAGCGTGGCTGATCCTGGTTTTAACGGCGTAACGCCGGGTAGTGGCGTGATTAATATACCCCCCGTTTCTGTTTGCCACCAAGTATCCATAATCGGGCATTGATCCTTGCCGACGACATGGTAATACCATTCCCACGCCTCGGGGTTAATAGGCTCGCCGACACTGGCTAGAATTCGCAGGCTGCTTCGGTCAGTGCGAGTAACAAATTCATTACCTTGCGCCATTAAGGCGCGGATTGCGGTCGGGGCGGTATAAAAAATATTCACCTGATGCTTATCGATTATTTTCCAAAATCTATCTGCTTCGGGATAGGTAGGAATACCTTCAAAGATTAATGTGGTTGCCCCATTACATAAAGGGCCATAGATAGCATAGGAGTGACCGGTTACCCAGCCGATATCGGCAGTACACCAGTAAATATCGCCGTCGTGGTAATCGAAGATATATTTATGGGTCATTGCGGCGTACAGTAAGTAACCTGCCGTTGTATGCATTACACCTTTAGGTTTGCCGGTGGAGCCGGAAGTATATAATATAAATAACGGATCTTCTGCATCCATTTCTTCCGCTGAACAGTCGCTGGAAGCCTCTGCCATTGCTTCGTGATACCAGAGGTCGCGGCCTTTGTGCCAGTCAATCGTGTTACCCGTATTTTTTATGACGATGACTTTTTCAAGACCAGGACAACCGGCAGCAGCTTGATCGACATTGGCTTTAATGGGTATGGTTTTGCCGCCGCGGTAGCCTTCGTCAGCGCAGACTACATGCCGGCAATCCGAATCCAGTATCCGGTCTTTTAAGGCTTCGGCAGAAAAACCGCCAAAAACCACCGAATGCACGGCTCCTATGCGGGTACAGGCCAGCATTGCTATTGCCGCTTCTACAATCATCGGTAAGTATATGCAAACCCGGTCGCCTTTTCTGACGCCCTGGCTTTTTAAAACATTGGCAAATTTGCAGACCTGTTCGTGTAACTCGCGATAAGTAATTTTTTTATTATGCGCGGGATTGTCGCCTTCCCAGATAATGGCAGTCTGATCGCCACGTGTTTCAAGATGACGATCCAGGCAGTTAACACTGACATTAAGTTTTCCATCCTCAAACCAGCGTATATAGCCGACAGGGAAGTTGTAGTCCATGACCTTATTCCAGCGTTTGCTCCACTGCAGAAACTGCTCGGCTTGTTCAGCCCAGAACGCTTCCGGCTCATCAATAGAGTGTTGAAACAGGGTTTTGTAGGTTTCGACGCTAATATGCGCTTTGGCCGCTATTTCAGGCTTTACTGCATAAATTTTAGACATGGTTTAATCCTTTCTCAGGCAACGGCGCATTGCAACTATAAATGATAAATATCCAATGAGTAAATTCATCGGCTGATTGCACGAAGATTTTTTAGAAGGGCCGGGTTCCAATGGCTTTGTGCCCAACTAAGAAGTTCAGTGGGCGGGGCATGTTGAAGCTCCGCTGGAGGATTTTGTTTTAATAATGTTAACAGCTCAAAAATGACCTGGTGAGGCCTTTTCAAATCCACAGCCTGTGCACACGTCTGTTTACTGAGTTTATAACCCTGCTCGTCGACGATAATGGGTACATGCATATATTCAGGAGTACGAAATCCCAATTTCTGTTGCAAATAAATTTGCTTGGGCGTTGAATCCAGTAAATCATAGCCGCGAACGACATGAGTGATATTTTGCCGGTGGTCGTCAATAACTACGGCTAACTGATAGGCAATAATCCGGTCTTTTCTTTGTAGGATAAAATCGCCATGCCGTTCAGCCAGGTTATGAGAAATCAGTCCGTGCAGATCATCCTGAAATGAAATGATGCAGTTACCGGTTTTGACGCGTAATGCATGAGGAGGAGAGCTAGCCGTAGCCGGTTTATCCCGGCAAATACCGGGATATATATCAGGCGATGTTTGTTTCGTATGAATGTATGACAACTCTTTCCGGCTGCATGTGCAGGGATAAGTCAGTTTACGGTTTTCTAACTCTTTCAGAATGTCATTATAATCATTAAGCTTATGGCTTTGATAATAAACACTATCGTCCCAGTGCAGGCCAAAAATTTCCAGGGTTTTTAAAATAACATCGGCAGCACCTTTTATATTTCGCGGGATATCGATATCATCAATTCTCAGCAGCCATTTGCCTTGTTGTGAACGGGCTTCAAGAAAACTGGCGAGAGCGGTATAAAGCGATCCGAAATGTAAAGGACCGGTAGGCGAGGGGGCAAACCGACCGGTATAGGTTTCTTTGGCAGGCACGATAAGGGTCTAGCCCATCTGTTTTTCCCGGATTTCATCCAGTGTTTTACAGTCTATGCACAAACTTGCTGTGGGTCTGGCCTCCAGGCGGCGTATGCCGATATCAATTCCGCACGATTCACAAAAACCATAATCTCCTGATTCAATTTCCTTAAGGGAATCATCAATTTTCTTGATAAGCTTACGTTCACGATCGCGGGTTCTTAATTCAAGACTGAATTCTGATTCCTGAGTCGCCCGATCATTCGGATCAGGGAAGTTAGCGGCATCATCCTGCATATGGTGTACAGTACGATCCACTTCCTGCATTAATTCAGCTTTCCAGTTTTTTAGAATGTTCTCAAAATGTTTTAATTGAGCTTCATTCATATATTCTTCACCCTCTTTTTCGACATAAGGGGTAAAACTGAAAGGTGATGCACCAGTTTTAAAGCTTTCGGCCATCCATTAACTCCTAAGACAAGATAAATAAAACTGCGCATTTTTAGCAGAATAGTACCCAGTTAGCAAGGAATATTGGTATGATTTTGATTTTTTTAATACGAGCCAACAATATGGCTGACCGATTGGCTAAGAGAACTCAGGACATTTTACCGTTTTATGTGATGGAAATACTGGGGCGCGCCAAACAATTGGAGGGCGAAGGCAGGGATGTTATTCATATGGAAATCGGCGAGCCGGATTTTCCTACGCCGCAGATTATTATTGATGCCGGTATCAAGCATATTCAAATAGGTGACGTAAAATATACCGCGGCAGGCGGGTTGCCGGAGCTACGTGAAAAAATAGCCGGATTTTACCGGAAGCGTTATGGCGCGGCTGTTTCCACTGAGCGTATTTTTGTTACGCCTGGTGCTTCCGGCGCATTTTTGTTGGCGCTGGGAGTAAGCTTGAATCCGGGAGAAGAGCTATTAATGACTGATCCCTGCTATCCCTGTAACAGCAATTTTGTTAAGTTGTTTGATGGTAAAGCCAGAAAAATTCCGGTTGATGCCACAACCCGGTATCAATTAACAGCCGAGTTAATCAGGCAGCACTGGACTACCGCCACAAAAGGGGTATTGGTTGCATCTCCGTCTAATCCTACCGGTACACTTATTACTCAAGAAGTATTAAAGCAGGCAGTTGATGCGGTTAATATACTGGGCGGCTGCTTTTATTCAGATGAAATCTATCACGGCCTGGTTTATGGTGATAGTGCTTCTTCAGCACTGGAGTTTAGTGACAAGGTATTCGTCATTAACAGTTTTTCCAAATATTTCGGCATGACGGGCTGGCGAATTGGCTGGCTAATAGTGCCGGATGAGTTTGTTGAAGTGACTGAAAAATTGGCGCAAAATATTTTCATTGCCACCTCTACGCATTCGCAATATGCCGCATTGGCTGCTTTTGATCAGCATACGATAGCCGAGCTTGAATTTAGACGGGCAGAATATGAAGCCAGACGTGATTTTCTTTATCAGAACCTGCTGCGTTTGGGATTTGAAATCCCTATTAAACCGGACGGAGCTTTTTATATTTATGCTAATTGCGCTAAATTTACCGATAACAGTTATCAATTCGCTATGGATTTTTTAGAGACTGAAGCCGTGGCGGTAACGCCCGGCAAAGATTTCGGGATAAATGAGTCAAATCACTTTATCCGTTTTGCTTATACGACTTCTATAGATAAAATGGCGATAGCCGTGCAACGTTTAGAAAGATTTATTAACAAAGGATAACCATGTCTGTAAAACAAATATCAGCGATAGAATTAAAGAATAGAATTCAAAATGGAGATAATCTGTTTCTATTGGATGTGAGGGAACCGAATGAATTTCAATACGCCCACATAGATAACAGCGTTTTAATTCCGCTCAATCAAATCCCCAAGAGACTGGGTGAGTTGGATGCACAACAGGAAATCGTGGTGATATGCCATCATGGCATGCGCAGCCAGCAAGCCGCCGATTATCTTGAGCATTCGGGCTTTAAAAATATCGCCAACTTAAAAGGCGGAATTGAAGCCTGGTCTTGTGAATGTGATAGTTCTGTGCCCAGGTATTAGTCTCGACTCAATCGTCGGCTTGCCGGGTAATTCACTCGGTAAAGGAAAGGGTTCCATGCCTAAGGATAAGCGCCTAAAAATTATTTTAGCTATCGTTACTATCGCTATTATCGTAGCAGCCAGCATTAACGCCATTCCTCAAGATCCGGCCTATCATAACTTTGTTGACCAGCGGGTTATCCTGAACATACCCAATTTTTATAATGTAGTTTCCAATATTCCTTTTCTTATTGTTGGCATTATGGGAATGCAGTTAGTTGCATCGGGCCGGGCCAACGGCGGGCTAGTCGAGTTACAAGCGGTGTATCTACTGTTTTTTACCGGGATATTGCTGACGGGTTTCGGCTCTGCGTATTACCACTACCATCCTGTTAATCACACGTTGCTTTGGGACCGGCTGCCGATGACGATTGCGTTCATGGCCCTGTTCAGTGCCGTTATAGGGGAATATATCTCACCTAAAATTGCCCTGAAATTATTTGTCCCGTTGCTGATAGCAGGCATTGTTTCAGTTCTTTACTGGTATATTTCGGAGCTCAATGGCCGCGGTGATTTACGGGCTTATGGGCTGGTGCAGTTTTTGCCCGTAGTGTTAATACCGCTGATTCTGTGGTTTTTTAATTCCCCTTTAAAAGGAAACAAGTATATATGGAGCATAATAGGAATTTATGCTCTATCAAAACTTATGGAATCTTTCGATGCTCAGGTTTATAAGAGCTTGGGTTTGATCAGCGGCCACTCGCTGAAGCATTTATTGGCCGCCTTCGGGGCATATATTTTTTATTTGGCTGTGCGGAATCGAAAAGGTGCATGATTTTGTTTGTTTACCAGTCCCAAGCCCAAAAAACCAACTTATGGGAACCTCTAAAAATTATCCGTTCATGCTTCGACAAGGCTCTCCTGAGTTTAGATCGAAGGGGCTCTCCTGAGTTTAGATCGAAGGGGCTCTCCTGAGTTTATCGAAGGGGGCTCAGCACGAACGGAAAAGTCACTGATTTTATGAACCACCGTTCGTCCTGAGCCTGTCGAAGGAAGCTTGTCGAAGTGCGATTTTTAGAGGTTCCTTTATATAAGTGTACTAAATGGTTCAACACTGACTGTATCACCGGCTTGTATGCCACTACATTCAGCCGGTAGGACAATATAGCAGTTTGCCCTGCTGATAGAGCTAAGCATGTGCGACCCCTGTTTACCCGCTGAGGCGACAGAAAACTCGCCGTTGCCGGCTTGCGTTAGAACGCCGGTTTGAAATTCCAGCCGGCCTGGACCTTTTTTCAGTGCTGTTGTGCAAGTCGCCATGAGCCGTAAGGGATTGGAAGCCGGCGCTCCGCAAAGTTGCTTAAGCGCGGGAGTTACCATCTGTTGAAAAGTTACAATAACGGCGAGCGGATTGCCGGGTAAACCAAAAAAACAGCACGAACCGATTTTGCCGAATGCCAAAGGTTTACCGGGCTTTATGGCCACTTTCCAGAAATTTATTTCGCCACAGCTTTCGAGTATTTCCTTGATATAATCGGCTTCGCCTACCGAAGCGCCGCCTGTTGTAATGATCACATCATGGTTTTTGGAGGCTTCGATCAATTTATTTTCCAGAAACTGCTTATTATCAGGAATAACCCCTAAATCAACCGCATCGTAATTGGGATCGGCCAATAACCCGCTTAAGCTATAGCGGTTGCTGTCATATATTTTTCCGGGTTCCAGCGCTCGGCCTATGGGTATAAGTTCATCGCCCGTAGAAAAAAAAGCGATTTTTAGTTGTCTTTTGACTGAAATGTCATGGATTCCGGCAGAGGCTAACAAGCCGAGGTCGCCTGCCGTTAGTTTTTTAGGAAGAGCGCACAATAACTCACCCTGTTTTATATCTTCTCCTGCCGCCCTAATATTTTGACCTGCCGGCATATTTGCAGGAAAGTTTATGGCCTGTCTATCAGCTTTTACCTGTTCCTGCATAATGACTGAGTCGGCTTGTTCCGGTACCACGGCGCCGGTAAAAATCCTGACGCATTGACCGGGTTGAAGCGGGTTTTGAAACGGCTTTCCGGCCCAGGAAGTTCCGGCTAAACCGAGAGTAAATGGATGTTCGCGATCAATATCGGCGCTGGATAAAGCATAACCATCCATGGCTGCATTTCGGTCGGGGGGAATATTAATAGGTGAGTAAATTGACTTTGAGAGTATGCGTCCAAGCGCATTTTTCAAAGTCACTTTTTCTGAACCAGCCACGGGATTTATAGCTTCTTTGATTCTTTCCAGAGCCTGTCCCAGTGATAGTAATGATTTTGATGCCGGACTGCAGGGGTCGATCATAGTTTTTTCAGGAAGTGGTTTAGAATAAACTCAGCAATCATTTCGGGCTCGTTTATATCCAGTTTAATCAGATAATCCGGAGTTCGCAGCTCGCTATCCGAGGCAATCGCAATAATATCCAGGTCGTTTGGATAAAGTAATGGATTATTAAGAGAAGGCCGATGCAATTCAATTTTAGGGAATTTTTCTGCTTTAAAACCTTCTATTAATAATAGATCCAGTTCAGATTGATCCAATAACTTTAACTGGTCATCCAGCTTGGGTTCTGTCTCGGGCATGATTTCAGTGATAATGGCGCGGCGACGCGAAGATATCAGCATAACCGGTGATGCACCGGCTTTCCTTAACCGGAAACTGTCTTTTCCGGGTTGATCTATTTCAAAATCATGATGTCCATGTTTGATTAAACCTATGCGCAAACCTTCGTGTTTTAAAATTGGTATCAATTTCGTGAGTAAAGTCGTTTTTCCAGTCCCGCTAAAGGCAGCGAAACCTAAAATTGGAATTTGAGCATTCTTCATGGTAATCAAATATTCAAGGTATTATCGTGGGAAATTAATATGCTAAGGTATTATTTACCGAATCACTATGTGAGCGGTTTTTTAACGGATCATCAAGCGGAGTACAATCATTGATTCGAATTTTTCTGGTTTTGTTGTTGATTTTTATTGCCTGGTTTACGGTTAACAAAATTCTAAAGTCTTCTCCAGCCGTCATAGCAAAATACCTCAAGGTTTTTTTCTTCAGTTTTATGGGCGCGGTTTTAGTTTATTTAGCTGCAACCGGACGGTTGAATTGGCTTTTTGCATTGGCTGGGGTAATTATTGCGTTTATAGTCAGATTAATGCCGATATTACTACGCTATGCTCCGCAATTCTATAAACTATGGGTGGAGTTTATTTCCGCAAAACAGCATACCTCACAGAGTACATCAGGCCGGCAAAATAATGTGGGTACAACAGGAAAAATATCCATTGAAGAGGCGTATGAGGTGTTAGGACTGAAGAAGGGAGCATCAGAGCAGGAAATTATTAACGCTCACCGAAAATTAATGCAAAAAATGCACCCGGATCATGGCGGATCGGATTATTTGGCAGCGAAAATAAATTTGGCTAAAAAGGTTTTGTTGAAAAAATAATTTTTCAATGTATTTTAATCATTCCAAGCTGAGTTCTTCTAAGGTAACGCTGGTTTTATGCACGTTATTAACTGCCTGTACGACGCCACAGCAAAATTATGCGCCGGTAAGTTCCAATAATCCTGCTGTAAGCGCTAAAGACACTGCTATTACTTCCATTCCTGCTATAGCTTTTATTAAGCCAAATATCCCGAATATTACTGACGATTCTACAAGATATCATAGGGTAAAAGAAGGCGAAACCCTGTATTCAATTGGCGTGAGTTCCGGTCATGGCTATCAACAGCTGGCTTTTTGGAATCAAATTGCCATTCCTTATAATATAGAGGTTGGCCAGAAAATTCGCTTATTTAATCCTGATCCGCAAAGTAATTCTGCTGATAAAAATCAACGAAATAAAGCTTTGGTTGTAAAAAATATAACCCTTGCGCAAAAAAAACCGGGTATTAGCGGGCAGAACAAGTCGTTATCGACAGCGAAATCAACTCCTAAGAATCCAAACACTAAAATTACTCTAACAAAAAATCGAAGTAAATCATTAAAAAAATCAGTTATTTCAATTGATAACAAAAAAATGTTAAAGTTAAGCTTTCAATGGCCGATTAAAGGAAAAATTCTAAAAGATTTTTCACAATCAGCTAATAAAGGTATTGATATAAGCGGCAAAATTGGACAAACAGTTTACGCTGCGGAAGCAGGGAAGGTGGTTTATAGTGGACAAGGCCTGATCGGGTTCGGTAATCTAGTCATTATCAAGCATAATGAATTATATTTAAGTGCTTACGCAAATAATAGTCGTCTGCTTGTTGCCGAAGGCCAAAAAGTTGAGAAAGGCCAGGATATTGCACAAATCGGTGAAGCGGGATATAAAAAGGCTTCGCTGCATTTTGAGATAAGAAAAAACGGAAAATCGGTAAATCCACTGGCGCTTTTACCGTAATATGATCAGACAATTTTGAGTTAGGCCAAGTTAATATGAATGAAGAATTAATTGAACCATCTGACGATGGAATTGGCATATCGTTTGAAGAGGATCTGGCTTTTGATGAAGAGGTTGATTTATCTATCCTGATAGAGCCAGTAGATACTGATGAAGAGCCTCCTGTCGCTAAGGTGCGACATGATAATAGTTTTGATGCAACCCGGGTATATTTGAATGAACTGGGAAAATCGAAACTTTTAACGGCAGATCAGGAAAAATCCTACGGCAAAAGTGCTTTGCAAGGCGATCAGGAAGCTCGAAAGATTATGATCGAAAGTAATTTACGCCTTGTAGTAAAAATTTCCCGCCGTTATTTGAACAGGGGATTGCCTTTACTGGATTTGATTGAAGAAGGCAATCTGGGTTTAATTCGGGCTGTTGAAAAATTCGACCCGGAAAGAGGGTTTAGATTTTCAACCTATGCGACCTGGTGGATCAGGCAAACTATTGAGCGTGCAATAATGAATCAGACGCGAACGATTCGTTTGCCGATTCATATTGTTAAAGAAATGAATACTTATCTTAAAGCTCAGCGCCATCTGGCGCAACTGCTTGATCACGAGCCTAGCGCCGAAGATATAGCCCAGCATCTGGATAAACCTGTGAACAAGGTTGAAAGAATGCTGAGACTCAATGAACGGGTTACTTCCGTTGATGTTCCAAGCGGTAAGGATTTTGATAAGCCTCTGGTTGAGTCAATCTCCGATGACGAAAGTTTGTCGGCTGCCGAAACAATACAGGAAGACGGGATTAAACAAAATATTACCAGTTGGGTGTTTCAATTGCCTGAAAAGCAGCGTGAAGTTATATGCCGTCGCTATGGGCTTTGCGGATATGAAAGTTCAACGCTTGAGCAGGTGGCTCAAGAGCTGTGTGTTACCAGGGAGCGCGTCCGGCAAATACAAATGGACGCTTTAAAAAGATTAAAAGAGATTCTGCACTTTAACGGTTATTCTTTTGAGTCTATTTTTAATTAACATAGGTATTCTGTAATGCCCAATCCGTATAGTTAAAAACCTGCCCTTGTTCCCTGACTATTTCGCAGTCGCTTAACGAGATTTCGGCAATTACCCATTGCACGGCATTGAGTTCGCCGATAGCCAAAATACCGTTAGCAGGAAACCCGCGATCTACAGGCGTATAAATAGCCGCAGCTCCGATATTGACATCAACAGCTTCAGACCAGGGCGCAATACCTACTATGGATGACTGGACAACATAGCATTGATTTTCCAGGGCTCTTGCCTGACAACCTATTTTAACCCGATGATAACCGGCCAGTGTGTCGGTGCAACTGGGCACCAAAATCAAATTTGCCCCCGCTTCAACCTGTTTTCTTGCCAGCAGCGGAAATTCGCTGTCATAGCAGATATTAATAGCGATTTTGCCGTATTCGGTATCAAAACACTTTAATTCCTTGCCGCTCTGGATAAGCCATTGCTCGTTTTCAAAGCGGGTCATCATGAGTTTATCCTGATAATCAACCCGACCGTCAGGCATAAACAGAAAGGCGCGGTTTCGATAGAAACCCGAATCAATTTTTACCGGGAAGGTTCCGGCTTGAATGTAGCAACTGTATTTTTGAGCTAGAGTCCGGAACAAATCGGTATAGTCATCCAGTAATGACTGCATGGCTGCCAGTTGCTGGCTTAAGGATGAATAGATTTCCTTGCTAAAAAGCGATGCCAGTTCCATGCTGGCATATTCAGGAAAAAGGAGAATGCCGGCATCCCGTTTTGCAGCTTCAATAACCCAACTTTCAATTTTTCGTTGATAATTATGCCACAATTTCAAAAAACTGATGTCATACTGCGCAGTTGCAATTTTAACTTTCATCTTTAAGCCAAAAAATCATTGGTTTGGGCGTTTCTTTAATATCATCGAGATCTTTCCAATTATAAGTAGTTCTGAGCTCAGGATGTTTAAAATAACTGCGTTTGTTCCAGAATTGATCAAGCGGCGCATAATCAGCCGGTCGGCGCGGATGATCAATCGGCCGTTCCACGCAGCAGAAGGTGATATGTTTGAAGCCGCCCAGATCTTCAGCATGAGCCTCTCTTTGTTCAAAAAAACGAACGCCAATACCCAGTCCGCGATATTGCTTATTCAATACTGATTCACTGCAATAAAAGACATCGTCCAGGTTGTAAGCATTTTCGATAAATGGTTTTTTAAGTTCATTCGTTTCATACTTCATCGGGATTGCTGTCGATGCCCCGACAATTTTATCGCCATCAAAAGCCAATACGATGACGCTGTCAGAGCAATCCATGTAGGTTTGAAGGTATTTTTTTTCATAGTCAAAATCCCCGTCATACAAATAGGGAAATTCGCGAAAAACTTCAATTCTAAGACGGGCGAGTTCGGGAATGTATTGTTGCAGAGCTGCACCGCTGCATCTTTCTATACGAATATTTTTAGACATGACTAACACGGCCAATAAAAATGTGCATTTTAGCCGAACTTATCGCCAGTTGCGCAGTTTTTGCATTAAAAATATTGCCAAGCCGGCACCGCCGGTATCGGCAACCCAATCAGCAATATCGGAAGTGCGACCCTCGACAAAAGACTGATGCCATTCATCGGATACGCCGTATAAACTGCAAAAGATAATCACAGATAAAGCCAGTAGAATAGGCGAATTAAGGACATGTTTAAAGCTGCGCCAGGCTAATAATCCCATAATAAAATAGGCAGCGGCATGATGAATCTTATCCTGATAGGGAAATAACATGGGAATCGGCAGGGAGGGTTGATCGGAAAGCCAGTAAATGAGCAGGCAATATAGAAAAAACACAGAGAAATCCAGAATTTTAATCATGCGTGCAGATAATAATAAAACCAGTAATGAAAAATTTATTTGAATTTGCCGAGGCGTGCTTGCACCGGCCCGTTATCGATAAAAAAATAGCGCTTACCCATCAAGCCAGGCACTTATTACTTAATAAGGAATTAACTCTGGCATCGGACAGACCGATATTACCGATTGCCGATGTCAAATTTCCTGATAAGCCGGAGTTATTGGCGCCGCGCAATATGCCTGCGAGAAAATTGACTACAACGGCTGGCGTGACTGCTTTTTTTCATGCCATTGCTCATGTTGAATTCGTCGCCATTTATCTGGCCTGGGATATAGTTTATCGATTTCGCGGCATGCCGAAGCAATTTTATCAGGATTGGCTGCGAGTTGCTGATGAAGAAGCGCAACATTTCGAATTAATCAGCAACCGTTTACAGGCCATGAACATTAATTATGGCGATTTACCCGCACATTCTGGATTATGGGATCATGCAGTAGATACGGCCGATGATTTACTGGCCAGGCTGGCTATGGTTCCCCGTTGCATGGAAGCGCGCGGACTGGACGTGACGCCTGCTATTATTGAAAAATTCAAAATGTTGGGCGATGATGCGGGGGTGGCACTTTTAAGCCGAATTTTAACGGATGAAGTCGGGCATGTAGAATTGGGTTCATACTGGTTCAAGTTTTTATGCAAGCAAAAGGGTTTTGAACCCGAGGCTAAATATCAGCAATTAATCCTGCAATATTATAAAGGAGGCAAGCCAAAAGGCCCATTCAACAGAGAAATGCGTATAATTGCAGGATTCTCAAATGCTGAGCTGGACTGGCTGGAAAACACATAGCAATGAAAACACAAAACATTTTTGACTACCCGCTGTTTGCCTTGGGCTTCAGGGCATTTTTTGCCCTTGCAGGATTATCTGCGCTGGTTTTGATCGTTCTTTGGAATGCTATTTTTAAAGGCGCGTTGACGCTGGATAACTATTTTCCGGCCAATTACTGGCATGCGCATGAAATGCTGCTGGGTTATTCCGTCGCCGTTATTGCCGGTTTTTTATTAACGGCAGTTAAAAACTGGACAGGCCGAGCCACTTTGACAGGTGACCAATTGGCAGCTCTTTGTTTACTTTGGCTATATGGGCGTATTGTGCCGTTTTATTCGGGATTATTACCGGAGGGCCTCATTGCGCTGATAGATTTCTCTTTTTTACCGGCTTTAGCCTATCAAATCAGCAAGCCGATTGCTCAGACAAAATATTATACCGGTCTGGTTTTTATTGGGATTTTGCTGTTATTAGCGTTAGGTAACGGCTTAATACATGCCGAAATTCTTGGTCTGCAGAAAAATACGGCATGGATGGGAATTCAGCTTGTAGAGGCGACCATTATTATCCTGATTTTGGTTATTGCCGGGCGGGTTTTTCCATTTTTTACTGAACGGGGCATACCTGGAACGCTAGTGACAAAAAACCGGATACTGGATGGGTCAGCAATTATGACAGCGGTTTTTGTATTTGGTCTGCAGCTATTTAATAGTTCAGGAGCTGTACTAGCCGTGGCGGCTATTTTAGCGGTTATTGCAAACGGGGCTAGAATAGCAAGCTGGTATGTGCCAAGAATTTGGTATGTGCCGCTGCTGTGGATACTGTATGCCGGTTACGGCTGGATTATTCTGGGTTTTGTCCTGACTGGATTCTCGGCGTACTCGCTGGTGTTGCCGTCTTTGGCATTACATGCTTTTACCATAGGAGGTATCGGCGTCTTGACATTGGGCATGATGGCGCGGGTATCGTTAGGCCATACCGGCAGGGCGCTTCGGGTTTCCAATGCCATGGCTATTGCTTTTATACTGATTAACCTGGCCGCGCTGTTCAGGGTTTTATTACCGATAGCCATGCCAGGCTGGTACAGCGGTTTAATTTATGTTTCAACGCTTTTATGGCTGGCGGCCTTTGCCTTGTTTGTCTTTGTTTATGCGCCGATTTTAACCAATGCAAGGGCAGACGGCCAGGAGGGCTAAGCTTGTGTACGGATAGGTTATTTTGATCAGGATGAAATATGTTTACTACAGAAACCGCGAAGATAAAAATGGCTCCTGTAATATTTTAAACTGTCTTATTTTTTAATAAAAAAAATTTAAATACTTTAACGCAGCCGATTTATCCTGGTCTTGGATAATTTTAAATAGAACCATGCATCTTTTTTTATGACAGAGGATTGGCAACCTTTATCTTCTTATCAGCAGCTTTATTCTCCCGCACCAATAACGGTAATGCAAGAATGCTCAGGCACGCTAACCAGATCAGCAATTGATAATTGGTTAGCGTAAAAATGAAAGCCCAGCCACTTCTTTCGTTAATTTCAGGATAAGCAAGAATGAAGTCACGACTTTGTAAAAATGCCAAAAATTCTCCGATAATTAAGGCCACTCCCATAAGAATCAGGCCATAAGCGACCGCTTTATCGTATTGAAACTTTATATGCCCATCTCCGACTAACCGGTTACATTCAAGTGTCGCCGCTGACCATTGCCCTGCAGTAAAGTAACGCATTAGTATTAACCCTAATAGTCCTGTTACCGGGAGATAAGCAGATACGAGAGGAAAGCTGATATATCGTCCGTTTAATGCCAATCCAAAGGTTTTATAAATAGCATAGGCAGCAAATACCAAATAGGCCGTATACAACCATAAGCCAAACTTTAACGGTGTTCGTTGGCCGGTTAACAAAGAATAGGCGCGGTGCGTTATTAATCCCCCCAAAACAGCATTTAATCCTACGATTAAAAGGGTCTGCAAGCGCTGCCAGTCGCTGTAACTGGTATACCATAAGTTATCGACCTGATTTACCAGTAAAACGGCCAGGATTTGCAGGAACAATAAAAAACCTGCCAGTTTTAACGTAGCCAATTGCTGTAGCCGTCTGCTGTAGCATACAACCACTATCAGAAAAATTAATGTTGAAGCAATCAGTTCTTTATACCATTCAGCGTGTTCGGAGACTTTACCTGTCAAAGGAAAAACTTCTTTACGGTCGACTGAAAAAAGTCCCCAGTTTGCCCCGACTACACCCTCAAATTCACTTTTCCATGATTGGTTGATGGCCTCGACAATGTTGTAGTCAAAACCATTTTCATTCGCCACTTTGATCAAACCGCGAATGAACTTGGCTTCGTTTACTATGCCGGGTACGGCCCAGCCCCGCTGACGGCCTTCACTGGGCCAGCCTGATTCGCCGATAAGTATGGGTTTGCCGGGAGCGATTAAATTAGCCTCTTGCTGGACATGCTTATAAATGCGCTCAATATGGGCCGGAGCCAGTTCGACTGAAATGGGTTCATCCTCCCAATAAGGCAGAATATGGATGGTAATAAAGTCCACTTCCTTGATTAACTCGGGATATTTCATATACATAGACCAGACGTCCGCATACGAAACCGGCTGTTTAACAGACCGCTTTACTTGCCGAATATACTCAATAAGTTCTTCCGGACCAAAGTCTCCCCGTAAAAGCACTTCATTGCCCACTATTACCCGCGTGATCACTTCAGGATAAGCATTGGCGGCCCTGATAAGTTCCTGTATTTCTTTTTGGTGATCTTTCTTTACCGTTCCGAGCCAGGCGCCCTGAATCATTTTGAGCCCATATTTATGGGCTAACGGCGGTATGGCCGGCATGCTGCCTTCAGCGCTGGCATAGGTGCGGATGCTGTGAGTTTTATCCGACAAAAGCCGCAAATCGGAGTCAAGTTGCTCAGGGGTAGGAAATTTCTCCTCTAACGGACTTTGGCCTTCCCTAAACGGTGCAAATGACAGGCTGTTAAGTTTTCCTTTGGGGACATCAGGTCCTACATCCTGGGGCAGGTTATATAACCATCCCGCCAAGCCATTAAGCAAGATAACCAAAATAACGAAGGATATAATTCTCATATTTAAAAAAGCCATTTTTATCTTCAGTTCAGAGGTTTTAATTGAAGGGCAGCCTATTAAGAGCGATAGAGATCACTTTTAAAGTCTGAAATAAAACCGGGGAGGAAGGTTTAAATGGAGCGCTTGAATCCTTATTTTCCCCGTTTATGTGTAGGCAAACGAGTTGTTAATGCGCTGCTGATGAACCGTAATGGGATTCAATATAGCGTTGTACAACGCCTTGGAATTCTTCTGCAATTTTATCGCCTTTAAGCGTGACGGTTTTCAAACCATCTTCATAGACAGGCGCAACCGGTGATTCGCCGGTACCGGGCAGGCTGATGCCGATATTGGCATTTTTACTTTCACCCGGACCGTTAACTACACAGCCCATGACTGCGACTTCCATGGCTTCAACACCTGGGTATTGAGTGCGCCATATCGGCATTTGATCGCGCAGATAGCTTTGAATATCCATAGCCAGCTTTTGAAAATAATCGCTGGTGGTACGACCGCAACCGGGGCAGGATATAACCATTGGGGTAAACGAACGAAAGCCCATGGTTTGTAAAATCTCCTGGGCTACAATCACTTCCTGGGTTCTGGAGGCGCCGGGTTCGGGGGTCAGGGAAATACGGATGGTGTCGCCTATGCCCTGCTGCATCAGCACGGATAAGGCGGCGGATGAGGAGACTATGCCTTTGGAGCCCATGCCCGCTTCGGTAAGCCCAAGATGCAGCGCATAATCACAGCGGCTGGACAGATCCTTATAAATATTAATCAGTTCCTGCACGTTGCTGATTTTGCAGGACAGAATGATTTTATTTTTGGCAAGGCCAATTTCTTCAGCTTTAGCGGCGCTTTCAAGCGCAGACAATACAATTGCTTTACGGGTAACTGCCGGTAAAGGCTCAGGGTGTTTCAGGCTCCTGTTTTCATCCAGCAAACGGGTAAAAACAGCTTGATCCAGACTGCCGCCATTAACACCAATCCGTACCGGTTTGTTATAACGGCAGGCAAATTCAACCATTTGCTGAAATTGCGGGTCACGGCTTTTGCCACGGCCAACATTGCCGGGATTAATGCGGTATTTATCCAGCGCCTCTGCGCAGTCAGGGTATTTTTCCAGTAACTTATGGCCGTTAAAGTGAAAGTCCCCCACTATAGGCACAGACCAGCCTTTCTGAACCAATTGATTGCGAATTTCCGCAACCGCCTTGGCGGCTTCTTCAGAATTAACCGTGATGCGGACAAGTTCAGAACCGGCGGTAGCCAGTTCGATAATTTGATTAACGGTGGCGGAAACATTGACTGTATCCGTATTGGTCATCGATTGAACGACGATAGGAGCACCGCCTCCTACCTTAACATCGCCAATTGAAACTTGGTGGGTAATTTTTCTGAGGCTAATTGACATAGGCTAAATCTTTTTGGCAAAGGTTGCGGTTATTTGGAAGAATATTGATGAATTATACTCCAAACCGGGTAATGAGCGGAGGTAAATTGTCAAAGCAAGGTGTTTTTGATATACATCCCGGCGCCAAGTATTATATATTTTAATGGATAGCAGGAAAATATCGGATTGAGTCGTGAACACTGTAGGGCAGTCGGCCTACAGTTTTTAGAATCTAACAGATTCAAATTATAATCTTTTATTAAGTACGGTAAATTGTCCGGTCTTATCCAAACCGGCAAGCCATGGAATTACCTATTCTTAATATCCCCGCACATCAAATTATCACTATACTTAAAGATTCAGGCGGCGGGCGCAAATAGCTGGAAATAAAGCCAGTAATAGATGCGCGAAAGCCAGCTTACCTTGCCACTTTCGGCATACTATAAACAGGACTGAATCATGATGTATTCTTCAATACGCGATAATCACGCACACGGTACTGTGGGTGATTTTTTAAAAAAGCATTTAAAAGAGCATTCAAACGTATTTATTGTTTCAGCTTATTTCACCTTATTTGCTTATCAGAATTTAAAAGAAAATCTGGATAACATCGACGACTTGCGGTTTTTATTTGGCGAACCTACCTTTATCAAATCCATTGATCCGGATAAAACCCATTTCAGGGAGTTTAAAATTGAAGATGATAACCTGATTATTGCAACCGAAAAGTTTATCAGCCAAAAAGCCATTGCCTTGCAGTGTTCACAATGGCTGCGCGATAAAGTGAAGATCCGGTCTATGGTGAAGCCTAACTTTCTGCACGGCAAGCTGTATCACATTACCCAACCTAGCGGCGTGGAAAAAGCCATTGCCGGCAGTTCTAACTTTACCGTCAATGGATTAGGATTGTCTGGTAGAAAGAATATTGAACTCAACCTTGTAATTGACAGTGACCGAGAGAGGAGAGAGCTAAAACTGTGGTTTGATGAACTCTGGAACGATAAAACCGGGCTGGTCGAGGATGTTAAAGCACAGGTTTTAACCTATCTCGAACAGTTGTACCGGGAAAATTCCCCCGAATTTATATACTTTAAAACGCTTTATCATATTTTTGGCGATTATCTTGATGAACAAAATCAAGCAGGATTGCTTAATGAAAAAACCGGATTCTTTGATGCCCAAATATGGAACACTCTCTATGAGTTTCAAAAAGATGGCGTAAAAGGCGCAATCAACAAAATCAATAAACACAACGGTTGCATTATTGCCGATAGCGTTGGACTTGGAAAAACCTTTGAAGCACTGGCAATCATTAAATATTTTGAATTACTCAATCACAGAGTATTGGTTTTGTGCCCCAAAAAATTAGTTGGCAACTGGACAATCTATCAAGCGGGGCAAAACCACGCGCTTAATCCCTTTAAAACTGACCGGTTTAACTATACCGTTTTATATCATACCGATATGGGCCGATCTACCGGAAAATCCAATGCCAATGGTATTGATCTTAACAATTTTAACTGGAGCGCATACGACTTGGTGGTGATAGACGAGTCGCATAATTTCAGAGGCAATCCATTGGAAAAAACCGGCACAGACGGCACGGTTAAAAGTAATCGCGCTCAGTGGCTGATGGTAAAAGTTATTAAATCAGGCAATAAAACCAAGGTGCTGATGTTATCGGCGACCCCTGTTAATAATACCTTGCGTGATCTACGCAATCAAATTGCCTTTATTACCGAAGGCAAAGAAGATGCGCTGTTTGAATCCAGTAAAATCAAAGATATTTCCCAATTGCTTAAAAATGCCCAAGCCCAATTTTCCTGCTGGGTGAAAGATGACACTGCCGGCAAAAGCATGAAACCGCTACTGGATAAACTTGATTCCGGCTTTTTTAAATTGCTTGATGAGCTGACGATTGCCCGTTCCAGAAAACATATCATTAACTTTTATGGCGGCGACTCGGCGGTTAAGTTTCCACACCGGCTGAAACCCCGTTCCGTTTATCCTGGCATTGATTTAGACCGCCAGTTCCCCAGCTATGAAGAGTTGAATCAACAGATACTTAAATACAAGCTGTCTATTTTCGCCCCGTCCAGCTATGTAAAAGCCGACAAGCAGGCAAAATATGAAATGCCGGCGGGCAAACAGATTAGCGCTTTTAACCAGACTGACCGGGAAAACTTTCTGATCGGCATGATGAAGATCAACTACTTGAAACGTCTGGAAAGCTCCATTGAGTCATTTGAAATTTCCATCAGCAGGACGCTGCGAAAAATTGAAGAGTTAGAAGCAAAAATTGATCAATTCAAAAACAAGCATACTCATACACTGTCTCTGGAAAGCCCTTCACCCGATGAAGACGTGCTGGATGAAGGGGATTTAGAGAGTTTGGAGCAATGGCAAGTCGGCAAAAAATTAAAATTCGATCTGGCCGATCTCGATCTGGACCGGTGGCTTGTTGATTTACAGAGCGACAAAGCCGCGCTAGTCCATATCCATAATAACGCGTTGCGTGAACGCCTGAGCAAGATGCAAAACTGCATGAACTCAAAATCTTGATTGCCGCTAAAATAAACCAACCCATCAATACGGGCAATAAAAAAATCATCGTTTTTACCGCTTTTGCCGACACCGCTAATTACCTCTACAACATACTCAAATCCTGGTACGCGCAGGAATTCGGATTAGACTGCGCGCTGATTTGCGGCGGCGCGACCCAAACGACACTAGGCAAAAATGACTACGACAGTATTCTGGTCAATTTTTCCCCACTCTCTAAAAACCGGGCAAAAATGTCATCGGTTAAAGAGACCAAAGACATTGATTTACTGATAGCCACTGACTGTATCAGCGAAGGTCAAAACCTGCAGGACTGTGACACTCTTATCAATTACGACATCCACTGGAATCCGGTGCGCATTATCCAGCGTTTTGGGCGTATTGATCGGCTGGGCAGCAATAATGAATTCATCCAGTTAGTCAATTTCTGGCCCACGCCCGACCTTGATAATTACATTAACCTTAAAGCGCGTGTTGAATCCAGAATGGCGCTGGTTGATATGACCGCTACAGGTGAAGACAATATACTTAACGCCGAACCACTGCATGATCTTGTTGAAAACGAATTAAATTACCGCAATCAGCAATTGCTAAAACTCAAAGACGAAGTGCTGGATCTTGAAGACATGGATGAAGGCTTGTCATTGACGGATTTTACCATGGATGATTTCAGGATAGAGCTATCGAATTTTTTAGACGCCCATAAAAAACATCTGCATGATTCACCGTTGGGGCTTTACGCCGTAGTGCCCGCGCCAGGCGGAGAGTATGCGGCAATTCATGGCGGCCGGGTGTTTTCAGAAACTGAAAAGGAAATTATCAAGCCGGGCGTTATTTTTTGTTTAAAACAAAAACAAGAGGCGGAAGGCAATGCCGCCATCAATCCGTTATCGCCGTATTTTTTAGCCTATATCGGAACCGATGGCGCGGTGCGTTACAACTACACCCACGCCAGGCATATTCTGGAAATCTATCGTTTATTATGCCAAGGCGTCGCTTCACCTTATCAAAAGCTGTGCGAGTTGTTCAACGCCGAAACTGATTATTGCGAAAAAATGGCCGACTACGCCGATTTACTCAAAAAAGCGGCGGATGAAATACTCAGCGTGTTTAAAAAACGCAGCGCCCACAAGCTTACTTCGGAACGAGGCGCATTGATTGCGCCGCTCAAACAGCAACTGGATAATCTTAATCAATTTGAACTCATTACTTGGTTAATCGTGAAATAACATGGCCATAGCAGACCTTAAAACTGGCATTAAAACTGCGCTGACAGCTTTTCAAACCGGAAATTTAAGCACTAACGCCATTGCATTATTTAGCACGTTAGGCTACAACACAACCAGACAACAGCCTTTTGAGAAAAAAACCTATGCCTACTTTAACGAATATTATGTAAGCGATAGCGGAAATTTCAACGACAAAACAGCCAAGGTCGCCCACTGGCAATCCATCGACTTGCTGTTTCAGCTTTCCAAAGATGAAATAACAGATCAACAAAATGTATTCGGCACCCATCAAGTTGAGCAGACGATCATAGAATCCTATCTGTTTTTTGCCATTGAACTGAAGCCGGCCGTCTATTCCAGAACTGACCTTGCCCAAATTACCCGCGAGATAAATAAAATTTTCCCAATGCCGGCCATGATTCTGTTCAAACATGGCGGCAGCATTACCCTTTCTGTCATTAATCGTCGGCTGCATAAAACAAACGCGCAAAAAGATGTAATGGAAAAAGTCACGCTCATTAAAGATATTGCCCTAAAAAATCCGCACCGGGCGCATATCGACATCCTGTTTGATCTGTCATTTACCGAAATCCGCCGTGTTTATAAAGTCAATAATTTTGTTGAGCTGCACAATGCGTGGCAAAAAGTACTCGACACCAAACAACTCAATAAAAAATTCTACAAAGAACTCTCCAATTGGTACTTTTGGGCAATTAAAGAAGTCGTATTTCCTATTGCATCTTTTGATGCGGATGACGTATTTAACGCGACACAAAGCGATAAACTCCGTGAGCATAACGCTAAAAATCTGATTCGCCTGTTGACCCGTATCCTGTTTGTCTGGTTTATAAAAGAAAAAAACCTGATACCTGACGAATTGTTTGATGAAAACTACCTCAAGACCCACCTGATTAAAGACTTTGACCCGCACAAAGAAAAAAACTATAACGCCGCTACCCAGCGTAGCGAGTATTACCGCGCCATTTTGCAGAACCTGTTTTTCGCCACCCTGAATCAAACGGTAGGAAGGCGGGAGTTCCGCAAAGACAAACAGCATCAAAATGTCACCAACTTGATGCGCTACGAAAGCTACTTTAAAGACCCGCAAGCTTTTTTAAATCTCGTCGAAGATAAAGTGCCCTTCATGAACGGCGGCTTGTTTGAATGCCTTGACAAACCCGATCCGCACCTGAAAGGTAAGCAAGGCGGTGATGTGATTCTTTACGAGGACGGCTTTTCAGACCGCCCTGACAACCCCCTGCGCGTACCCGATTACATTTTCTTTGATGGCGATCAACATGCCGACTTAAGTGATGAATTAGGCGATAAAAAACTTAAGAATGTCGCCGTGAAAGGTCTGATTAACATCCTCAAAGCCTATAAATTTACCGTCACCGAAAACACGCCGATTGAAGAAGACATTGCCCTTGATCCTGAACTATTAGGACAAGTGTTTGAAAACCTGCTCGCCAGTTATAACCCGGAAACGAAAACTACCGCAAGGAAGCAAACCGGCAGTTTTTACACGCCGCGCGAAATCGTCGATTATATGGTTGATGAATCGTTAATCGCATATTTTAAAGGTGGGCTGGATTTTCCAATCGTTGGTGGTCAGGATGAACCTGAAACAAGCATAGCCTGTACTTCAGAAACAAATTTGCGCACTTTGTTAGGTTATAACGACTTACCCAACCCCTTTAATGAATCCGAAACCGCACGGCTGATTAACGCCATCGACACCTGCAAAATATTAGACCCTGCTTGTGGTTCTGGTGCGTTTCCAATGGGCATCCTGCATAAACTGGTGCATATCCTGCACAAACTCGACCCGCAAAACCAACGCTGGAAAGAACGCCAGCTTGAAAAAGCCCGGCTGATCGATGATATAGCTATTCGTGATCAACTGATTGAAGATATTGAAGCCGCGTTTAATAATAACGAACTCGATTACGGCAGAAAACTTTACCTGATAGAAAACTGCATTTACGGCGTTGATATTCAAGCAATTGCCACACAAATCAGCAAACTACGCTTTTTTATCTCGCTCATCGTTGACCAAAAAAGCGACCGCAAAAAAAATAATTTCGGCATTCGTCCGTTACCGAACCTTGAAACCAAGTTTGTCGCGGCGAATACGCTTATTGCCATTGACAAGCCAAAGACGGGAATCAATGCCGATTCAATATGCAGTCTGTTTGATAATACCGAAATTGAAGCCCTGGAAAACCAATTAAAAGAAATTCGTCATCGTTTATTTAGCGCGAAAACGCCATCTACAAAACGTAAACTACGCGAAGAAGATAAGCAACTGCGCGAACAGATTGGCACGTTGTTAGTAGAAAGTGGCTGGCAAAAAAACACTGCCAGCCAACTTGCCTTGTGGAATCCTTATGATCAAAATACCGAAAGTCCATTCTTTGATGCTGAATGGATGTTCGGTGTTTTGGAAGGATTTGATGTAGTGATTGGGAATCCGCCTTATGGCGCATCTTACCCATATGAATATAAAAAGTATTTTCAAAATCGCTATATTTCGGCCAAAACTATTAAAGGCATTTAAAAAGGTTCATTAGATACTTTTTCGATTTTTACCGAACAAGGTTTTAATTCACTAAAAAAAGACGGAAATTTAAGTTTCATTATTCCAATGGCAATTACTTCTAGTGATGCTATGACAGCATTGCACAAGCTTTTAGAAAATAACTGTTCAACAATCAGTGTTTCATCTTATTCCAACAGACCAAAACAAGTATTTGATAACGCGTGCATAAGAACTTCGATTTTGTCATTTACAAAAACAGGCACAAAAAACGAATATCTTTTTACCACACGCATGATTCGTAGAAAATATACTGATGAATTAGGAGACCTTATATCAAACCTGGAATTTATAGATTCTCGTTCGGTTAAATTAAAAGGTAGGTATCCAAAAATAAGCACACAACTGGAATTAGCAATTTTACAAAAATTGTTTAGCAATGGAAAACCATTACTTGAATTTTATGAATCAAATGGAAAGCCAATTTATTATAGAGCCGCTGGTGGTAGATATTTTAATGCAGTCACTAATTATCCAACAGGTTCAACACAAGAAAAACCAATTTATGTAAAAAAAGAATTAACTAATTTTGTCGGTGCAGTTTTGAGCAGTAATCTGTTTTATTTTTATCAACAAGTTTATTCAGATGGGCTTCATATAAAACAATTTGAAATAGATACGTTCTCGATACCAGATGTAACAAAAGAAATTGCTGAAAATGTTGAAATTTCGTACTCCAAATACTTAAAAGACATTGAAAGTAATGTCATAAAGCATCAGACTGCTAAGTATGCGAATATAACTGAATTCAAAGAGTACAAAATAAGCAAATCAAAGCATCTCATCGATAAAATGGATGAGTTAATATGTCCGTTATATGGTTTTACTCAACAAGAAATTGATTTTATAAAAAACTATGAAATCGAATATCGTTTAGGTGCTGAATCAGATGATTAAAATTCTTGCCTATAAAAAAAACGGTCAACGACACCCGCGCCTTGGAGCATACGATTGATACGCTGGTTTATGCGTTGTATGGTTTGACTCCAGAAGAAATAGAGATTGTGGAGTGTAGAAAATGAATATTGCAGAAACAATTTATCAACATGTCAAAATAATGCCTGCTGCGAAAGCATTAGAAGTTTTACAATTTATCGCATTTATTGAAACAAAAAATAATGCCTTCGAAAATGAAAAATCAGCAAACGATTTGCTTGAATTTATACAAAATCTGCCCGTGCATAATAAACGCAGAGATATGGAAATCAATCAAGCATTTCAAGCATTAAGAGACGAGTGGCAATGAAATTATTTTTGGACGCTTGCACGATCTCTATTTAATCGAATCACAAGAACACTTGGGGCAAAAAACGCGTTTTTTGATAACACAAGCGTTACAAAATAAATCACAACTGATTATTTCAAGATTGTCGTTTTTAGAGTGCCCGTGTCTTGCCGTTATAAACAAACGATGATGATTTACTATTGCGCTATAACGAGTTTTTTAAATTGCCCAGCTTACAAATTGTGGAATTAACGGGTGACGTAATTAACTTAGCGACTGAGTTAAGGGCAAACTATTCAAGTTCACTGCGAACCCCCAGACGCTTTACAGTTAGCGTATGCGTTAAAAGCCAATGTGAATAAATTTTTTAACTGGTGATAAGAAACTTACCTCTCAATTCAAGAAATTGAAATTTTGGTCGTGGAGGAGGAAAAATGATTGCATTAAGATCACTCAAGCGGATACCTAAAAACCATAAAATAGTGATCTAAGTGCCTGATACTATTCATGAAAATCAGATTATGGAAGTAATTTTATTGTGTAAAGAATCGCCTGAAGATTATAAAGCTGACAAAATCGCACAGTTACAGGATAGCCGGCATGACCCGTTAATTTGAGGGCACTGAAACCGGGTAGGATAGACATCGTGTACCTTGCTCTACGACTCCCTCTGAAAAAAGCTCGTGAGCTTGTCCTATGACTTTAGAAGCCGCTAAACGCACGGTAAAAAATTTCCTTTGAAACGAATGAACAAACAGCAATATATTATATGAGTGAGCAAACGGGAGAAATTAATGCAAGCGCAAAATTCAAACACGGCGCATAGTTTATATGCGCTTTACGAAACCCTTCCTAACGAAGTTCAGCAAGTTTTTTTACAAGAACTTTTGCAAAAACAAGCAGATAAATTGGAGACTCTCGCTTTATATCTTGCTTGCCAAGAAGCGAAAGATGAAAATGAGTTTTTGACGGAAGATGAAACAAAGGCTTTTATTGAAAATTTGCCACAATGAAGATAAAAATCAGTAAACGCTTTGTTAAAGACACGCAAAGCATAACTGACCAGCGTATTTTGGCAAAAATACGGCAAATATTAGTTGACGCTAAAACTTCAAGATCACTTTTAGAACTTTCGAATTTAAGCCAAATGTCTGGACATCCAAACTTTTACCGTATCAAATTCGATTATCGATACCGTATTGGAATTTATTTTGGTGGTGAAAACATGGAATTTTTTTGAGAGTTGGCAATAGAGAAGATTTTTATAAAAAATTTCCTTAACTCGTCATTGAATACAAGTCGCAAATGTCAACTCTTACGCAGAGTAGCGCTCGTAGCCTCAAATTATCCGCTACTGGAGGCATATTTATAATCCAATCTTTATGGAGGCGCTGATTAAATCACTCCGTTCGCCCTGAGCTTGTCGAAGGGCTTTTTAAGCTACAGATTTAATTGGATTTATTCCGATCATGGTTCGACAAGCTCACCACGAACGGAATAAATCAGCGTTTCCCTAAAGAACTAAACAACCAATTAGCCAATAGCCTTTCACAGAACTGGCTAAATGAACCAGGCAACTATTTAAGTACCCACCCTTATCAAGTGACAGAATTAGAAGCAATTTTTAGCAACGAAGGGGCCTTATCCAGGGTGATAGCGAGGTATCATCCCCGAGCTGCCCAAGTTGAAATGGCGCAGGCGATAGCCCAGGCGATTGATGAAAACCGGCAGTTGATAGCGGAAGCCGGAACCGGCACCGGTAAAACCTTTGCCTATTTGGTTCCGGCCATTTTATCCGGTAAAAAAGTCATTATTTCGACCGGCACTAAAAATCTCCAGGATCAACTGTTTAACAAGGATTTGCCGGTCATTCGCAAAGCGATACAAGTACCTTTTATTGCCGCCTTGTTAAAAGGCAGAAGCAATTATTTATGCATCTACCGGCTGCAAAATTCGTTAACGTCCACTTTGGGTTTCAATAAGGAAGATGCCGCCGCCCTGGCAAAAATCAACTCCTGGTCGAAACGGACGCAAAGCGGGGATATTTCGGAAATGTCAGAGGTGGCTGAAGCCGATCCTGTCTGGTATCAGGCCACTTCGACCGTGGACAATTGTCTGGGTCTGGATTGTCCTGATTATGCCGAGTGTTTCCTGGCCAAAGCCAGGAAGAAAGCCCAGGAGTGTGAAGTTCTGGTCGTTAATCATCATTTGTTGTGCGCGGACTGGTCTATTCGTGATAGCGGTTTTGGCGAATTATTGCCGGATGCTCAAGTTGTAATCATCGATGAGGCCCATCAACTAGCCGATACGGCATCAAATTTTCTGGGAATTAATATGGGGGGCAAACAGCTTGCTGACCTGGCCGGTGATGCGTTGATTGAGTATTATAAAGATGCGACGGATATTCCGGCCTTGCGAACGGCTTGTGAAGATCTTGAGCATGAAGTCAAAGACCTGAGATTGGCGTTCGGTATTGAGCTGAAACGGGGCGAATGGAAAGAAATTGAAAATAACCCCAACCTGATCGGGGGCTTGACTGCTGTTAAGGAGCAGTTGCAGCGATTGCGTGATCAATTAGAATTGGCATCAGTTAAAACCAAAGGGCTGGAATTATGCTTTAAACGCGCCGACGAGTTGCTTCAGCAGTTAAAAATTATTACGGACGACAACAGCGGCAAATGGATACGCTGGTATGAAACGCATAGAAAAACCTTTACCTTAAGCAGAACGCCGCTCGATATCGCCGCAGAATTCCGGCTTTTTATGCAGCAGCATAAAGCGGCCTGGATTTTTACTTCGGCCACTCTGAGCGTGGCAAATACCTTTGATCATTTCGCCAATAATCTGGGGCTTGACAAGGCCGCCGGCGAAAGTTGGGGCAGCCCGTTTGATTATTCCAGCCAGTCATTGTTTTATCATCCTAAACACTTGCCGCAACCCAACGATCCGGGTTTTATCCCGGCGATTGTCGATTTTGCGCTGCCGGTATTGCAGGCCAGTAAGGGCAGGGCGTTTTTTCTTTTCACCAGTCATCGCGCGCTTAAACAAGCCGCGGAATTGCTGGAAGATAAAATAGATTATCCATTGCTGGTTCAGGGCAGTCGCCCTAAAGCGCAATTGCTGGATCAGTTTAAAGCAGCAGGGAATGCCGTTTTGCTGGGCACATCGAGTTTCTGGGAAGGCGTGGATGTCAGGGGTGAAGCGTTATCCTGCGTGATTATCGACAAACTGCCTTTTTCATCGCCCGGTGATCCGGTCTTGAAAGCACGTCTGCAGGCTATGACGCAACAGGGACGGAACCCGTTTTTTGAGCATCAGCTACCTGCTGCGGTGATAACATTAAGACAGGGAATAGGGCGTTTGATTCGTGATGTAACAGACCGCGGCGTATTGATGGTCTGTGACCCGCGCCTGTTAAAACGGTCTTATGGACAGGTATTTCTGGATAGCGTACCGGCCATGAGGCGCACCCGTAATATTGAAGATGTACGGGCTTTTTTTCAACTAGAGACTTCAAATGAAATTATTGGCAGTTGAAACTGCGACGGAAGCCTGTTCGGCAGCGTTGTTTATTGACGGCGAAATTGCCGAACGCTTTGAATTGGCGCCTAAAGAGCACACCCGGCTGATTCTGCCAATGATTGATTCGTTAATGACAGAAGCCGGGTTAGAGCCTCATGATCTGGATGCTCTGGCATTTGGTTGCGGCCCCGGCTCATTTACCGGGGTGCGCATTGCGACAGGCATCATTCACGGCATCGCTTTTGGCGCTGATTTACCGGTAGTTCCTGTTTCTACTTTAGCGGCAATCGCCCAGGATTTTTTCGATACAAACGATCACAACGTTGCCTTTACGGCAATGGATGCACGTATGGGGGAGATATTCTGGGGCGTTTATCAGCGTAATAACCAAGGCTATGCCGAGTTGACAGGCAAAGAATCAGTGACTGCGGCGGAAATGATCGAATTTCCCGATTTAACCGGCGCGGGCGTGGGTTCCGGCTGGGGCGTTTATGGGCAGGAATTAATGACCCGCCTGGCCGGTCGCGTCAATCATTATGAAACCGATTATTTACCCCGGGCAAGGGCGATTGCTCGCTTGGGAGCTCAAGGCTTCGAACAGGGCCTGGCTGTTGATGTGGAGCATGCCATGCCGGTTTATTTGCGGGATAAGGTCGCAAAAAAAGAATCGGAACGATAATACGGTATAATGAGCGGATATTTTGGTCACTCCGTAAATAAATGGCTCAGTTTTTTGAGATACACCCTAAAAATCCACAGCTGCGCCTGATTCATCGTGCCGTGGACATAATTCGTAATGGAGGTATTATCGTTTATCCCACCGATTCATCCTATGCGATTGCTTGTCATATCGGCGATAAACAGGCGCTGGACAAGATTCGTCGTATCCGGCAGTTAGATGATAAACACGACTTTACCCTGGTATGCAAAGACTTGACCCAAGTATCGATGTTCACCAAAATCAACAATGATGCTTATCGTCTGATTAAGGCTTTAACGCCCGGGCCCTTCACTTTTATACTGGATGCTACGCGCGAAGTACCTCGCCGGTTACAACATCCTAAGAAAAAAACCATAGGCATACGCATTCCTGATCACCCGGTTGCGCAATTGCTGGTTCAGGAACTGGGTGAACCCTTGTATAGTTCTACCTTGATGCTAGCGGGAGACAGTGACGCACTGACTGACCCGTATGATATCAGAGGTAAGCTTGAACATGAGCTGGAACTGGTGATAGATGCAGGAATTATTGAGTCCGAACAAACGACTATGATTGAATTTTCCAAAAACGGCACAGAAATTATCAGACAGGGCAAAGGTATTGCCCTGATGCTTGATTAATAAAGGAGAACGGCCATGATGAATGAATTGAGCATGATGCAGCGCATAGTCGTCTGGCTGTTGCCGGTGGTTTTCGCAATTACCGTGCATGAGGTAGCACACGGCTGGGTAGCAAAAAAATACGGTGATAACACGGCTTCCATGCTGGGCCGGTTAACATTAAACCCTTTTAAACATATTGACCTGGTCGGGACTATTATTCTTCCGGGGCTATTACTATTGACCGGCACGGGCTTTATTTTCGGATGGGCAAAACCGGTTCCTGTGGATGCCCGGAATTTTAAAAATCCCCGGCGCGATATGGCAATTGTCGCTTTGGCGGGCCCTTTGGCAAATTTATCCATGGCCCTCGGTTGGGCGGTGTTAGCGCGGTTAGGGGTGATAATCGGTACGGATTTCGTAACCTTGCCATTGATCTATACTGGGATTGCGGGGATTTCAATTAACCTGGTTCTAGCCTTAATTAATCTGTTGCCGATTCCGCCTTTGGATGGCAGCCGGATATTGACGGGCATTTTGCCGGCTAGATTGGCATGGCAATATAATCAGCTGGAGCGTTTTGGATTTATTATTTTATTAATATTGTTATATACGCAAATTTTGGGTGCAATTTTAGCTTATCCGATGTTTGTCGCTCAGAAAGTATTTTTTTCAATTGCCGGGCTGTAAACTCATTTTTACACACTTCAAATCAGGAGTGAGTGGCTATTGACGGTGAACGCCTCTTCAAGATATTCAACGAATGCAGCTGAAATTTTAGAGCTGCCGCAAGCATTGGCGATGGTGAATGGCGCGCCCTTTCATCAACTACCCGAAGATCTCTATATACCACCCGATGCGCTGGAGGTATTCCTCGAGTTATTTGAAGGCCCCCTGGATTTATTGCTCTATTTGATCCGGCGGCAAAACCTCGATATTATTAATATACCGATAGCCCAGATTACCCACCAATACATCGCTTATATTCAAATGATGGGTAAGTTGAATCTGGAAATGGCGGCAGAATATCTGGTGATGGCGGCGTTGCTGGCAGAAATCAAGTCGAGAATGCTCCTGCCCAGGCAAGTGGAATCTGAAGATGAAGAGGAAGATCCCAGAGCAACATTGATTCGACGGCTTCAGGAATATGAGCTCATTAAAGAAGCGGCTGAAGAGATTGATAACTTGCCGAGAGTTGAGCGTGATATATTTGCAACTGCTGTCGATACCTCGACCATAATAGGCAGCGAAAAAAATTTACCGGACATCCAGTTAAAAGAAATGTTATTGACATTTCAGGATGTTCTTAAACGGGTTGAACAGCTCAGTCATCATCAAATAACGAAAGAACCCTTATCAGTCCGTGAACGAATGGCAACCATTTTGGCAAACCTTAAAGGAACGGATAGTCTCCTTTTCTCGCAATTATTTATCCGAAAAGAAGGCCGATACGGCGTCGTTGTCTCGTTTCTGGCCATCCTCGAACTCAGCAAAGAACGACTCATCGACATTATCCAGTCCGAACCCTTCGCAGAGTTACGGGTCAGAACCGCCGACGCCGCCTCCAGCACCGAAAACTAAACGGAAGGTATCTGCCAATGCGCCTGATCTCAAGTCAAACATTCCTACCGACCCTGTCCAGGCGCCGATGGTATCATCCATCAAGCTTAGGCTCTTTGGAAAGCACAGAAATCGGCGCCGACAGTTCAAACCGGCAGCGTTCCAGGCATCCTCTCACGTAATTGAGCAGCCTGATTTCAACATGGAAATTAAACGTATCGTTGAAGCTATTTTATTTGCCGCAAACCGGCCGATGACAGCAAGGCAGGTGCAGCAGGTCTTTCCTGAGCTGGAACAGCCTGAACTCAAGGAAATACAGGCGGCAATCGATGCCATAGTTGATGAATACAGGTTTCGCCCCGTTGAATTAAAACAAGTGGCTAGTGGTTATCGTTTTCAGGTTAAGCGGGAATTATCGCGCTGGGTATCAAGGTTGTTTGAAGAAAAACCGCCAAAATATTCACGCGCTTTACTCGAAACTCTGGCCATCATTGCGTATCGCCAGCCAGTAACTCGCGGGGATATAGAAGATATTCGCGGCGTCAGTGTCAGTTCCAGTATTATTCAAACACTGATGGAACGTGACTGGATTCGGGTAGTGGCGCATAAAGAAGTTCCGGGTAGACCCGGTTTATATGGCACGACCAAACAATTCCTGGATTATTTCAATATTACAGCATTAAATGAGTTACCGACTATACAGCAGATTCAGAATCTTGATTTGGCTGATGAGTCTATAGATAACATTCAGCAAACCATACAGGCAGAAAGTGAAAAGCAAGAAACAAGTGAACAGTTTACCGAAACCGCCGAGTGAACCGGGCAGGCCGAAAAAGTCGAAAAAAAGTGAAGCTCATGCGCCGGACTTGGGTGAACGTATTCAAAAAGTACTGGCGCGCGGCGGCGTAGGCTCAAGAAGAGAGATTGAGCGCTGGATAAATGAAGGCCGGTTAAAGCTTAACGGCGTAGCTGTTATGCTGGGAGCCCGCTTAAAAGCAGGCGATCATATACAGATCAATGGCCGGGTTGTGCATTGGGAGAAGTTTGCTGAACAGCCTACCCGCGTGCTGCTGTATCACAAACCGGCGGGCGAGGTGGTTACGCGCCGCGACCCTGAAGGCCGCCCGGTAGTTTTTACCCAGATGCCGAAATTAGCTACCGGGCGCTGGATTACCGTTGGCCGCCTGGATATAAATACCTCCGGTTTATTATTGGCTACCAATAACGGTGAGCTCGCTAATCGCTTAATGCATCCGTCCACGCAAGTGGAGCGTGAATATGCCGTTCGCATCCTGGGTGAAGTTTCCGAGGCTACTATGGAAAAGCTCAAGCAAGGTATTGAGCTTGAGGATGGCAAAGCCAAATTCGATGATGTTAGATTTTTCGCGGGTGAAGGCGCTAATAAATGGTATTACGTTACTGTCAGCGAAGGCCGCAACAGGCTGGTAAGGCGGCTATGGGAATCCCAGGAAGTGACGGTGAGCCGCCTGATGCGTGTCCGGTATGGACCCGTAGTGCTGCCGGAACGCCTTAAAGCCCATTCATTTTATGAACTTACCGATAAGGAACTGGATTTGCTGATGGAATTTGCCGGCATGGAAAAAGAAAAACCGGTAATTCCAGCCAAGCCCGGATTCAAAAGTTCTAATCCCGGAAAAATATAATTTATAAAATCCGGGACATTTCTAATTTGATCGGCACAAGTGGGTTTGCAATAACCGCCCGCCGATAACTCAATTGGCTTGCACTTTAATATGAGCTGATCCGAAATCAATACCCGGAACTGGAGACTGTTCATAATAGCTACCTTGAACTAAATCAAAATTGGCATGCCTGGCCAATGAAGCAGGTTTTTTCTGATCAATTTGCCGCATGATACTTTTCCCGCCTGTAGCTGCCACCAAAGATCTTAATTTATGTAACTTCGCCAGCATAGCGCTGTCACGTATCCGGTCCAGATGTTGCGCCGATAAGCAAACATAATTTGGCGATAGTTTGGCAATCAATTCAAGCGACTGATTTTCCATGGCGATATAGTCAAATTTAAGCGCAAGCTGATAACCGCGGCGGCGATAATTTTCCAGTCCGTTAATAAGTTCGTGATGATAGCGCGCATATTGATTGTTGACAGCCATTAATATGACGATATTTTTGGTTTCCAGCCCGCAGCGGATAATCACCTCTTCAAAGTAGGCGCCGTGATCCTGCTTAATGCCGAGTATGTGCCGTGGATCCACCTCTAAAAAAAGCACCCCCTGGAAATGTGATAAAGGCAGGTAATTCAACATGTGAACGGTGCGGCATAATCTGTCAAAATTAATGATGGATTCAAAATCAGTGGCTTGCCTAATAGGATTAATGACCAGATTGTCGATATCGTTAGTATTTAAATGCTGATTTTCATAAGGGACAACTGAAATCTGCGCAGTATGGCCTAGGATGGCGGCAGGCTTTAAAGTCTCTCGTAGCGGCGCAAAAATACTGCTGATCCGGATCGGCCCGAATAGGCCGCTTACAGCGCCATCTTCAATAATAAATGGACGAAAACTGGAGTGGTGCTCGCGCCCGAACCGGTCATTGAAATATTCTACTAAATGTTGTAACGGCATAAACTTGCTTCCCGATTCATTAGGGTTCAAAAATAAGTCATTGTTTGTCATTAAATACCAGCCGGTGATTTAATTTCCAAAAGTAATTTTTATAAAAGCAACGGTCTGGAACAAAACTATGAAGACCGGCTAATAAGAGTGAAATAGTGAGGTGTTTGTTGAGAATAGGAATACGAAATCCATGCTGGTATCGGGACTTATAACTGAGGTTATTTGCCTGAAAATATTTGCAATAACCCGGTTTATTTCTCAGCCATAAAAAAAGGCGGGTGATTAATACCCGCCCAAACATCCCTGAGTGGAGGCGAACAGACTTATAAATTCCTTTATTAAAAGTCATGAACCATTGGATCTACTCTAAGCTTTTAACTTCAAACACAATCTTCAAAAATCCTGTACCCGTCTATTTACTTTGCTCTGTTTAATTCCAGCCAGTTAATTTGAAATCTGCTTCGTTTCTGTTGGTAAACATCTTAATAGAGTTTTCATTTTTAATAAAACGATAATATTAGATAAAATAATCTAATAATTAGATATTTTAGTGTTTTTAATCGAGAACTTTAGATTAAGAATTATTGAGCTTGCGAGATATTTTGATTAAGTCTTTAAAGGTTTTGACTCAATCATAGCGGTATTCAGGTATTTATCCACTAATTGAATTGAGAGAGAGTAGGAAAAAAGCGGAATGTAGCGTGGATTATTTTTCGTGCCGTTCCACATTGCAAGGTAATGACAATGTGGAGCTGGTCTTTGTCAATGCAAAGAAATTATGGATGAATCAGGTACCGTGGTAGTAACCGTCAGGAGACGGAGAACCATGACCATCAGGCAGTGGCGCCGGCGTTTCTTCCAGCGGCGGTAAGCGTTCATAAATGGCGACCGGATCTCCATCCAGATTGTTAAGCGCCTCATTCAGAGCCTTTTGATCGAAGTCAGGCATTTCCTGGTTATTGGCTTTTTGAATAAGCGCTAAAGCTACTGCATAGCGTTGATCCTGAGTCATTTCCTCACCCTCCAAATCCGGATGGGCTTCGATGTAGAGAACATTGTTTAGCCAGCCAACCTTTATGGGTTGCTTAACGATATAAACCGGCGTTCCAACTTTTACCGAATTGTATAACTCCTCTATGTCTTCCGGGTACATCCTGACGCAACCATGTGTTATCTGCATGCCTATGCCGTATATCTTATCAATGTCGGTGCCGTGTATTCGATACTCGCCGGGAAGCGCCAGATGTAATGCGTATGCTCCCAAAGGATTATGAGGGCCTGGCGGTACAATAACCGGCAAGGGATCGCCATTGGCTGCGTGTTCTTTTCTTATGGATTCCGGCGGATGCCAAGACGGATCTTTAACTTTTCGCGCCACGCTGGTTTTCCCGAGCGGCGTTTTCCAATCTTGCCTTCCGACTCCATGAGCGTAAGACATTACCCTCCGAGGCATGCCTTTTTGAGCCGGAGGATAATAATACATCCGGTATTCGGAAATATTTAAGGTAATGCCCTCATGAGGCGTATCAGGCAAAATGCGTCTGTTTGATAAACGAATAATCTCGCCCTTTTTGACATGCCAGCGGTCCAGATCTTTATTCAGTCTTATTACCTCGGTTTGTCCCAGCAAAAAATTGCGGGCTACATCCAATAAGGTCTCATCCTGTTCCGCCCGGGTCAGCGGCACCCCGTCCGGGTATTGGGTGATTATGTTATCATTGCTGTTTTCCGGCAATATATAGGTCGTGGCGGCGGCGGTGGCAGTGCCCACGATTACAGACAATAAAATTGTGGAAGCCAATAATATACGGGTTTTCATTTAGATGATTTCTCAATAATGATAGAAAAAATAATATTTTAATGCGTGTAAATATTTGATATTAGAGCTTCAAGCTCATTTTGACCACCTAAGCTCAAACCATGCTTTGTCAAGAAAATAAAAGACACCAACCATATAGCTACATAAACGGCAGCGATTTAAGATTAAAATTGCCAGCCGGCGGGCCTGTTAAGCTGTGAGCTCTGCAAGTCATTAAATCCGATCGAGACGATATAATTTTATCATCTAGAAATAATGCAGGCACCATCAATCTCTTAATTATTAAAAAGTGTAGCTTATTTTGATTTATCTTATGATCCGGTATTACGCCGTAGCCAATTCGTAACACATTGTCTCTGCCGCCGTTCCGGCAATCCATGCCGGTATGACGCTGTCCTGGTTTTTCACAGTCCGGCTATCGATGCTTTAATCAGCGGAAAAACTCACTTTGCCTGGAAAATCCTGCTTTTAAACCCAGGCATATATTTCTTCTACACTATGCGGATAAAAATATTTTAATGATACGATGATGAGTTTACCCGTCAGGGCTATAGATTGGATTGTGAGTGATCAGGCAGTATGAGTAATGAATATAACGCAGCGGCGATAGAGGTTTTAAGCGGACTTGAGCCGGTTCGAAAACGTCCGGGCATGTATACCGACACCACGCGGCCCAACCACTTGGTGCAGGAAGTCGTTGATAACAGTGTTGATGAAGCGATAGCCGGTCATGCGGATAGTATTGATGTCATTTTATATAAAGACGGCTCCGTGCTGGTCAGCGATAACGGCCGCGGCATGCCGGTTGACATTCATCCGGAGCAAGGCATTCCCGGCGTTGAAGTGATTCTGACCCAACTGCATGCGGGAGGAAAATTTTCCAATAAAAACTACCAGTTTTCCGGCGGCCTGCATGGCGTGGGGGTATCGGTCGTCAATGCCTTATCGTCAAAACTGGACATAGACGTTAAAAGAAACGGCAAGATCTACCATATGGAATTTGCCGATGGCGGCAAGCAAACTCAATTGGCTGAAACCGGCTCGGTAGGCCGGAATAATACCGGTACCGCAATACGATTCTGGCCGAACGAAAAATATTTTGATTCCAATAAAATATCGGTTCCACGGCTTAAACACGTCCTGCGCGCCAAGGCGGTTTTATGCCCCGGATTGAAAATTACCTTGAAAGTCGAGCCAACTGACGAAGAATATACGTGGTGCTACCAGGATGGTCTTAAGGAGTATTTGCTGGATCGCATAGGCGCTATCGAGTTTTACCCGGAGCAGCCGTTTATGGGCGCTATGGCCGCTGATCATGAGGCGGTCGAATGGGGCATAGTCTGGGCGCTGGAGAATCCGCCTGAAATACTGACCGAAAGTTATGTTAATCTCGTGCCGACCGCGCAAGGCGGAACCCATGTCAACGGCTTGCGCGCCGGTTTGACTGAAGCGATGCGGGAGTTTTGCGATATTCGCAATATCCTGCCGCGCGGCGTTAAGGTTGCGCCGGAAGATGTCTGGGAGAACTGCCATTTCGTGCTGTCGGTTAAACTGGAGGATCCGCAGTTTTCCGGTCAAACCAAGGAACGCCTGAGCTCACGCGAATGTGTCGCGTTTGTCTCGGGCGTTGCCAAAGACAGCTTCAGTCTCTGGTTAAACCAGAACCCGTCCGAAGGTGAAAAAATCGCCGAGATTATCATCTCCAGCGCGCAAAACAGGCTGCGCTCCAATAAAAAAATCATCCGCAAGAAAATCACCTCAGGCCCCGCCCTGCCAGGCAAATTGGCGGATTGCTCGGCGCAGGATATTGCCCGGACTGAATTGTTCCTGGTAGAAGGCGACTCGGCCGGAGGCTCTGCAAAACAGGCGCGGGAGCGGGATTTTCAAGCGATTATGCCATTGCGCGGCAAGATTCTCAATACCTGGGAAGTGGAATCCAATCAGGTAATGGCGTCGCAGGAAGTCCATGATATTGCCGTCGCTTTGGGTATTGAACCCGGCTCCAGCAATTTGCAGAACCTGCGTTACGGCAAGGTATGCATCCTGGCGGATGCCGATTCTGACGGCAATCACATTGCCACCTTGATCTGCGCCCTATTTTACCAGCACTTCAATGCCCTGGTCGTAGCCGGTCATGTCTTTGTCGCCATGCCGCCTTTATATAGAATCGATGTCGGCAAGCGCGTGTTTTACGCACTGGATGAATCCGAACGCCAGGGTGTTCTGGATCGGATTAAAGCCGAAAAACTCAAGGGCCAAATCAATGTCCAACGTTTTAAAGGCCTGGGCGAAATGAATCCCTCCCAGCTTCGGGAAACCACAATGAATCCCGATACCCGGCGGCTGGTTCAACTAACGGTAAGTGAAAATGACGACACCAGCGGGCAGCTTGATTTATTACTGGCTAAAAAACGTTCGCAGGACCGGAAAACGTGGCTGGAAACAAAGGGTAATTTGGCGGATATCGTGTGACAAGACTGCATTTTGACAGGCTTGTGCAATTAAACTAATCACCCTAAAAAAATCAGTTAAGCTTTCCGAAATCGCGGTCGCCATAAACTCTTAGTCTACGCTCAGGAGAGCCTTGTCGAATGGGACTCATCACAAACGGATAAGTCACTGATTTTAATGAACCACCGTTCGTCCTTATATCTTGATTCTGACCCCCTAAAAGGTCAGAATCCCCGACTGATCATCGGGAGGGCAGCGGGGAAGTCGTGTTCGCCCTTAGGCTTAAAGCCTGTGGCTCAGATTGATCTCCC
>JAQUOU010000004.1 GCA_028716975.1 Methylobacter sp. | reverse complement strand
AATTGCTATTTAAACCTCATCCTTGGCACGGCATACCGCCAGGCGATTCTGTGCCGGATTTACTCAATGCCTACATAGAAATTGTGCCAACCGACCTGGTCAAATATGAAATAGATAAAGCATCGGCAACTGCGAGGTATTTTGTATTTAAAGAAGAAAGGATGGAATAGCGCCTTTGCCTGGAATGGCATTATAAATCTGTTTTCAGGCGGCGTGATTAATTATATCATTTCAACAGGAAGGGCAATATTCCCTGGAACCAATAGCAGTATTCGCCTGGAATAAAGGAGCTTTGATCCGGAGTACTGGATACTCATTATCTTAAAGACTTTAATAAAAAATACGTCGTTAAAGATAATTAAACAACGATAATTTTTCAACTCGGCTAAAAGCCTGTTGTGCGGCCTGTAATGATATAGTTTGCAAATTAAATTTACTGACAGCATCAGCAAAATCCAAATCTTCTGTTTGTGATAATACTGTTTTCAATTCCAGCACAGAATCAGAATTTAGCCCATCCTGCCTGTCTAATGCATTCAGCCTGACTCCAACTGATGATTGTGCGGTCAATATTTTATCCAGGCTCGAAGAAATATCATCCAAGGACGATGCGTTCGGCGTATTATTTCTCAGGTCGGCGGCTAATTTATCGATTGCTTCAAAAACATTTGTGTTGGAACCAGCAGCGGACAATGCGCCGGTTGGCGTCCCGAAAATCGTCACGCCGGCGTCTCCGTCAGAAATTTGTCTATCTGTGCCTATTTGAATAGCGCGTTGATTTAAATCGCCCGCATAATTATAGCCGCCGCCTGCGATTTGATTAAAGGGTTGAGTATTACTTTTAAAGCCGGAAAATAGATATTCGCCATTTGCATTTTTAGTATTGGCAAGACCGAGTAAATGCTGACTTAACCCGTCCAACTCTGTAGCAATAGCAGCTCTGTCGCTTTGCGAATTCGTATCATTTAATCCCTGAATACCTAATTCTTTCACTCGCTGTATAGCATCGACCGCATCCTGTAGTACTCCATCTTCCAAAGAAAGCCGCTGGCTAGCAGTATTGATATTGCTTTGGTACTGCTCCGTCTGCTTTATGCCCTGGTTAAGATCAATGATGCGAGCTGCGCCTGCCGGATCATCCGAAGGTTTTAGAATCTTTTTTTGAGCAGATAACTGCATCTGTAACTCGCTCAACTTGGATTGCTGATCAAGCATCGCATTAACGCCGACCTGTTGAGACCATGAAGTTGAAATTCGCATAATAATTTCCTACCCTCGGATAGCCCCGATTAAAATATCGAATAAAGAACTGGTGATAGAAATCGCTTTAGCCGAAGCCTGATAGGAATTTTGAAATTTAATCAGATTTGCAGCTTCTTCGTCCAGATTAACTCCTGCCAGGCTTTCCCTGGACTGTTTTGCCTGATTGAGTAACACTTCTTGAGCTGAGCGGCTAATATTTGCCGCATGCGTCAGTGTGCCGACTTTTGATACTAATTGGCCATAGGCATCGCTGAAAGTGGCTTTACCTCCCAGTAAAACGGATTTATTCTCAAGATCAGCCAAACTTAGGGCTACTGAGTTATCGCCCGGCACTGGAGCTCCCGGAGTACCGGTGCCGGCTGCTGCAAGTTCATCCGGCTTGGTAATTAAGGAAGTTATTTTTTGGGCTGCGTCAAACGTCGGCCTGATCAAAAAACTGTCGTTTGCAGAAACTCCCGAAGTGGTCAGTGTGAATCCAGGTCCGGCTATAGTTGCAGCCGGACCCGCAATAGTGGTTGTCGTGTTGTCACTCAGCCTTGTTAAGGAATAGTTGGTACCGTCATAGCTTAAGGAATAATCGCTTGGATAAAGTTGACCGGTAGTGTTTGGGTCATAAACAGCGGTTACTGAACTGCCCGCTGAATTGTTCGGATCGGCAGTTACAGGCACTGTTAGCGTTGGCGTTCCGAAGCCAAACAGCGCTTTTCCGGCAGCTCCGTTTAAGTCGAATCCGGTTTCATGCAGTTTATTAAATTCAACAGCCAATCCTGCTGACATCAAACCGAGCTGTTGCTGAGCAGGATCCAATACTTCATCGCGAAATTTAAGTTGCCCGGATAACTCGCCTCCGGTAATACTTTTAGTAATATCCAGCCCGGCCATATTAATAGTCTTATGGGAAGGATCGGTAGTTGATTGTGACAAAGACACAGCAGCCGAATTTGCACCTAATACCAAAGATTGCCCGCTGCCGATGAATACAGTCAAAGAACCATTCTTCTGGGGAATGGTAGAAATACTTACTTTTTCTGCAAGTTTCGTTACCAATGCATCGCGTTGATCCAATAGGTCATTAGGCTGCTGTCCATTGGATGTGCGGTTTGAATCCAGGACAATCTTGGCATTAAGCGAAGCAATGCTTTCAGCAAATGAGTTAATATCGTTGACTGTTCCTTGCAATTCGTTATTAGTCTGAGTTCGCAAATCCCTGAATTGGGATGACAGGGTATTAAATTGCTGCGTTAAGGATTCGGCTTCAGAAATCACTACCTGCCTGACTGGTATGGAGGAGGGATCATTCGCAACTTCATTGACGGAATTAAAAAATGACTTTAAAGCCGGCGACAAACTGGTCGCTTCATCGGAAACAATATTATCGACACGGGATGCCAGCGCATAAAACCCATCTGACTGTGAAAAGGCAGACGTACTGGACGTCAACTGATTGGTAATAAACTGGTCATAGCTGCGAGAAACCGTTTCAGCATTGACACCTTGGCCGATATAGCCTGCGCCGGTAAATTCAGCCGGCCTGGTGCCAAGCTCAACCCGTTGCCGGCTGTAACCTTCGGTATTTACATTGGCAATATTATGGCTTGTGGTTTCCAGCGCGCGTTGAGCTGCCGTGAGTCCTGATAATGCCGTACTTAATATTCCTGCCATGTTAGCGTCCTAATTCCGAAAATTATAGCGGTCTCTCTGGTGATCATTGATTCATCGCCATGACAGTATCAGGCTTAAATCCTGCGATCGTGTTACCGTGATAAATGCTCATTATCTTGTCTGCGTATTTCGGGTCTGTGGCATATCCTGCTTGTTGCAATTCCTGTACATATTGTTTTGCATTACCCGCCTGTTTTAACGCATCGCTATAGCGAGGATTGCTTTTTATTAAATCAACATAATCCTGGAAACTTTCCTGAAATGAATTGTAAGTCCTGAATCCGGATTTAACTTTTTTACCTATGCCTTGATCAAACTCCAGGCCGGATACCTTAACCTGTTTACCCTGCCAGTTTTTATCGGCTTTAATATTAAACAAATTGAAACTGCTCCCGCCCTTACCGTCTTTAATCAAAGAACGGCCCCAACCTGTCTCAAGCGCCGCCTGCGCCAATATCACCTTGGGCTCCACTCCGAGTTGCTTTGCCGCCTGTTCAGCATAGGCCTGCAACTGATTAACAAACTGTTCTGCTGATTTTATCGGCTGGTGAGGTTCATTCTTTAACGGAATGTTAAAAATTTCCTCGACCGGGCTCTTACTCTGGTTATCAACAGCATTGCCCACTTGCTTGCCAATTACACTGCGTTGCGAAGAAATGACTTTTGGCGTGCCTGACGATCTGTTCAAATAATCGTCAAGCCCCAGTTTCTTATTATCCGGTTGATCATGGCTAAGCTGCTTGACTATTAGATCCGCAAGACCCACACCGGGTGATCCTGATAAATGCACGGCTAACTGCTGATCATACATTTCACTGTAAAACTTGCTTTGATCGTTATCCATGGCGCCATCAGCCAATTTTGCTTCGCGCATGCTTTTGAGCACATTATTCAGGAAAATGGATTCAAATTGTTTGGCTACTTCCTTCACAGCTTCTGGGGATTCTTTTCTGGCCTCGCTTTTTAACTTGGCAAATCCGTTAAAATCTGTATAAACATCGGCATTCTGTACGCCTAACATAGCAATCTCCGGCCTGACATTAGATAATGATCAATTCGGCGCGTAAGGCGCCAGCCGCTTTTAGGGCTTCAAGAATAGCCACCAGATCACTGGGCGCGGCGCCCACATTATTCACCGCACGAACAATTTCATCCAGTGAGACGCCGGGATTAAACAAAAACATATGGCTTTTTTCTTCTTCAACTTTTATCTGAGACTTTGGCGTAATCACCGTTTGGCCGCCTGATAATGCATTCGGCTGACTCACCTGCGGATTTTCACTGATCGTCACAGTCAAGCTGCCGTGGGATACCGCGGCAGGTTGTACCCGGACTTTGCTGTTGATAACGACCGTTCCGGTGCGGGAATTAATAATAATGCGGGCCGGCGCATCATCCGGAGCTATAGTCATATTTTCAACCATTGAAGCAAAGGTAACTTTTTGGCCTAAATCCAGCGGCGCATTGACTCTTACCGAAGTAGCATCGATCGGCTTTGCCGTATTAGGTCCTAACACATGGTTAATAGATTCCGCCATGCGGTTTGCGGTAGTAAAATCCGGCGTGTACAGGTTGAAAATCAAGGCATTGCCGTCCGCAAAAGGCGTATTCACAATCCGTTCAATCGTTGCCCCGTTTGCAATGCGTCCGACATTGGGATTGTTGATGGTAATGCTTGAACCGTCTTTGCCGGATGCACTTAACCCACCGACGACCAAATTACCCTGAGCGATAGCATAAACCTGCCCATCAGCTCCTTTAAGCGGACTCATCAATAAGACCCCGCCGCGTAAACTTTTTGCATCGCCAATTGAAGAGACAGTAACGTCAATATGTTGGCCGGGCTTGGCAAACGCCGGCAGCTCTGCCTGAATTGATACCGCCGCAATATTTTTTGCCTTAGGATCAATTCCAGGCGGTAGTGTCAATCCTAAACGCCCCAGCATACTTCGCAGACTTTGCCCTGTAAATGTGGTTTTATCACCGGACTTATCCAATCCAGTAACCAGGCCGTAACCTACCAATTGATTGGTGCGTACTCCTTCAATAGAGGCAATATCTTTTATGCGTTCTGCATAAACCGGGAAGCTGAAAGAAATAACCAGCGATAGGATCATCATTAAGTGCTTGTGTGTTGCATTCATATCAAATCCCAGCTTCAGAATGGAAACCAGGGGCTGAAGAGTATTCTTGACAGCCAGCCCATCTTACTGGCATCAGCCGCCGCACCATCGCCTGTATACATAATGGTCGCATCAGCTACTTTATCAGAGGAAACGATATTGGCAGGACTTACATCGACGGGTCTGACAATGCCTGAAAGCCTCACGTACTCATCGCCCTGATTTAAGGTAACCCGTTTCTCGCCTCGCACCCTTAAATTACCGTTCGGCAGTAGCTCAACTACCGTTACCGAAAGGTCGCCTTTTAAACTGTTGCTTTGATTAGCCTGCCCGTCTCCTTTAAAATCTTTTGTTGATTCCAGTTCGGTTTGAACATCGTTGCCCGTTAAAACGGATGCTGCTACGCCGAACAGCGTAGGAACTTTAACTGAAATGTTGTTGCCTTTTTTGGCATTAAGATCATCCGCCTTTTTCGCCTGGGTAAGCTCATTGAATTTAATTGTTAAAATATCCCCGACTCTCATCGCCTTATTGTCTTCAAACAGGCGCATATCGTAACCGGCCTGATAGATTGATCCACTACTCTGCGCAGGCGGTCTTAAATCCGCGGGTGCAACCGGAGCAAAAGCCGGATCTCTTTGCGGCAGTGGCGTACAAGCTTCCAGTAATAGACCAACTATTACCAGATAACCAGATTTGAAAGCAATCATGCTCTCACCTCAAATTATAATTGTTGTGTCACGAAGGACAACATCTGGTCAGTCGTTGAAATCGCTTTGGAATTCATCTCATAAGCTCGCTGCGTTTCAATCATGTTGACCAATTCTTCAACTACATTCACATTGGATGTTTCTAACGAGCCTTGCAGCAACGGTCCGTATTCCAGTTCACCCGGCGTTCCTAATACCGGTGGACCGCTGGAAACAGATTCCCGGAAGAGGTTTTCGCCAATTGGCTCCAAGCCCGTAGGGTTAATAAAATCAGCTGTCTGGATTTGCCCCACCTGAACCGGAGCCGGATTGCCCGGCTGCAGAACAGAGACAGTCCCATCCCGGCCGATAGTGATGCTGATGGCGTCAACAGGCACAGTAATCGACGGTTCCAGAGGCAAGCCGCCTGAAGTGACAAGCTGCCCGGTGGAATCGAGTTTTAATGAGCCGTCCCGGGTATAATTTATATCACCGTTAGGCATTAGAATTTGCAAAAAGCCCCGCCCATTGACAGCAACATCCAGCGAATTTTCCGTCTGCTGAATATTGCCCTGAGTATGCAGCTTCTCGGTGGCAACTGTTCTAACACCCGTTCCTAACTGCAGCCCTGTGGGTAATTGAGTATTTTGCGTGGACTGCGCCCCAACCTGCCGAATATTCTGGTAAACCAGGTCTTCGAATATGGCTCTGGATTTTTTAAATCCGGTGGTATTTACATTCGCCAGGTTATTGGCGATAACGGCCATACGTGTTTGCTGGGCATCCAGACCGGTTTTAGCTACCCATAATGCTCGTTCTGTCATGATAAATTCCTGATGTTGGCAAAGTATTGACTTGCCTTAAATATAAGCATGGTTTATGCCATCTGCATTAACTTGGAGCTAACAGCAGAATTTTCGTCGGTGGTCTTCATTACCTTAGTTTGTAACTCAAAATTTCGTGCAAGTTCTATCATTTCCACCATGGATTGAATTGCATTGACATTACTGCCTTCCAAAGCCCCCGATATTAAGCTGACATTAGCTTCGGGATCTGGCGGCGGAATTCCCGCTTTGAGATGCAGCAAGCCGTCATTAAGCTTTTCCAGATTTTCTATGGGAGGGTTCACCATTTTAATTCTCTCTACTTCTACCAGGGCCGTTGCATTGGAGCCCAAGGGAATGACGCTGATGGTGCCGTCTTTGCCTATTGTCATCTTTTGAGCGGGCGGAATGGCGATCGGTCCATTCTGGCCCAGCACCTGTAAACCTGATCCTGTTTGCAATAACCCTTCAGGTGCCACGTGCAAATCGCCGGCACGGGTATAGGCCTCATTTCCATCCGCATCCTGGATAGCAAAGAAACCCTCGCCATTAATAGCCACATCCAGTTCACGTCCCGTTGTCTGTATGGCGCCGTGGGAAAAATCAGTTCCAGGTCGTTCGGTCATGGCATAGACCCGGGTAGGAAAACCTGCGCCAAATACCGGCATACTGCGAAACTGCTCCAGATCGGACTTGAAACCGGTCGTTTGTGAATTCGCCAAATTATTGGCATTAGACGTTTGAGCCAATAGTGTTTGTTTGGCACCACTCATGGCAATATATAAACTTCGATCCATGACTGCTCCTTACTTAAAGGTTTAACGAATATTTAAAATTGTTTGGACTATGCTGTTTTCAGTCGAGATTGTTTGCGAGTTGGCCTGATAAGACTGCTGGGCAACAATAAGATTGACCAGTTGCGCTGACAGATCAACATTGGACTGCTCCAGTGCGCCGGACTGAATCGCCCCGAAATTACCTGTACCGGCCTCACCGGGAATAGGCTCTCCCGAATTTGCACTTTGTGCCCAGTTGGTATCGCCCAGCTTTGATAATCCCTGCGGGTTAGGAAACCGGGTCATAGCCACCTTACCTAACGGGGTGGCGCCGCCATTACTGAAACGGGCAAAAATTACACCTTCATCATCGATATTAATGCCTGTCAAGCGGCCTGCCGGTAAGCCGTCTTGCGTTAACTTATCCACACTGAAAGATGCGGATAATTGCGTGGAACCCGAGTAGTTCATCTTGACAGTAACATCTGCTGCCGATGTTCCGGTTGAATAAGGGCCTAATTGGATCTGTCCGTTGGCCGGAACGGTTAATTTGCCGGTTGAATCGAAAGTCAAGGTTGCCGGCGTGCCGCCGACATCTACCGATACCGGGGTTGTTGGGTTATCGGTAATATAATGATGTACAGTCCAGTTTCTTGTGGTGCCGCTTGTTATCGGACCCGCCACAAAATAAGAAGTTAATGTATGCGATTCACCTAATGAATCGAAGACCGATACCGATGACTGCTTGTTAAAAGTAGTCGAATCCAATGGATCAAATGTAGTAGTAACCGGAACCGTGTTGTTACTATCGACGTTAACTTGTAAATTAACATTCTTTGTTGAAACCGGCAGGCCTGCGCCTGTATTTAACGATACAGTTTTCAGTACTCCCTGACTAAAGCCATCACTAACCGCTGTGCCGTTGGGGGAGTAGGCAAGTAAAGCTTGCCCTTGGGTATTGGTCACAAGACCATCCTTGTTAACCCTGAATGCTCCTGAGCGGCTGTAAACCAGAGATTTAAGATCAGTCGGATCATTGGCCAGGGTGAAAAAACCTTCGCCGCTGATTGCCAGATCCAAACTGTTTTCAGTGAAATCCAGATTGCCCTGATTAAACTGTTGCGCAACTTCCGTTACCCTGACGCCGGCGCCGGGCTGAGTTTTATTTACGCCTCCAAGACTGCTTGCATAAACATCAACAAATTCAGACCGCGACTTTTTAAACCCAGTGGTGTTTGCATTGGCAATATTGTTGCCGGTTACGGATAAATTATTTGACGCGGCATTCAACCCGCTTAATGCTGTGGTAAAACTCATTTTTTATCTCCTGATTTATAGAAGTTGTTTTATTTGATTGAAACCAACCGTGCCCAAGCCCTTTAAATTAACTTGTACGCCATTCGTGCCACTGCCCATGGAAACACTCTCAACCTGAGATTCAATCTCCGGCTTTAATGCCGTATTTACTCCATCTATTCCAGCTTGCACCTGGATCGTATAAACCCCAGGAGGAGCAGGGACATCATTTTCATTCATTCCATTCCAGGTAAAAGGCACTGTTCCTGTTGAATGGCCGCCCAGAGCCATGGTTTTTACAACATCGCCGCTCGCATCCAGAATTTTTACGTTAACATTGGGCGAACTGGAAGGAAGTTCAACTTGGCCTTTAATATCTCCACCGGCTGCCAGGAGAGCCTGGTCGGAAGGAGCTGAAACATACCGTCCTACCAGACTGGCAGCTTGCAACGCCTGATCCGAGCTGATCGAAGTGGAGAAGTCCTTGAATAACTGCTGTAAATCCTGAATTCCGGAAACGGTTCCAAATTGCGCCATTTGCGAAAGGAAATCACCATTCTCCATAGGTTTTGTCGGATCCTGATGAGTCATTTGAGTTGTCATCAACTTTAAAAACTGCTCCTGGCCCAAACTCTGTTTTTTAGCTGGTGTAGTGGTGTCGAGAGTTGCCACTCCCAAACCGCTGTATGGATTTACGGTGCTCATTTTTTATCTCCTTACTGACCCATTTTTAACGTTTGCAGCATCATTTGTTTTGCTGTATTTAATACGTCCACATTATTCTGATAAGAACGAGATGCGGACATCATATTGGCCATTTCTTCAATCGTATTAACATTGGGTTTAAAGATATAACCGTCTTTATCGGCCATCGGATGGTTCGGTGCATATTCCGTGACCGTAGACGCCTGGCTCTCCACTACCCCTAATACATTCACCTTGCTGGCTGCATTCTGTTTATCCATGACATTTTTTAATTCCGCCCCGAACACCGGCTGCCTGGATTTATAAACCTGATCCAGGCTGCTGCTGACACTGTTCGCGTTGGAAATATTGCTTGCTACCAGATTTAGTCTTACCGATTGTGCATTCATGCCGCTGCCGGCAATATCAAATATGCTAAAAGCCGCCATGTCTATTGCCCTCTTAAGGCCATCATCAGCCCGGAAAATTTGTTACTGACAAACTGTAAACTGGCCTGGTATTGCACTGCATTCTCGGCATATTTAGCCTGTTCAACGTGAGATTCAACCGTATTTCCATCTAAAGAAACCTGGCTGGGATTGCGATACATGAGTTGTGCGCCTAATAATTGCTGCCGGGGAGCAAAATGTCCGGTTTGAGTACTCGCCATAGTCTGGTCGGACGGCATGTTGTGTTTTAGCACAGACTTAAAATCCAGATCGCGGGCTTTATAATTCGGCGTATCCGCATTCGCTAAATTAGCCGCAAGTACTTCACTGCGCCGCTCCCGCAAGGCAAGAGCCTGAGGGTGAATTCCAAGTGCATTGTTAAAATTAATTGCCATAATAGTTACCTCAAAGTTGTCTGTTTAAAATAAAGCACAGCACATGCCATTAAATTACAAGGCAAATAAAATCATAAAGATAGAGATCAATGAGAGGCTTTGTTTAAAAACCGTTGCGTACGGTTTACAGGCAGACAGAGTAATTCGGCAAAAAATGGCCGCTTACTTATTAATCAATGATTAAAACGGCAAAATAAAATGAACCCTGTGTCAATTAATTGCCGCCACAAATAAATCACAATCACAAAGTTGCCGGATATACAGAGTAATTAGCACTAGTTTATTTGGCATCGATAATGCTTATTACTTTGGAAGAGTCATCAACCCGGCATTTCCCCATGATTAAAAATATAGTTATCCTATTAACGTTATTCTTTGTTTTTTTTGCTCCAGGCCATGCGGGACAACGTATTCAATCTCATGCTTCAATCGATGAGGCGGTCAATAATTTTATTGCACAAAAAATCAATACCTCTGCTGAATATGAAATCAGCCTAATACCCATCGACAGCCAATTAAAGCTGCCGGAATGTGCTGAACCGCTGGAGGCATTTACCCCCACCGGCTCGATAAAAGCAGGCAGGAATTCAATCGGGATACGCTGCAATGCGAAAATGAAATGGTCAATTTTCACTTCTTCCATCATTAAATTTTATCAACAGGTACTGGTCTTATCGAAACCGGTACAACGAGGCGAAATTATTACTTCGCAGCATCTTTCCCTGGAAAAAAGAGATGTTTCTAATCTTAGAGATGATTTTTTCACTCAAACGGACCAGGTAGAAAATAAACAGGCTATTCGCCAAACTCCGGCCGGAGCAATTCTTAGCCTACGAAATTTTATCGATCCCAAGCTGATAAAAAAAGGAGATAAAGTCACTATCAGCTCCATACAACCGGCTTTTACCATACGAATGAGCGGCATAGCGGTAATGGACGGCGCCAAAGGACAGAACATCCGGATTAAAAACCAGACCTCAGGGCGTATTATCAATGCGACAGTCATAGATTCCGGACTGGCCGCTGTCACCTATTAAGCTCAGTTAAATTTAAAACCTGTTAAATGATTGCTAAAGTTTCTAGCAGCCAGATTGCTAAAGTTTTTAGCAGCCATGCCGATAAATATGTACAGATAAAAGTTAATGAGGATTTTCAAATGGCTATCGAGTCAATAACAGGCAGAACACCCAATCAGGTCACCACCAAAACTGACCTAAAAACCGAAATCGGCGCCGCAAAAACGGCACCGGTTAAAGACACTGAAAAAGATGACAGTGTGGCTATCACTTCCATTGCACATGAAATAAAAAAGGCTTTTGAATCATCATCTTCTTTACCGGCAGTGGATATTGATCGAGTTAATGCCGTAAAAAAAGCGCTTGCTGACGGAAATTATCCAATCAACGCTGAAAGAATTGCGCAGAAAATAATACAATTTGATAATTTATTTGCTGGGGATAACAGTACATGACAATGATAGAAAAAACCTACCCGATAACAATAGGGCTAATCCTTGATGCGCTTAATTTAACGCAACAGCTTTATGAGCAGCTTAATCTCGAAGCCGACGCGTTAAAAGCTGCACAGCAGGCCGAGGTAATTACCAATATCTCTATTAGTAAAAAACATCTGGTTGTACAACTTGAACAGTTCAATACCCAATTGACCCAAATATTGGCAACGGAAAAGCTGGCTAATAATCAACAAGATATCGAAGAATATTTTCAAAGAGCTGAAGCAGCTGGGTTGCTTATCAATGAAGCAGCCGATAACTGGGCACAAATGAAATCGATCTGGGTAAAATGTAGAACCCTGAATGAACAAAACGGTGCCGGCATCGAACTTTTAAACCGGCACATTAAACGCTCACTGCTCATTTTGAAAGGTAAACCGCAATCGGCAAATACTTACGGCCCTGATGGCTCAAGTAAAAGTGAGACCTTTATCAACCCCTTGATTTCGGTATAGTTACTACTCAAGAATTGGCGGTTTACATGTTAGGAGCCATCCGTAAAATATTTGTCAGAAATACCCGCCAGGATGAATCATCAATAACAACCTTCAGTACCGGAAACATTTTTGATAATCCTAACTTCATTACCGAGCCGGCAAAAATAATAAAACTGCTGCAGCAGATAATGGCAGCGCCGCCTCTATGTTCAATTAGCCTCAATAATTCAAGCAAAACATTTTTTACTTCAATCATTGATATTCAGGAAGAGAACGGACTGATTATCCTGGATAAACTCTCTACAAATAGCGACAACAAAATCCTGCTTAAAAATAAAGAATTAAAGTTATCCACCTGCGTCAACCGGGTACAAGTATGCTTTAAACTGAAAAAAATCAGTGTCGAAAATTTGCCGGATAGCGTTCATTATAAAGCCCGTTTCCCCGAAAAAATTTATTACCCGCAGCGCCGTTCCTCCCCCAGAATTGCAACGGATTCCACTTTCATACATTTTCAGGGGACTTCAAAGAACACTAAAACAACCATTGAAGGTTACATTTTTGATTTTTCAAGAAACGGTATTTGCGTAAACTTATATTCCGATATTATTAACATAGTTCAGGGCGATAAGTTAACAGATTGCCTGATTAATTTATCGGACGACTTTACCCTCTCTTTCAATTTATCGGTGCGTTCCATTAGAAAACAAAACTCGGTGAGTCAGGAACAACAAGTAGGAGGATGCTTTGATAACTTATCGCCTCAAAATCAAAAACAACTGGATCGTTTCATTTCCGCACTGGAAAGAGAACAAATAAGAAAACGAAAGAATTAAATACTGAGCTTATGGTAAAATTGTTTTTATTTTGCCCCGATAGCTCAGCTGGATAGAGCGGTCCCCTCCTAAGGGACAGGCCGGTGGTTCAAATCCGCCTCGGGGCACCATTTATTTTAATGCCGCAAGCTTACCCGTAAATCACAATTCTTTTATTCTAAACAATCAACGCCACTTTCTATTTGATCTCTACAGCGATCAATGCCTGCCGTTTCTAAGTATCTATAAAATTTGATATTACATTTTTACCACAAAGCTGTCAGACTGAAATCAACAGCAGCACAGCTTTTCATTGAGACCTTATAAAATGCCATTTTCCACCCTCGGTTTATCAGATCCACTTTTACGCGCCATTGCGGATGCGGGATATACCACACCTTCACCGATCCAATTACAGGCCATTCCGGCAGTTCTAAACGGCCATGATTTACTGGCCGCCGCCCAGACAGGTACAGGTAAAACAGCAGGGTTTGCCTTGCCTATCCTGCATCGGATATCACAGAAGTCTTACGGCAATAATCGCCCCGTAAGAGTATTGATATTAACGCCAACAAGAGAACTGGCTGCACAAGTCGGGGAATCAGTAGGCAAATATGGAGCCCATTTACATCCCCGGTTGAAAACAGAAGTCGTATTTGGCGGCGTAAAGATTAACCCGCAGATGATGCGCCTGCGAGGCGGAGTCGATGTGCTGGTAGCTACTCCGGGCCGACTGTTGGATCTTATCAGCCAGAATGCTGTAAAACTGGATAAAGTGGAAACACTGGTGCTGGATGAAGCAGACCGCATGCTGGATATGGGCTTTATCCGGGACATTCGTAAAATTATTGCCCTGCTACCCAAGAAACGCCAAAACCTGTTGTTTTCAGCAACTTTTTCCGAAGATATTCGCAAACTCACCACCGGCCTTCTGGTTAACCCGGTCAAAATAGAGGTAGCTCCACGTAATACCGCGGCAGAACTGGTTGAGCAGATTGCTTATCTGGTCAACAAGACCAATAAAGCGGAACTGCTTTGTCACCTGATAAAAGAAAATAATTGGCAGCAGATTCTGGTATTCACTACCACTAAACATGGCGCTAACCGGCTTACTGAAAGACTCAACAAGGTCAATATCAAAGCCGCCGCCATACACGGCAATAAAAGCCAGGGCGCCCGAACCAGCGCATTGGCAGGTTTCAAAGCCGGAGAAATCCGGGTGCTGGTTGCAACCGATGTGGCTGCTCGAGGGATTGACATTGCTTTATTGCCGCATGTGGTCAATTTTGAACTGCCCCGCGCTCCTGAAGATTACGTCCACAGAATCGGCCGTACCGGCCGGGCCGGTGAAGAAGGTCAAGCGATATCGCTGGTATCCCATGATGAATATCCTTTCTTGCGACTCATTGAAAAGCTGATCGGCAAGAATATAAGTCGCGAACAAATCGCCGGTTTTGAAGCATCTGAAATAGCGCCGCCTGAGCCACCCAAGCCGGCACGTTCTCCTCGTCCTGGCAGACCTTCAAATCACTCTCGTCCCACTTCCAGTAACCAGCCAAAAAGCAGGCCGCGAACAAACGCAGGCGCTTAATTTCTTGAACTGAATAAATTTATCTCTGCATTGATAATAACTACGTGGAAATTAGAAAAATGTCCTTCTGGAAAGAATTAACCTAAAAAAATCAGTTAAGTCTTCCGAAATCCCGTTCGCACTGAGCCCCTCGGCTATGCTCAGGAGAGCCCCTTCGGCTATGCTCAGGAGAGCCTTGTGGGGTTTCGGAAGACTCACCCAATAAGTGAGGCGCCTAAGTCCGCTCATGCTTCGACAGACTCAGCACGAACGGCCTTTGGCACCCACCAACTGAGTTTTTTAGGATTAACGGGCGAAGGAATAACTCAAAATAAGCTTCTATGGCTCAGGCCAAAAACGAAACCCCAAAATCTAATTTAACTTTATTAAAAATATCGCCTGATCCCGTGTTCTCAATTAGTAGGAAAATTTTCGATCAAATAACCATTGCCAGAAAATTTTAACGGGGCCGCCGACATGCTTATTTTCTTGTGCGGCGAACCCCGTTGGAAAACTTATTTTAGGCCGGGTTGGAAGCTTTTTCGCGTAACCCAACATTTTCAAAATATTACAAGGCCATGGGAGGCTTATCCGGGGAGTTTATTAACCCAGGTTTTAGCCCCCGTCACCTATATTCTCCCAGGCATTTTTGTTGGGTTCTTCCAGTTCTTTTAGTTTTTTTATGGTTTCTTTCTGTTTGGCTCGCAATTTTTCGAGTTCGTGATCAATGTTTAACTTCATATCAGCTGCCTGCTGAGATTTTGCCACCAATGCATCTATCCGGGCGCTCTGTTCAGCAAGTTCAGCCATCAGTATTTCTTGGTATTCATTTGTCGTATTCATGGTGTTATCCTTAGTGTCGAGGAATGTTTAATCAAAACAATAGTGTTGACTTATAACTCTACCCTTGGACGAAATCATACGCCGGATGTCAAATCAAGTCTAACCTATGCCCTTTTGTGATTTACGAACATTAAAACTGCGCCCTTTTATTTTGCCGTTTCTTAAACAACTTAGCGCTTTATCAACACTATTACGTTTTATGGCCACGTAAGCGTGATTATCAAAGATATCGATTTTACCCGCCTCACTTCCGGCAATACCGGCCTCGCCTGTTAAAGCGCCCAATATATCTCCGGGACGCACTTTATCCTTGCGGCCCCCATCTATCCATAACGTGATCATAGGCGGTTCAAACCGGTGCTCGCGGCTCATTTGGAAGGGCGCCACTTCATCCCATTTAGCCGGGCTATTTTGATACTCTTCAATAGCTTTAACCCTATTCAGTTCCTGCTGTGTGCACAAACTCAGCGCCAAGCCTCTATTCCCTGCCCGTCCTGTTCGCCCAATCCGGTGAACGTACACCTCGGGATCCCAAGGAAGTTCAAAATTAATCACCGCCTGCAAATCTTTAATATCCAACCCACGCGCAGCTACATCGGTCGCTACCAGAATTGAACAGCTTTTATTGGCAAAACGCACCAGTACCTGGTCCCGGTCTTTCTGTTCCAGATCGCCATGCAATGCTTGAACGGAAAAACCGCTGTTAACAAGCTCATTGGCAATATCCTGACAGTCTCGTTTGGTATTGCAAAATATTACCGTCGATTCCGGCCGGTAATAAGCTAACAGATAACCCAACGCGTTTGTTCTCTGACCTTTCTCTATCTGATAAAAATGCTGTTCGATGACGTCATCGTGATGATGAGTCTCAATGCTGACTGAAACCGGTTTGTACTGAAATTTCCGGCTCATTTCCCGAATCGGATCCGCATAAGTTGCGGAAAACAGCAAGGTTTGCCGGTGCGTCGGCGCCTGTGAAATGACTTCGGTAACGGCTTCTTCAAAGCCCATGTCCAGCATGCGGTCCGCCTCATCCAGCACTAGTATTTTCAGGCTGCTCAAGCGCAGGCTGCGCTTGCGCAGATGTTCCTGTAACCGTCCCGGCGTGCCCACCACAATGTGAACGCCACCCTCCAAAGAACCGGCTTGCGGGCCGAAGGGCACGCCGCCGCATAATGACAGGACTTTAATATTTTGCGTGAAACGCGCCAGTCTGCGGATTTCCTTGCAGACCTGATCGGCCAGTTCGCGGGTTGGGCATACCACCATCGCCTGAACGTTGAAACTGCTCAAATCCAGGCGGGATAACAGACCTATGCCAAAAGCGGCGGTTTTACCGCTCCCTGTTTTGGCCTGTGCTATAACATCCTTGCCCTCAAGGATATGCGGTAAACTTTCGGCCTGGATAGGCGTGAGCCGGGTATAGCCCAAGGATTCGATGTTTTCAAGCAGGGCGGGTTTTAAAGGTAAAGATGAAAATTCGGCAGTGTTCACAAAGGACTCTTAATATCAACGCGAATGCCGGCGAACTGCCTTCATTCAATCGCTTATGATACCAGATACTGATGCTTTAAGGCGGACTAAGGCATGCCAAGCCAAAATAGCGGTAACCTGTGAATGGAAAACAGCAATTCCAATCAATTTATCAACATTCGTGATAAGTGATTTTTGCTATCGGCAGACAGTTTCCGGAGGGAATCAGTAACTTCACACTGCTCCCTAATGGCTGAAATCTGTTTTACCTGTTCGGTATGTTCATGCCTAATATTTTCCAGCACCTGTGAAACTTCATTGTCAATCAGGCTCATTGCATTTGTTAAACCTTTATTAAGTCCCCGTAAGGCGCTTTTTTCCAGTGATGGCTTTAATTTTTTCAGAATAAAGTAAGGCGTGAGCCAGGAGATTGCTATTAATAAAGTGCTATGCACAGCGAAATTTACTCCTAAATAATCCACATCGGACATATTACTTTTGTAATATCCGATAAATACCTGATAGCCAACCCAACAAATTGCCGAGAAAGGCAAAACGAATTCACATAACCGGACAAATTTTAAGAAGACGCGATGTAAAACATTGCCCGGATTTGCCAAGGCTTGCCTCGCTGCCAACTCACTTTGTGCCTGAATAATTTTGGGAGCTTTTTTGCGTATGGGCGCCAATTGATTTTTAAGCGGCGTAGCCGGAATACCGACTTGGCCGGCATTTATTATCAATTCATCCAGGGCATCGTCAAACCGGGCTTGAGCCCAGTCATCCCATAATCCTGCCTCTGTTTTAGCCGATGAAAACCGGGAAGTAGACGGAAGGGTTATTAAATCTGCCGCATGTTGAGCGTAATAACTCGCCAATTGCTGAATCGGCCAGATAAAACCCTGCTGTAACAAGTTAGCAGCGTGCTGCCATTGCTCTTGCCACAGTCCCGGTATGTGTTGAAAAGCCGCTTCCGAACCCAATAACCGGCTGAAACCTTGCAGTTTGTGATTTAACTCATCTTTGCGTACCTGCAAGTTTCTTTGCTCAAGCTCCTTAATAGTATTTCTTGTCGCTAAAGACATAATGGTGGACTGTAATGCTTCAAACTCATCTGCCTGAAACCCTTCCACACACGCAGTTTTGAATATAATCGGTTCTTCAAAACCGGCTTTTCGCAGTTGCAATTTGAAGTCGTCATATTGTTCAAATTGTCCCAAATCCCATTGGTTTAAAACAAACAGCCAGGCATGCCGGGCACTCTCCGCAAGCAATAAACGCCACGCTTTTTCATCCTTATAACGCTCGGGACTCACTACATAAATGAGCACATCGATATGCGGCAGCCATTGCAAAACCAGATGCTTGTTGCTTTGCTCCGTACTGTCAAAATCCGGCATATCAATCCAGATAATATTTTTTTTCGATTCATCGTCATGCTGTGCCAGGGTAATGCTGGCCAAGGGTAAATCGGCAGGCAGGTTTTGTATCGCAACCGTCTGATGATGAAATAAAGTGACTTCCCGAGAGGTTGGCCGCTCTATGCCGGTTCTGGCAACAGCTTTTCCGGCTAAACGATTTAGCAAGGAACTCTTGCCGACCCCGGTACCGCCCATAAAAGCAACAATGAGCGGTCTGGTTTCGCTATGATTAAATAAATCATTAGGCGCTCTGGCATCAAGACTCTCCAGTTGTCCTGCTTCTTTATTAATCCAGCCTGATCTATACGCCTGTTCAAGCCAGCGTTTGGTGTTTTCTACTAAATCAGAGTAATCGTAAGCCATGACGCTTTTCTGTGAGTTGTGATTCCGCCGCCTGTAACTGTTCAGGAGAAATATTAAAATAAGTCATATGCGACAATTGTTCGGGCAGCTTCAGGAGTTTTTTTCGTAGGGTTTCGATAAATAGCGTCTGCTTTACCGTATTAAGTTGGCGTTGCTTTAATTCAGCCTCTACTTTGTTCATATAACTGCCCATCGCGCTTTCGGCCAGCAGGGAAGTTACAGTCAGCAGCGCAGGCGCGATAATCAAATCATGCACACCTACGCCGCCGGTATGCAAAGTCAGGGCAATGGCGGCAGCATCGGCAGTTACCCGGGTGGCGCGCAGGCTATTCAAGACGACCGGCTGTTCCTGCAATTTGTGATATAAACGATAGGCCGTATTTTCCACCTCATGCTCAAATGAGATATGATAATTTTTTGCCGCATTACGGAATTCCTGCAAAATGTCCTGCCGCTGACTGCGCAACAAGCTGCTGAACTCTTTCCACCATTGGCCTTGCCTGCCCTGCTCCGCCTTATCCATCAGTTTATCGGCCATTTGTATCAACATATGCTCAGCTATCTGATTTAACAAGATTGTTTCCTGGCTGCTGTCGGCGCTGTAAAGTCTTTTACGCCCCAGCTTCATTAACTGCCTGACCGGCCAGGTCAGGATTTTACGGGTGTTGGCCAAAATACTGGCCAAGCCCGGTATTTCCAGTAAAAGCAATAACTCCGCCAACGCGCATTTGAAGGTTTCATAATGATGAGGATGATTCAGATAATCGCGCTGATAATCTCCCAGCGCCTGTTTGATCATTTGATCAATTAACACATGCCAGTCATTCAGCGCCTCATGTTCCGCAATGACCGGTTCCAGCCAATTCTGCCAGTACTTTTGCAGTAAATCCTGTTCAGTGCGCGGGTGTCTTTTAGGGTTGACCTTATTCGCCAGTTGCATAAGCAATTGCCGCCTTGATTCAGGCCAGGATGGCAAGCCTGCCTGTTTTTGATAATACAGCGGCATCACTTCAGGAAAAGGATCATTTCTGGCTTGCTGCCATTTTTCTTTTAATGAGTTGATAATCAATGCTTCCGAGCCTTCACCCAGCTTGTTCAAACAAATTATGGTCGGCTGATGCAAGGCTTCAAGAACGGACATAATATCCCAGACCGATTGATCGGCATATTTTTCCTTGCTGATCATAAGAATAATGATGTCAGCCAGAGCAATGGCTCTGATAACGCCTTCCCGGTAATTTGCCGAGTCTATCGAATCAAAATCAGGCGTATCCCATAATACGCAAGGCGGCAGGTACGCTGAATCAGTCGTATTTTCAGTTAATGAATAGCAATCATGCCGGTCTTTGGTTAACTGGTCTTGCTGCAATTGCTGGAAACGTCCGAAATATCGCTGCAAGCCGCTACAATCAGAAAGTTTGGCGCCATTACAAAATCCTTGCGGATGAATAGTGAATCCTGCCAAAGGACTCACTGAGGCGGCGCTGCTGTTTAATAATACATTTACCAATGAACTCTTGCCAACTTGAGTCGGGCCGACCACGGTTATTTGCAGCGGCGGTTCCGGTGAAGAAGCCAGTAGTTGACCTTTGCGGATAAAGGCTTCCGCCAGAATCAACTGATCTATCCGCTGTTGATAGATTGTTTTGATTGAGTCATTTCTTAATTGACTCAAAACCGACTGGTAACGCTGCTTTAATAATTGGATAAATTCCAGCATAAAAAATTTGCTTGGGTTTATAATTGATCGGCCATTTTACTTTGTTTGATAAACTGGCTTTATATTATAACAAGGACAATAACTATAATTACCTTAACATGGACGGGTACATCAATTCGAGGATAACTTTATGAAGAAATTATCATCTCTTCTGCTCATTCTTTGCTGTTTATTTCTAATTGCTTGCGGTAAGGGACAAGAAATAAACGGACATAGCACACGAACCGCCTATCGCTCTGTAAAAGGATTAAAGGATCGTCTGCCCCCCGAAAATCGCATCGAATTTGAAGTATCTTTCTGGACGATTCGTGATGCTAAAAAAAGTGACGACGAATTTCTGAATACTGTTGACGGCAAAACGCCTCAGGAAATCATTGCATTAGGCAAGGAAATTTACCAGCAGCGTAAAAATGAAGGTTTCGAAGCTTACTCCCAATATTCAAGCTGGGAAGACATGATTGCCAAATTTGGCAAGGAAAGAACAGATCAGGACCGTAAAGGAAAAAACCCAAACAGGGATCCCAGAGATAAAGGCAATGATGTTTTATATAAACTATAAAAATATCTGATTCAGCAAAAGGTTCGTCAATGGCTATATGACCGCCGTTCATTGGCGATGAACGGCGGCCGTTTTACAGTCATGATAATAGACCGGCATGATGCTGGAGCACTTAATAAATAAATTACGCACTGGGCAAAGCCTTTTGTTCCACTAATGCGGAAACAAACTGATTGGCCTCGGCTATTGTTTGTTCCATCGCATAAATCAACTGCGAAATATCAATACCGATTTCAATAAATTCAGGCTGCAAGGCAGCAATGGCTTGAGCATTAAGGTTATGTTTAAGATATAACACCTGGTCTTTAAATGCTGACAGCACCGGTTTGATTTTCGCTTCGGCTCTGTGCATAGCCGTAATAAGCCGTGAATAATTCTGCCTGGCGGATTTCAGCTGTTGTTTACTCCGTTGACGCAAATTACGGTTGGTATATTCATTCAGTTCATTTTCCCATTCCACAAATAGCGCATCGCTGACTTTTTCTATGGCTTTGATCCTGTCGCTGACGGCATCGGATTTTGAGCGGCAAAACTGATACTGTCTGTTTAAAAGATTATATTTATGTTCCAGTGAAGTTTCGGTAACGACGACTAGTGTTTTAAAACGTTCCAGTGCGTCTTGAAATTCATCCCGGGTTTCCTGCAATGTTTCACAAGCCTGTCCAACCTGATAAACAACAATAGATCTTTTATGATCGCCTATAGATTCCCTGGCACTATAATAGACTCTCCTGATTTTTTTTAAAAAGAAACTGCTGATTAGGTTTAGCAGATAAGAAGTTGATTCTTTTTGCACAGCCATTTGAACCTTTATGCATGATTAATATTACAAAAAGCCCAAGTCAAAACCCTGAGCGCGTCTTTGACCTTGCTTTTAAGATTATTATCATTTATTTCGATAATTTTTTTCATTTAATCTTCTTTCCTCACTGGATAATTAATAGTAACGAGTACTGGAATTTTTATTGGCTTGGATTTTGATTTAATCCCTGGCAACTTCTTTGAAATAGCTTTATTGGGAATCAAATGGTGGAATAATACGGAGTAGTAGAAGATTTCTACTCCCCAAAAAATATTCCTTAATTCAAGAAAATATTTCAAAATCGTCTAAGTTTAATATACGGCTTTTGAATAATCCTTTTAGATTGTCTTAATCTATGAAAATTAAACGCAGAGCCGCTCAAGCGGGTGGTTATTAATTTTTTACGCTGCCTGCCGATAACCGGATGTTTAGTAATCAACAAACGAGGAACTCAAAATGGTCGATTCCATCTCAGGATTAACAAATGTTGCCGTCGCCTTGCAGCAACAAAAGATTTCAGAACAAATCAGTACGGCAGTACTCAATAAGGCACAGGAAGTACAGAAACAACAAGGCCAGGAGGCCTTGCAATTGATAGAACCCGCAACCGGTACCCAGCACATTGATGTGCATGCCTGATTGTTTTCTAAAGAGTAAATGAAGGGGAAGATGCGGATTTAATTTAATCTTCCCCTTGATCGTGCTGCACTGTTACGTCCATGAAGAAAAACCCCTTGCTCTTCCAATATTATGGGAACTTCTAAAAATTGCACTTCGACAAGCTCCCTTCGACAAGGCTCTCCTGAGTTTATCGAAGGGGCTCTCCTGAGTTTATCGAAGGGGCTCTCCTGAGTTTATCGAAGGGGCTCTCCTGAGTTTATCGAAGCGCGACCGGATAATTTTTAGAGGTTTCCTTATATTTATATTTGGTTAGCAGAGTCATCGGCTAAACCAAAAAAGCGTCATTCCGGCAGATTTTGCCGGAACCCAGATGCCTGACAACCCAAACGCATCCCTCTGGACGGAATTGTCCTCATCTCTGTCCGTTTTTGACTTCACCCTGTGCTACGCCATTCAAATCTGTTCCGGTATTCTGGCTATATGATATAAGTTAAGCAGGTCATCCCTGGCTTCCGGATTAGTGATAAACTTTACATTCTTATGCTCCAGCCCTTTCTTAACAAACTTCCCAAGCTAAATATATCCAGCATAAAACCGTGCATCATTATTCGCTGGTGGTTTTTACGCGGCATTGGACTGGTGTATTTGTCTGCATTTTGGTCGATGGCTACCCAAATAGAAGGTCTTATCGGTAAAAATGGCATCTTGCCGGTGCAAGAGCAACTTGTACGGATTGCGCAAGCATTTCCTCAGGAAAAATATAGGTACTTCCCTACCCTATTCTGGTTTGATGCATCGAACACAGCACTGAAAGGCGTTTGTTTGGCCGGGATTGCCGCGGCCTGTCTGGTGATGCTAAATATTTTCACTCGTACTGCCCTGATCATTTGTTTTGTTTGTTATCTGTCGATAACTACCGCGGGGCAGGATTTTACTTCGTTCCAGTGGGATGCGTATTTGTTGGAAAGTGGTTTTCTGGCCATTTTTTTGTCCTGGAATTCCAAAATAATCGTGTTTTTGTACCGTTTGCTGATCGCACGGTTCATGTTTATGAGCGGAGTGGTAAAAATTGCCAGCGGCGACCCAACCTGGGTTAATTTGACTGCGCTCAATTACCATTACCTGACGCAGCCGCTTCCGTCGCCTATCGGGTACTATGCTTACTTCCTGCCGGAATGGTGGCATAAGTTGTGTGTTTCCGGCGTACTGTTCATTGAATTGCTGGCGCCTTTTTTCGTGTTTATGCCGCGCCCTTTGCGCCTCTTTGCCGCCTGTTGCTTCATTTTGTTGCAAGCCAGTATCATACTGACCGGAAACTATACGTTTTTCAATGTGTTGACGTTGTTGTTGTGCCTGTTTTTATTCGATGACCGCGATCTGCTCAAGATAACCCCCGAATGGCTGCGTGTCCGCTTAAACCAACATTATCAACCGCCGATATTCGCGGCAAATCTGTGTGCAATAAGCTGGGCGGGATTTGTGATCACGATTTTGACAACCCATATCTGGATGGCGCAAACGCAGCGCTTACCGCCCAGACCCTTGATTACGTTGCTGCAAGCCGCTTCGGCTTTCGCAATAGTCAATAATTATGGCCCTTTTGCCGTGATGACCACTGAACGCGACGAGATTATTATTGAAGGCTCGCAAGACGGCGAACACTGGCTGGAGTACGGGTTTAAGTACAAACCCGACTCTATCGATAAACCGTTAAGCTGGAATATACCGCATCAACCGCGTCTGGATTGGCAGATGTGGTTTGCCGCGCTTGGCGAACCACCTCGCGGCGGCTGGTTCGATAAATTCATGCGGCGCTTACAGGAAGGATCGCCAGAAGTTTTAGCTTTGCTGGCGCATAACCCTTTTATCGATCACCCACCCGCTTTTCTTCGAGCTTATTTATACCGCTATACCTTCACAGAGCCGAATCAGCGCACACTCAGCGGGCATATTTGGAAGCGGGAGAAGCTACGGCTTTTTTGGCCGTAACGGCGAAGCTCACCACTATCGATGCGAGTTTGATCGTTAAAACGACCTGGACTCTTACCGATGCCCACCGCCTCTTGCGCCGCCTGCGAAAGAACCACCATGACCAAAGTTACCGCCTCCAGTAAAAGAACCGGCATGGCCAAAGTTTCCGCCTCCGCTAAATCCTCCGAATGCTCCGCCTTGACGGAATCCTCCCGAAACATTTCCATTGAACGAGTGAAATGACTGAAATCCCCGGTCATGGCCAAAGTCAGGTGATGAATAAACACGGGGCGGACTTTGCATAACAGGTACCTGATTGAAGACAGGGGAGTTAAACGTGCTTCTACCGTAATACGGGGCATGCCGGAAAGTCTCACGATACCTCATTGCCGGGCCATTCAGGACAGCCGGGGCATTATTCAGAATTCTTGAATTTTCACCGGGCGAAAAAAGGTGTCCCGATGCATTCATTTGAGAAACAGGTATCCTGTTGATCCCAGGATTGCGGATATGGTTGAACGATACAATGGCACTGGCCCCGGCTTGCGCAGTGCGCGATGAAAACCAGTGTGAGGGAGCAATTCCGTTAGGCGTTGCTTGGCTTGGCATAGCCCGATTAAAGGCGTCGCCACGCAATGGGTTGTGAAAAGCAGCTCGACTTTCATGATGACTGACAAAATAAGGATGGCGATTGAAGGATACATGCCGGTGAAAATTGTTCAGCACAAAGAATCCAGGGAAATAGAAGCCTGTAGACCAGAAAGGATAAGGAACCCAAGAGTAGAGGTAAGAGTAAGGATCAGGCGGAGAATAGTAGGTTACTATGGGCGGACCTTGTTCAGCGTAATAGTCATTAATGTCTTCGGTGTTCGGATTTGCCATGTACTCAGGCCCGGGTGCTTCCGTCGTATTATCATCTGCACTGCCGGAAAGCCCATGCGGCGCCGGCCGGCTTATGGTTCTGACCTTGTTACGATATGCCTTCGGTATGGAATCATAAACATCGGTGTAATAAATTTCCCCTTTACTATCCGTATAGCTATAGATAGTCATATTTCCCCGCTTGCTGACCGGGCCGGCTGCAGCCTTTAGGCCCGGACTCACATTCAATCCAAGCCGGGTTTTCACATCGTTGACAACCTTAAGCGCCTGATCCTTTTTAAGGGCGATTTTTCCCTGCTTGCTGGCCGCGAGAATTCCTTTCTCAACGTCGCCCAGCACGGCCGGTGTAACCGGGTATTCCGCAATCCACCCGTTTTTAGGTTCAATACCCAGGCCGCTCAATAGGTCTTCCGCCTTAGCTTCATCAGCTACGCGACCAAGCTTTAGCGCTTCAGCAAGTTGCATGACGAATACACCTTCCGGCACCAGCGCTTGCTCTACCGATGGCTTATTAATCTGAGTTTGGGTGGATGAAGGGAGTGACTGCGGGGCGCCCTCCCCTTCATCCTGCCCATGGGCTGCTGCCTTAAATAGGCCAAAAGCGATAACCATAACGCAGGGAATGCGTATTAAGTGCCGTTTGAAATCATGGGTGAACATGAGATACACCCCCATTTTCTTGAAATAATATCTTTGACTACGTGATCGGGCTGTCGTTCAATGTGAGGAACTGGCTGTCTATTGCGTACGAGTCTTATTACGGTCAGCCTTCCACGTCGCTAATTTTTGGGTCATGACGTAAAGCACGGGTACGAACGGTATTGCCACTAGAGTCGAAGACAGCATGCCGCCGAAAACTACCGTGCCAATGGCCTGCTGGCTGGCCGCGCCTGCTCCAGAGGCGCCGAGCAGGGGCACGACGCCAAGAATAAAAGCGAACGAGGTCATGACGATAGGCCGGAATCGCCGGCGCGTGGCCTCCACCGCAGCCTCCGTCAAGGACATTCCTTCGGACTGAAGCTGGCGGGCGAATTCGACAATCAGGATGGCATTCTTACAAGCAAGGCCGATCATCAGGATCAGCCCGACCTGCGTATAAAGATTATTGTCAAAGCCCCGCAGCATCAGAGCCAGGAGCACGCCGACCAAAGCCATGGGAACGACCAGCACGACCGCCAGTGGACTGGTCCAGCTTTCGTACAAAGCCGCCAGCACCATAAATACCAAAGTAATCGAGAGAGCATAAATGAAATAGGCTTGATTACCGACCTGCTTTTCCTGGAAGGATGTTGCGGTCCAGTCGAAGCTTATTCCTTTTGGCAGCACATTCCCGGCTAGCTGCTCCATTAAATTCAAGGCCTGCCCGGAACTGAACCCCACCGCGGCGGCCCCATATATTTGTGCCGAAGGATAAAGATTGTAGCGCGTCACCAGCTCGGAGCCCAAAGTCCTTTTAACATCGAGTAAAGTACCCAACGGCACCATTTCGCCCTGTCCATTGCGCACATAGAGGCTCTTGATATCCTCAGGCTGCAAGCGGAACGGTGCATCAGCCTGGACATAAACCTGGAAAACCTGGTTGAATTTGTTGAATAAATTGACGAAGGTAGAGCCCAGATAGGTCTGCAGCGTGGAAAACACATTATTTAGCGGAATATTCAGCGACTCCACCTTGGTTCTATCAATATCCAGGAAAAGCTGAGGACTGCGGGCGCTAAAAGTCGAGGTCAAATTACGCAAGCCGGATTGTGAGTTGCCCGCGCGGAGAACTTCATTAACGGCCTTCTGCAATTCGGCAAGGCCCAGGCTCTGACGATCCTCAATCATCAACTGAAAGCCGCCTCCCTGCCCCAATCCACGGATGGGAGGCGGCACCAGCACGATGGAACCGGACTCTTCTATGGCTGTCAGCTCGCGGCGCAGGGTGCCGACAATCTTGTCCTGGCTTAAATCCTTGCCGCGCTTGCTCCAATCTTCATAAACGATAAAGGTGGTAAAAATATTGGAAACATTTGCGCTGTCCAGTACGGACAACCCGCCTATGGTCACCCACGCGTTTATTCCCTGGGTTTTTTTAAGAACCTCATCCAGCGCCTTGGCCACTTTAACCATGCGCGGTTGCGAAGCGGCGTCCGGGAGCCTGGTAACAACGATCGCATAACCCTGATCTTCGGTGGGTAAAAATCCAGTGGGATGTTGGGCAAACCGCCAGGCGGTGACGGCAATTATCACCACAAACAGAATGACCGTGAATCCAGCCCGCGCCACCATCCAGCTAACCAATCGCATATAGGAATTCTCCACCCATGCATAAGCCTTGTTAAAGCCGCGGAAGAACCAATTGACTTTCTTTTTTTCCTGAACCGGCCGCAGCCAGAGAGCGCATTGAGCCGGCTTGAGGGTCAATGCATTGATGGCGCTAATGATGGCGGTGGACGCGATGACCAAGGCGAACTGACGAAACAACTGCCCCGTAATTCCCGGCAGAAAGGCCGCGGGCAGGAATACCGACGTCAGCACCAGGGTGATGCCTATGATGGGCCCGGTAATTTCCTGCATTGCTTTAATCGTCGCCTCCTTGGGGGCCATGCCTTGTTCGATATGATACGAGGCGTTTTCCACAATGACGATAGCATCGTCGACGACAATGCCGACCGCCAGAATCAATGCGAACAGAGTCAGCAGATTAACGCCGAATCCCAGCATGGACATAGCCGCAAAAGCGCCAATCAGGGTGACCGGTACGGTCGTCGCCGGCACAAGCGTGGCCCGCCAGTTCTGTAAAAATACCACAATGACGACGAGAACCAGAATCCCGGCCTCGAACAAAGTCTCGTAGACATCGTGTATCGCGCTGCGCACAAACTTCGTAGTATCGTACCGAATCTCATAGCTCAAGCCTGGCGGGAATTCCTTGCTCATGGACGCCATAGCTCCGCGCACTTCATCCGCGACGTCCAGCGCATTAGCGCCGGGCAGGGTAAACACCGGCATCACCGTGGCCTTGTGCCCCCCGGATACGGAAAAGTTGCTATAGCTCTGGCGGCTAAGTTCGACCCGCGCTACATCCCGAATCCGCACAATTTGCGCCGACTCACTGCGCGCGCTTTTAATGACGATATTCTCAAACTGCGCCACATCGGCCAAACGGCCCAAGGCGTTGACTGTGAATTGGAAAGCCTGGTCCGAAGGGGCGGGAGGCCCGCCCAACTGCCCTGCGGCCACTTGCAGGTTTTGACTCTGAATGGCGTTGACTACATCAATTGTAGTTAAGCTGAAGTAGCGAAGCTTTTCCGGATTCAACCATACCCGCATGCTATAAGGCCCGGCGCCGCGCACTGCGATTTGACCTACGCCTGGCAGACGCGCCAGCGGGTTTTGCAGGTTGATTACTGCATAGTTCGACAGATAAGTTTCATCGTACCGGTCGTCTTCGGCATACAGCGCGACCACCAGCAGTATATCCGTCGAAACTTTTTTTACCGTGACGCCCTGCGGTTGAACTGAGCCGGGAAGCTGCGGCAAAGCGCTGTTAACCAGGTTCTGCACCAGCGCCATTGAGGTATTAAGATTAGTTCCTACGTTGAAAGTAATCGTTAAAGTATAAGTTCCGTCGCTGGCGCTGGTCGACAGCATATATATGGAGTTTTCCACGCCGTTGACTGCTTGCTCGATAGGAATGCCTACCGTATTGGCAACCACCTCGGCGCTGGCGCCCGGGTAGCGAGTAGTCACCTGAATGGTCGGCGGTACGATTGGGGGATATTGAGACACGGGCAGGTTTATAAAACAAACGAGGCCGATAATGATGGTAATAATTGCTATGACATTAGCGAATATTGGCCTTTCAATGAAATATTGAGAAATCATAAGGCGGGCTTTCCTGTCTCATGCGGGGCAGAAGAAGCGGCTGCATTCTTTTTATTCTCCGCCAAAGGTTTTTGTATGGGTTTCACCTTGTTCCCCGGAATTGCGCGCAGAAGCCCCGTCACAATCACCGAGTCTTTATCACTGATCCCTTCTTCGATTACCCGCTTGTCGCTTGCTTGAACACCAAGCTTGACTGTCCTGCGCTCAACGGCGTTGTTTTCATCCACTATCAGCAGATACGAGCCCAACTGGTCATAGCCGATGGACTCTTCCGGCACCAGTAGCGCCATTTTTTCCGAGTTGACAACAAGCACCCGCACACGGGCAAACAGTCCGGGCAATATTTTGCCGTCGGCATTAAGGTAAATGGCGCGCAACAGCAATGTACCGGTTGTCGGGGTCACGGAAATCGCAGTAAAATCAAGGTATCCCATATGAGGATAGCCTTTGTCGCCTGACAGCGCGAGCTGGGCCGGAATTTTCATTTTTTGAGCCTCGCCTGGATCGACGCTGGTCTGTTTGATAACCCTTAGCAAATCCGTCTCGCTGATAGTGAAATAAACGTATATAGGATCTATCTGGTTAATCTGGGCCAACGGCGTAAACTCTCCCGCGCCCACAAGATTGCCTGGATCTTTGAGCCGGCGGTCAATGCGCCCGTCGAAAGGCGCCACCACTTTCGTGTAATCCAGATTCAATCTGGCCAGGTCGCGATTGGCTTCGGCGGCGACCACTGCCGCCCTCGCATTGTCACGCTCGAATTTCCAGTTGTCCACATCGGTCTGGGCTGCCGCATGTTGGCGCGCCAGGCCGCCGAACCGGTCCAGTTCGGTTTGCGCATGGTCGAGACTGGCTCTTTGTTGAAGCACTTGAGCCTCAGCCTGCTTCAACCGGGCCTGATAAGTATCCTGTTGAATCAGGAACAGCGGCTGATCTTTCTTGACCAGATCGCCGTCGTGAAAAAACACCTTGTCCAGATAACCTTCCACCCGCGCGACTAACTGGACTGAATTAAAGGCCTGCGTATTTCCGGTAAATTCCAGGTGTTCACTGATACGCTGATGAACAGGCCGGCTAACTGTGACCTGCGGTGGCGGCGGGGCCACGTAGGCATTCTTTTCCTCGCACCCCGTGGCAAAGATCATCAGCATCCACATAAATCCGGCAGCATTACGCCTCTTCATAGCTATTCACTTCCTCCTTACCATCGAGGCCAACTAATGCCTGATGGCGTCCGGGTATCGGGCGATGGTTGAGCGGCCGGCCTCAATAAGCCGCCCCAATCGGTACGTTTTGTCATCTCTTCCTTGATCGAATCGGGCACGACATCTTCGCCTTCTCGAATTTGCCAGCCGCCGCCCAAGGCCCGGTACACGCCCACCAGGTTATTGGAAATATCTCCCAAGGTGCTGGCGAGGCTATCCTGCTCGCTTAGCAGCGCCTGCTGAGCTGTCAGGACAGTGGTGAAATCGGTGATGCCCTGACGGTATTGCAACGTTGCCAGATTCAGCGAACGCTGAGCCGCGGCGGTGCTTTCCCCTAAAGACTGGGCGCGTTCCTGGGAACGCAAAAAAGCCACCAGGTTGTCTTCCACTTCCCGCTGAGCGGTGAGGACAGTATTTTGATAACTGATTAATAATTCCTGTAGCCGTGCATCCTGCACCCGCACCTGATTGGTGATTTGCCCGTAATTGAAAATGTTCCATTGCAAGGCCGGACCAAAGTTGGCGATACGGCTTTTCCAGAGAACAACATCACCCAAGGCAAACGAGCCGACATCGGACGATAGAAAACCAAAAGTGCCGGAAAGCGAAATAGCGGGATAGAGATCGGCCTTAGTCACGCCGATATTGGCGGATTGGGCGGCTGCCTGCCATTCGGCATTGCGGACATCGGGCCGGCGCCGCAGGAGTTCAGCGGGTATGCCTACGGCTACCTGCACGGGAGGAGCTGGAATCTGCGCGGTTGCAGCCATTAAATCGCTCATCCGGCGGGGAGGCATGCCTAACAGGACGCTAAGTGCGTTCTGTTGCTGACGCAGTCCGATCTCCAGCGTGGGAATGGAAGCCTGGGTATTTGCCAGCACCGTTCTGGCCTGTTCTACGTCGCGCTCGGAGGTTGTGCCGCCGTTATAGCGGGCTTCCGCGATCTGCAGGTTTTCCTTTTGCGTATCGACATTCTGCCGCGCGATCCCCAGGCGTTTTTCCAGCGTCCGGATGGTGATATACGCGCGTGCCACATCGGCGGTAAGACTGACCAGCGCATTGTTATAATCCTCTACCGCAGCCTGAAATCCGGCATCCGCCGATTCGATGGCGCGGCGGAACTTGCCCCAAAAATCAATTTCCCAACTGGCAGTCAATCCAATCTGCGTTTGCGCATAATCGAATATTCTGGAGAAAGCCGCCTGCGAGGCGCGCTGGCTGAGGTGCACCTTAGTCAAGGATGCGGTAAGCTGCTGGTTTTGCGGGTAGATATTTCCGATGGCAATGCCTAGTTGGGCACGGGCTTCGAGTACTCGCACCCCTGCCACGCGTATGTTGAGATTCTGGAGGTAGGCGCGATCAATTAATCGGTTCAGGATCGGATCCTTGAATGTTTTCCACCAATCCTGATCGTTGGCCGAAGTTGTCTTAAGCCGCTGGTCCTCGGCTTCCAGCCATTGATCAGCCGTTTCCGCAGGAGGACGGACATAGTCGGGCCCGACCATGCAGCCGCTGAGCAACAAACAAGGCAAAAGCCAAAACCCGCAGAACTTAACAGTCCATCGCATCATTAGCTCCAGGGAGTATGGGTTTACGGACGTTCTTCAGAAGCGCACCGGTATTATAAACCGGCTCGCAGTGGATTTCACTGGGCAAAGGATCCATCCCTCCCTCAACCGCATGATAAGTTTGGCGGTAAATCAGTTGTAGGGGTGAACTGCAGACATGAGCAGTGGATAAAGAGGCCGAGTCAATTAAAGAATGTGATGTGTAATATTGGCTCGTGCATAGCCCGGCTGATTGGCAGGCTACTTTGTGCTCTAGCCGGTCACCTGTAGATAAATGAACTGCCTGGAGAACATCCGATGAGGCTAGATTCTGAAGTATCTCCACGAATTTACCCTCCTTCAATGAGTCAAATTAAAGTTTACTAAAGGAGTTACTGATTAGCAAGCCGCTTCAGCCGATCATTTAAGTAACGCCATTGATAGTTGGTTTTCATAGCCGCCGTTGATTTTGACGGCCTTCATATGCCGGCCTTCCTGGAAAAAGCCAAAATTTTTATAGAGTTGTATGGCGATTTTTTGATCGCGAACCGCCAACACTATCCGGCTTAGCCCCCCACTCTTTAGCCGCTGCAGCGCAGTACTGATGAGGCGTTTGCCAATGGCCACGGAATTCCCAGATAACGCCCAAGCCCAGTACGTCCGAATGTTCTAATACCGGTTTGTCCAACGAGGCAATATCACACCAGCCGATGACTTTTTCGCCGTCAAGAGCGATGAAGTGCGGCCAGTTTTCGGCAAGGTTTTGCTCAACGTAAGTCACGGTCGTTTCTCGCGGCGGCGCTTCAGTAAAAGCCAGATAACGTAATTCCCTGACAAACACTATCGACAACTTGCGCGAAGCCGTCGATATGCGGGTTGTGATTTTTATGATGGGGTAGTTCATTTTCCATATTGCCCCAGCCATTGATTAATAAGAGGTAGACGCTTGTTACGCACGCTGATGCGGTAGCCGATAGCGGCGATTGCCGTGTCGGCGGACCGGCGCGAACCGGGGGCCAGATTTGCCGCAGCATAAGCATTGATCTTGCCGATCATGGCGGGGTCAAGCGAGCGTTCGGCAAGCCTTGCGAGATAATTACCGCGCGACGGCGCATCCAGTTTTTCGGTGACTGCCGGAAGATGCGCTACGGCGAAGTCGAAGGCCAGATCAGGGTGAAATTTGCTCACGGCTTGGATCATTGCCGAACTGGTAGTTGCCCCCGGCTCTGCCGTCAGCGCGAGATCCAAGGCACGACGGGCAAGGTTTTCATCCTCTGTGGCGGACAACAGCGCATAGAGCTGGTCTTTGATGAGCGGCGTTTTCTCTGCGAGCGCCGTGGTATGCAACTGTTCCCAAGTAGCGGTATCGGCGTGTTGGGCGACGACGCTCAGGATGGTCTTGCGTAATGGCGCCGGCACGGCGGTTGGATCCGTATTTTGGGCACCGTAGCGCCGCCGGGCTTCGGCGATAATATCCGGCGCGCCAAGGCTACCCAGGGTTCCGATTAAGTCGTTGCGCAAAATGGCTACGGTATCCGGCTCGTCAGGTCCAGCCGTCCAGCCTGTTTTAGCAAACACCGGCGTTAAATGAGCGATTGCAAAAGTCCTGAATTGCGCTTGGTGAGCGGTGTCACCACGATAAAACTCATCAATGCTGCGGAACACGGAAGCGATTTTGTTCCAGACTTGCGGATCGGCGCTGAGCGGCGTTGCCTTGACCAATTCGAGGACATCAGCAGCGGATTGCAGTCCGGCAAGTCCCAAGGACGAGGTGTCCGACAAAATGCCGAGTTGATCGATGGCGGCAATCGAGGCAAAACTATTGACGATTTCGGCAAAGTGTTTGGGCGCATAGAGAGTCCTGAAATAGCCGCTTTGACCGGCGTTGACAATTACCGGACCGCACCCTGGCACAGTGATTGCAGACTTGCCGGCAGTCACCAACTGACTGACCGGCGCGCCGCCGGCAGAGGCTTGAACCCGTACCGGAACTCGCCAGCGCAGTGGTTTTTTGTCCGGGTTATTTTTGCTGAACTCGTCCTGGAATAAGCGCAGTTGGCTAGTACCCGCCGTGCATATAAGGTCTTCGACACGAATCAGCGGCACGCCCGGCTGTAGCGTAAAATCTCGGGCGATAGCGGCTATGGGCTTACCTGCAACCGCTTCCAGTTCGCGCCACAAATCCGCCGAAACAGTGTTGCCATAGCGGTGCGCCTGCATATATTGCCGTATGCCGGAGCGCCAGGCATCTGCGCGCACATAGGCTTCCAGCATGCGGATGACGGCTTCGCCTTTTTGATAGGTGATGGCATCGAAAGCCTGGTTAACTTGCGCCACGGTTTCCACATGCTGCACGACCGGGTGCGTGGATGACAGCGAGTCCAGTTCGATGGCTCGGTCGCGGTCGCCGACATCGCTCAACGCGCTATTCCATTCCGGGTGGAGCCGTGCGGTGGTGCGGCTTTCCATCCAGGAAGCAAAGCTTTCGTTAAGCCAAAGATCGTCCCACCAAGCCATAGTGACCAGATTGCCGAACCATTGATGCGCGGTCTCGTGAGCGGCGATCATGAACGCACGCTGCTTGTCGGCCTGGGTTGAAATCGAGGGATCTAATAAGATGGAGTGTTCAAAGGTAAAAATAGCGCCCCAGTTTTCCATGGCGCTGAAGAATTGGCTGCGGCCGGGAGCGGCGACATTATCCAGTTTGGGCAATGGATAAGGCGTGCCGAAATAATCGTTGTATTCCTGCAATATTCTCTGAGTCGATGTTAGCGCAAACGCCGCTTGGGCAGTTCCACCTTTTTTGGTGATGACGCCAATTTCAATATCGCCCAGTTTCGCCGTGGCGCGGTCAAAATCGCCTAGCCCGAAGAACAATAAATAAGTGGACATTTTCGGCGATGTCAAAAACCGCACGCGGCTATAGCCTTTGCCCAGATCGCGCTGATCCTCTACCGGCATATTGCTGACCGCCAGTTGGCCCGTTGGTATTGTGGCTTCCAGTTTAAAAGTCGCTTTATACGAAGGCTCATCCCATGACGGAATAACGCGGCGGGCATCGGAGGTTTCAAACTGGGTGTACAGAGCGCGCTTGCGTCCATCGTTGCTGTCGTAATCCAGGGCGAACAGGCCTGCGGCCTGCGTGCCTATCTTGCCGGTGTAATCGATGCCAAGCCAATACCAGCCTGGCGCGATTGTTTGCTCGAAAGTAAAAGTCGCCGTTTGCCGGGCTTGGTTAAGCTGGATGCTTGATGCTGGAAACGATGCGCCGTTTTGATCTTTGGACAAGACCGCCTTGGCGAACACCAACTCGGCAGCATTGAGGGTGATGCTGTTGACAGGCTGTAACACCTCAATAAAAATCGACGCCTTGCCATCGAAAGTCAGTGACTTCGCATTGGGTTTGATAACAACATCGTAATGTGACGGGCGACTGCCGCGGGGCAGTTGGGTGGTCGTTTGTTCGATGCTGGAAGTCGCGGGAACAGCCTGTACAGGTTGGGCCGATAAGCCGCCAAGCGCAAGGGCAGTGGCTGAAATCAATAAGCGATACATAGGTGGCCTCAAAAAACTGATTAAGGTGGAAGTGTAAGGTAAAAACATCGCAGCGCCTATTGTTAGCACCGTTCAGTATGCGCAGCGCAATGCAGCCCATATTGAAGTTTATTAACGGGTTAATTCTACTTTGTCGGATTATGATCCATACTTTCCAGCATCGTCATCCCGGCATGGAGTCACTACGGGCTTTCCTGCCCGTAGCCCTGCGGGTAAATGCAAATTCGTTCCAGACGAATTTGTGCCGGACAAATCGGCAGAATAGACGATTTGTATTTACCCGAAGGGCAATGTGCAAGGATGTATATTGTGAATCCAGGCTCCAGGGATAGGTTTGAACTTACCATCCATGGCACTGGATACCCGCTTCCCTGCGGGTATGACGCGCTTTTGCATAATCTGACAAAGTAGAATTAAAGCGTTGGCTTGGCAGGCAATTTAACCACTAACAGCCCTAACAGCCCTTTAATCGCATCTATAATAAGCGCTGCGGGTTGGTTGTAACTGATTAACTTGACCATGGCATTCATATATTCAGCAATGTGTTTGAAATAATTTTTGTAACTGGGGCAAAGGTAGTTCAAGCTTGGTTCGCCCCATCCGGTGTGTGGGCAAACCGTTTCTTGGGGCAGTCCCCATGACAGGCAAACAGGAACTCACACTGTTGACAGTAATTTGGCAACGCTTGCGATTTAGAGGCGTCAAACTTGATTTGCTGTGGGAAATTGGCTAATCGGGCAAAGTCTGTTTGCTGGAGATTACCCAGCAAGTACTCCGGGTACATAAAATGATCGCAGGAATACACATCGCCATTGTGTTCCAGAATGAGCGCCCGGCCGCAATCTTTTGAAAACAGACAAATGCCGGACGGCAAACGCAGACACGCCGCCAACGCCCATTCAAAATTCATCACATAAATCTGCCCCACATCGGTTTTGATCCATTCATCAAACACGGCAATCAGGAATTCTCCATAAGCCGCCGCTGCGACGCTGTGTTCCGATATTGCGAATGGTTTTACCAGCGGCCAGTTCTTGTTGATAAGAAACGGCTAGTTTAAAAAACCCAGGCCGCATAACATGGGATCGCCGTCTTCCAGGTGAAAACTACTTAGGGTGGGTTCGTTCCTGATATTCTGCTCAATATAAATTCGTAACACCGCATCGGACATCAAAAAACGCTGGCGCTTAGAAAATAGTTGTTCTTTTTCCAGATAAAAACAATAGCTGCAATCCAGATTACATACCGGCCCCGCCGGTTTTGCCATCAGGTGGATGCCTTGAGTTTGCGAATCACTCATTAATTTCTTATGCCGTAAAATAAAACTCTCCGCGCATGGGTCAGACAGCCCAGTTCAGTGCAAGCCTCGTTCCTGCTGTCAGGGGTAAACAGTGCTTTATAGCCACCGTAGTCATCGACCAGCAAATGGCCGCGCCAGTCGCCCCAAAAACCACGCGCCTGACTACCGCTGCGCCCCGGTCGGTAGTCAAAGACGATGATGTGCGGTCCGGCTTGCAGGTCAGCCTGCCTGGTTTTACCGCGGCCGGGCCCTAGTTGCGACACCGGTGCCTCATCGGCCTGCAGCGTGTTACCCTGCAATAGATGCCAAACAAGTCGATCGACTAACGGCTGTAACGCAACACCGACCCGATCGACCCAGCCGGCCAATGTCGAGCGAGCTAAGGTCATACTATCACGGGCGGCCATCTGTTCCAGTCGATACAGCGGCAGATGATCAACACACTTGCCGATCATAATCCAGGGCAGCTAGCCCGCCATTAATCACCGCCGGTAGAATCGGTGCCGCCGTGATGGTTTCACAGCGACGGCAGGCGTATTGCGGGCCAATGTGCCGGTATACGAAGAATTTGGCGGGTTCTACATCCAGTTGCTCAGTGATGTCTTCACCGATTTTGACCAAGGCGTTACGGAGTGTCCACGTTGGCATGACTCCAATTATGGCGGTGTTCAAGTCGGTGTTCAAGTCGCGGCAGATGCGCGGGCAAGGGTTGTCTGCCAGCGGGGGGGGGTTGGGATTTGGCAACGGTAGGGCAGGGTTCAGCATCGGCCAGTTGCTCCAGTTCAACTTCAATAGCGGCACTATCGGCCGCCAGCGTTTCTGCCAACAGATCCCGTTGCAGCGGCGACAGGGTTTCATTTTTAATGCTCCGGCGCCTATCGACCGGGGCGACAGCCAGCCAGATCTGCGCCGGGGCGGCGACTAATCCAGACAACGCCATAACTCCGCCAACCAAGAGGTGGATACACGGGCTGGCAATTCCAGTCGATGATCTTTGCCAGGATGCAGTGTTATTCCGCCTTTAGGCAAGGCGGGTGGCTGCACCTGTATCGGCAACAAGACCGGTGGCGCCGGTAGCAACGCTTTCGCCTGTGCCCGAAACTTGGAGAGCCGTGCTGAAAATGTACCTTTAGCCAGGGGTGCTGCCGACAATAGGCAGCTTACGACACACCGCTGCTTTGTCACGCGGTAATAGGGGTAAGCCCATGGGCTGAAAGTGCCATATTGCATCCTTTTAAAAAATGCAGAGGATGGCGGTGTTTAATGGGTTTATAAATGCGGTAAGGACGGCACCTTACGATTGACAGGCACTATAAGTATAGAGAGTTTTGTTAAGAATCTAAGGCCCTATTAGCTCAGGGTTCAAAAACGACAACGATCTTTTGGGAGAAACTCATCATTCGAAAATAGTTAAATTTTAGTCAGTTGAAAATCTCACTTCGTCCCATAACTGCCGCTCAAAGCCCTGGTTAGAAGGTCTCTAGCGCCACTCTTTAAGTTTCTTCCGAGCCGTTCCAAAGTGCCCAATTTGGTAAACCGACACGGCTACCGGCGAGAATGTGAATGAACTGAAGGGTTTCCCTATTATATCTTGTATATCACCTTGTCTAGCGAGACCTGTGGTGACATGGGGTTTAAAGTTTTTTCCTGTCTGTTCAGGCACAAATGTCGTGACGTAGTTGATTGTTGTTTTGTCGATAGCCGGTTCGCCCGGCGCTATAACAAAGGCCGTAGCGGTTCCGGTTGTTTCCGTGAGAGGGGCCATCGCGTTGATCAATTGTTGTTGCAGTTTACTGAGATTGTCGTTGGATTCAACGGCAATGCTTCCCAGACACAGAGTGTTCCAGGGCGTAAAGTCATAGTGGGTTGCCTTTAATTTCCAGCGGGTCACCTGCTGGCTAGCTAGGATAGTGTCTAATGCAACGTAAATTTTGTTTAGGTTCTCGGCCCGGACATACCGCTGAAGCAGAGTGATATGGAGTTCATGTGCAGCCACCAAAGTAAATCCCTGCGGGTAGAGTTTAAGCAGTTGGGCATTAGCGGCTTCCGCATGCCAGGTCATTGTCGCATCGGGAACTAAAGCAATATTGATTGCCAGGATGGTATTTTGAGCGGCGTGAGCCCTGTCTACAAAGCCCGGTAATCCCAAGGTCATGCTGAAAATAACAAATGAGATTAAATATCTGGACATATGATAATCAGCAGGTGAAAAGTTTTGATGACTTTATTCTACGTTATTAACCATTTTCAGGTTAACTGATGACGTAATTTTTTTTGTAACTAAATCTATTTTCTTTTATTTAGCAATTTTATGTAAACTCTCAATAGCCGACATAGCCTTTTATTTAGGGCTTGGAACAAAATTGACAAATACGACCCATTGCCGTCGTCCCGGCCACCAGAGCTTCAATGACGGGTTCCCAAGTGGAGCTGACGGAAGGCGCTGACCGTCGGCCGGGAGAAAGCAGCCTGTCACCCTCAATTCCCACTACTCACGAGTGACAGCTACGACAGGGAAGTCCTTGGGATTGCACGACTAGCCGCTTTTGTTGTGACTACTGGTCATTCGGAAATCGAGCTCAAAAATTGACAAGCAGAAAGTGATAATCCTGGCGGACCGTTTCGCCGAGGCCGAGCAGCATCAGAAGCGGCATCTCGCGTTGGTAAGGTACTGGCTTTCCGCCCACGAGAAAGCCGAAGCGGAAATCTTCTGGCCCCTCATCGCCTGTTCTCTTAAGTAGATTTGCGTATTGCAAAAATTCGTCGCCATCGAGACCATTAACCCTGTGGCAAATATGATTCATGCTATGCTTTCGCCGCTCATCACCTATCAGTTTCTAAAAATAGCCGAAAAACATGGCAAGGGTTTGTCATTTTGCAAGCACCTTTTCAAGTACCGCAGTCCTCGCGTGAACCAGGACACCAGACTGCGCCGGAGTTTTTTAAGCTCCAGTGCGTGGGGTCGGGTTGCTGTTTCGTTTTTCGAGCGGTGTTAGACACGGCACCGCGTCATAGTAGCCAACACGAACGCACCCACCCGTGCATGACTAAAGCCATAATCAAGATCAATCGCTCCAGATGCACCGGATGTTTCAGGTGCGAATCCTCCAACTGAAAGCCTCGGCTTTTGAAATCGGAAAAAGTCGGCTCAATCGCCCAGCGGGAGCCGTAATCCAATACCGTCGATCGCGTAGGCGGGCAATCCATGGCGATGATCCAAGGCTCCGGAGGCCCCTCGTCATGGACTATGCCGATGTTCGTCATGACCTCGCCGACGCCGAACAAGCGTATCTTAGGCCAATAACGCTCAGTGCTATCCTGGGCCAATTGACCGGTCGTTGTTTCATCTCCCGCGCCGGTATCAACCAGCAGGTTGCCTTTCAGGCGCAAACGGGTGTGCCAATTCTGGGTCTTGAGACATTGAAACAGTGCCACCGACGGGTAGAAACGGTCGGCCAGCAGCATGACCGCTGCACCGTTCGGAATCCATTCCAACACCTTGTCTAATAACATGTTCTGTTGGGCAAAACCGATAGTGGCCGCGCCGGCTTCGGCAAGCCACACCAAAGGCAATGAGCAGTCGCCACTCCGTACGGTCAGCATCAACACGGCTATTCGGTCACCCAGATCGGTTTGATCAAGGCTGAGCAGGATAACCGGTCCGTTTTGCCCGGCATGCCTTAATGCCTCTTGCGCAAAGGGCTCAATCACCGTCTCGCTGGATAACGCCGGCGAGCTTAATAAGCGCCTCAACCAGTGCTCCCGGAGGTCCTGGCGGTCGGTCTCTAACGGCAATAAATTTGACAATTCCACGGTATTCGGGGTTCGCCCTTCAATCATCGCGCCCACGCCCAATGATAATTTGCGAACGACCGGCTTGTTCAAGTTCGGTAAGACTTGGTTCAAGCCGTGGGTTATTTCTTCGGCAAGCTGGTTTACTGCACTCATCAATTTAGAACGGCAAAAAATCGATGACCTATATCAACCTAAAATAATGTGATAGGTGGTGAGGTAGGGATACCGTGGAAAATTTAAAGTATGAAAATTTATGGCGGCGCTGATAAATAGACTCGACATATCACGTTAGAAGGCTATTTTCCGTCATTGCAAAATGAATCAAGCTGAACCGAGGTTAATGTACTTTTTATATAAAAAATTCAGGCAAACCGAACCGTTATTTTTATAATAGCGACAAAATTGTGACATTTTTATTTAAAGACTTGCCGTAAATTATATAACTCATTGTTTTAACTGGAGCCGGTGGGCGGAATCGAACCGCCGACCCACACATTACGAATGTGTTGCTCTACCGACTGAGCTACACCGGCACTCTGTAAAGATTATAAAACAATTACCTAAATTTACCCACTCGAGCTGGACGGAATTTATATATCCGTCTGCGGCATTTCTACAACCCTAAGCGCTGAAAACCGGAAGTTAAAAATAAGAGAAAGAAGTTACATATCAATTTTGGGGGAAATCACTCGTTTCAGGCAGGCTGATTAGAAGCATTCGGCATTGATAATGGCGATGTTAAAATCCGCCTGCGCTGCAAAATCACAAAAAGCTGAATCAATAATGTTTTGTTCGGCAAGTTGGGAAAAGCTGAGATTAGCATCCACATTAGCCGACTTCACTAGGATAAGTTCATCGGCTGAAAGCGCCTTAGCCAGCCATGCCGAGAGACTGTCTGACGTTATATTCCAGGTAGCCTGAATACCGGCATGGTCCAGTTGAACACTATCCGGTGACCAGATGACGACTCGTTGATGACTTAACTGCTCCCGAATATCGCTGAGTGATCCGGCAATAGAAAAATCAGGTTTAAGCCCTTTAAACAGCAAAGCCATTTGCTGCATCGCCAGAATCGCCATATGGTGAGCGGTCTTATCATCAAATTGCCAGTGTTGCTGCGCCATTCTGACCTGTTCTGCAAAAGCTCCGCCGCCGGGAACAATGACTACCGCCCTGCCCTGATATTTTTGCTCAACCCTATTCAGGCATTCAAGAAGCGCATCTGATTCGGATAGACTCCCGCCCAGCTTGATAACAATCATTTTACTGTCAGTTGTTGAAGCAAATTAAGCAGTGCAGCCGCCTTATCAAAGCATTCCTGGTATTCCTCTTCAACAAGCGAATCATTGACAATGCCGCCGCCCGCCCAGCAGCGAATCGTACCGGTTGAATGAACCAGGGTCCTGATGGCGATATTGCTGTCCATATTGCCGTCAAAGCCAATATAGCCTATGGCTCCGCAATAAACGCCGCGTCGATTTGGCTCCAGTTCTTCAATAATTTCCATAGCACGAATCTTGGGGGCACCGGTAACAGAGCCGCCGGGAAAACAGCTTTTTAATAAATCCAGTGCATGTTGATTCTCTGCCAATATGCCGGTGACGGTACTTACTAAATGATGCACCGTTGCATAGCTTTCCACAGCAAATAATATGGGCGCTTTTACCGATTTTTTCCTGCAGATTTTGCTGATGTCATTGCGCAGCAAATCGACAATCATAAGATTTTCAGCCCTGTCCTTTTCGCTGTTTTCCAGTAATTTTTTTTGCTGCTGATCTTCAGAAAAGTCTTCTTTTCGGGGGCGCGTTCCTTTTATAGGCTTGGTTTCAACAATGCCGTTGGCAAGTTTTAAAAAACGTTCCGGGGATGAGCTTAAAACCTGAACCTCGGGTAAATTCAGGTAGCAACTGAAAGGCGCGGCATTTAATTCACGTAGAGTTCGATAGGCCGTCCAGGGATCGCCTTCGCATGAAGCGGCAAACCGCTGAGCCAGGTTAACCTGATAACAATCGCCTTCTTTCAGGTAATGTTTAATCCGGTTAAAAGCCTGGGCATAGCGCTCTTTGTCCATATTCGACTTGATATCACTAATGACTCTAAAAGCAGCAGGATAAGGTTGCTCGGGTAAGCGGCTGAATTGTGCTATTAAAGCTTGCCATTTTTGTTCATCGCATTGTCCGACGAGATGACTTTTTTGCTGTTGATGATCGACAATGATTGCCCACTCGTAAATACCTACCGCCATTTCAGCAATATGTTCCGCATCCTTGGCAATAACAGGAATATTCTCCAGTCGGCGGGCTAAATCATAAGCAAAATATCCTATTGCCCCGCCATTAAAAGGTAAATCAGCAAACCCTTCATAACCCGGCAATAACTGTTGCTTTACCAGGTCAAACGGGTCTGCGCTCGATTTAGTTGCAACGCCGTCACGAATAATTTCAGTAATTTCCCCATGTGTCACTAAAGTGCATACAGGCTCAGCCGCGATAATATCGTATCTTCCCTGATTGCTGTAAGGGTAGCCGCTATCCAGAAAAACCGACCCGGGCGTACTCGAAATTAAGGAAAAAAGTTCTGCGCTATCTTCAAAATATGGCAGTGGACAAGTAAGTTGTTTCGGTGGCGACATTTAAATGTGGTCTGCTGGGATAAACTGGGGAGTTTAAAAAGAAGCGCTTGCAATGCAGTTATGAAAAACGCAAGATGGAATTATTAGCGGGAATAGTTCATTCTATCAAAAGCAGTGATGGCTGAGGGGTAATTTTAAGTAATTTGATACAGTGTCATTATAACATTAATACTTGCTGGATTTGACGGGTAATGCCGATAGACTAATGTCCAGGCCATAAATGAAAGGGTGTGAATCGGATAGGTAATTTACAACTGTGAACCTGGATTCGCGAGCGAATATTAAAAAGCATGGCTTCGAAGTAATAAATTTCAAGGTATTTTATGCTTGCGTATTAGGGTTGCGGTAGTGGATCATTCTGATGATCGCACGGTTGGATAATTGAAGTGGTATATGAAATCCTCATTATAAAAAGCATACGCTTTCCTTCGATTGCCATGGTCGCCTCGGAAATAATTAAACCCGCACTGGCTCGTTGAGTGTAATACCAGCCATCAACGCTGTCGGCTCATGTTCGGCATTCGCTCTGGAACGAGTCAATGGGGCCATAAAAATACGATTTGGAACCGTCAGGCTGCCAAGGTTTAGAGCCTTAAACAGTGTGTTCATATATTAGGTATTCCTTAAAATTAATCAGTAGAATCAATAGAATGCACGAACTATATCTATTCATGCCAGTCAACTGTTCCAATAACTTACAGTCAATTTTGTCTTGGCCGGCGCACTCGAGGCTTCTAACAATTCCACCACATGCTTTAGATATAACGGATAACATCAGGTATTTTTGTTGCTTGAGGGAAGTCATGGATTTATTTTTGGGGTTAGGTTAAGAGTTAAAGCATAGCCAGCTAACTCTAAATATAACGTCCCATAAGTGAGGCAGCACCATATTCTTCCTGAAGAATAATGGTGCTGTACTTTAATTAAACATCACCTTTCTGGGGATGCCTGCGTTCAACACAACTGTGCAGTTTGTTTACTGCATTAATATAGGCTTTCGCTGAGGCGATAACAATATCGGTATCGGCGCCCAAACCATTAACAATCCGTCCGGCTTTTTCAAGCCGGACAGTCACTTCGCCTTGGGAATCCGTTCCGTTCGTTATATTGTTGACTGAATACAACTCCAGTGTGGCATGGGTCATTACCAGTTTTTCAATGGCTTTTAAACTGGCATCAACAGCCCCTCCGCCATCAGAGCAGCCTATGACTTCTTTATTATCCACACGCAAGGTAACCACGGCGTTGGGTATTTCACCGGTTTCAGAGTTGACCTTCAGGTATACCAATTTGACATACTCATCTTCCGCTTCAAAACCAGCTTCTGAAATGAGCGCCTGCAAGTCCTCATCAAAGATTTCATGCTTTTTATCCGCCAATTGTTTAAAACGGGAAAAAGCCTCATTTAATTCTTCTTCTGAGGTGAATTCAAAACCCAGTTCATTTATCCGGCTTTTAAAGGCATTTCTGCCTGAATGCTTACCCATTACCATGCGGTTAGCCGACCAGCCTACATCTTCGGCGCGCATGATTTCGTAAGTCTCCCGGCTTTTTAATACGCCATCCTGATGAATACCCGCTTCATGGGCGAAGGCATTCGCCCCGACTATGGCTTTATTCGGCTGCACAGGAAAGCCGGTAATTGAAGATACCAACTTTGAACAATTCAAAATTTCCCGCGTATCCACACCCGTTTGACAGGTAAAAACATCCTGACGGGTACGCACCGCCATAACGACTTCTTCCAGCGAAGCATTACCTGCACGCTCACCCAAGCCATTGATGGTGCATTCAATTTGACGTGCGCCATTCATGACTGCCGACAAGGAATTTGCAACCGCCAAGCCAAGATCATTATGGCAGTGCACCGAAAAAATGGCTTTATCGGAATTGGGTATGCGTTTAATCAGGTTGGCAATAGTCGCACCAAACTGTTGCGGTATGCTGTAGCCCACCGTATCTGGTATATTCAGTGTGGTGGCTCCTGCATTAATAACGGCCTCAAGAATCCGGCATAAAAAATCTTCTTCCGAACGTCCCGCATCTTCAGGCGAGAATTCGACATCATCGGTATACTGCCTGGCGCGCTTGACTGCCCTGACAGCATGTTCAATCACTTCATCCGGCTGCATCTGCAGTTTCATTTGCATATGAATCGGCGATGTGGCTATGAAAGTATGAATCCGCGATCTGTTAGCGCCTTTAAGCGCGGCGCCTGCGCGGTCTATGTCCTTATCCAGGGCTCTGGCCAAACCGCATACGGTACTGTCCTTTATTACCTTGGCTACGGCCTGAACGGCTTCAAAATCTCCAGGACTGGCGGCAGGAAAACCGGCCTCGATCACATCAACCTTTAAACGTTCAAGCGCTTTACTAATTCTGATTTTTTCTTCGCGTGTCATTGATGCGCCAGGGCTTTGCTCGCCGTCGCGCAAGGTTGTATCAAATATAATTAACTTGTCTTTCATAAAAACTCCATTCATGGAGAACTATCAACTTTTCGTTGATACAAAATTAAGGGGAAATTGAATGACTAATGAAAAAGATTGATGCCCGTCAGGGCAGGAGTCTTAAAGACAGACACAACCATGCATGCAAACCTGTTTCGGCTGACATTGCGCCGGCAAAATTATTTTTGAAAGGCATGGTGTTTTGAATTGACATGATCGCAACTATACGCCGAAGGCAGGACGCCCTCAAGCAGATCTTAAGATTTGCGTCCCTGCCACCGGCGCCTGCGCATGACTAAAGTCACGGCCGGTCCGGAAACAGCATAACCTAAAGATAGTAAAAACAGCATCGTTTGCGGCTGAGCCATAATAAAGCCTATGCCCAGCATCACAGCAATAACCACAATGAAAGGTACTTTACCTTTTAAATCGATTTCCTTGAAACTGGAGTAACGGAAATTGCTGACCATAAGCAAGCCGGTGGTAACTGTTAATACCATGGCGACATATTTGAGTATTTCAGCATCATAACCATGTTCCAGGCAAAACCAGATAAAACCCGCGATAATGGCCGCAGCCGCAGGGCTCGGCAAGCCCTGGAAATACCGCTTATCGGCAGAAACCACTTGGGTATTAAAGCGGGCAAGTCTTAAAGCGCCTCCCGCCATATGAACAAATGCAGCAAACAGTCCTAATTTTCCCAAACTTGAAAAGGCCCATAAATACATGACCAAAGCAGGAGCGGCGCCAAACGAAATCATATCGGACAAACTGTCATACTGAACCCCGAATTCGCTCTGCGTGTTAGTCAGACGCGCTACCCGGCCATCCAGTCCGTCCAGGATCATTGCCACAAAAATCGCCACAACAGCGGTCTCAAAACGTCCCCCCATTGCTGATGTAATGGCGTAGAAACCGGAAAACAGGGCTCCCGTAGTAAACAAGTTAGGTAACAAATAAATTCCACGCCGGCGAATGGAACGTTTTTCTGGAGTCATACTTGGTCAGCCCTTGGTTTTAAATATTCAAAAATTTATGAATTATACAATGAGCCCATAACCCTCACCTAGATTAATACCCGTAAATTATTCTGTAGCTTAAGCCCGCCTTTACTAATCAGATATATAAAGCCGGACGCCTGCTTCTTAACAACTAAGGTTAAAGCCAGCCGTTACTTAAATTGGCGTAATTGGCACAGGCATAATAATGTCAGAATTTATTACCTTTTGGATTAGCTGAAAACACACACCGATGATTTTCATCTGCTCACAATAATAAGAAATTCAATCTGTTAATTCATTTCTATATCTATAGTTTTACACAATAAGCCAAGCTTTAATTATTTAGGACTGAATATTTCAGAAATATGTCAGGCGTTTTTACAGCACTCTAAATTTTATACCCAATAATTTCCTATAAACTAAAAAATATAAGTTATGTTATTGAAAATAATACCTTATTTTTATGTATATTTTTATGGCATAGACTTTGCTGAATAATAAAAGTAAGTGTTTGATTAGTAGTATGGATATTACTGGAAACGACTTATCCGAATAGGCATGAAATTTACTATAAATTTAAGGTTAATTATGAAAAAGTATTTATTTTTGTTTTGTTTTTTCCTGGCTATGAATTCAGCCAAGGCTGCTACGATATCGAATTTCATTGATGAATATGACGTATCAAATTGGACTAAAATCGTAGATGGCGGCTCAATTAACCCGAATCTCGCACCTAGTTTCATACTCCTGACTAGCAGTAATGACGGCAGCCATAATAAAACGTATCAAGATTTCACTATTTCGGCTGCAGGTAGCGGTTTAGTAAGTTTTGACTGGGCTTACCTGGCGTTGGATTTAAGGTTTAGCTCCAAGTTTGATCCCTTTGGCTGGTTGTTAAATGGCGAATTTACCAAATTGACTGATAACAAAGGCTTTCCACTTCAATTCGGTGAGTTTTCGGCCAGTGTATCATTGGGTGATGTATTCGGTTTTAGAATAATTTCCAAAGATTCCTTCGGAGGCCCCGCATTTGTCGGAATTTCCGGCTTTTCCGCACCGGCGCCTGCTCCGGCTGCTGTTCCTGCCCCTGCCGCGATATGGATGTTTGGCGCCGGCTTGCTGGGACTTCTGTGGCAGTCTAAACGTACCAAAGCTGCATCAAATATAATAGCGCTGTAAATTCGGTTAACTATTCATTTGACTATAATCCGGCTGAGCACCTTCGCTCCGCCGGATTTTTTATGCCTGTCTTTTTATATTTGGAAGAAGCTAAATTTTACATTCTTCAGTTATTAGCTAATTCTACTTTGTCAGATTACATGATCCATATTTTCCAATATCGTCATTCTGGCATGGATGCCCGGACCCATCCGCCCGGAGCGGATGGGCATTTACCCCTTGGGGTGCGGGGCAGGATAGCCCCGCATGAATCCAGGCTCCACGGAGGGTTTAAACTCGCCATCCCTGGAGCCTGGATACCCGCTTCCCGGCGAGTATGACGCGCTCATGTATAATCTCTAAGTATCCGCTAACAGCATCGCTTCACGCCATTCCATTTATCATCTTGCCACTGCCTGAAAAAAACTTCCTTGCTCAAAAGGGGCTGGCACATTTTATTATCAGGATGGGCTTGATGATGCTCGTCATAGTGCTTCAGGTATTGTTCGTAGGCATCGTCGCCGGAAAGCCGGCGTACAGCTTGCCACAATGACTTGAGTTTACGCCGCATTAGTCTCTCACCCACTTTTCAACAAGACGGCTCGCGCTATAGGGCGATTCAGTAGCCGCCGGCACTGTTTTACCCATCAGATAGCAGCAACACATCCGCAGCATATCGAATACAATCAGCCACAGCAGCATTACGAAAAACAGCGTCAACCAAGCATCCAGATGCAGGTTAAATATCATTTGCGGCGCAATATTTGCTTTTTCTGACGGCAATACCCCTGCCGCCAGTTTGACAGTCAAGTCATTCGCAGCAGCAAAGAAACCGATGCGGATATCGTCACTGGTAATTTTTTCCCAGGCTGCGGTGCTGGTAATTATTATCAACCACAGCAATGGGAGGCTTGTTACCAAAGCATATTTGGGTTTACCGGATTTGATCAAAACACCGGTACCCACGCACAGCGCAATCGCTGCCAGCATTTGATTGGCTATACCGAATAGCGGCCAGAGAATATTGACGCCGCCGTTAGGATCTATGACACCGATGTAAAGAAAATAGCCCCAGCCTGATACGACCAGCGTACTGGAGAGAATGACTGACGGCATCCATGAGGTTTGCGCCATTTTCGGCCAAATGTTGCCGAGCATATCCTGCAACATAAACCGGCCTACACGCGTCCCGGCATCCAGCGTGGTGAGGATAAAGATGGCCTCAAACATGATGGCGAAGTGATACCATAAAGCCAGCAGACTCTGCCCAAAAGCGTTACCGAAAATGCTCGCCATGCCCACAGCCAGGGATGGTGCGCCACCGGTACGGGCAAACAGGGTCGCTTCGCCCATTTGCTTGGCCAGCGTGTGCATTTGTTCTACCGTTACGGGAAAACCCCACGATGAGATTTTTGCAACGGCATCGATGGCATCCTTACCTACTACGCCGGACGGGCTGTTAATGGCAAAAAACACGCCGGAGTCCAGCACCGTAGCCGCTATCATCGCCATGATCGCCACGAACGATTCCAGCAGCATGCCGCCATAGCCGATCATGCGAATATCACGCTCGTTGGTCAGAAGCTTTGGCGTAGTGCCTGAAGCGATCAGCGAATGGAAGCCGGAAATCGCGCCGCATGCGATTGTAATGAACACAAACGGGAATAACTTGCCGCCAAAAATAGGCCCGGTCCCGTCGATGAACTGGGTCAGCGCCGGCATTTTAACATCCGGCTGCAGCATGATGATTGCTATTGCCAATAAAGTGATGGTGCCCAGCTTGATAAAGGTTGATAAGTAATCACGAGGTGCCAGCAATAGCCATACCGGAAAAATAGCAGCGACCAAACCATATGCCATGACCCCCCAGGCCAGGGTTAATCCTTCGTGATCAAACAGGCTGCGCAAGGTCTGGTTGTGATCGATCCAGCCGCCGCCCGCCACGGATAGCAGCAACAAAGTTACCCCCAATGCTGAAGCTTCCAATACCTGCCCGGGACGAAAATGGCGCATATAAAGGCCGACGATCATCGCAATCGGAATGGTCGCCGCCACGGTAGACGTGGCCCACGGGCTGTGTTTCATCGCATTGACGACAACCAGCCCAAGCACGGCAATCAGGATAATCATGATGGCAAAAGTGGCTACCAGCGCCGCCGTGCCGCCTAACGGCCCTATCTCTTCACGCGCCATTTGACCCAGGCTTTTAGCATTGCGCCGGGTAGAAATAAACAAAGTCACCATATCCTGAACGCAACCTCCCAATACCGCGCCAAATAATATCCATAAGGTCCCGGGAAGATAGCCGAATTGCGCAGCCAAGGTCGGGCCCACCAATGGACCGGGTCCTGCAATCGCGGCAAAATGATGCCCAAATACAATCCATCTATTAGTAGGCACGAAATCGCGGCCGTTATCCAGGCGTTCGGCCGGAGTCGCCCGTGTTTCATCGACCGCCAACACGTTCGCGGCAATCCATGCCGCATAAAAGCGATAGGCAATTGCATATATACATAACGCAGCGGCAATAAACCACAATGCGTTAATGCTTTCGCCACGATTCATGGCAATGCCTCCGAGTGCCGATGCCCCGGTAATTGCGACGAGTACCCAGATGGAGTTTTTTAGCAGGTTATTCATGATTTATAAATTAATAAATATTAACGGACAATAGAACAATACCGGTTGCATAAATAAATCCCGCCATTATTAAAACGGGTATTTATTTTAAATTTTCATTCATGAGATACAAATTAGAATAGTATCTGAAAAACCGGCTCTTTGTAATATCATTGCTCATCAATGAAAAGAGGCTTAGTTCTTCATTTAGAAAGAAATTATCGTACAGTAAAATAGTAACACTCAATATTTAGAATTAAGAAAAACTAAAATAAATCGAGGTATTATGTTTATAGTGGATTAGAGCAGTCCATCTCTGTCTTCAAGCTATATCCTCTTTCGTCACCGGATTCAACTCAGACTCGAGTTGCTGTACATCCAATTCATTTTCCCACTTGGCCGCAACCACCGTAGCGACACCGTTGCCGATAAGATTGGTCAGGGCACGCGCTTCTGACATGAAGCGGTCGATGCCGAGGATAAGAGCAAGTCCCGCGACGGGTATAGACGGAATTGCCGAAAGTGTTGCTGCCAGTGTGATAAAACCGCTGCCGGTTACGCCTGCTGCGCCTTTCGAAGTAAGCAGCAGCACGGCGAGGATGGTTAATTCCTGCATCAATGTCAGGGATGTATTGGTGGCTTGTGCAACGAAGATGGCTGCCATGGCAAGATAAATCGATGTGCCGTCAAGATTGAAAGAGTATCCGGTTGGAATAACCAAACCTACTACCGATTTGGAACAACCCAGTTTTTCCAGTTTAATCATCATGCGCGGCAATACTGATTCGGAAGATGAGGTTCCCAGTACAATAAAAAGTTCTTCCTTAATATAGCTGATGAATTTGATGATGCTGAATCCTGCAAGCCGCGCGATAAGTCCCAGCACCACGAAAATAAACACGAGGCAGGTTAAATAAAAACTGCCCATCAATTTGGCCAGCGGCGCAAGCGATACAATTCCGTATTTACCGATAGTGAACGCCATAGCGCCAAAAGCTCCGATAGGCGCCAGCTTCATAATAGTTTCCACGATTCCGAACAAGGCATGCGATACCTTGTTGATAAATACCACCACTTCTTTAGAGGTTTCCTTCATGGCGGCAAGAGCAAAGCCGAACAGCAATGAAAACAGTAATACCTGCAATATATCGCCTTTAGCAAACGCATCAACTACGCTGACCGGAATAATATTCAGGATAAAATCTACCGTATTTTGGGATTTCGCTACGGCGGTATAGGCGGAAAGATTTTGAGTATCCAGTTTGCTTGGATCAACATTCATGCCTGCGCCGGGTTGAACACTATGCACCACAACTAGCCCGATAGCCAGCGCCAGCGTACTTACGATTTCGAAATAAATCAGTGCCTTAATACCAACCCGGCCTACCTTTTCCATATCCTGCATGCCTGCAATGCCGGTTACCACCGTGCAGAAAATAATCGGCGCAATGATCATTTTAATAAGCTTTATAAAACCGTCGCCTAACGGTTTCATTGCAATGCCGGTTTCAGGAAAGAAATGACCGAGCAGAACGGCGAAAACGATAGCAGTCAGGACTTGGGCATAAAGATGTTGATGAAGCTTTTGAGAGGCAGAAACAGTTGGCATCGCTAATATTTTCATTATTAAATTTTGAAAGCTCTGGATAAGTTGATTCTGAATCTGGTTCGACAAGGCTCTCCTGAGTCTAATCGAAGGGGCTCTCCTGAGCAGTGGCGAAGGGCTCGCCACGAATGGAATCAACACAAACCGTTCGTCCTGAGCCTGTCGAAGGAAGCCTGTCGAAGGAAGCCTGTCGAAGGAAGCTTGGCTAAGGACTTAAATCAGAGGCTCCTTTATAGAATCCTATTGAATCAATTCTGACAAGGTTTTCATCATTCGCAGCAGTACTCCTCTGCTTCTTTATTCCTAAAATCTGACTCTAAGGGCCAATTAAGTTTGGATTCTTTTTAAAAATGCATCTGCAAAATTAGCTCATAAATTGGAATAACCCAGGCATTAATCTACAATAGAAAAATGTGCCGATATAGCTTTAGAATTATAACCGCCGCTTATTTCAGAATTTACTATACTTTTTATCAATGCGGCCTGAATGACTTTTAATTCCTCAATGAAACTAAGCTATCTAATTTAATCAATGCCTTATCTCCTATCATTCTTACTTTGTATTTTTTTATTAAGTGGAACTTTTGCCGATGACCCCGATAGAACAGCACTAACTGAAAATAAGCCCGCCCGGACAGTGCAATTGACATCTAAGGAACAGGCGTGGTTAGCAGATCATAAACATATCCGTATCGCTTTTGACGGCTCTTTGCCTCCATATAGCTTTATAAATGAGTCGGGACACCTGGAAGGTATTGCCATTGAAACGGTAAATGCCCTGAGTCAAATGCTGGGCATTAAATTTGAAATTTATCAAAATGCCTCATGGAATGATCTATATAAAGTAGCTGTCGCGCATAAAGTGGATATAGTCGCCACCCTGGTCAATCGCCCTGAACGCAGACTCTGGTTTAACTTTACGCAACCCTATTTGACCAAATCCCTGGTCATTATGACTAAAAAAGATAATAACACGATCAATGATCGTAAAGACCTTGCGGGGAAAAAGATCGCAATCGTTAAAGGCTACCAATATGGCGACAGCGTTATCGAGGAATTTCCTTCAGTCAAGCCCTATTTTGTAGATACCATGCTTGAAGCGCTTAATGCAGTCAATGCAGGAAAAGCCGATGCAGCCATTACCTTCATGGCCACGGCTAATTATCTACAAACAAAATTTTTACTGAATGATTTGAAGTTTGCTGCTTTTTATGACCGTAATAGCGCCAATGAGAGTATGGCCGTACGGAAGGATTGGCCGATACTGGCGGCCATTTTACAAAAAGGGCTGGATGCGTTAAGTGAAGGAGAAATACAAAACGTCTTCGCCAAATGGGTTCCCAAATCCGAACCTTCCGTCGATTATTTGCTGTTAGGAAAAATTCTAGCCGCGTTTCTTATTGTATTGGTTTTTTTATTGCTATGGGTTTTTCAGGTTCGACGGCAAAATCGAAAAATTAACCAGTCAAAAAATGAAGTTCAAATCGCCAACGATAATCTCAAGGCGTTGCAAAGCGAACTTGAGCATTTGGTCTTAAAGCGCACAGCAGAGCTGAACTCCAGTGAAAATAAATTCCGTAGCCTGGTTGAAAATCTGCGTAACGAATACTTTTTTTATCAGCACGATAGTGACGGAATATTTACCTATGTCAGCCCTTCAATCACTAATATCCTGGGCTACACTACAGAAGAATTCATGACCAATTTCCGTACATATCTGACTGATAATCCGGTCAATCTGAAAATAGATGCCTATACTGAGCAGTGTACCAAAGGCATACCTAATCCTCCTTACGAGCTGGAAATCCATGATGCAAAAAAGGCTGTCCACTGGCTGGAAGTAAAAGATTCTCCTGTTTACAATGAATACGGCAACTGCATTGGTGTCGATGGGATTGTTCATGATATTACCCTTCGCAAACAAGCCGACGAGCGTTTGATCTGGCTATCTTATTACGATGAATTAACCAGCTTGGCCAATCGCCGATTGTTTGCCGATCGTCTTCAGCAAACTCTCAACATGGCCAATCGCACAAAATTGTCTTTTTCACTTTTTTACTTGGATCTGGATCACTTCAAGTCTGTAAATGATAACCTGGGGCATGCGGCGGGTGACGAAATTCTGAAAGAATCAGCCCGAAGACTCCTCTTTACCTTACGCGATTCCGATATAGCAGCACGTCTTGGGGGCGATGAATTTGCCCTGATATTACCGGAAACGGATGCGGAAGCAGCAGTGCTGGTGGCGGAAAAAATTCAGAAAATATTAACAATGCCTTATTCTTTGAAGGGTGAGGAAATTACGATGGGCACCAGTATCGGCATAGCTGTTTATCCTAAAAATGGCACTGATAGTGAAACTCTGGTTCATCATGCTGATGATGCAATGTATTTTGCCAAGAAGGAAAAACTTGGATTTTCTTTCTATTCCAAAAACATGCAGACAACAACAAAGCTTCATGTCCACCAGGCTTAACAGTAATATATTGACGAAGCTCTCAATACCAAAGGGAATGGAAATGGTTTTACTCTGGTTTTAAATTGTATTGGTTCGAATCTTCAGTGAATGATATGAACTGGGTTTATTAAAGGAAAAGTTGAGTAACAGAACAGTTAATTTCGAATAAATATAAATAATTTCGCTTGACATTATACCCCTACAGCTTGACGGGCATGATTCACGGACACATCCGGTATTATTTTCATCCTCTAATAGATAATTATCCGCAAGCAGCATTACCACTTTGATTTTGATATCACTTCGGCTTTAGTCAAGCGCGCCATTTATAACGCAGACATGGCCATAGGTTTAGCCAAAGGAGTTTTTAATTAAGATCAATTTATCTGTTAATACTTGTCAATCAGCGATCCTAAAGTAGAATTAGTCTTTTTTGCAAGCTAACAGATAACATTCAGAGTAAAGGAAATACAAATGGTGGGAATTCTCAGCATACTGCTCTGGACACCGGCGATGGGGGTTTTACTTGTAGCTGTAATTCCGGGCCGGAAAGCTTCTGTTATCCGTTATGTAGCTAATTTATTCACCACTCTCGCCTTTTTATTAACCTGTTGGCTGGTTATAATTTATGACCGGCGCGACGCCAATTTACAATTCAACGAGTATTTTCCGCTCAATCCGAACCTCGGCAGCGCTTATGCGCTGGGTATTGACGGCTTATCAATGCCCCTGCTGGTTTTGGCAACTTTACTCACGTCCATAGCATTATTGGCCTCTTTTACAATTTCCAGCAGTGTTAAGGGCTATTATATTTGCGTATTATTGCTTGAGTTCGGCATGTTGGGCGTCTTTCTGGCTCAGGATTGGGCATTATTTTACATATTCTGGGAAGTGACTCTTATCCCGCTATTTTTCCTGATTGATCGTTGGGGAGGCAAACGCCGCCATGCGGCAAGTCTAAACTTTGTTCTCTACACAATGGGCGGGTCGATTTTTATGCTGATCAGTTTACTCGCCATCAGCCAGTATGATCTCGAACACGGCGGCTCGTTGATGACCTCTATGCATCAGGCCGCGCAAGACATGCCCCGGTATGAGCAGGTTTTGGTCCTGCTGGGTTTTTTGATCGGATTCGGCGTCAAAATGCCGATTTTTCCGCTGCACGGTTGGCTGCCTCTGGCTCACGTTGAAGCACCCAGTCCCATCAGTATCCTGCTGTCCGGAATTTTACTGAAAATGGGGGCTTACGGCCTGATAAGAGCGGTCGTCATGTTGCCGGAAGCCGCGCAGTTATTACAATCATTACTGGTTTTTCTGGCGTTGTTCAGCATGTTATACGGCGGCTTGCTAGCCTGGAGGCAAAGTGATCTTAAGGCTATGATCGCCTATTCTTCCATCAGCCACATGGGCATTGTTTTATTGGGTATTGCTACCTTGAATGAAGCGGGAATGACCGGCGCAGTATTGCAAATGACCGCTCACGGACTGATTGCCGGTGCGCTGTTTCTGCTGGTGGGATTGCTTTATGAACGCACCCATACCCGTAATATTCAGGATTACAGTTCACTGGTTCAGGTAATGCCGCGTTTTGCCTTATTCATGACTTTAACCTTATTTGCAGCGATGGGTTTGCCGGGTTCAGTTGGATTTATTGCCGAACTTCATGCGCTTATTGGCGGTTTTCAGCAATGGGGCGGCTTAATGATGTTTTTTAGTCTCAGTATCCTGATTAGCGCGGCTTACGCCATTCGTACCATTGGTCTGCTATTTACAGGTCCTGTAAAACCGCAAATGCAAACGATAGAAGATTTGAGGCCGCCGGAACTGTTAGCTGCCGGCATACTGGTAGGCGGAATCGTATTATTCGGTTTGCTGCCGGCGGCATTGATTGATCTGTCATCAGCAACCATTACTCAAATGCACAGCCTGATCAGGTTGCGGGTATTATAAAATACAAGATGCGGGAATCTCTTCAAAAACTCGTCCCTGACATTGATTTGCTGCGTGAGCATATCATTACGGCCCTTAACCCTTTGGATCATGTCCTGCCCGGACAGGCGCCGATTCTTGATTTCGTCCATCATAATACCTTGCACGGTTATCAGCATCTGCCGTTTGAAGAGGCGTTGGCGGCATCGGAAGCATTAACCGGTAATTGCGGCTATCTCCCTGAAGCGCAATACCGTAATATTTATCAGCAGGGGCGCATTAATGACGCCGACATATCGGCAGCACTTGCGCATAATGCAAGATTACAAGCAGGGCAAATCGTTTGCGCATTACCGGATAAAATAATCACCCGTAATGATATTTACCGGATTGCAGTGTTATTTGATCTGCAAGGCGTTACCGTTAGCCGGTTAAATTGGCAAATAGAGGAATTACATGCTTTGGACTCTGTGCAAGCCGATGTGCCTGAAAAAGTTCGCTGCGAATTGTTAACAGCCGATAACCGTCCAAAAAATGACATCAGGCATCTTTGGCAGGCTATTTTAAATAAGCTCGGGTTAGAACAAGCGGCCTTGCACGCGGAGAATATGCTTGATTTGTCGCTTGAGCAGGCTGAACACTGGCTGGTAAAGGTTCACTCTGAACACGCAGACACAAACGGCATTTCGGCACATCAACACATGCGGCAACAAGCAGGTGCTGCACTGGATGAACTACTGGGACAGGTAGGCGATAGCATCAGCTTGCGCGGCTTTATTCTGGCATTGAGCGGTACGGATATTCTCGATTCCATTCGCCCGCAGCTGATACGGCTGTGTGCTTCCGCCATGGATGAAGGTATTGCGCCCTGGCAATTGCCTGAACGCAGCCGGTTAGGCTTTTATGGCGCATGGCGGGCAACGGTTCGATATGACGCGAATTCTTTTTTGCATGAGCTGCCAGACTGGCGGCAGATTACCGGCGAATTACCGGAAGATGCGGTAGACGCTATTATCCTGCAGCTAAACCATCTGGAAATACCGCAAGCGCAATGGGAAGGCTATTTACGCCGGCTGGCATTGGAATTGCCCGGCTGGTCAGGAATGATTAACTGGCGTCAGCAACATCCTACATACAATACGGCGAATAATGCGCCTGTGAAACTTGCCGAGTATCTGGCTATCCGCTTGACTCTCGACAGGCTCTGGCTTAATCAGGTTTGCCGCCAGACCTGGAAAATTGAAGCCAGGCTGAGCTCGCTGCAAGGCTATTTCCGTAAAAATCTGTCTGAATTTATGGTGCGCAGACACTTATATCAGGGAAATTTGCCGGAATATTTGACCCAAATGGCGGAATCATTAACCAGTCATGCAGGGTCAGAACGCCATAATCGCGCCGACTGGCAACAGCTTGCCGACCTGATCCGTACCTGGCAATTCAGCTCGATGGCAGAAAATAACGCCGGATGCTCGGTCTGCAACAGCGGCTGGCGACTGTTTCGCTTATGCCAGCATTTGGGATTAAGCGCCGCTCACGTAGAAAATCTGCATAAACAAGATTTGCAGCAGATGCTGGGGATAGTGGATGAATTTACCGTCAATGAGCGTAGTAAAGTGTGGTTAACCGCTTACGAATATCATTACCGGGAACGTTTTTTTCAGGCATTGCGCGCCAATCATAACCGCGGCCGCTGGGCTAAACGCGAAACCCGTCCTGACGCGCAAATCATATTCTGCATGGATGACCGGGAAGAAGGTTTTCGCCGTCATCTTGAAGAACTCAATCCTGCTATTGAAACGTTGGGGGCCGCCGGATTTTTTGGCGTTCCCATGAATTATAAAGGCCTGGATGACAGCCACGTGACTCCGTTGTGTCCTGTGGTCGTGACTCCGTCCCATGAAGTGAAGGAAGTGCCGCGACCCGGCAGCGAGCACGCACTGGCCAGACATAACAGAGGCCGCAAGCTGCGTCATCGGATTGCTAATCTGGTATATCAGGGCTTACGCCGCAACCTGTTGTTGTCGCATCCTGTTATTGACGCAATAGCGCCGGTTACGTTAGCCGGTTTATTGGGTAAATCACTGCTGCCGAAAGTTCAGCAAAGTCTGGTCGCAGGTTTTGCGCGGCGGGTTTCGCCGGATGTTAAAACCCGGCTGCTGTTTACTTCACTGGATAACACGACGGTTGCGTCGCCGGAATATCCCAAACTCGGCTTTACCGATAGCGAACAGGCCGACCGGGTAGCAGGTTTTTTACGTAATACCGGTTTGACTTACGGATTTTCCGAACTGGTTGTTCTGATGGGGCACGGTTCCATCAGCCAGAATAACTCCCATATGGCGGCTTACGATTGCGGCGCCTGCAGCGGCCGGCATGGCGGGCCGAATGCGCGCGTCTTCGCGGCAATGGCCAATCGTCCTGAAATACGCAACCGTTTAGCGGAACGCGGCATCAATATTCCATCCGATACCTGGTTTATCGGGGCTGAACATAATACCTGTAACGAAGAGATCAGCTGGTACGACCTGAATGATATGCCTGCCGGGCATCAGCCTGCCTTCAATAAGTTACTGGATGAACTGCTGCATGCTCGCCGGATGTCAGCGCACGAACGCTGTCGCCGATTGGCCTCCGCACCGCGCAACCCCACGCCGAAACAAGCTTTGGCGCATATACAGGAACGCGCTGCCGATTTCTCTCAGGTCCGTCCTGAACTGGGCCACGCCACCAATGCGGCGGCATTGATAGGTCGGAGATCGTTAACGCAAGGCGCATTCTTTGATCGCCGCCTGTTTTTGATTTCTTATGACCCAACTCAGGATCCGGACGGCAAGCTATTGGAAGATATTTTGCTCGCTGTTGGCCCTGTCGGCGCAGGTATTAATCTGGAATACTATTTTTCCACGGTTAATAACGAACGTTTTGGTTGCGGTTCTAAAGTTCCGCATAATGTCACCGGCTTTTTTGGCGTCATGGAAGGAGCGAGCAGTGATTTACGCACCGGTTTGCCCAGGCAAATGGTTGAAATTCACGAAGCCATGCGCTTGCAGATTCTGGTGGAGGCCAAAACTTCGGTATTGGAACAAATAGTTGATCGTCAGGAAAGTTTGCGGGAGCTGATTGGCGGCGGATGGGTGCATTTGAGCACTAAAGACCCGGACAGCGGTGAAATTTTTATCTTCGAAAGAGGAACAGGTTTTGTCCTGTGGCAAGCTGAAGTAAAAGATTTACCGGTCTGTGAAAAGTCCATGGACTGTTATCGCGATCATACTCTGCCGGTGCCGCCTGTACTGATTAAACAGCCTGAAATGCCGGTTTTTTAAGATAATGGATGCATTAGTTGTTTTAATTCCCTTGTTACCATTGCTCGCTGCAACCATCATCGGTATCGGTCAATTAACGAATGTGCTGAATGAAGAACGCCGTGAAGTCCTGACTGCGGATATCGCTACCTGGACTATCAGCATGTCATGTCTGCTGTCCATGACTCTCTTGAGCGCGGATTTATTGGGCAAAAATCTGGGTTTTTTCAGTGTCGGTCAATGGCTTGGGAGTGATACGCTGAATATTCGAGTGAATTTTATTACCAACGGCTTTCATATCAGATTGGCCCTTTTATTTTCACTCCTGTTATTTATCGCCATCCGTTTTTCAATCAACTACCTACATAGAGAACCCGGTTATCACCGGTTCTTTTTTATCCTTTGCCTTTTTTCTTCGGCCATGCTGTTGCTGGTATTATCCGGGAACGCAGTCGGCACCTTTTTTGGCTGGGAAATTGCCGGCTTATGTTCCTATCTTTTGATAGCGTTTGCTTATGACCGCCCGGTTGCCGCGCATAATGCCACGCGCGTCTTTATCACTAACCGTATCGGCGATGCCGGGTTTATTTTAGGAATCGGGTTGAGCTATGTCTGGGCCGATACCGTTAACTGGGCCAAACTCAACGCTCTGGCTAGACAAATTTCCCCCGGTGAGGCAACCGGAATAGCTCTTTGTTTTACAGTAGCGGCATTCGCCAAATCAGCAGCCGTTCCTTTTACGCCGTGGTTGGCAAGGGCGATGGAAGGGCCCACGCCATCAAGCGCGGTGTTTTACGGCGCAGTAATGATACATGCCGGTATTTATTTGTTGATTCTGCTGCAGCCGGTTTTTGAACAGGCGCCGTTTGCCATGGCTGTGGTTGCGGCAGGAGGATTAACCACTGCTGTCTATGGTTTCAGCGTTGGGCTGACCCAGACGGATATTAAAAGTTCGCTGGTTTTTGCCGTATCAGGGCAATTAGGACTGATGTTTCTTGAATGTGGCCTGGGCTTTTGGCAACTGGCCGGCTGGCATCTTTGCGCTCATGCCGTCGTTCGCGGCTATCAACTCTTTACTGCTCCGTCAATCATGCAGGCTGTGCGCGATGCTCCCATAAAACCCGTTGCGCCTGCCATTGCAAGGCTGCGCTGGCTTTATATTGCCTCACTACAGCGTTTCTGGCTGGATCAGATTACCGATCGGACATTGGTAAATCCGATTCGCCGGCTGGCGCGCGATCTCAGTTATTTCGATGATTATATCGTTGATCGCATCATGGGTGCTCCGGCTCCTGCAATCCGCGCCATATCAACCCTGGCGCAACTTGAAGAGCAAACGATTGGCGCCCGCCTAAATAACGACTCCAATGATTTTGCCCATGGCAGCGGCCTGGCGGGCAAACTGACTGAATGGGCCGCTGCTGTCACGCACGGGTTTGAAGACCGCTTTGTATTACACGGAATAGATAAAGATGCAATCGATTATGGCCGCCGGCTGGGTCATATCGCCAATAAATTCGAACAGTTAATACTGAGGCCCCGCTATCTGGTATTGTTTGTATTTATAACATTACTGGTTGCGTTTTGAGGCTTTGATGGATATCAATGTTACCTTCTGGCCGGAGTCCGCCGCTTTTCCGCTGTTAACTACGCTGACGCTGGTGCCTCTGGCAACAATGTCAGCTATCCTGTATGCCGGTTCATCGACTGTAGCACTGCGCTTCGGTTTTGCCGGAACGCTGTTGACTTTAATGCTGAGCCTTTATCTGCTATCTGTTTTTGATGCCGGTAATCCCGGTATTCATTGGGTTGAACAGGTTAATTTCGCCGGTCTCAGTTACAGCGTAGGCGTCGATGGAGCCAATATATTATTTATTCCACTGACGGCTGTTTTAACCTTGCTGGCTCTGGTCTACACGCTGATTACCCGGCATGTCGCTGACCGGCTGTTTATTGCCTGCCTGCTCGGTTATGAAGCCATATTGATCGGCGCTTTTGCTGCCATGAATGTGATGCAATTCTGGCTATGGTGCGTACTGGAGCTGGTTCCCGTCGTGCTGCTGACCAAACATGCCGGAACCGGGCAAAACCGGCTTTGGGTAATCGGTGTATTATTGCAATACTGGGGCAGCGGTCTGCTGATGGCCTTGGCCGGTTTTATGTTGCTGGCTTTTGGATTAATAGATTCCGAACATGACCTGACTTTCGACTGGCTGACCTTAAAGCAGAATAATGCCTATTTGCATGATGAGGTATTGATTTTTATTCTGCTGTTTTTTGGTTTTGCTATTCGTATGCCGCTATTTCCTTTCCATGGCTGGTTGCCGGTTCTGGCGGAACAAGGTACAGTTGCCAGCGCCGCTATTTTTTTGGTGGGTTTAAAGCTGGGTATTTATGCGGTCATCCGTTTTATTTTGCCGCTGGTCCCCGGCGTTGCCGAACAATGGTCCGGGTTTGTGGTAACGCTGGGGTTGATCAGTATTTTTTACGGCGCATTGCTGGCGCTTATGCAAATCAATATTCGGCGGCTGCTGGCTTTTGCCGTCATCAGCCATACCGGTATGCTAGTAATCGGTATTTTCTGTTTTAATGATTACGGACTGGAAGGCAGTATCCTGCTTTCTGCTGCTTATGGTCTGGCGACAGCAGGCATGCTGTTCAGCGTGGGTTTGATATATGAAAGGACGCGTACCGCTTTTAGCCCACGGTTGGGCGGGTTGTTTGACACCAATTCCACCATAGCATTGCTGTTCCTGATTTCTGCACTGAGCACTATGGTTATGCCCGGTACGCCGGGATTTGATGCCGCCCATATTCTTATTGAAGGAACTATTGAAACCCACGGCTGGCTGGTCGCCATTGCCATCTTGACCGGCAATGTTCTGGCCGCCGCTTTTTTATTACGGGCTTTTCAACAGATATTTATAGCCACCCCTAAACGGGTCCAACAACCTTACAGCAGCACCCATCATCCGGTGGTAAAAGAACGCATCATTACCGTGGTGATTTGCCTGTTACTTATAGGCACAGGCTTTTATACAACGCCGTGGCTGAATTTTATAGATCAGGATGCGGCCGGCATGGCCGCGCAGTATCCCTCGCATGATAAACCGCAGACCGGTACGATGACTGAACCGGATGATGACTGTAGCAGCGCCGACAATAGACAATGCAATGACGACGCCAATAGCGGCCGCTATGAGTGAAGCGCCCTTCCCCATTCTAAGCCTGCTGATTATGTTGCCATTATTGGGTGCTGTTGCAACCGGCTTTATCCGCAATATAAATCTGGCTAAAAAGATTGCCCTGTCGATTGCCGTTCTCGAATTAGTCGCGGCATTGGTCGTAGTGCGATTGTTTAATGCCGGCAATGGCGATAATTTCCAACTGGTCGAACAATATGCCTGGATACCCAATCTGAATATTGACTATATGGTCGGTATCGATGGCATTTCGGTGTTGTTTTTACCCATGTCAGCGCTGCTGACGCTAATGGCGATTATGGCGTCGTGGAATTCAGTACAACATGCCCGGCATTTCCATTTTGCCCTGATATTGGCTCTGGAAAGTGTCACCATAGGGGTATTTTGCGCACTGGATATGATGCTGTTCTTTTTATTCTGGGAACTGACTCTGCCGCCCATCTTCTTTTTGATCGGATTATGGGGCATTGGCCCGAGGCGGCGTAGTGCAGCGATGAAATATACGCTGTTTATGCTGTTTGGCGCCGTGCCGTTGTTATTTGCAATTATCATGCTGGCGATCAATCATGCTAACGAGACGGGTGGCAGCATTCCCCAGCATCTGTCGTTCAGTTTGCCGGTGTTGTTAGAAACCCCAGTGGCCGATAATTTACAACCTCTTATTTTTTTATTATTAATGACCGGCTTTGCCGTTAAAGCGCCTTTAGTGCCTTTTCATACCTGGATGCCTACAGCCGCAATGGAAGGACCTACGCAGTTGACGGCATTATTAGTTGGCCTTAAGCTCGGCGCATATGGCATTATGCGGTTCGCCATGCCTCTGACGCCTTCTGCAGCAGTCGAATACAGCTGGGCTCTTGGTATCCTGGGCGCCGTTACCCTGGTTTACAGCGCCTTGATTGCCTTGCAACAGACTAATTTGCGCCGTTTACTGGCATATGCCGGTGCCAGTCATGTCGGCTTGGTTATAATCGGAATAACGGCCTTAAATATGCAGGGCATTCAGGGCGCTATTTTTCAATTATTCAATTTCACCCTGGTTGCCGGCTCCCTGATGTTGATTGCCGGTTTTATTCAACATCGACTGGGAAGCACCGAAGCAGTGCATTTGGGCGGTTTGGCTAAAGTAATGCCGCGCTTAACCGGTTTTTATTTTTTATTTGCGCTGGCCAGCATCGGGATTCCGGGCACTATTGGTTTCCCCGCCGAATTATTATTGATTATCAGTGCCTTGATTGCCCACCCGGGTCTGGGTATTGCGGCACTGGCAGGGGCTATTCTAGGCGCGGCTTACATGCTGCCTTTTATGCGCCGTGCATTTTTTGGACCTGTTATTCATGCCCGTGTCAATCAGATACAGGATCTACGCCCTCGGGAGCTGGCGCTGCTGTGTATGCCGGCGTTGCTAATTTTACTGTTCGGTTTTTTTCCCAACAGCGTGCTTAAGTTCAATCATAAAGCCGCGGAGGTATGGTTGTCCCGATTACTTGAACAATCGGTATCGGAAAGCGAAGAAGAAGGGAGCTTAATCATAGCGCCTTAATTTTGTTTTAAACTGCTTATTACATTAATTGAGGCATTGATTTCCAATTCGAACACACCATTTTATAGAGTAAGAAACGGGCCCTTTAGGAGCACAATAGTCGGGGTAAACTTCGTTTCCAATTTTTATCATCAACAATTGCCGCTAAACCCTTTTGATACCCTATGAGGCTTTATTGACAATAGTTCTATGAGCTGATAGCTTTCATGATTGACGCTCTAACAGTAGAGTGCGACTTAGTATTTTAGAGGTTTGTGTGTGAGTAATAATGCTCAGGTTTTAAATGGGAGATCCTTAAAGTTATTGAAAACGCTGGTTGAGCGTTATATCAGTGATGGACAGCCGGTGGGTTCCCGGGTGCTTTCAAAAGATTCGGATTTGAAATTGAGTCCTGCCACCATTCGTAATGTCATGGCTGACCTGGAAGATTTAGGCCTGATACATTCGCCTCACACCTCAGCGGGAAGAGTGCCCACCGTCAGCGGATACCGTTTGTTTGTCGATACTTTGTTGACGGTTAAGCCGTTGGATTCGAAAGACTTAATGCGCTTGTATGAGGGCTTGTCAGTCCGGGATAATCCCAGTGACGTTATCGGCGTCGCATCCAGGCTGCTGGCGGAATTAACCCAGATGGCCGGCGTGGTCACCCTGCCAAAAAGAGAGGTGGTCTTTTTTCGCCATATCGAATTTTTACCTTTATCAAATACCCGCGTATTAGTCATATTTGTCACCAATGAACAGGAAGTTCACAACAAAATCATTCGAACAGCCAAGGCATTCAGCGCCGCGGAATTGCAGCAAGCCGCTAATTATTTGAATTCCGTTTATCAGGGGCTCAGCCTGGTTTCCGTGCGGGAAGCGGTTTTAAAAGAGCTGCAGGAAGATCAGGAACGTATGAATCAGGGCATGCTGGATGCCATAAAAATGGCTCAACTGGCCTTTGAGCCAGGCCATAAAAAAGAAGATTATGTGCTGACAGGCGAAACTAATTTAATGGGTTTTTCCGAACTGGCGGAGAGAGAACATTTAAAAAAATTGTTTGATGCGTTTAGCCAGAAACAGGGAGTTATTCATCTGCTGGATCAATGCATGAAAGCCGAGGGCGTGCAAATCTTTATCGGGGAAGAATCGGGTTATCAGGCCTTCGATCATTGCAGCCTGGTAACTTCACCCTATGCGGTCAATGATGAAGTAGTGGGCGTACTGGGAGTAATCGGCCCAACACGTATGGCTTATGAAAAAATTATCCCGTTTGTCAATGTCACTGCAAAATTGTTAGGCGCAGCCTTGAATACAAAATCAACGTCCCCATCATAATTATTATCTGTATTTTTGTGCAGTTAAGCGCATTAACTAACTAATATTTTTGGGGGCTTAAATAATGAGTACTGATCAGGAAATGCCTGAATCTCAGGTTGAAACTGAAAACGAAGAAGTAACCGCTAATACGGTTATTGAAGAAAAACCACATACGGAGCTAGTCGGGCATGAGGCGACCATTGAAGAGTTAAAAGGCAAATTAGCCGAGTGTGAACAAAAAGCTCATGACAACTGGGATAAAGCGGTTCGAATTCAGGCGGAAATGGAAAACCTGAAAAAAAGAACCCAAAAGGATTTGGAGAATGCCCATAAATTTGCATTGGAAGGTTTTGCCAAAGAGTTGCTGTCAGTCCTGGATAGCTTGGTGCTGGGCTTACAGGCAGCGATAGGCGATAGTCCTGAAGTGCAAAAATTTCGCGAAGGCAGTGAGTTAACCATTAAACAGTTCGAATCAGCGCTTGCGAAATTTAATATTGCCGCAATTGATCCACATGGCCAGCCGTTTAATCCTGAACTGCATCAGGCGATGGCAGCGTATGTTGTAGATAGCGCTGAGCCTAATACTGTGGTTAACGTTTTTCAAAAAGGTTATACGCTGAATGGGCGTTTGTTGCGTCCTGCCATGGTTGCGATTGCCAAAGCAGAAGAGAAACCGGCAACGGATATTTCGAGCATTGATGAGCAGGCTTGAACCTGGGAAATCAGGCCCCATATTAAGTGACAACTTTTACATTTTAAACATATTCAAGTCTGGAGCATTCAATGGCTAAAATAATTGGGATTGATTTAGGAACTACTAACTCTTGCGTGGCAGTTCTGGAAAATGGAGTAGCGAGAGTTATCGAGAACAGTGAAGGCGCGCGTACCACTCCTTCAATTATCGCTTTTACCAGCGATGATGAAGTATTAGTGGGACAGTCGGCTAAACGTCAGGCGATTACTAATCCGAAAAATACGATTTTTGCGATTAAACGATTAATTGGCCGCCGCTTTAAAGACGATGTCGTACAAAAAGACATTAAAATGGTGCCTTACAAAATTGTGGGCGCCGAAAACGGTGATGCCTGGGTTGAAGTGCATGGCAAAAAGATGGCGGCTCCTGAAGTTTCCGCCCGGGTTTTGATGAAGCTGAAAAAAGATGCTGAAGCTTATTTGGGTGAAGAAGTTAAAGAAGCGGTTATTACCGTACCTGCTTATTTTAACGATTCCCAGCGTCAGGCAACCAAGGATGCAGGCCGTATTGCCGGTCTGGAAGTTAAACGCATTATCAACGAGCCGACAGCCTCAGCGCTGGCTTTCGGCATGGACAAGCCTAAAGGCGATACAAAAATCGCTGTATATGACCTGGGCGGCGGCACTTTTGACATTTCCATTATTGAAATAGCCGAGATAGAAGGCGAACATCAATTTGAAGTGTTATCGACTAATGGCGATACCTTCCTGGGCGGGGAAGATTTCGACTCAAGGATTATTGAATATCTTGCCGCAGAATTTAAAAAAGAAAGCGGAGTTGATGTGCATAATGATCCTTTGGCGCTGCAACGCTTAAAAGAAGCGGCAGAGAAAGCAAAAATAGAACTGTCTTCAAGCCAGCAAACTGATGTCAACTTGCCTTACATTACCGCGGATGCCTCAGGCCCTAAACATTTAAACGTTAAATTAACCCGGGCTAAACTGGAGTCCCTGGTTGAAGAACTGATTAACCGTACTAAGGGCCCTTGTGAAATGGCGCTTAAGGATGCGGGATTATCAGCCTCGCAAATTAACGATGTCATTTTGGTGGGCGGTCAAACCCGTATGCCGAAAGTGCAGGAAATGGTAAAAAGCATTTTCGGCAAAGAGCCTCGTAAAGACGTTAACCCGGATGAAGCCGTAGCGTTAGGCGCTGCGATTCAGGCGGGCGTTCTGGGCGGTGAAGTTAAAGACGTGTTGCTGCTGGATGTTATTCCCTTATCGTTGGGTATTGAAACGATGGGCGGCGTAATGACCAAGCTGATTGAGAAAAATACCACCATTCCAACCAATGCATCACAGGTTTTCTCGACAGCGGACGACAATCAAACCGCGGTAACCGTCCATGTATTGCAGGGTGAACGCGAAGTTGCGGCAGCCAATAAATCGTTGGGCCGTTTTGATTTAGCTGAAATTCCACTGGCCCCGCGTGGTATTCCACAAATTGAAGTTGCGTTTGACATTGATGCCAATGGTATCCTGAATGTTTCGGCGAAAGATAAGGCGACCGGTAAAAAGCAGTCTATTGTTATTAAGGCGTCCAGCGGTTTATCAGACGAGGAAGTTAACCGTATGATCAAGGATGCTGAAGCGCATGCTGATGAAGACCGCAAACTGACTCAATTGATATCGGCAAGAAATTATGCTGACGGCATGATTCACGCTACTGAAAAATCCCTGAAGGAATTGGGAGATCAAGTCAGCGCCGATGAAAAAAGTAATATAGAAAATGCGATTGAGGCATTGAAACAGGCCATAAAAGGCGATGATAAAGACGATATTGAGACTAAAACCAATGCCTTAGCCGAGGTGTCAGGTAAATTGGCCGAACGTGTTTATGCCCAGAAAAATGCGGCTGAAAGTGGCGAATCCGGAACTGGAGAAACTTCTGGAAAGCATGCTTCTGAGGATGGCGTTGTCGATGCCGAATTTGAAGAAGTTAAAGATGACGAGACCAAGTAATTTAGCTTGAAATCATTCCGCGCCTTAGCTTTATATATAGCGGACGCGGTTTTTGTTTAACCTATCGCAGCAATGCTACATCTCCTGGATGAATATTCGGGAGCGGATTGAATATGGCAAAAGAAGATTTTTATAAGCTTCTTGGTGTAGATAAAAACGCCAGTGATGCAGAAATTAAGAAAAGCTATCGCAGTTTGGCGATGAAGTTTCATCCTGACAGGAATAATGACAATCCGCAGGAAGCCGAAGCGAAATTCAAGCAGATTAAAGAGGCGTACGAAGTTTTATCTGATCCTAAAAAGCGCTCTGCCTACGATCAATTCGGTCATGCCGGAGTGGATGCCTCGATGGGCGGCCGCGGCGGTTTCGGCGGCGAAAGTTTCAGTGATGTTTTTGGTGATGTTTTTGGCGATATATTCGGCGGCGGAAGGCAGCGCAGCAGCGTTCAACGCGGCTCAGACCTGCGCTATAACCTGGATCTGACATTGGAGGAAGCGGTTGCCGGAACAGAGACTAAAATCCGCGTTCCGGTGCTGGTTACCTGTGGCGAATGTCATGGTTCCGGCGCTAAAAAAGGCTCAAGTCCGATTATTTGTTCAACCTGTCATGGTCATGGCCAGGTCAGAATGCAGCAAGGTTTCTTCTCCGTGCAGCAAACCTGTCCAACCTGCCGAGGTTCGGGCAAACAGATTAAGGACCCGTGTGGAAAATGTCATGGGCAGGGGCGTGTTGAAGAAACCAAAACCTTGTCCGTTAAAGTGCCGGCAGGCGTCGATACCGGCGACCGTATCCGATTGGCGGGAGAAGGTGAAGCCGGAGAACAGGGTGGACCAGCGGGCGATCTTTATGTACAGATTCAGGTAAAAGATCATGCTATCTTTACCCGCGACGGCGCAAATTTATATTGCGAAGTTCCTATCAGTTTCCCTACCGCCTGTTTAGGCGGTGAGCTGCAAGTACCTACGCTCGATGGCAAGGTAATACTTAAAATTCCTGCTGAAACTCAAACCGGAAAATTATTCAGGTTGCGCGGTAAAGGCGTCAAACCGGTTAGAGGCGGTGCGGTCGGGGATTTGCTGTGCCGGGTGCAAATTGAAACCCCGGTGCACCTGACCAAGGAACAGAAAGCCTTGATTGAAAAACTCGGTGAATCGCTTTCGGGCGGAGGCAAGTATCACAGTCCGCAGGAGCATTCCTGGACTGATGGCGTGAAAACCTTTTTTGATAAAATAACCGGATAAACTATGACTCGTATTGCGGTAACAGGCGCATCGGGCCGAATGGGCGCCGTACTGATTAAAGCGGCTGCGCTTGCCGATAAAACGGCATTGACAGTTGCAGTTTCGCGTCCCGGGAGTGCCGCGCTAGGCAAGGATGCCGGCGAATTAGCCGGTATAGGGACGCTTGGCATTAAAGTGGTCAAGGACTTGACGGCGGTTGTCGATCAATTTGATGTATTGATTGATTTTACCCGTCCGGATAGCTCAATGAGCGTTATCGAAATTTGCCGTCAGGCCCGTAAAAAAATCGTCATTGGCACTACCGGTTACAGCAACGCGCAAAAGGCTTTAATCAGGGAAGCGGCAAAAGATGTGCCGATTGTAATGGCTCCCAATATGAGTGTCGGTGTGAATCTGTCGCTTAAATTGCTGGAAATGGCTGCAAAAGTCATGGGCGAATACACAGACATTGAAATCATAGAAGCCCACCATCGGCATAAAGTCGATGCACCTTCGGGTACGGCATTGCGCATGGGTGAAGTCATTGCAGAAACCCTGGGGCGGAATTTAAAAAATTGCGCTGTTTACGGACGGGAAGGCAATACCGGGGAACGTGACCGAAAAACCATAGGCTTTTCAACGATTCGGGCAGGCGACATAGTCGGCGAACATACTGTCATGTTTGCAGATGATGGCGAGCGCGTGGAAATTACCCATAAAGCCACCAGCCGCATGGCCTTTGCCAATGGCGCAGTCCGAGCGGCTGTCTGGCTGAATGACAAACCAAACGGCCTTTATGATATGCAGGATGTTTTGGGGCTTTCGTAGCAATAGTCAGAGTAGGTAGTCCTGTTAATAATCTATCTGATTTTGTTAGAACTTTAGCTATACCCCCGAATAAGCCTTGACTCTGGGGTTATGCAGTTCGGCCCGTAAATAGTCGGAAAACAAGTCGGCTCGAACTTGATAGTGGGACTTTTTCAAGGCGTTCGCTTTGACTTTCAAGGAAATCCTTACGGGATAGCAGCAAGCGATATGATTGCGTTGAGAAGAACCTTGCGGCATGGGCATTTCTCGGCACCGGTCAACTGTTTGCGTTCACGGTGAAATTCTTCGACCTGCCTGCACACGTCGTTCGCGTCTTGAGCGACCTGCGCGGTCAAGTTGTCATCCAGCTCATGGGTAAAAGCTAAATCAATGTCGCCGTGGGGCGATCCGTTTGAACAATTTAACCTTGAACGGTACTTTTTTCAGTTTGACGATGATGCCGGATGGGGAGCCGTTCGGACGTCCACTCGAGCGCATCAAGATGCCCATAACCGGCTTCTTTACTCAGGCTGACCTTGATGTTGTTTTTTAGGGTCGTGTAAAAAGCTCGCTTGAGAACGCGTGGACAAGCTTTAGGTTTTCCCAAGAGGCATCCCCCCTGTCGAACAATACCGTTTTCGCTATTGACGAGCATGCTAAAAAGTTAAGGTTGGGGCATCTTCTTGATAATTAGTCGAATTTGATTTGTCGAAACTACAATTTCAGTCAAGTGCCCTCCTGCTTAGAAAGATGCTTCCGCTAGCGCCAACACCGCCATGCCGGTGTTGACTGAGGTTCTTTGCTAATCAGGAGTGCCTGCGTTTCTGGCGGCTAGTATGGCATGGATTAATCCTGGAAACCGTGGTTTCGCCATCACTAAACCGACAAATCTTTCCCAATGCCAGCTAGTGGGCTTCACGCGCGTACCAGGGTTTCTTATCAACTCGTCATCTTTAGTATCCAATATTCGAAATCCCCCATTTAACTTGCCAGCCGCTCCCGCCATTCGGCAATTTTCAATTTTAAATCCCCAAGGTTAATCGTAGTTAGCTGCCGCTGTTTTAACAAGCGCTTGCCCGCAATCCACACATCAGTGACTTGCTGCCGGCTGGCCGCGTAAACAATTTGTGAAATCGGGCAATATAGCGGTTGTGTTTCCAGGCAGGATAAATCAATGGCAATCACATCGGCGGATTTGCCGATGCTCAGTGACCCGATTTCATTATCCAGACCTAAAGCCCTGGCGCCATTAATTGTGGCCATGCGTAAAGCCGTCATTGCCGGAACCGCGCTGGCATCGGCGACAACGGCTTTGCCGAGTAAAGCCGCCGTGCGCATTTCCCCGAACATATCCAGGTCATTATTACTGGCGGCGCCATCGGTGCCTAATGCGACATTGATACCCGCCGCAAGACACCTCGCAACCGGGCAAAAACCGCTGGCCAGTTTTAAATTCGATTCGGGACAATGCACGATATGAGCGCCGGATTGTGCGAACAGGGTGATTTCATCGTCAGTTAGCTGGGTCATGTGCACCGCCATGAATGACGGATTGATCAGACCGAGCTCATGCAATCTGTGCAAGGGCCGACGCCCGTTTTTTTTCTGCGCCTCTTCGACTTCATGGAGAGTTTCGTGCAAATGCATATGGACAGGCAATTCCAGCTCATCCGCCAAGGTCCTGATTTTTTGCAAAGGTTCATCCGAAACGGTATAAGGCGCATGCGGCGCAAAAGCCGCAGAAATCAAAGGTTGATGACGCAGCTGATCATGCAGGGCAAGACCTTTCTCTATATATTCTTCGCTGTTCTGGGCCCATACAGTTGGAAAATCAATGACAATCAATCCGACTGTGGCGCGTATGCCCTGCTGTATGGCCTGCCCTGCCGTGATCTCGGGATAAAAGTACATGTCATTAAAGCAGGTCGTTCCGCCCATAATCATCTCGGCAATCGCTAGATCAGTCCCGTCCCTGACAAACGCTTCAGTCATCCATTTTTGTTCCAGCGGCCAGATATGGTTTTGCAGCCAGTCCATTAAATGCAGGTCATCGGCAATCCCGCGCATTAACGTCATGGCCGCATGGGTGTGGCTGTTGATTAGACCGGGCAGCAAGGCATGGTTTTCCAGGTTTTCCATGACAGAACCTTGATATTTTTGCCTGGCAAGGCTGGTAGGCAACAGGTCGATGATTCTGCCGTCGTCAATAACCAGCGTATGATGTTCGAGGGTTACGGATTCGGGTTCAACGGGTATAATCCAGCGGGCATGAATAAGGGTATCGACGATCATGAGAGGTTCCTGTGTTAAGTTATAAAATTATAACTTTTTCCCATTAGATTTGATTAATAATGACAATGCAAAATGAATTGACTGTAGATGAATTGACTGTACAGGCCTTGCAATGGACAGGCAGTACGCTAAGAGTGCTTGATCAAAGGCAATTGCCTGAACACATTGTTTACGATGAATACAACGATGCAGCCGGCGTGACCGAAGCCATTGCAACGATGCGCGTGCGCGGCGCTCCGGCAATCGGTATTGCCGCAGCTTACGGCGTAGCGCTTTCTGTCCGCCGGCATTATTCTGAATACTCAGCGCACTGGCGGCAAAACGTCATGGCCGATATTGAAATGCTCGCAAAATCCAGGCCCACAGCGGTTAATTTGTTTTGGGCATTAGATCAGATGAGAACGGCACTGAATCAGCAGACTGAGCAGCCGTTAGCGGCAACCCTGGCTTGCGCAGAAAAAATCCATGCCGATGATATTGCCGCCAATTATAAAATGGGCGAACTGGGAGCTGACATAATAGCAGGCGCTAAAGGGGTCATGACCCATTGTAATACCGGCGCTTTGGCAACGGGTGGCTATGGCACGGCGCTGGGCGTTATCAGAAGCGCGTACAAAAGAAATCACATCAACGTGTATGCCGGGGAAACCAGGCCGTGGTTGCAAGGTATGCGGCTCACCGTTTGGGAATTGGCTCAAGACGGCATTCCTGTCACCTTGGTTGCGGACTCAGCGGCGGCATGGCTGATGAAATCGGGCGCTATAGACTGGATAATCGTCGGCGCGGACCGCATTGCCGCCAATGGCGATACCGCGAATAAAATCGGCACTTATTCATTAGCCGTATTGGCTAAACAGCACGGCGTCAAGCTAATGGTGGCGGCCCCGACTTCGACGATTGACTGGAAGACGGCCAGCGGAGATCAGATAGAAATCGAACAGCGCCATCAAAATGAATTATTGCCGGCGTGTTACCTTAAAGAAGGCTCTTTAGTCAGCGCCTGGAATCCGGTATTTGATGTAACGCCGGCGGAATTAATTTCAGCTATAGTCACAGAGCGCGGCGCTGTATTAAATCCATCGGAGCAAGGCGTAAGGAGTTTAAAAAATGATATTGAATAACACAGGCAATAATCCCGTTTTAGCTATCAGTTCTTTTTTTAAAGGCGTGAAATTATTGGGCACCCCCGGCTTACGCAAATTCCTGGTTATCCCGGTTTTGATAAATATAGTGTTGTACAGCGCCGCGCTGGTATTGGGTTATTTCTATATTGCGGATTTGATTAACCAGTTCATCCCGGGCTGGCTGCAATGGTTAAGCTGGATATTATGGCCGCTATTTTTTATCAGCTTTTTTATAGCCGGGTTTTTCACTTTCACTATATTGGCAAATCTGATTGCCGCGCCTTTTTACGGGAAATTATCGGCAAAAACACAGGCCATAATAACCGGCCAAAGCTATGTAAGCGCTGAACAGCCGTTGGCGAAAGTCATGTTCGCCGAATTAAAACGTCTCGGGTATTTGGCAATCAATGCAATTCCGTTGCTCATGCTGTCGATTATTCCCGGCCTCAATGTGATCGCGCCGTTTCTTTGGGCTTTATTCGGAGCCTGGGGCATGGCGCTGGAATACATGGCCTATCCCCTGGAAAATGAAGGATTGTTGTTTTCTGAACAGAAAAAATTACTTAAAGGCATAAGGCTCGGCGCCTTGAGTTTTGGCGGAATAGCCGTATTGGGGCTGACTATTCCGCTGTTAAATATTATCGTGGCGCCCGCCGCTGTTATTGGCGCGACTGTTTATATTAATCGGATCAAGCAAGATTAATTAACTTCTATAGGGCGCTGTCTTTTTCCCAGGTGTCCCGTAACGTCACAGTGCGATTAAATACCCGTTTGCCGTCAACACTATCTATGGCATCAAAGCAGAAATAGCCTGTTCTTTCAAATTGATAACGACTTTCCGGTTGAGCGTCAGCGAGGCTGGCTTCGACTCTGCAATCGGTAAGAACGTCCAAAGAATCAGGGTTTAATGCAGCAAGAAAGTTTTCTTCATTATCCGGATTAGGAACCGTAAACAGCCGGTCATACAGACGCAGTTCCGCAGGTTTTGAATGGTGCTCGGAAACCCAGTGGATAACACCTTTCACTCTACGGCCTTCGGGGTTTTTACCCAGTGTGTCGGCATCATAAGTGCAGCGCAATTCAATCATATTGCCGTCGGCATCCTTGATAACGTCATTACATTTAATCACGTAAGAGCCGCGTAAACGGACTTCTCCTCCTGCTATCAGGCGTTTGAATTTGGGCGGCGGAATTTCTGCAAAATCATCCTGTTCAATCAGCACGACTTTGGCAAACGGCACGTCGCGTTTCCCAAGCTCCGGGCGTTGCGGATGATTGCTGATTTCAAGATATTCGGTTTTATCTTCCGGATAATTGTCTATGACCACTCTTAGCGGATGTAGAACCGCCATTGCCCGAGGCGCATTGTCATTCAAATCTTCCCGGATACAGTATTCCAGCACCGACATTTCAATCCATGAATTTTGTTTGGTGACGCCGATGCGTTCGCAAAAATCACGAATCGCTTTGGGCGTAAAACCTGCCCTGCGTAAACCTGCAAGCGTCGGCATGCGCGGGTCATCCCAGCCTTTGACATGTTTTTCAGTAACCAGCTGGTTAAGTTTGCGCTTGCTGACAATCGTGTACTCCAGCTGCAACCTGGCAAACTCTATCTGCTGGGGATGGCACGGCGTATCAAGCTCATCCAGCACCCAATCGTAGAGCGGGCGGTGATCTTCGAACTCCAGTGTGCAAAGCGAATGCGTGATACCTTCAAGCGCATCGGAAATACAGTGGGTATAATCGTACATGGGATACAAGCACCAGTCGTTGCCGGTACGCTGATGATGTACGCGGCGGATTCTATATAGCGCAGGATCGCGCATATTGATATTCGGGGATGCCATGTCAATCTTGGCGCGCAATACGTAGTGACCGTCGGCAAACTCGCCGTCACGCATACGCTTAAATAAATCCAGGTTTTCCTCAATAGAACGGTTCCTGTCCGGGCTTTCTTTTCCGGGTTCGGTTAAGGTCCCGCGATATTGCCTGATTTGTTCAGCCGACAAGCTGTCCACATACGCTTTACCTTGCCGTATCAATTGCAGGGCGTAGTCATAGAGCTGCTCGAAATAATCTGACGCATGGCGCAGTTCCGTCCATTCAAAGCCCAGCCAGCGCACATCCCTTTTGATGGATTCCATGTATTCGATACTTTCTTTTTCAGGATTGGTATCGTCAAAACGCAAATTACAGGTGCCGTTATATTCGGCGGCAATACCGAAATTCAGGCAGATCGATTTGGCGTGACCGATATGCAGGTAGCCGTTAGGCTCCGGCGGAAAGCGCGTGGCAATGTTGCCGCTGTTTTTGTTTTCCTTAAGATCCTGATTAATGATCTGGCGGATAAAATTGGACGCAGGCTGAGTATCGTTTGTGGACATTGGGTTAGTATATTAATGATGTTATTGAATCTGATAAAAGCATTTTCTTCGTCGTCATTCCGGCATGAATTCACTCCGGGCTATCCTGCCCGGAGCCCTTAGGGTAAATGCCAATCTGTTCCAGACAGATTGGTGCCGGACCAATCCGCCAGGAGCGGATTGGCATTTACCCCATTGGGGTGCGGGGCAGGAAAGCCCCGCATGAATCCAGTGTTCATGGATGAAGCAAACTACATGCTTATTTATTGCCAAGCATTTGAAAACTTTACTGCACCCCTGAATTTTAGTAAAGATTAAGCCGCATTGCTTGCCATTTACTCCGGCATCTCATTACAGAAAATAAGCTTCTGTTCGCATTTTACCATGTGCTGAACTATGCTAGCTAAAACGGCATTTTGCAATAAGACACTTTATGATTTTAATACGGTCAATAGTTTATGAAGACTAAAAATTCCGGCCCATGCCTTATTTTCGCTCACCGCGGCGCAAACCGTGAGGCCGCTGACAATACCCGCGCCGCTTTCAACAAGGCGTTGAAATACCCTATTGACGGCATGGAAACGGATGTACAGCTCAGCTTGGACGGCATTCCTGTGCTTTGGCATGATCGGTTTCTTAAAAAATTAGGCTATCCCTGGAAACACATTGACGATTTTGATTACGCGCAGCTTGAGCAAATGAATTTTGCCGGATACTTTTCCTCGCCGGCTGAACCCGAAGGCGTGTTGAGCCTGAAGGAATTTCTTGACGCCTACCGCGGACGTTGCCAATTGCAGATTGAAATCAAAAATCGCGATTGGGAAGAGCAGCACCGGCACGAAAGCAAAATAAAACAATGTATCGATCTTATCGGCGACGCTCGCGAAAATGACATTTTCATTTCCTCTTTCAACCTTGCCAGCATGATTTTTGCCAATCAGTATGCTCCCGGATTTCCGCTTTATTATGCCTTAAAAGAACATCATACACTGGCCGACATAAAACAGTTCCTGAAAGAACATAAATTTTTGCGGGGTTTGTGCATGCCCATCGCGATACTCAACGATGCCGTCATCCAAGTGCTGCGCGATAAAGGCAAAGGCATTGTGACCTATACCTGCAACAGCGATGAAGAAATCACTAAAGCGTTAAAGCTGGGAGTCGATGTGCTGATAACCGATTTCCCGCAAAAAGCGCTGCAATTAAGATCGTAATTAATGCAACGGGATTTTTCACAGCTCAGGAACCAGCATTTTGATGTGCTTATTTGCGGAGGTGGAATTTATGGCGCATGGACGGCCTATGATGCGGCACTAAGGGGATTGAAAGTGGCTATTGTCGAGCAGGGAGATTGGGCCTGTGCAACCTCGTCAGCCTCCACCAAACTGATTCACGGCGGCCTGCGGTATCTGGAATCCTTCAATTTAAAGCTGGTGCGCAAAACCCTTGCTGAACGCCGGATGCTTCTTAAATCCGCACCCCATCGGGTTTGGCCGCTGCGTTTTGGCGTTCCGGTTTATAAGCACAGCCGCATTGGTTCATTCAGGCTGAAAATTGGCCTGAGCCTGTATGACTTGCTTGCCGGCATTGTTCAAAAGGACCAGGCTTACCATCGCTATTCGCTAAGCAACTTTATAGAGCGCTTCCCTTTTCTTAAACCTGAGCATTTAATTGAAGGTTTCACGTATTTTGATGCCCAAACCGACGATGCCCGTTTAGTGCTCGAACTGATAGACGGCGCCCGGACAAATGGGGCTGTTTGCCTGAATTATTGTAAAGTCACCCGATTTTTAGAAAATAGCGGCCAAGTCTGCGGCGCTGAAATCCGCGATGAGGCTACCGGAGCTACAGCAAAAACTCATGCGTCTCAAATTGTTAACACCACCGGCCAATGGTCGGCAACCCTTCAAAATGAAAATCTACCTTACCGGTTATCAAAAGGCGTTCATTTAATAATGCCGGGCATACTTAAAGCGGAAGCCCTGCTGCTGACAGCCGAAACTGACGGGCGCGTTTTTTTCCTAATCCCCTGGTATGGGCGGACTCTGTTGGGCACTACCGATACTGATTATGACGGTAATATCGATCAGGTTTCTGTCAATGCTGGAGACACGCGTTATCTGCTAACCGAAGCGAATCGCGTACTCAAGGCGGTTAACTGGACTGAACAGGATGTTATCGGATGCTACGCCGGTTTACGGGTGTTAAAGGCTAGCACCGAAGCATCGCCATCCAGCATCAGCCGCGACTGGGAATTACACCTGTCAAAAAACGGCTTGCTGTCTTCAATCGGTGGAAAACTGACGTCGGCCAGACAGGATGCTGAAGTCATTGTTGATACGCTGTGCAAAAATTTGAGTATTAAGGCGCCGTGCCGGACTTTCGGAAAACCGTTTCCGTGGCTGCCTGAACAAGATTATAAGGAATGGATGGAAACTACCCTGAAAATAGCCCGCAGTCTTGGCATTGACAATTTAAGCGCGCAATGGCTGTTGCGCCGTCATGGCAATAGAGTCGGCGGCATTTTTCGGTTATGCGAACAAAATCCTGAGTCGGTTAAACGCATAATGCCTGCGCTGCCGTTTATTATGGCCGACCTGGTTTTCTGTGCGCAGCATGAAATGGTTGTCCATTTGGAAGATTTACTGCGGCGGCGGCTGCCTTTATTGATATTGGCGAAAATGACAACCGATGAATTAAAACGGCTCGCCGGAATTGCTGCAGAAGCTTTGGATTGGGATGAAAACACAATGAATAATGAATTCGACCTCTGTACTCAAAAATGGATAAATCATTAACCCAAACCATTGCGCTCGACCTGGGTTCAACCTCAATCAAAGCCGGATTGATGAGTAATAATGGTGAATTCAACACAGTGCTCACCCGTCCTGCACCAGTAATTTCAGGTGCAAACGGACGCCATGAAAGCGACGCATTGGCCTATCTGAAAACGGCTAGCCAACTATTGGAAAAATGTCTTGACTACGCAGGCAACCATGCCAGACTGGGTTTATGCTGCCAGCGCTCTTCTTTTTTGATCTGGGAAAAAACCGGCGGGCTTCCCGTCACTCAGCTCATCTCGTGGCAGGATACCAGAGGCGCGGCCGGTTGCGAGGCGCTGAAAGCAAAGGAAAGCGTTATCACGGAGCTTACCGGTCTGCGCCTGACGCCTTACTATTTTGCGCCCAAAGTTCATCTACTGCTTAAGCAACATCCTGAATGGCGCATCGGCCTGGAGCAAGCCTCTCTGCGGATCGGAACGCTGGACAGTTTCCTAATCTGGCACTGGTCGAGCGGGAAATATTATCAAACCGATGTTTCCATGGCTGCCCGCACCCTGTTAATGGATATTCACAGCACCGAGTGGTCGCAAACTCTGTGCGGCCTATTTGAAATCCCGTCCCGGCTATTGCCCAAAATCAAGCCATCCTGCGGTTTGCTGTTATCGCTGAACAATAACTGCCTGCTTACCGCCAGTGTCGCCGACCAGTCTGCCGCGCTCATCGCCGGCATAAAACCCGATAGCGCATCAGCATTAGTCAATCTGGGTACCGGCGGCTTTGTCGTGCGCTATATTCCCGATCAAGACAAGATGGCAACAGAAGGCTACCTGAAAACATTAATCTATCAGGATAGCGCTCTTAATTCTCATATGGCCATTGAAGGCACGCTCAACTCCATCGCCGCTGCGCTCGCTCCCTACCCTTTCAAGCGATGCCGGATAGAACATCTTGCTAAAATAGAGCAACTATTTTGCATCCCCGAACCAGATGGCATGGGAGCCCCCTATTTTTATAAGCATTCCGGTATCGTATTTTCCTCATCCGTCGAACATCTCAACCCGTATCAAATCGGCTGTTTATTGCTAGAAGGCATTATTTTTCGAGTGACAAGAATCCTGGAAGATTTTCATCGGTTATACGGCATAGACCGTGTTTACCTGTCGGGCGGCTTGTCCGAGTTATCAATTTTACAACAAGGCATAGCCGCATGCTGCTCATTTGAAGTTCGCCATCTGCTGCAAAAAGATGCCAGCCTGAAAGGCGCTGCAATTCTGGCCGCAGTCCTGCCGCCGGCTTACCGGAGCAAGTCCGTTAAAGTACCGGTGACACCTCATGCAAAAGCGATAAAGAACAAATACGAACAGTGGAAACTTTGGTTGGATGCATTCCGTCTAGAACGGATTAGCATTGACCCGAAGAGCTCCGGGCAGGACAGCCCGGAGTGACTAATCCGTCGGGAACAGATTTGCATTTACCCGAAGGGCGTCAGGCAGGAGTGCCTGACGTGACTCCATGCCGGTATGACGACTTAGCTGAGGCATCTTGCTAATCAGGAGTTAAAATTCATTCAGGATGATATAATTTTACAGAGCCGCCACACTAAATACCATTAACCGTTTCAATGTTGAAATTATTATAAATAACACTGCTCATCAATTTAAACCAAATGAATGACACTACAAATATTAAGTTTGTCAATTCCATAAGGTTCGATTGAGAGCAAATGGCATTAATGGATGATACATTGGATAAGAAATCTCTAAGCGAACGCGATATCTGTACCAAATTCATCACCCCCGCGATTCAGCAAGCAGGCTGGCAACAGCATCAATTCAGGGAAGAAGTTAAACTAACCGATGGCCGCGTGATGGTGCGCGGCAAGCTCGCTGCTCGCATTCGTAACCCCGATGTTAAGGGCGGTCCGAAGCGCGCTGACTTCGTTCTTTACGCCCGCCCAAATGTTCCGATTGCCGTGATCGAAGCAAAGCAAGCCAAATTCCCAATCGGCCATGGCATGCAGCAGGCTTTAGCTTATGCGGAAATGCTGGATGCTCCGTTTGCCATCAGCAGCAATGGTATTGGTTTCTTGTTACATGACCGCACCGGTCTCTCGCAGCCGATTGAGCGAGAACTGCAACTTAATGAATTTCCCTTATTGAGCGACTTGTGGCCATTATACCAACAGTGGAAAGGTGTCACAGAAGCAAAAGCGGTCAAACTTATCGAGCAGCCCATACACTCTGACGGCAGCGGCCGTGAACCCCGCTATTACCAGCAAGTCGCCATCAATCGTGCCATCGAAGTCATCGCAAAAGGCCTGCAGCGTGTTCTCTTGGTTATGGCTACCGGCACCGGCAAAACTTACACGGCCTTTCAGATTATCTGGCGCTTGTGGAAAGCCAAAGCAAAGCGGCGCATTTTGTTTCTAGCCGACCGTAATATCCTGGTCGACCAAACCATGCAACAAGACTTTGCGCCTTTTGGCGAAGTAATGCACAAAGTCATCAATCGAGAGGTAAAGAAAAACTATGAAATCTACTTGGCTCTTTATCAAGCCGTTACGGGTAAGGAGGAGTGGAAACAAATCTACCGACAGTTTCCGGCGGATTTTTTTGATTTGGTCGTAGTGGATGAGTGTCATCGCGGGAGTGCTGCTGATGATTCAGCTTGGCGTGAGGTGCTTGGCTATTTCACTAACGCCACTCACTTAGGTCTTACCGCTACTCCTAAGGAAACGAAAGAGGTCAGCAATATTACCTACTTCGGTGAACCAGTTTACACTTACTCACTCAAGCAGGGCATCGAAGACGGCTTTCTCGCGCCATACAAGGTCATCCGCATCGCCACTGATGTCGGTGCTGTGGGCTATACTCCCGAAAAAAATAAGGTTGATAAACAGGGTCAACTCGTCGAGCAGCGTCAATACAACACTAAGGACTTTGACCGCAACCTAGTATTGGAAAAGCGTACCCAGTTGGTAGCTGGCAGGGTTTGGGAATACCTCAAGGCAATAGACCCAATGGCTAAGACCATTGTATTTTGCGACGACCAAGATCATGCCGAGCGTATGCGCCAGGAACTAGTCAAACTGATCCCAGCCGCTGCTAAAAATCGAAGGTATGTAATGCGCATTACCGGCGACGATAACGAAGGCAAAGCCCAGCTTTCTTATTTTATCGATAACGATGAGCCTTATCCCGTTATTGCCACAACTTCCAAATTACTCACTACTGGTGTTGATGCCAAAACCTGTAAGCTCATTGTGTTGGATCAAACCATCAACTCAATGACCGAGTTCAAGCAGATCATCGGTCGGGGTACTCGTTTACGTGAAGATTACCAAAAGCTCTACTTCACCATTATGGATTTTAAGGGAGCAACGCGTTTATTTGCCGATCCCGATTTCGATGGCGAACCGGTGGTAATCTACGAACCCAAACCGGATGAATCTGTCGTTCCTCCCGAGCCGCCAGCCCCAACGGGAACCAACGAACCGGAGCCATCACCTTACGGCACAGACTCTACCGGTAGGGACGACACTGAAACGGGTGGGGACATTGGCGGCAGTAACGGTGGCCAAGGTCGTATAAAATACGCCATTGATGATGTTGACGTGCGCGTGGCCGTCGAGCGTTCACAATACCTGGATGCCGATGGCAAGCTCATTACCGAAGACTACCGTGTCTTACTGAGAGACGACATCAAAAAAACTTTGCAGGCAGAATTTGGCAGTCTGACTGACTTTCTTCGCCGCTGGAACAGTGCCGAACGCAAACAGGCGGTGCTGGAAGAACTCGCCGAACAGGGTGTGCCGCTGAACATCCTTCAGCAGGCTGTGGCCAATGGCAGCGAGTTAGATGCTTTCGATTTAGTAGCCCATGTCGCTTTTGATCAGAAACCGCTCACGCGGCGCGAGCGCGCCAATCGCGTAAAGAAACGCGATGTGTTTGGCAAATATGGTGAACAAGCCCGAGCCGTACTTGAGGCCCTGCTGGAAAAATTTGCCGACCATGGCGTACAAAACATCGAAGATGCCAAAGTATTAGAATTGCCGCCTTTTGACCAGTTCGGCAGTAAAACTCAAATTCGGCGTGGCATTTTTGGCAGTGCTGAGCAATACGCCCAAGCCATACAAGAGCTGGAACAAGTGCTCTATGAAGCACCCGAGCAAAAACAGGCCTAAACATCAGCCTAACAACAATAAGAGAATAATCCAATGAACCTCAGCAGTACCATCAAGTCCATCCAAGACATCATGCGCAAGGACGACGGTGTCGATGGCGATGCACAACGCCTGGGGCAATTAACCTGGATGCTGTTCCTGAAAGTCTTCGACCAACGCGAAGAAGAATGGGAAGACGATAATCCGAAATATAAATCACCGCTACCGGAGGGAATGCGCTGGCGTAACTGGGCAGCCTATGTGCCGGGAGCGGATGGCAAGAAAGCCCCGCAGAAATCACCTACCGAAATTATTGGCTATGTAAATAACGAACTGTTTCCTGCGCTAAAAGAGTTGGATGCCAACCAAAGCCCGCAGCACAAGGTGATTCGCAGCGTTTTTGAAGACGCCAATAACTACATGAAGGCCGGTGCCCAGTTACTGGCCGTGATCGAAAAGCTGGAAGAAGCAATCAATTTCCACGACTTTAAAACTCGAGCCAGTTTAGGCGATGTCTACGAACAAATGCTCAACGATCTGCGCGGCGCAGGCAATGCCGGAGAGTTCTATACCCCACGCGCCATTACCCAATTTATGATGGATCGCATCAATCCGCGTTTGGACAAGCGCGAAAAAGTGATGGATCCCGCCTGCGGAACGGGTGGTTTTTTGACAGCCGCTATTGACCATTTCCGTAACCAGATCACAAAAAAATCCAGCGCCGAAGACCAACGTGCGATTGAAGAACTGATTCACGGGATTGAGAAAAAACAACTGCCGCATCTGCTTTGCACCACCAACATGCTGTTGCACGGCATCGACGTGCCCAGCCAAATCGAACACAAAAATACCTTAGCCATCGGTTGGAATGAATGGAGCGCTAACGATAAAGTGGATTGCGTTATCACCAATCCGCCGTTTGGCGGCTACGAAGATGATAGCGTGGCATCCGGTTATCACCACCCGACCAAAGAAACTGCCGACCTCTTTATGCAGCTCATCGTTAAGCTGCTACAAGAAAATGGCCGTGCCGCCGTCGTATTGCCTGATGGTTTTTTGTTTGGCGATGGCATCAAGGGCGAAATCAAACGGCGACTGATGCAACAGTGCAAACTACACACGATCATTCGCCTGCCCAAAGGCGTATTCGCCCCGTATACCACCATTAAAACCAATCTGCTGTTTTTTATTAAAGGCGCGTTTGTTGATGACGGCAGCGAACATTTTCATACCGAAAACATCTGGTTTTACGAACACCCTTACCCGGCAGGTTACAAAAGCTATTCCAAAACCAAACCGATCCGCTTTGAAGAATTCGCGCCCGAAATCGCCTGGTGGGGCAGCGTAGATAACGACTTTGCCGACCGGGTAGAAAATGAATTCGCCTGGAAAGTGGATTTTAAAACCAAACGCGAGCAGGCCGAAGCCGCCGCAGGGCCGCACTGGCAACGTGCCGAAGCCCTCAATAATCAAGCGTCAGGCTTGGAAAACCAAGCTAAAGACCTCGCTAAAAGCCTGGTTGGCACAAACGATGCGGCCTATCGAGAACAGATTAACGCCCAAATCGCCGCCTTGCGCGAACAAGCCGAACCCTTGCGTCTGCAAGCCCGCGATGCCCAAGCCGCAGGTGACCGCCTTTATTGGCCTATATTCAACCTGGACATCAAAAACCCCAATGCCCCGGAAGAAGAAAGTCATGACCCTGATTTACTGCTGGAGAAATACAAAACTTTGTTGGGGGAGATCGAAGAAACTGAAAACAATCTCAAAAGCGAACTGGCCGCCGCTTTGGCGCACCACTTCACGGCGGAGACCGTTGAATGACGGCCAACCCAGCCAACCCGCAATTACTGGGCGACATCCGCCAGTTAATCGAAACCAGGCGCACGGCGTTAGCCGCTACCGTCAACAGCGCCTTAACTCAACTCTATTGGCACATCGGCCAACGCATCCGTACCGAAGTGCTCAATTACGAACGTGCGGAATACGGCGAACAAATCATCTCGACGCTGGCCAGACAATTAGAAACCGACTACGGACGCGGCTTTTCAGCTAAAAACCTGCGCCACATGCTGCGCTTTGCCGAAGCCTTCGACGATCTGGAAATTGTCTACGCAGTGAGTAGACAATTGAGCTGGACGCACCTACGCAGCTTGATCTACATCGAAGACCCACTGAAACGCGACTTTTACCTGCAAATGTGCCAGCAGGAACGCTGGAGCACCCGCACCCTGCAAGCGCGCCTGGATTCCTTACTGTTCGAACGCACCGCCTTATCCCGCCAACCTAAAGAATTACTGGCCAGCGAATTAGCCAACTTGCGCGCAACTAACGAGCTCAGCCCAACATTGATACTGAAAGACCCTTATGTACTGGACTTTCTCGGCTTGCAAGACCGCTATCTGGAAAAAGACCTGGAAGACGCCATTCTGCGCGAACTGGAAAACTTTCTGCTGGAACTGGGCGCGGGTTTTACCTTTGCCGCCCGCCAAAAGCGGCTGCAAATCGACAACGACGATTTCTACATCGACCTGCTCTTTTACAACCGCCGCCTCAAACGCCTGGTGGCGATTGATTTAAAACTGGGCGACTTCAAAGCCGCCGACAAAGGCCAAATGGAGCTGTATTTGCGCTGGCTGGCCAAACACGAACAAGAACCCGGCGAAGCCGCGCCGTTGGGCATCATCCTGTGCAGCGGCAAAAAACACGAACAAATCGAACTCTTGGAACTGGACGCCAGCGGGATCCACGTCGCCGAATACCTCACCGAACTGCCGCCCAAAGCCCTGCTGCAACAAAAACTGCACGAAGCCATCACCCGCTCACGGCAACAGCTGGAAAACCGCAGTGCCGATAGTAGCGGCGAGGAAGCCTGATGGACGCACAACAGTTTTTGGCGGAGTTTGGGCATATTGCGAATGCGCCGGGGGGGATAACTCAGATAAGACAATTAGTTCTTCAACTAGCAATAAGCGGCCTTCTAACAAATCGGCAAACAAGTGATATTGATGCGAATAGTCTGATTAAGGAAAATTTAGAAGCTCAAAACCGCTTGATTGCTCAAAAACAGCTAAAACGTCAACCATCCCCAAGGAATATTGCTAAATCAGAAGTGCCTTGGCTGTTGCCAGAAGGTTGGGCTTGGGTGCGTCTTGGGACTCTTACGAATTACGGGGACGCACCTAAATTGGAGTATTCCAACGTTACCGAAAATACATGGGTACTCGAGCTTGAAGATATTGAAAAATGCACTTCAAGACTTTTATCGAAGGTTACAGCTAAGGAAAGAAAATTCAAAAGTACCAAAAATGGATTTCCCGCTAATTCCGTGCTTTATGGAAAATTACGGCCATATCTGGATAAAGTACTGATCGCTGATACTCCTGGTGTTTGTACGACTGAAATTAGCCCAATATCTTTTTTTGACCAAATCGAGGCCAGCTATCTTCGTTGGTATCTTAAATCACCTTACTTTATCGCCTATGCAAATGGGGCAACATACGGAATGAATCTTCCGCGTGTTAGTACAGATACTGTACGAGAAGCCTTATTTCCATTTCCTCCAAAGATCGAACAAGCCCGTATCGTCGCCAAAGTCGATGAGTTGATGGCCTTGTGCGACACGCTGGAAAAGCAACAACAGCAGCGCCGCAAACTGCAAAACGCCCTGCGCCAGTCCACCCTGCAAGCCGTCGCCACCGCCACCAGCCCCCACGAACTCCAAACCACCTGGACACGCCTCGCCGACCACTTTGGCCAGTTGTTTAGTGCGCCGGAGGATGTTACGAGTCTTCGTCAAGCAATTCTGGATTTAGCTGTTTCAGGTTATTTAAGTCAATACGATGATTCGGACGAATCAGCAACTGATTTATATGGAAAAGTCCTACAGGCTAAGAAAATTGGGTTAGCAGGTGGATCGATAGCCCGTAAAAAGCCTGTTAAAGCCGAAGAAATTGAAGAAACCATTCTTCCTGGTCATTGGGAGAAAATTACACTCGATGACGCCATATCAACCATTGATGCAGGTTGGAGTCCTTCATGTCTGCCGAGTCCTCGGGACGAAGAATCTAAATGGGCAATATTGAAAACAACCGCAGTGCAAACGTTACGTTTTCAACCTAATGAACATAAAGAGTTGCCTGGTGCGTTGGAGCCGCGCCCGCAATATGAAGTGAAGATTGGCGACATACTAATAACTCGAGCTGGTCCAAAAAACCGGGTTGGTATCTGCTGTGTTGTTGATGATGCTCCCCCTCGTTTGATGATCTCAGACAAATTAATTAGATTTCATATTGTTGATGATCTTATAAATGCCCGTTTTGTTGCGCTTTGTTTGTCTGCTGGTGAAACCGGTAGAACTTTAGAACGATTAAAGACAGGCATGGCGGAAAGCCAAATGAACATTACACAGGATAGGCTGAGGGCAATAACAATACCTTTGCCGCCACAAGCAGAGCAGATTCGAATATTGGAGAAAGTCGAAAATTTAATGCGGATGCTCGACAATTATGAAAAACAACTCATCAAACAACATGAACTTGGTAACCGCTTTGCAAATATCGTTATTGCCAACCTTACTGGTGTTGCTATCGAACAAAAAAAGGACGAATCCATGAAAGCCCCGCAAACCGAACTTATCGCCCCGTTAAGACTGAGCCAAGCACCAGACATCAAAGCCCAAGCCCCGTTGGCAACGCTGTTGATTCGGCACAAAGGCGAAATGAGCGCCAAGGATTTATGGCAACGCTTCGGCGGCGAGATTGATGCTTTTTACGCGCAACTGAAAACCGAAGTAGCGCACGGCTGGATAGCGGAACCTGAACCCGCCGAAATGCGCCAACGGGAAATAAGTTGATGACAACCTGTTGGATCATCGCGGGACCCAATGGGGCGGGTAAAACCACCTTTGCGTTGGACTATTTGCCAAGGCTTGCGCAATGCCGACATTTTATTAACGCCGATTTGATCGCTGCCGGTTTATCGCCCTTGGCTCCCGAACAGCAATTGCTCACCGCCAGCCGCTTATTTTTAAGCGAAATCGAGCGCTGTATCGCGGCGAGTAAGGATTTTGCTTTTGAAACGACCTTAGCCGGACGCGGCTATTTAAGGCTGATACACCGATTGCAACTACAAGGTTGGCGGGTAGAGCTGATTTACCTAGCCTTGCCCAGCGCGGAAATGTCCCGCTTACGTGTTGCCGAGCGGGTCATGCATGGCGGACACAGTATTCCAACGACGGATATTATGCGTCGCTTTCCGCGTAGTTTGCATAATCTGCTGCAATGGTTTGCACCGCTGGCCGACCAAACCCGTTGTTTTATGAACGAGGGTGACCGACCAGAATTAGTGTTTAGGCAGCAGGCCAGTCAGCGTGAAATTTTTCATCCTGAATTTTTCGAGTTGTTACAAAAGGAGGCTCTATAATGAGCGCACGCATGACCCCGACACCCGATCAAGACACTCAAGCCATGCTCGATTGTCTGCGGCAAATCGTTACGACGACTTTGGAACGTAAACGTCGGTTGGGACAGTACATGGTGATATGGCAGAACAATACTCCGGTTGTCGTCGGTGAAGATGCCCCAAGCGAATTGCCTAAGATTGTTCAACAGCCTTAACACGGAAGGGAGCGTTCTGTCATGCATCTGCGACGCATTAAAATTGGCGCCTTCAAAAATTTGGCGAATGTGGAAATCGTCTTTAGCGAGGTTTTCCAGTCGACTTATGACGAAGCGCTCAAACCGATTCGCAGTCATGCCTTGATCGGCCAAAACGGTACCGGTAAATCCAATCTGATTGAGGCGCTCATTACCATTTTTCGCGATGTGGATTTAAATCAGGAAGCCTCGCTGGATTATGCCTTGGAGTACAACATACGCGGGCATCATATTCGCATTGAAGCTGATAGGACAAAGCAAAAGCGGCCTATGGTGTGGGTGGATGGTGAGCAAAAATCCCAGGATTATCTGACCCAAAATGACCCGCCAGACAAAATCCCCCGTGACGAACGCCGAGGGCCATGGCTTTTGCCCACCCATATTTTTGCCTATTATTCGGGCCGCAATGAGCGCATTGAGACTTTGTTTCAGGAGCATCAACGCCGCTTTAATCGGCGGCAGGAAATTACCACCGACGAAGTATTGCCGGAGCACTTATTGGAAAATTTTACCGTCTCCGAATCCGACATTCAGGCAATAGAAGAAGCGAAACGGCGGCGCGAGTCACGCTTAAAACAAGCCGGTGATGACCGTTTGCGGCGTTTGTTTTACTGCCGGGGTAGGCATAGTCAATTAGTGCTGCTGGCCTGTTTGCTGTCGGATGATCCCGTGTTTCAAAAGGTCTTGGCGAACCTGCATATCGAAGCGTTAGAGTCGGCGCTGTTTGTGTTGAAAGAGCCGCACCGTTTGCGCGAAAAACGCCGCAACGGCAAGTTTGATGAGGCCGAGCTTAACGAAGGCGATCCGCGCTTTTGGTACGCACGCGGCAATGTGGTCAGCGAGTTTCTGGACAAGCTATGGCAAGTTGCCTGGGCGCCTCTCGAACAGGAAACCAGCAAGCAGATTGATTTTCGCGGACGCACGGAAAAACAGAAACAACTGTATTTGTTTGTGCCTAGTCAAGACAAGTTGCGGCAGTTAGGCGAGTTGGTCGGCGGCACCGACAGCTTTTTCCGTTACGCGGAAGGCGCGTATATTGGCGATTTGATCGACGAAGTGCGCATCACGGTTAAAAAACGCGACGAACAAGGCGGCAAGGTCAGCTTTACCCAGTTGTCCGAAGGCGAGCTGCAAATGCTGACCGTACTGGGATTGATGCGCATCACCAGCGAAGATCATTGCCTATTCCTGCTGGATGAGCCCGATACCCATCTTAACCCGATCTGGAAGTTACGCTATTTCGATGACATTGAAGGTGTATTGGCTTCCGATCAAAACGCTCTGCAAGGCGACTCGCAAATTCTCATCACCACCCACGACCCGATGATGGTTGGAAGCTTAAAGCGTGAACAAGTGCAAATTTTGCGTAAACAAGGCAATCAAACGGTGGTCGATATACCGGATGTTGATCCACAAGGTGGGGGTAACTGGTCTTTTAAAAAGTGATTTGTTTGGTTTATTATCAACGTTAGATGCCGAAACCGAAAGACGTTTGCATCGGCGCAATTATTTATTTTCTCTGGATGCGCTGCGAACACCCGATGAAAATGACGAGCTTAGTCGGTTAAGTGCCGAGTTAGCCGATTTGGGATTTTTTAATTCTGATTTCAAAGATCCTTATTACGCAATGTTTGTGCGCAAAATGACGCAGCATACCCGTTTTCACAAACCAGCTTTGTCACCGGAAGAACAAGCCGAACAGGATGCGATAGTTGATGAAATTATCGATGCAATTCTCAAAGAGGACGATGCGCAATGATCTTTATCGACCTGGAAAATCGATTACTGACCGATACCGATATTGCCGACTGGACTCCATGGTCAAAAAGTGAATGGGAAAAACTGCGTGTGACTGAAACGGTAAAACGGTTAAAGCTGAATGAACACGAGCCGTTAGCCGAAGCGCGTAGAAAAGTCTGGGCTAAGACTTCGCTTTTAATTGAGCGTTACCAAAAAGCCAAATCCCAATGTTGTAACGGTGGAAATCCTGCTGCAAAGGAGAAAGTCAAAAACTATGTTAGACAAGTTAAAGAAATGACTAAACCTGATGCCGAGCTGTCATCGGTTGCCAAGTGGTGCGTTCTAATGAGAAACGACCCGAAACTGATACGCTTAGTATCGTGATCTAAAAAGCTAAGGAAAAGGGAAATGACCAAGAACTTGATAATCCTTGGCGCAGGCGCAGACCGGACAAAAGGTCTTAACACCTATCAGTTTAAGGAGAATGTCCAATAAGTCGTTCCGGCAGGAAGTGCCGGAGGTCTAGTCTACACGGATGTGAACCCCGTGATTACTTTGGTGGCTAGGCACATCCCTGTATTCTGGGTTGTTCACCGCATCCTTGCGGTTCGGGTTTCGCCCTGTGCTGCGCACATTCCAATTCGCTCCAGGCGCATTGGTCCGGCACTAATCTGTCTGGAACAGATTGGCATTTACCCGAAGGGCGTCAGGCAGGAGTGCCTGACGTGACTGCATGCCGGTATGACGGCTCTGGGGGTGCTACTTTGGCTGAAAGTTGTATGTAATCAGTAATTTTAAAAATAATTTAAGGAATTAAAAATGATACGAAAATCGTTTTTTGCTGCGGCACTCTTGCTCATCACTGTTTCCGGCATGGCCGGCACTATCGGTAACGGGATGTGGTCTCCAAATGGTTGCGGAACTGAACCCCCGGCTCCGGCTATCGACCAAGGCAGTGTTGACGCTTATAACCTCAGCGTTAAAGCAGTGAACGAATGGCAAAAATTAGCCAATACCTATAACACCTGCCTCATTAACGAAGCGAATACGGACAACGCAATCATCGCCAAGACCGCCAATGATGCACAAGCCCGGCTACGGGCAGCGATTGACAAGATCAACACCGACGTAACTGCCGCCAAGGCCAAGCTTGATAAGCAGTAAATAGCTCGATATCATTCCGGCAACTCAGAGTTGTCACCCAGTATTTGCCTAGCTAACTGATTTCCGGCCTCAACCAGGGGATGAATCATAAAATTCGCCCCCAGTTGCCCCAATTTCTGTTTCTCTCCGGGGAGATAACAAATCGTACCGATTTGTCCGATGTATCCTCTTTTCCTGAGTAGGCGTACTGCCGAAACTCTTGCATCGAAATCAGGCAGGGTAAGAATAATGCCTTTAATTCTGTCCAACGGCAGCCCTGACCATAGCTCGGAATCTTCGGCATCACCATAAATCACGCGCCTGCCCTCGGCAAGAAGACTTTCCAATACAGTCGGGTCGGCGTCCAGACCGATAACCCGCTTTTCCCGCCGATGCAGAGCAAGATAAGCGGAAAGTCCGGTGCGCCCCATTCCCACTACCAGCCATTCCGCAACACCGATAGATTCGGGCAAGCGGTCCGGGTGCCCGGCTTTTTTCTCGAAACGTGTCAAAAATGGCTCAAGCCATGAAAACAATTGATGTGAGTACCGGTTCAACGGCGCCGCGATTGCCAGAGATCCAGCTACCGCCAAAGCGATAGTAGAGTTCCATTCCGGTAACAGCAGATTCGCCTTAACAATACCAGCCGTGGTAATGAGCGCGAACTCGCTATAGGTCATTAATGCCAGTGACGATATAAAAGCAGTGCGAGAACGCAATCCAGCCAGCAAAAACAACACGAAAAACAGGATACCCTGCAACGGCAATATTCCCAGAAGCTCAAGCGCATTGATGATTTGGTCGGGATTCGGTAACTCAGCCAGTCCGATTTGCAGGAAAAAGGCGACCAGAAAAACTTCTTTCAGGCTCCAGAGTTTATCAGAAAGATCGTCGATTTTAGGGTGAGCCGCCAGCATCACGCCCATCAGCAAAGCGCCGATATCCGGTGAAATCCCTACGCTTTCAGATGACACGCCTCCCGCCAGCGCCAGGGAAACGCCCAGCAGCAGCCTCAATTCATCGGCTCGGCTCACAGTAAGCAACCGATGCGCCAATGGACGCAACAGAGGTAATAGCAGCAACGCGAAGGCCCAATACGACGGCTGCCTGCCATCGGCAAAAGCCAGCAGCGCTATCGCTACAATATCCTGCAGAATCAGGATACTGAGCACATCCCGGCCATGCAGCGAAGACAGTTCGCCGTTGTCCTCCAATACCTTGATAGCAAGAACCGTGCTCGAAAAAGCCAGACTGGCGCCCAATACGAGGCCGCCTGTGATTTGTTTATTCAGAATTAGAAAAACTATTCCGGAGATTCCGGTAACTATCAATAAATGCAATCCGCCGACGCTTAATACTTCCGGGCGAAGCAGCGAGCGCAATTTGAGCTTCAGGCCTACCGTGAACAGCAATAACTCGATACCGATGTCGGCCAGATGAGTCAAGGTTTGCGCTGACTCTATGCCCAACACATGCAAAATATAGCCGGCGACTAAATAACCGACCAGCGGCGGAAAAGACAAACGGCTGGCGATCAGGCCCACTATATAAGCGGCGCCTACCCAAATTAATTCTATCATGTGTTAATTGCCTTGTTTAAATCGAGGAGCCGATAGATAGCATCTTAGTAGTTAATCGAAATCATAATCAGTCTGAGAAGACTGGCAACCCAATCTGCAACACATTGATCCGCATCACATATTAATTTACTGCAATACTCGCTTACGGATACTCGGCAAAGTCAAGTGCCAGATCAATTCTCGAGATATATGCCAAGCTTGACGCATTGTTAAGAAAATAAAGACAGCCAAGCTTTGATTAACTGGACATAACCGGGCTTGACGATATTGTAACCGGAATAATTCTGCTGATTTTGGCAGTCCGTTGTCACGAATACAATGCTCCCGATAACGGCGTTGCCGCCAGCCGGGACTCCGCAAAACTCACATGACTATTGATTTCTTTCAGCTTCGTAAAGCGACGGGCTAATGCCTGCATGGGAGAGATACTCCCGCAATTGTTTGATGTCTTGCTTGGCACATTCACTACCATGGTGCGGATGATGCAAAATACCCTCAAACTTGTTCAGCACCACACGAAAACGGGCGCCATGCGTGGGCTCTATGGTGGCTCCCAAATGATGAAGCAAGGATTCAACTTCGCGCCAATGAATATTTGCATTGACCGGATCCTGAAATATTGCCCGAAGCAGGTTTAAATGGTGACTCATGACAAGTGGCTCCTTTACGCATTAATTTTGGAACAGGATACCCCTTAAAAGCTTTGTTATTCAATAGCGCGGTAAATTGATGGGTATTTTTACCGCGTTCTTCTCCAGCATTTTAAGTATTGTCGCGATAAATTGAGTCAGGGCTTTCTCCATTGGCTTGGGATTTCCTACTTTCAGATCGCTGGAAACTGATGGCCTTCCAGCTCAATACTGAGCGGCTGGTTTGAAATATCGAACTCGAAGTTGTCGTTATGGCCTTTTGATCGAAGTCATCCACTATCCCGACAACTTCATGCGCCAAACTCATTTCATGCCTTGGTTTTGTTGATATTTCAGAAAAAATTACTTTAAAACTATGAATTGCAAGCGCTTCCAAAATCAGTTAACTAATTGAATTAATTTCTTTTAATAACAAAATGTCAACAGATATAGGGTCAATCCATTTCAGCCATTCAGTTAGAGTAATGGGGGGATTCAAAATTAGGATTACGAGATATTTTGTAAAGGAACCAACCAAACTAAATAAGTAGCAGTATATTTAGTAAAAGAACTATCCAAACTAAATAAAGAGCACTAAAAATGAAAGCATACCTAATCAGCATTCTCATCATATCGGCCCAATTTACGTCACCGGCTTCAGCAACTATTGTATCCGGAGCCGTGACAGGCGGTACGTCACTTAATCAGGGTGGACATTTTGTTAAACTTACAGTGCCGTTCTCGGCATCGACACCCGCCAATACCGTCGGTAATGACACATTCCAAACCCCGAATCTCTATGGTTTTGATGAAGGTCAGAATATTCTGATTACGAATAATTTGACGGTCAACGACCTCGCTGATGGCTTAGGTGGCGGAAGTGGACCGGGAATTATCCCCATCGGAAGCACCGTAGCCAGTCATTATATCTCCTTCGATCCATTAAATAGCACTAATGTAGTCGGCAGCATTTACTTTAACTCTGATATTTTGGGAATTATTACCAACACTCCAAATCTTGTGGCAAGCGATTTCCTCATAGATACGGGCGTCAACTATTTAAAACCCGCCGCCCGCGGCCTCGAGCCTAACGACAATGTTGCAATTACGGGATTGCAGACGATCACAGGTAATTTGTCAGCAAATTCTCCCGGTGATTACATACGAGTTTTAACCGCGTTCTCGCCAGTTACGGCGGTCCCTACTCCTGCCGCCATCTGGCTATTCGGTTTCAGTCTTATAGCTCTGATTGGAATATCAAGGCGCAAGATAGCGGATTAACAAATCACAAACAGTTCATCCGATCCGTTCTTATGTTGGCGTTTTACATCCACCACTGACGTCCGCAAACATTTGGAGAAGCAGAAAACAGAGCGGGCATCAGACAAATAAACACTTTTATAACTCACCAGGCTCGCTACGAGATAGGCGGCGAGCCGTCCCGAGCGCCGTCGTAAAGAACTGCGAGGGTACCCGCGGCAATCTCAAGCCGGAAATTTTCCAGTTGAATGGCTTTAGTTTCATCCCAGAAATAAAGGGGAAGCCAAGGCAATTACCGCCTCGAATAAAGAATTTTTTTCAGCTAACAAACACTTCGTTAGAAAACCACTCCTTAAAAAACAATTACCTGCAAAGCGCTTTTTCAAGCAGCTTTTTTTCTGGTAAAAATTTATTGTTTTTTCTAAAAAACACTATATATTGTATTTAAACAAATAAAAATATCTATATATAGATTTTCCGGCAACAATATTGCAAGACGTAAGATACTGATTTCTTGCCTGTTATTGCTTTTTAACACTCTTACCTTCCACGGAGGATTACCATGACAGCACAACTTCATGTTATCGCAAACACTGTAACCGAAATACCTTTTCAAGATGCGTCAATGGATATTTGGGATACGAAATATCGCTTGAAAACAAAGGACGGTGTAGCGCTGGACGCAACTATTGATGAGACTTATCAACGCGTTGCCAAAGCGCTGTCCGAAGTGGAGCAAGGTAAAACCAAGCAGGAACAGCATTACAAGGAATTTTTATGGGCTTTGCGCCAGGGAGTTATTCCCGCCGGACGCATTGTTTCCAATGCCGGAGCGCTGGAGCACAAACCGGCAACTTCAACGATTAACTGCACCGTTTCCGGCACTATCGCCGACTCCATGGATGATATTCTGCGCAAGGTGCATGAGGCCGGGCTTACCCTGAAAGCCGGTTGCGGCATCGGTTACGAATTCTCGACTTTGCGCCCTAAAAACGCTTATGTTTCCGGTGCAGGCGCTTATACGTCCGGGCCGCTGTCGTTCATGGATATCTATGACAAGATGTGTTTTACCGTATCTTCGGCTGGCGGCAGGCGCGGCGCGCAAATGGGCACTTTCGATGTAGGCCATCCTGATGTCGTCGAGTTTATCCGCGCCAAACGCGAAAACGGCCGGTTGCGCCAGTTTAATTTATCCCTGCTGATTACCACTGAATTTGTTGAAGCGGTAAAAAACGACCTGCCCTGGCCGTTATCATTTCCCGTTACCGAAAAAGAAGTCAAACTGGATAAACTGGACTTAAGCAATAAGGAACACATCATCTGGCGCGATCTTCCCGGCAAAGACGGCTACGTCGTCAACAACGACGGGCTGGTTGCCTGCCGGGTTACGAAAACCCTGCCTGCGCGCCGGTTGTGGGACATCATCATGACCTCAACTTATGATTATGCCGAACCCGGATTTATCCTGATCGATAAAGTCAATGAAATGAACAACAACTGGTTTTGCGAAAAAATTCGCGCCACTAATCCTTGCGGCGAACAGCCTTTGCCGCCTTACGGCAGTTGCTTGCTGGGCTCAATCAACCTGACGCGCTTCGTTAAAAAGCCTTTTACCGCTGAAGCGCATTTTGACTGGGATACTTACCGTAAAACCATCCGGATTTTCACGCGAATGCTGGATAATGTGGTTGAAGTCAACGGCCTGCCCCTGGCGCAACAACGCGAGGAAATCACCAGCAAGCGCCGGCACGGCATGGGCTATCTGGGGCTGGGCTCGACCGTCACGATGATGGGCATGAAATACGGCGATGCCCGGTCTCTGCAATTTACTGAAGAAGTCACCAAAATTTTGGCCGTGGAAGGCTGGAAAGCAGGATTATTGCTGGCCAAGGAAAAAGGCCCCGCTCCGATTATGGAGCAAATGTTTACGGTCACCGGGGAAATGCTGCATAAACGTCCCGAAATGATTGCCGACGGCTATAAAATAGGCGATACGGTGCCCGGAAAACTTCTATTTGCCAAATACAGCCGCTACATGCAGCAACTGGAAAAGGAAGAACCGGCGCTGTTCGCCGAATTGATCGAAACCGGCGCGCGTTTCACCCATCACAGCTCCATTGCGCCGACCGGCACTATCTCCCTGTCACTGGCCAATAACGCCAGCAACGGCATTGAACCCAGCTTTGCCCATCATTATTCGCGCAACGTGATCCGCGCTGGTAAAAAATCCAAGGAAAAAGTCGATGTATTTTCTTTTGAGCTGTTGGCTTACCGCGAGATGATAAATCCCGACGCCATGCCTTACAGCGACAACCCCGAGCATAAATTGCCGGACTACTTTATCGCCGCCGATGATGTCACGCCAAAACAGCATGTCGATATCCAGGCCGCCGCGCAAAAATGGATAGATTCCTCCATCTCGAAAACGGCCAACGTGCCCACCGATTTCCCTTACGAAGACTTCAAGTCTATTTATGAATATGCGTATGACAAAGGCCTGAAAGGCTGCACCACGTTCCGCTTTAACCCGGAAGCGTTCCAGGGCGTATTAGTCAAGCAATCGGATCTTGAAAACACGACCTACCAATTTACGCTGGAAGACGGCTCGATAGTCGAATTTAAAGGCAACGACGAAATTGAATACGACGGCGAAATCCACAGCGCCGCCAACCTATTCGATGCCTTGAAAGAAGGCTATTACGGTAAATTCTAAGCGGAGATATATCATCATGGCACATAAAATCACCAAAAAAATCGTCAGCTACAAAGTCCTTGGCAAAGACAGCGCCGAAGCTGCTAACCAGGAAGAACAGCAGTCGCCGGAGCACATGCATGAAAACGTCGAGCGTCCCGAAGTGCTGGTCGGCTCCACCTACAAGATCAAAACTCCGCAATCGGAACATGCGCTGTACATTACGATTAACGACATCATCCTGAATCAAGGCACCGCTCACGAAGAGCGCCGCCCTTATGAAATCTTCATTAACTCCAAAAACATGGAGCATTTCCAGTGGGTGCTGGCCTTGACGCGCGTTATCTCGGCCGTATTCCGCAAAGGCGGCGATGCCTGCTTCCTGGTTGAAGAGCTGAAAGCGGTATTCGACCCGCGCGGCGGCTACTTTAAAAAAGGCGGCGTATTCATGCCCTCGCTGGTCGCCGAAATCGGCTACGCCATCGAATCGCACTTAAAACACATCGGCATGATCAAGCCGGAAGCCATGACTGACCACCAAAAAAAGTTTCTTGACCAAAAACGCCGCGAATTCGAAGCCCAGCACGGCGCATCGGAAGGCAATTCCTTCCCCGAAAAAGCCGTGCTCTGCAACAAATGCAGCACCAAGGCCATGGTATTGATGGATGGGTGTATGACTTGCTTGAATTGCGGGGAGAGTAAGTGTGGGTGAGGAGAATGAATTGTAGACGTGGAATAATCACATAAGATTGGTAGGGTGCGCAGTGCGTGTACCCCATACGCATCAACTTAAGAAAATTCATACCCCTCCAGCCCCGTAGGGTGGGCAACGCTTTTCTGCCCACCGGTTTTATCTATGCGCCGTGTCAAAACAGAGCATCCTTTTGTAATTGATGCAATGGTGATTATGCCCGATCATCTGCATGCAGTGTGGACATTGCCGGAAAATGACAATGATTTTTCTACCCGCTGGGGTTGATAAAAAGCGGGTTTTCCCGGCATATTGAAGCTAATGAACAGATTTCAGCCAGCCGGCAAGCCAAAGGTGAGCGGGGTATTTGGCAACGCCGGTTTTAGGAGCATCTTATCCGCGATGACAACGGCTTCGAACGCCATGTCGATTATATTCACTTTAATCCGGTCAAACAGGGTCATGTGCAACTTCTTGGGGAGTGGCCGCTTTCAAGCCTTCATCGTTACATTGAACACCATGTTCGCGATGAAAATTGGGCGGGCGGCGATTATTTTGAACTGATGAGCTTTGGTGAGGCTTAACCGATGCAGGTGAGAAAAAGACATTAACACGGCCGTGAGGAGTATCCTTAATTTAATTATTTGCAATTATCTGACAAAAGCTGATAGATTTCGTCTCAATTATAATTTATAAGCTGCGAACATAATGAATATTAATGATATCGCCCACGTAAAAAGCTATCTGCTTTCCCTGCAAGACCGGATCTGTAGCGCCCTGGAAGGAGAGGAACCTGAAACTCGGTTTATTGAAGACATCTGGAAAAGAGAGGAAGGAGGCGGCGGCAGAACCCGGGTAATAGTTGATGGTCAGGTTTTTGAACAAGGCGGCGTTAATTTCTCTCATGTTACCGGTTTAAATTTACCGCCTTCTGCAACCGCTAAACGCCCTGAACTTGCCAACCGGCAATTTGAAGCAATGGGCGCATCGCTGGTCATTCACCCTAACAACCCGTATGTTCCGACCTCACATGCCAATGTGCGTTTTTTAATTGCGCAAAAACCGGGCGAACCGGCTATCTGGTGGTTCGGCGGCGGATTCGACATGACGCCTTTTTATCCGTTTATGGAAGACGTCATCTATTGGCATCAAACGGCACGGGCCGCCTGCGAGCCTTTCGGCGACGATATTTATCCGCTTTACAAAAAATGGTGCGATGACTATTTTTTCCTCAAACACAGAAACGAAACCCGCGGAATAGGCGGACTTTTTTTTGATGATTTAAATGAATGGGGCTTTGAACGATGTTTTGCTTTTATGCAAAGCGTGGGCGATCATTATATTAAAGCTTATCTCCCTATCGTGCAGAAACGCAAAAACACGCCTTTTAGCGAGACAGAACGTAATTTCCAGCTTTACCGCAGAGGCCGTTATGTTGAATTTAACCTGGTTTATGACCGCGGCACACTATTTGGCCTTCAATCCGGTGGCAGAACCGAATCCATCCTGATGTCCATGCCGCCGATAGCCCACTGGAAATACAATTGGCAACCTGCGCCTGGAAGCCCGGAAGCGCTTCTCTATGCGGATTATCTAAAGCCCAATAACTGGCTGGGCATTTAAGCATTCAAAACGTAACTTTGGCATAGCTTTTTAAAAGCCCATAAATTGCTTACTTCTCAAGGCACATAATGATGACTGTTTATAGGATTAGCCGCAGCATAATTTTAATCAAACGGCTTGTACTGTATCAGGTTAATAGACCACTCCCTTGCTCCTCCCGGCGTATGTACGATAACCTCATCATTAATCGCTTTTCCTATAAGCGCTCTTGCCATTGGAGAGTCTACGCTGATTGCGTTATTTTTAGGGTTTAATTCATCAGAACCGACAATCCGGTAATGTACAACCTCGCCTGACTCGCCTTCAAGTTCCACCCATGCGCCAAAATACACCTTGCCTTCCTGTTCAGGAGAATAATTTACAACCTTTAAAACTTCCAGGCGTTTCATAAGAAAACGAATGCGCCGATCTATTTCTCTTAACCGGCGCTTTCCTTCTTTATATTCGGCGTTTTCCGAACGGTCTCCCTGCGCCGCCGCTTCAGTAATGCAGTGAACTAAAGTTCTGCGCTCAATTCGCCACAAATAATCAAGTTCATTTTCCAGCCTTGTCCTGCCTTCATGTGTTATTAGATTGTTTACGGAGTTCATAGCTTATCTCTTTTAATTTGTTTTCTATGAAAGGCTCAATGCTTTCGCCGCAACTTGCAAGGCCTTGAGCCAGATTCTGTAAAAAGCTCTTTATCGTCTAAAGTGAAGTTATTTTTATTAAGAACTTTCGATATTTCAAGTACACCTCCTCTGCTCGTCAATCAAATTCCAGAAACATTTCAGCAGAATATAAGCTAATTAAAAATTGATTTTTGAAACTATTGCGTTATCATATCCCGCTGTTGGAGAGGTGGCTGAGCGGCCGAAAGCGGCGGTCTTGAAAACCGTTGAGGGTTGATTCCCTCCCAGGGTTCGAATCCCTGCCTCTCCGCCAATAGTATCTAAAACTATTGGCTTAAGTATTCTTTCCCTTACTCATCGGGAATCCTGTGCAATTTTTACGCCCCTTAATTACTTCAAAATCTTTACTTTACAAAGAGATTTTGCTAAATTCTGTAATGGTTTGAATCCTCAAACCACACTACTAAATACCAGTTTGTAATACGGCAGTAAAAACTTCCACGCTTGACTTATGGATTTTTAACCAGTCGTAAGCTGAAATCAGATAATCCGACCTTGTCGGGAAAAATATTTTTAGTAGTTTGTATAGCTGTTCTAACTACTTTTGGCCTTTGGCTTTGGCTTATTGCCTGTTCCTGCACCTAATCTTTCGGTTTTGGAGCGTGGCTGGACATTACCCCCACCTGTTCCTACACCTAATCTTTTGGATTTGTTAAACTGCTTTACAATGCCGCCACCTGTTCCTATACCTATCCGTTGGGAATTACCAATCGCTTTAGAGTTTCTATTCCCATTTTCTACCCTCGCTTTTTCTGGACTATTTTCGGCATTTAAACTTACTATTATCCTATTTTTTAATTCATTATTACTTTTTGATAAGAATTGGGCTTGTTTTAACTCATTATTTCCTAAGAAATATTGCGATTCTTCACTATTTACTGTCAATGCAATAAAAAATAGGAGCAGGCAAAAGAGTGGGTGTTTCATGATTATTCTCCTTAACCAGAGGAATTCTTAATTAATATAGGCGGCTCAAATCGATCCAGATACCAAAGGTCTATGATTAAATACTATGACTAATATTAAATAGCGTCGGTTCGAAACCGTACATATAAAAGACTTCGTTTAATAACTGGGAATAGTATGGGTCAGGCGTTCAAATCCCTTATCGAAAGTAACAATTTACCCGACACCAGATTATGTTCGCTAGCTTACCGACACTCTTTAAGCCGGCCATTATCCTGCTATAAAGATTACGTAAAGACCTGTTGATTCCCTGCCGATCAATGCTATTCTGTTAAAAATCAATACATCCCGATTAGGACAAGCACCGGGGGAACAATCAGACAACGCAGGCTAATCCAAGAGATGATTCATGAAAACAATAGATGAATACAAGCAAATGCTAAACCTACGGGACCGCCGGCGTTACCTGCGAGTGGCAGATCCCGGTGGGGAAGATGCACCCATCAGGAATGAGCTGTTTAGCAATGAGCGGCTGGCGCAACATGCGGCCAGTTTAGCGAAAGCGCAAAAAATAGGGCTGGGGCTAGAAGGACATAAGTTAATGCCTCGGGTTCGGGAAAATTCCCGTACCTTACTTGAGGCTTATAAGTCAGTTAATAAAGCTTCTCTCGAACAGCGAGCTATTACGCCGGCTGCCGAATGGCTGCTGGACAATTTTCATGTGATCGAAGAGCAGGTAAATGATATCAATATTCAACTGCCGGAAAGCTATTACCGGCAGTTGCCCAAGTTGGCTGATGGTTTTCTCGCCGGTTATCCTCGCGTATACGGTATTGCATGGGCTTTAGTGGCTCATAGTGATAGCCGCTTTTCAGCGGAAACACTGTCTCTTTTTTTAAAAGCCTATCAAGAGGTACAACCGCTGAGCATTGGAGAGCTCTGGGCAATCCCAATCTCTCTTCGAATTGTGATGGTCGAAAACCTGCGCCGTTTAGCAATAAGAATAATCCGCTCACAGGCAGGACGCCGTCTGGCTGATGAATATGTTGATAAGCTTGAGCAATCGGATTCAGCAACCTTGCCCGTAATTTTGCCGCCTGCACCCTTGCGGCAAGCTTTTGTAGTGCAACTGGTGCAACGTTTACATGATCCCCATCCGGGGCTGACTCCTTCGCTTGAGTTTTTGAATGAATGGCTGGCTGACCAGAACGTCACCATAGATGAGGTAGTGCATAGAGAGCATGCCCTTCAGATCGCTGCTAACCTGACCATGCGCAATATCATCACCAGCCTGCGCGCCATATCCTCTTTCGATTGGCCAAACTTCGTTGAGAAAGTAAGTCTGGTCGACAACTATTTGCGGGCTCATCCCATCTATAGCATGATGGACTTTCTCACCCGCGACCGTTATCGACATGCAATTGAGCAACTGGCCAAGTATTCGCCTTACTCAGAGTTGGAAATTGCTCGAAAAGTAATAGAAAAGATCAGGCTTTCTAATGAAGAAATCACCACAGACAAAAGAAAACGAGAGTCCGGGTATTATCTGATAGGCGGCGGCCGTTCCGAGTTCGAACGGGAATTGAATTTCCGTCCTCCCTTTGCTCAGAGGCTCCTTCGTAAATACGTAACGCATGCAGCCATCGCTTATCTGGGCAGTTTATTAATATTGACCGGACTCCTGCTTACGCTGGTAGTAAATGCAATCAGCGCAGCCGGACTTGGCGAAATACAGATTCTTACCCTCGCACTGTTAGCCTTATTCCCCGTTTCTGATATTGCTACTGCCTTGGTTAACCGGATCATTATCATGGTGGTTCCTCCGGCTCATATACCGCGGCTTGAACTCAAAGAGGGCATTGCCAGTGAGCTACGCACTTTTGTCGTCGTGCCCAGCCTCCTGATGAGTGAGCGCGATGTTAAAAGGCAAATTGATGAGTTGGAAATTCTTTATTTATCCAATCCCTCCGGCGATGTTTTTTTTGCCATTTTATCGGATTGGGCGGATGCGGATCAGGAAACCCGGCCGGAAGATACTCATCTTTTAAGCTTGGCTTCCGAAGGAATGGCAGCGCTTAATGCCAAATATCAAGAGCAGCGTTTTCATCTGTTTCATCGTAAACGGCTATGGAATCCCAGTGAAGATAAATGGATGGGATGGGAACGCAAGCGCGGAAAGTTGCAGGAGTTCAACCGGCTTTTGCGAGGGGCAGAGGATACCTCTTTTATAACTATTGACGGGAAGCCTGCTGTTGCACCCCCCGGCGTACGTTATGTAGTTACACTTGATGACGATACTAAGCTACCTATAGGAGCCGTATTAGAGCTAGTGGGAACAGCCGCTCATCCACTTAACCATCCTATGGTGGATCCCGTGACGCGTTGCGTCGTTGAAGGCTATGGAATTCTCCAACCGCGGGTTACCGCTACGTTACCGCAAAGAAAAGAACGCTCTGTTTTTCATCGGCTTTTTTCCGGGGCCTGCGGCATGGATGCGTATTCAACCACTGTCTCCGAGGTATATCAGGATCTCTTTGGGTTAGGCACTTATAGCGGTAAAGGCTTATACGATGTAGATGCTTTTGAAACCTCGTTGGCGGGGCGCGTCCCCGAAAACTCTCAGCTCAGCCATGACTTGTTTGAAAGCACCTACGCGCGTTGCGGATTAGTCACCGACATTGAAATATTTGAAGAATTTCCCTCGGACATTGAAGTCGCCGCTTCCCGTTCCCACCGTTGGGCGCGGGGTGACTGGCAGTTACTACCCTGGATTTTCGGGCCGCTAGGCAAAGGCATGCCGCTCATAGGCCGCTGGAAAATGCTGGACAATCTTCGCCGCTCGCTATCCTCCCCCGGAGCATTTTTTCTGCTGGTAGCGACATGGACAATACCGAATGCTCCTCAATTTATCCTAATCGGCCTGGTATTGACAACTTTAGCGTTTCCGGCAATTTTAGCGGTAGCAAGCGGATTTGGGCCAAACCCCAGCAGATCTCTACGTAAACAACTACGTTTAGTGGGAGAAAATTTAATAGAGGGGCTGGGTAATAGCCTGATAAACTTAATACTACTGGCGCAAAATGCATGGCTTATGCTGGATGCCATAGCAAGAACCCTGATACGGGTATTTATTACCCGGCGTAAGTTGCTCCTATGGGTTACCGCGCTGCAAGCAAAAACAGCGGCAACACATTCCCCGAAAAGACTGATTCAGCCATTAGGCCGCACGACTATTCTCATAGTATCTGTCAGTCTGGTGATTTTGCTTTTTAATCAGCCAGCTCTGGAAGTTGCCTGCCCCATACTTTTGTTATGGTGGCTGGCCCCAGTTCTTTCCTATATCTTGAGCTTGCCCCCCAGACCGGAGCGGGACGAAGCACTCTTTCCTGAAGACGCCTTGCAACTGCGGCTTATCGGCCGGCGCACCTGGCGTTTTTTTACCACCTTTGTGACCCCGAGAGATCACTATCTGCCTCCCGATAATTATCAGGAAGACCCTGAACCGGTGATAGCGCATCGCAGCTCTCCCACCAATTTTGGGCTCTACTTGTTATCCGTGCTGGCGGCGCGTGACTTTGGCTGGCTGGGTATCATGGATACCGTTGACCGGCTGGAAGCCACTTTATCCACTTTGAACGATCTTCCCAAGCTGCACGGCCATTTTTATAACTGGTACGATACCGGAGATTTGCGTGCACTGGAACCCAGGTACGTTTCAACCGTAGACAGTGGTAATTTAGCGGCAAACCTGTTGGTGCTGGCCCAAGGTTGCAAGGAAATTGCCCGCCAGCCACTCGCAATTTCGACTGTGTTAAAAGGCATTTCAGATACCCACCGGATTGTGTCTGATACCCTCGCCAAAATCGCCGATAATCGACGAATGCTTACGGTAACTCGGGAAGAAGTACAGCAAAAATTAATCAAGATTGAAAACCTGTTAGCGCATCCCCCTATCAACCATGATGAATGCGTGCATTTTTGGCGGGATTTGATTTCATGTGCCGATAACCTGCTTGATATAGCGCGCGCTTATACGGCGGAGCGCGACGACTCAAACGATAGCGAACTGCTGATATGGGCCTCTTTGCTGCGCGATGACATTCGTTCCCATCAACGCGATATGGATAATCTGGGTCCCGTTATACATAATGTGGTGCCTCTTGAATGGCACGTAGAATCTGAAGCGTATAGATGGGCGGAGATAACCCGCCGTTTACACAAAATCGCGGAAAATGCCCAGGAACTGTTCCTGGAAATGAATTTTCTTTTTTTATATGACCAGGATCGTCATTTGTTTTCGCTCGGATACCGGGTGGAGCATGGTGTCCTGGACGATAGCTATTATGATCTTTTAGCTTCGGAAGCACGTCTGGCAAGCTTACTCGCCATAGCCAAGCGGGAAGCGCCGAAAGCCCACTGGTTTCACCTGGGCCGGCGTGTCACGCGTGCAGCAGGGGAAACTGCATTGCTATCGTGGTCAGGTTCGATGTTCGAATACCTGATGCCGTCATTAATATCTTATACGCCGCGCTATAGTTTACTGGATGAGACTTGCCGGGCGGTTGTTAAGCGTCAGATCGAATATGGAAAAGAGTGCGGTGTTCCCTGGGGAGTATCAGAATCGGCGTACAACGCACGCGACCGTGAATTCACCTATCAATATTCGCCTTTTGGCGTACCCGGATTGGGCATGAAGCGGGGACTCGGGCATGATTTAGTGGTCGCTCCTTATGCGACGGCTTTGGCTTCAATGTATTATACTCATGCCGCTGCCGAGAATTTCAAGCGCCTGGACGCAGCCGGCGCTCTAGGGTGTTATGGTTATTACGAAGCCCTTGACTTTACTCCTTCAAGACTGGCGGAAGACCAGGTCGTGGCCATTGTACGTTGTTATATGGCGCATCATCAGGGCATGTCGCTGTTATCAATAGCCAATGTTTTACATGACGGAAAAATGCGGCGCCGTTTTCATAATGTGCCCTTAATCCAGGCGGCGGAACTCCTGTTGCAGGAGAGAGTGCCGCGCGGTGCTGAAAGCAGTATTCCTGATTTTACCCAGGCCCAGGCTGAAGTTGTGGAGCTGGTGCAGCCGCCCTTGCGTCGTGTCCATTCACCCATGTCAGGCGTACCGTCAGCGCATTTGCTTTCCAATGGCCGTTATGCTGTCATGATAACGGCATCCGGCTCCGGCTATAGCATGTGGGAAAAACTGGCAGTCACGCGCTGGCGCGAAGACGTAACCCGTGATAGTTGGGGCAGCTATATTTATTTACGGGACTTGGCAAGCGGCCAGGTCTGGTCAGCGGGCTACCATCCGACCGTAGCGGTTCCCGACCAGTATGAAGTCGTTTTCCTTGAAGACCGGGCGCGCATATTCCGCGTAGATGGAAGCATAGTCAGCCGATTGGAAATCGTGGTGTCACCTGAAGACGATGCGGAAATCAGACGCTTGAGCTTGACCAATAATGGGCCTCGCACCCAACACATCGAGCTTACCTCTTATGCCGAAATAGTACTCGCGCCCCCCCTGTCAGACATCGCTCATCCTGCCTTTTCCAATTTGTTTGTGCAAACAGAATTTCTGCCGCAAGCACATGGCTTGATTGCGCAGCGGCGACCACGCTCGGCAAATGATCCGCACACTTGGGCAGCGCATATACTGATAGGCGCTGATCCTGGCGAGGGTCTTCAGTATGAAACCGACCGGTTTCGTTTTGTGGGCAGAGGACAAACGCTACGTGCTCCTGTCGCCGTAATGGACGGCCGCCCGCTTACTAATACGGTTGGCGCAGTGCTGGATCCGATTTTCAGTTTGCGCACGCGTGTCAGTATCGAATCGGGCTCAACCGTTCATGTGACGTTCACGACCCTCATTGCATCGTCACGTCAAATTGTTGAAGATCTGATCGACAAATATAACAGCCCATCTACTTTCGAGCGAGTTTCTGCCCTGGCATGGACTCACGCACAGGTACAATTGCGCCACTTGCGAATCAAACCGGAAGAAGCCCAATTGTTTCAATCCTTGGCTAATCGCCTGCTGTACGCTGATCCTTCATTGCGTCCAAGCAGCAAGCTAATGCAGCTCAACAAATTAAACGTTACAAGTCTATGGCGGCTGCGCGTCTCCGGGGATCGTCCTATCGTACTGTTGCGGGTAACGGGAACGGAAGACCGTGCTATTGTTGATCAATTGCTACGCGCCCATGAGTATTGGCGCATGAAACGATTAGCTGTCGATATCGTTATATTAAGCGAAAAAGGCACAACCTACGCGGACGAATTGCTCAATTTACTAGAAGGAATGGTTCGTGATAATCAGGCTGTCACGGCTCATCATGAACACGGAACACACGGCGAGATTTTTTTGCTGCGCGCCGATTTGCTCTCCGCAGATGAAAGACTGTTATTGCAAACGGCTGCCCGTGCCGTGCTCGTGAGTAGCCGCGGTACGTTAGCTGAGCAATTATTAAGGCATACCCTGGCTACCGCAGTTTTCATTCCAGCTAAGCGGGCGACTGTATCCGGTATCGAAACGCCCATGCCCATACCGGCGCAGCTTGAGTATTTTAACGGCCTGGGCGGATTTGCCGAAGATGGACGGGAATACGTAATTGTACTGGATAAGGGTCAATGGACACCGGCGCCGTGGATTAATGTAATCGCCAATGCTGAATTCGGTTTTATAGTATCCGAATTGGGCAGTGGTTGTACCTGGTGTTTAAATAGCCGCGAAAACCAGTTAACCCCGTGGTCAAATGATCCTGTGAGCGATCCGCCCGGAGAAATTTTTTATTTACGGGACGACGATACCGGCGAGTTATGGAGTCCGACCGCCCTGCCCATCCGAATTGATAACGCCAGTTATGTAATCCGTCATGGCCATGGCTACAGCCGATTTGACCATGCATCGCATGGCATCTACAGTGAATTACTGCAATTTGTAAGTCCAAGCGATCCGGTCAAGATTTCGTCTCTGCTGCTTAGGAATACTTCAGGGCGCGCTCGCCGATTGACCGTCACCGCTTATGTAGAATGGGTATTGGGCGCTTCGCGGACAGTTACCGCGCCTCATATTATTACTGAGCTGGATAGCGACACAGGCGCCTTGTTTGCCTCCAATACATGGCACGCGGAGTTTGGTGAGCGTATTGCTTTCGCCGATCTTGCCGGACAACAAACCGCCTGGACCGGCGGCAGGACTGAATTTATCGGGCGTAACGGCAGTCTGGATTCGCCGACGGCTTTGCGTTTTTCTCACGGACTTAAAAACAGCGCCGGCGCGGGACTGGACCCCTGCGCGGCAATGGGGACTACCCTGCTTCTAGCGCCCGGTGAACAAGTCGAAATTGTTTTCTTATTGGGCCAGGGCAGCAATCGCGGTCATGCAAGCGAGTTGGTCAAGCGTTATCGTTCTACTCCTGTGCAATCCACTTTCGCTTCGGTTAAAAAACAGTGGCAACAAGTACTGACCAAAGTCCAGGTAAAAACCCCTGACCGGGCATTGGATCTGATGATAAACGGCTGGTTGCTGTATCAGACCCTGAGTTGCCGTATGTGGGCACGAGCCGCATTTTACCAAGCGGGCGGCGCCTTCGGCTTCCGGGATCAGTTACAAGATAGCATGGCGCTTGCCGTAGCTAGTCCCGAGGTAGCGCGCGCCCATATTCTCCGTGCGGCCGCGCGCCAGTTTCCGGAAGGAGATGTGCAGCATTGGTGGCATCCTCCCGCCAATCGGGGGGTGCGTACTCATTTCTCGGACGACCGTATCTGGTTGCCGTATGTCGTATCTCACTATGTCAAGGTAACGGGGGACGTGGCTATACTCAATGAAATTACGCATTTTCTTGATGGCCCGCTACTGACTCCGGAACAGGAAGACGCCTATTTCGAGCCGGCTATATCCACGCAGCAGGCCACTGTGTTTGAACATTGCGCACGAGCGCTTGATGTGAGTCTGGCCGTCGGCGCGCATGGTCTTCCCCTGATGGGCAGCGGCGACTGGAATGACGGCATGAACCGGGTGGGCCACGAGGGTAAAGGAGAAAGCGTGTGGCTTGCATGGTTTTTGATTTCCGCCTTATCGGAATTCGCCACTCTGGCGGAAACCCAGGGACATTCAGAAGATGCCGCACGCTGGCGTGAACATTCAGAAAAATTGAAAATAGCGGTAGAAGCAGAAGGCTGGGACGCAGCCTGGTACCGCCGCGCCTATTTTGATGATGGTACCCCGCTGGGATCCGCCTCAAATGTGGAATGCCGCATCGATTCAATTGCGCAGAGCTGGGGTATCATCTCCGGCGCGGCTGCACCGGAGCGAGCGCAACGAGCCATGAATTCGGTTAAGGAATACCTTATTCGTTACGGCGATGACCTGGTGTTGCTGTTTACTCCCCCTTTCGATAAAACGCCCTTGGATCCCGGCTACATCAAAGGCTATCTACCCGGCGTACGGGAAAATGGCGGTCAGTATACCCATGCGGCAATCTGGTGTGTGATTGCTTATGCGCTGCTCGGTGAAGGCGACCAAGCGGCCGAACTCATCCGTATGCTGAACCCGATAAACCGCACTTCAAGCCGAACCGGGGTATACGGCTATAAAGTTGAGCCGTATGTGATTGCCGCCGATATTTATGCGGTGCCGCCTCATGTGCGGCGCGGCGGCTGGACTTGGTACACAGGGGCTGCTGGGTGGTTTTATCGCGCCGGGCTGGAATGGATGCTGGGATTAAATATCCGCGCCGATCACCTATATTTCAACCCCTGTATTCCCCGTGAGTGGCGCAGCTATAACCTCTATTACAAGCATCAGGATTCCAGCTATGAAATCACCGTTGAAAACCCGGATGGCGTATCAAGAGGTGTCGTTCTAATAGAATTGGATGGGGCTGAGCAACCTCAGGACGGCGGTATTCCTGTGCTGCACGATAAACAGGTCCATCAGGTTCGGGTTGTGCTGGGTTGAATGTATGCATTTTGGCGAACAGTGAAAATTAACATTGCCTTTCATCAGCTTAGAAAATCTATTCGACCCTAAGTTTTTATCAAATATTTTTTATTAAAGGCACACAGTAACCAAAATAATTCAGGCTTATTTAAAATTGGGGACAGAATAACTTATTTTGTTCATCCGCGTTATATTTTTAGGAGTAAATGAAATGAGTGGAATAAAAATTTTAGCAATCCTGCTGATTATAGCGGGCGCACTTGGCCTTGGTTATGGGAGTTTCAGCTATACCAAAGAGACTCAAGAAGCCAAGTTAGGGCCGGTAGAGCTAACTGTTAAGGATACCGAGACTGTTAATATTCCGGTATGGGCGGGCGTAGGAACAATAGTGGCGGGAGGATTGCTTTTGGTGTTTTCCAATAAGTTGAAATAGTTCAGACGTAACCTGAAGCTGCTCTTGAAAAAAGATAAGGTTAATAGAGAGATAGACCCGCTGAAATTTTATAAAAGCCCAAAAAGAGGTTGTGAAAGCAAAGTGGATACCTCTTACTTTTTTAGCAGATAGCAATATATAGGAAGAATTACTTTCTGGTTTGGGTTCGCCATAAGTTGACTATTTCTTCTACATCCAGGTCATCAGGGCCTTCTCTCCAGCTGGTAAAATAATCTACATCATTACTTTTCGGCTCGGGATTGGGCCGATATATCTGCACGCGCGTAGGTAACGGCGCGGCTTCGCCTAATATCAGCGCTTCCCCTCTGCCTAATGAAGTCAGTATATCTGTTAAATCGCCTTCCGCTTCAGGGATTAATCCTCTGATATAAGCCTGATCATCCGGGTTGGTAGTGCGCAGACAGATAAAAGAACTGCATTGCGCAAGCATGGTTTCAGATAACTCCGTGGGACGCTGACTGACAACACCTATGGAAACTCCGTATTTACGGCCTTCTTTGGCGATCCGTTCCATCATCTTTTTTGTGCCCTCAAACTGACCGCCTTTTTCCCGGGGAATATAGGCATGAGCTTCTTCACAAATCAGGGTAATTGGAAATTCGCGTCGTTGAGGATTCCAGTAATTAAATTCATAGGCTAGCCGGCCAACTTGGGCGGAAATTGCCGGCCTTACATCCGTGGGGACAGAGCTTAAATCAACTACGGTAATATTGGCTTTTTTAGCGCCTAGCCCTATAAACTGGCGCAATAAATCCGCCATGCTTGCAGAGTTATTGCGTATTTTCGGCTTTAGCAGAAAATCGTAGCGAACATCATTAAACCGGCTTTGCATTCTGATCAGAAATTCATCAAATTGCCCGAATAAAGCGCCCTGCACTTTGCCGAATTCTTTTCTTTCCTCGTTAGCCGCCTTAAATTGCATATACATTTCAGCTAAGGAGAAATAGATGGGGGTATCGATTGAAACCGTGGCTAAACCGATTTGTTTGGCTTCCTTGCGCTTAAGCTGTTGCAATATTTCGCGCATAAAAGACATTTGCAGAGTAGCTCCGCTATCACCCCGGTCTATGAATAAATCAACCAATTCGGCATAAGTCATCATCCAGTAGGGCATTTCCATTTCCATAGCATTAATATAATTAACCTGATTCTCAGGGAATGCAGATTGAATGACTCCATTTATATCTTTCCAGCAATATTCACCATGTAAGTCCAGCATAATAATGTGGCTTTTAGGCATCGCTTTAATGGTATGTTGAATCAGACTGGTGACAGTCCATGATTTACCGGAACCTGATTGTCCGACAATAGCAAAGTGGCGGCCGAAAAGAGCTTTAGGATCAAGGCTTAAATGATAATCTTTATGTGAGGATAATTGGCCTATGAAAAATTTGTAATCCCTGAATTTTGAAAAAATGGCGTTTATTTCAGCCAAACCTACAGCAAATACTTTAGCGCCCGGCGTCGGGTAATGACATACACCTCGGACAAACGTGCCGTTATCCTGTATTTCTCCCACAGGAATCAAGGAAATAAAGCGATCGGATTTACGGGTGCCCGCAGTATCAAAGCGATCTTTTTCCCACATTTTGAAAACAAGAGCCAGGATGCCAATATTAGCTTGTCTTATAACAACATATGAGCCTATATGGCCGGCTAATATTTCGTCGTCACCTATTTTAATGATTGGCGAGTCGTTTGCATGTTCGTCGGCCATTCTGGCATCCATACCATTGCCGCGAACTTCGGATAAATAACCGATCAGTATACTGGATTGTTGTGTGGACATTGGCTGACCTAAGTTTGAAGAGTTGTAACAAGCTTAGATCAATTTCAAACAGTTGAAGCTTTTGAAGTATTAATTATGCTTTATCTATCCATTATCTATCCATTCATAAAGCTCTGTTAGAGCAGGATCACATTTGCAGCAATTTGTACCGCAAGAGGCGCCTGCGGGCAGTTTACGAACATTGCCTTTGCTGATCCATTTGCCTAACATGCCTCGCAAGGCATCGGCATCTATAGTGAAATGATTCACTAAATCCGCCAAAGCAACTCTGTGTTGTTGTTTTAAATAGCTTCGTAAATCAGATAAAATCACCCAAAGACTCCTGAATATGTTTACCGCCGGTATTTTTCCCGATTAGCCACAATCCGAATAAAACCAGTGAAAAAGCAGATATTAATCCTGTTATCCAGACTAACGAGTACTCAGGATGCTGATCATAAGTCATCGATTGATAAAAAATAATTGAAGTCATGTAGGCAATGCCGGTAGTCCAGAACACAACAAACAAGGTCCAGTTCAAATTGGTTTCCCTGTAGATTGCAGCGGTTGCGGCAACACAAGGCGCATACAGTAAAATGAATAAAATGTAGGCAAACGCTCCCGCTTTACCATTAAAACTAAGCTGCATTGCCGCAAATGTGCCGGCATTAACTTCCTGCTCACCAGCAGCTGAAGCGATATCATTAACCGTACCGATATTAAGTCCCAGCGGGTCTAAAAGGTTGTCAGCGACAGCACGTAAATTCTCCGGCACTGTTAAACAGGCCTTGATTAACGCATCTTTAAGATTAAAAGATGCTTTTTTTGAGGCATCCGAATTAGGGGTTGCGAACTGGCTATACAGGGCATCAAGCGTTCCTACTACCGCTTCTTTGGCCAGGACACCGGTAAAAATACCCACTGTCGCCGGCCAGTTATCTTTTTCAATACCCATGGGTTTAAAAGCCGGAGTCAACCCGCGGCCAATCTCACTTAATACGGATTTGTTGCTGTTTTCCCGTCCAAATGTGCCGTCTGTGCCCAATGCATTAAGAAAATTCAATACCAGCACCATAGGCACAATAACTTTTCCTGCATTAAATAAAAATGATTTAAGCCGGTCCCAGGTTCTCATAAAGATCCCGTGCAATGTGGGCATATGGTAGGCAGGTAATTCCATAATAAATGGGGTTGTCTCTCCCTTGAACATTGTATGGCGCATTATCAAACCCGTCAGTACAGCCACTATTATGCCGAGAAGATATAAGCCAAAAACCAGATTTTGACCTCCAACCGGGAAAAATGCAGCTGCGAATAAAGCATAAACAGGCAATCGAGCTCCACAGGACATAAACGGGTTCATCAGGTTGGTAAGTATCCTGTCCCGGTGATTCTCAAGAGTGCGGGTCGCCATAATTGCAGGAACATTACAGCCAAAACCCACTATCATCGGCACAAAGGATTTTCCGGGCAAACCTATCATACGCATGAATCTATCCATGACGAAAGCAGCCCTGGCCATATAACCCGAATCTTCCAGGGCAGATAGAAACAAAAATAAAAAACCAACAATGGGAATGAACGTAGCAACAACCTGAATACCGCCGCCAATTCCATTAGCCATCAAGACGATAAGCCACTGGGGCCAATTCAGAGTCGCCAGCATCAAACTCAAGCCATCGACTAATAAGGCCCCCATAGCCTGATCAAAAAAATCGACAAATGCGCTGCCGATATTAATGGTAAACATAAACATCGCATACATGACTAACAGAAAAACAGGAATGCCCAGAAAGCGGTTTAAGACGATGCTGTCAATTTTATCCGTTGTATGCCGACCAATTTCAGTCAATTTGCAGACAGCACCCCGGGTTAATTCGTTTACGAATCCATAACGAGCATCTGCAGCAAGGATGTCGATTTCATCATTGGTTTCAGCTTCTATCTTCTGTTGTAACTCCAAGACGGTGGGCAATATTTTTTTTCCAGCCATTTGTTTGGCAAGGGTATCGTCTTCTAATAGTCGAATCGCCAGCCAGCGCTGGTCGCATTGATGCTGATTTGCGGTTTCAATCACCAATGGTGAAATATCCCTGATGGCTTGCTCTAAAGCTGGTGGATAGTTAATTTTTACAGCGGGAATAGGCTTTGTGATAGCTGAACTGTTGATTGCCGATTTTAAAGTGTTAATACCTGCCTTAGTTGAGGCGACGATAGGAATAACGGGACAGCCCAAATAAAAGCTAAGGAAATCAATATCAATTTTAATGCCGCGTTGCTTAACAGCATCCATCATATTGAGAACCAGGATCATTGGCACGCGCATTTCAATAAGCTGTGAAGTTAGATAAAGATTTCGTTCTATATTTGAGGCGTCGACAATATTGAGGATTAAGTCGGCATTCCCGGATGCAACATAATCCCGGGCAACTTTCTCATCTAAAGATACTTGGTCATCGGCGGCTTCTAATGAATAGGTGCCGGGTAAATCCACGAATTCGATATTTTTATTGTCGAATGAATAGTTACCGGTTTTTTTTTCAACCGTAACACCAGGCCAGTTACCCACATGCTGCCTGGCACCCGTTAGAGCATTAAAAAGTGTAGTCTTGCCGCAGTTTGGATTCCCAACAACACCAACGGTAAAATCAGTTTTCATCAAAGCTTCTCTATCAACAATATTGCTGCTTCAGCTTTACGCAGGGTTAGTGAAAATCCACGTAATTTAATTTCAACCGGGTCTCCCATAGGAGCAAACCGGGTAATGCTGAATTCAGTTCCCGGAGTTAAGCCCATAGCTAACAGTCGTTTTCGATAAGCTTTACCTGATTTATCAAAGCCTACTATCTTTCCCCAATCACCGACGGCAAGATTTTTTAAGTTTATAGCCATGTATTAGCCTTGTAATAAAACCCAAAAAGCAATCAATAATCATTCTCATTAAGAATGACTATATCATATAACTAATTTTATTTAAAACAAGAAGTATTTTAATATCGCCCTGATAGCAATATTTTTCAACAAAACTGTTATCAGGTTGTGCTGAAAGAAAGGAAAGGCTAGAAAGGTAGTCAATGCCAATCTTCGGAGAAGTAGAAAATAATGAAATATAAAAAACCGGGGGAGTAAAAATTGAAAAATCAACGCAAAACGAGAGTAACAGAAAATGAAATTATCAATAGTTCACTTATATTTTTTATAGCTTCGTATCTGCGTTAATGAGAGGTTAATCAACTATTTTAAATTTTTCTCCCGAAGCATCGACTCGATCCCGGAGTTCTTTGCCTGGCTTAAAATGCGGCACGCATTTTTTGGATAATACAACAGACTCACCGGTTTTCGGGTTCCGTCCAATACGTGGAGGACGTAAATGTAGGGAAAAACTTCCAAAACCTCTAATCTCAATTCTTTCGCCGGAAGATAATGCCTGATTCATTTTTTCAATGATGCATTTCACCGCCAATTCCACATCCTTCAATGCCAGATGAGGTTGCTGCTTGGCAAGGGCTTCAATTAATTCGGATTTTGTCACCTTACTATCCTGTATAAACGAAATAACAAGAGGGATGCCCATCAAGTACATCCCTCATGAATTTTATTTTTCCATCTGTTTAAAGATGTCGCCTAATGTCGGCGTGCCGGCGGAATGTTGAGAATAATCTTTAATAGCATGAGATTCTTCATCGTGGTCTTTGGCTTTGATAGATAAAGAAATCGATTTGCTTTTCTTATCTATGCCAATAAATTTGGCTTGAAGCTTATCTCCTTCTTTTAATAAAGTGCGGGCGTCTTCAACGCGATCGCGCTGAATTTCAGAAGCACGCAAGTAACCTTCAACATTATCAGCCAGTGTAACAACCGCACCCTTGGCATCCACTTCTTTTATAGTTCCTTTAACTAGGCTGCCTTTTTCATGAGTAGCCAGGAAGTTCTGGAACGGATCCTGTTCAAGCTGCTTGATGCCTAAAGAAATACGCTCACGTTCAGAATCAACGGCCAGGATAACCGTCTCCAGCTCATCACCTTTTTTGAAGTCCCGCACTGAGGCTTCGCCATCATCCGCCCAGGAAATATCAGACATATGAACCAGACCGTCAATACCGCCATCCAAGCCGATAAAAATACCAAAGTCCGTGATTGATTTGATCTTTCCGGAAATTTTGTCGCCTTTATTATGGGTTGCCGCAAATTCATCCCAAGGATTGGTTTTGCATTGTTTCATACCTAAAGAAATACGACGGCGCTCTTCATCGATTTCCAACACCATAATTTCAACTTCATCGCCAAGTTGAACGAGTTTGGAAGGATTAACGTTTTTATTAGTCCAGTCCATTTCCGAGACGTGAACCAAACCTTCCACGCCTTCCTCGATTTCGACAAAGCAACCGTAATCAGTAAGATTGTTTACTTTACCAAATACGCGGGTGCCTGCCGGATAACGACGGGCAATGTTTTGCCAAGGATCTTCACCTATTTGCTTCATACCTAACGAGACACGGTTTTTATCTTTGTCGTACTTCAGAACTTTAACCTTAATTTCCTGACCAATTTCAACACACTCGGATGGGTGACGAACTCGACGCCATGCCATGTCGGTAATATGCAGAAGACCGTCAATCCCGCCAAGATCAATAAATGCACCGTAATCAGTGAGGTTTTTCACTATACCGGTGACAGTTGCGCCTTCTTCCAGTGTTTTTAGTAACTCTTCTCTCTCTGCGCTGTATTCTTTTTCTACCACTGCGCGGCGAGACAAAACAACGTTATTGCGTTTCTGATCAATTTTTATAACTTTGAATTCAAGATCACGATTTTCCAGGAAAGTGGTATCCCTGATTGGGCGAACATCGACTAATGAACCAGGCAAAAACGCGCGCAATGCACCTACAGCTACAGTGAAGCCGCCACGAACTTTACCGGTAATACGACCGGTAATCGTTGCTTCTTTTTCAAAAGCATTTTCAAGTTCAGACCATGCCTTGTTTTTCTTGGCTTTATCCCGGGAAAGAAGAGTAGCACCTAAACCGTCTTCAAATAAGTCAAGGGCAACTTCAACTTCGTCACCGATCTCGACTTCTAATTCGCCATAGTTATTTAAAAACTGCCATTTTGGAATAACACCTTCTGACTTGGATTGAGTACTGACTATAATCATATCGTTTTCGATATCGATAACCGTACCCATTAACATGGCACCAGGACGCATTTCGGTCTTGGTTAGACTTTCTTCAAATAATTCAGCAAAGCTTTCGCTCATTTCTTTTTTCCCAAGCCAGTTAAAACTCGAACTGGCCTTTTCTTTATCAAAGTTAAAAAAAACCGTCTAGAAACTAATTCATGCGGCCACACATAAATCCTTAATGGATTAAATTCAGCACTTCTTCAATCACAGAGTTTATTGTCATTTCCGAAGAATCAATATAAAACGCATCGCTTGCCATAACCAATGGTGCTATTTTACGCTCCATATCGCGGCGATCGCGTTCTTCTATTTCATTTATTATAGTGCAAAGGTTAGCATCTATCCCTTTTTCTATCAACTGTTTATATCGTCTTGCGGCTCTTTTAGCCGCACTTGCTGTTAAAAATACTTTTATTTCAGCCTCAGGAAAAATGACCGTTCCCATATCTCTGCCGTCTGCAACCAGACCCGGCATCTGTTTGAAAGCCTTTTGCTTTTGGACCAAAACCCGCCTGACTTCAGGAAGCGCAGCAATGATTGAGGCAATATTTCCCGTACTTTCCAGAGCTAATTGATCGGTAATATCGGTGCCATTCAATTTAACTGAAAACTCCTCTCCGCAATCAAATTCTAAATCCATTGCTTGCGCTACTTTTACAATATCAAATTCATTTGCCAAATTAATACCTTGTTTTTGCAAGGCAATTGCCAATGAACGATAGATGGAGCCGCTATCCAGGTAATTCCATCCCAGTTTTTTCGCTACTGCCCTGCTTACTGTGCCTTTACCGGCACCACCAGGGCCATCAATGGTCAAAACCGGTATACTCATCAAGATGCCTCACAGACTAGATCAAGCCCTAAATGTTTCACCAAATCTTTAAATTCCGGGAAGGATGTGTTTACATTTTCACAATCGAGAATGGTAATAGGCGCATTAGCGCGTAATCCTGCGATTGAAAATGACATGGCGATCCGGTGATCGCCATGCGATGTCACTATACCGCCACCGATTGGTCCACCCTGAATAATCATGCCATCTTCAGTAGGCCGTGCATTGACCCCCAATATCTGCAAACCGTCTGCCATTACCTGAATCCGGTCGGATTCTTTTACCCGAAGCTCTTCTGCTCCGGATAGTCGAGTTTGTCCTTCAGCGCAAGCAGCGGCAACAAACAATACAGGGAATTCATCAATTGCAAGCGGCACCAGTGCCTCGGGAATATCTATGCCTTTTAGCTCACTGTGAACAACATGCAGGTCTGCAACCGGTTCTCCACCTACGATACGTTCATTGAGAACTTTAATATTCGCCCCCATCAATCTGAGAATATCAATAACACCGGTTCGCGTAGGATTAATGCCGACATGTTTTAATAAAAGATCGGAACCTGGTGCAATTGAAGCACCTACCAGAAAAAATGCAGCGGAGGAAATATCACTGGGCACATCAATATCCGCAGCCTTTAAAATTCCCTCAGCAGTAATACTTACTTTATTGCCTTCCTGCTTTACCGGATAAGCAAAACCGGATAGCATCCGTTCGGTATGGTCACGAGTGGGAGCCGGTTCCGTCACGCTGGTTACGCCTTGCGCGTACATTCCTGCAAGTAGCAGGCACGATTTGACTTGGGCACTTGCCATCGGCATGGCATAGTCAATTCCAGTAAGCTGCCCTGCTCTTCCGGTAATATGCAACGGTGCTGTACCTTGATCGGTAATTTTTATATCGGCACTCATTGCGGCCAATGGTTCCGTGACTCGTTTCATGGGCCTTCCGGACAGTGATTTGTCCCCGGTTAATACCGAATTAAATGATTGTCCGGCTAACAAACCACTCAATAAGCGCATTGACGTGCCTGAGTTGCCCAGATACAAGTCATTTTTCGGTGCTTTTAACCCCTGTTTGCCTACGCCGTGAATAGTGAGTTCACCATTGACCGGTCCCTCGATTTCAACGCCCATATCACGAAACGCCTGCAAGGTTGCCAGCGCATCTTCCGCTTCGAGAAAACCTTTTACGTGGGTAACCCCTTCCGCCAGTGAACCCAGCATGATTGAACGATGCGATATGGATTTGTCCCCAGGCACGCGTGCCTCGCCTTGTAATTTTCCGCCTGGCTGGATCTTGAATGTTAATGATTTTGACATATTATTTTCGAACTGATTAAGAAAGCGTTGCCGTGCATTTCGGGCATAACTAAAGATTTCAAAAAGCTGCTGGTTATTATCATTTTTCAGGGTCTGCTGTATTTTATCCAGCTCTTCTTTTAGTTGTTGAATTAAAGGAATAATTTCATTTTTATTAGCCGAACAAATGTCCCGCCACATAGTTGGATCGCTGGAGGCAATACGAGTAAAATCCCTGAAGCCGCTTGCAGCATATTTAAAAATATCGCTATGCTCGTCTTTATGTCCCAGCATGTTTACTAAGGCAAAGGCTAGAATATGAGGCAAATGACTGGTTGCGGCCAACACGCTATCATGACTTCTGACATCCATCACCGATACCAAAGAACCCAGACGTTCCCAGAAAAGCTGAATTTTTTGCACTGCCTTTGGATTAGTATTACCTATAGGCGTAATAATCAAGCGCTTATTTGAAAATAAGCCGGCCACGCATGCCTCTACGCCACTTTGTTCCGCACCGGCAATGGGGTGGGTAAGTACCAAATTATCAGGCACCGATCCAAAAATCCGCTCGGCTGCTGCAATCACATTGCCCTTGGTGCTTCCTACATCCGTATAAACAGTATTTTTTGACCAAAAAGGCTTAAGCAAAGCAAAAATATCGCCGATTGCACCGACCGGCGCTGCAATCACAACGCAATCAGCATTTTTAAGTGCCTGTTCAATATTTAGATAATATTCATCAATGACAGCTAGCTGTTTTGCTTTTTGCAAATTTTGCAAGTCCTGCTGACGGCCATAGCCAACAATACTTTTGCATAAATCCTGTTGTCGTGCAGCTCTGGCGATGGAGCCGCCAATTAAACCAACTCCGATAATACAAAGCCGGTTAAACATCTTGCAAACAGTCTGCTAAGGCCTCGAGAAACAGCTGGTTTTCTTCTGTTGTGCCGATACTGATACGCAAATGATTGGGTAATTCATACACGCCTACCGGCCTGACAATAATGCCTTTGCGTAATAAAGCCTCATAAACAGGCTGTGCAAGACGCTGTAAATCAACCAGAACAAAATTCCCCGCTGAAGGAATCCATTCTAAACCGAGATTTTTAAAGCCACTGGTCAATTGCTCCATACCCAGGGCGTTAATTCTAATCGTCTTCTGCAAGTGTTCACTATCAGTTAATGCCGCTTCTGCTGCGGCCAAAGCCAAGGCATTATTATTAAAAGGCTGCCGCACCCGATTCAGGATATCGGCGATTTGCGGGCTGGATAAACTATACCCTACCCTTAATCCGGCAAGCCCGTATGCTTTTGAAAAAGTACGCGTAATTATTAAATTGGGGTATATTTTCAACCAGTCTATGGAATTAATAGGCTCGGCACCACCGACAAATTCAAAGTAGGCCTCATCAAGCACACATACACAGCTTTCGGGTAAGGCATCAATAAAACTCTCTAAAGCAGTTTGACGCAATAATGTCCCGGTTGGATTATTGGGATTAGCAATAAATACCAGACGCGTTTTTTCAGTCACGCTTTGCAGCATTGCCTCCAGGTCGTGACCGTAATTGACGGCCGGGACAACAACCGCGGCAGCGCCGACCGCTTGAGTGACTATCGGATACACAGCAAAAGCATGCTGTGAAAAAATGACTTCAAGTTGGGGTGTTAAAAACGCCCTGGCCACCAGCTCCAAAATTTCATTGGAACCATTTCCTAATGTGATTTGGCCAGGATCGACAGCATATTTAACAGCTAACGCCTGTTTTAAATTAAAGCCGCTCCCATCCGGGTATAATGCCATATCCTGCAGAACTGCCTGAATAGCAGCCAGTGCTTTTTTCCCCGGACCCAGAGGATTTTCATTGGATGCCAGTTTAATAACCCGGGCAAGCCCAAACTCACGCTGCAACTCTTCAATCGGCTTTCCGGCTTTGTAAGGTATAAGCTGTTGAACACCCGGTACAGCAAGATGGTAAATTTTATCGGTGCTATTCATGGTTTTATTCAGAAGGCGTTAAAACTGGCGCCATTAGGATAAGGAAAAAATAAATTTAAAGTACGGCTTTAGGATAAGACCCCAATAGCTTAAGCATATTAACCCTGCCTTTTAATATTTCCAGGGCCTCGGCAACATCTTTATCCTCACTATGACCTTCAATATCGATAAAAAAGACGTAATCCCACAAGCCCTGGCGTGAAGGTCTGGATTCAATATGAACCATTCCGATACCTAATTGCGCGAACGGTTCAAGTATCCGGTGCAAAGCCCCAGGCTGGTTGCCCGTAGAAACGACCAATGAGGTTTTATCCTTACCTGTAGAAGATGCTGCCTGTTGTCCAATAATAATAAAGCGGGTGGTATTGTGTGGTTCATCCTCAATATTTTTTTCGAGAATGTTCAAATTATAGATTTCAGCTGCCATTTGACCTGCAATCGCGGCTGTCTGTTGGTTGCCCAATGTCAGCCGCGCCGCTTCAGCGTTACTGCTGACAGCACTGCGTCTGGCATGCGGCAAATGTTTATCAAGCCATTGCCGGCATTGGGCAAGGGACTGCTGGTGAGAAAAAACTTCCGTAACTTGATCCAGGCTTTCCATCTGCCCCATCAGGTTTTGATGCACTCTGATTTCAACTTCACCGCAGATTTTTAAAGTTGAAACAAGAAATCTGTCCAATGTATGGCTGATAACGCCCTCGGTGGAATTTTCAACCGGAACCACGCCAAACTGGGAGCTGCCGATCTCCACCGAATTAAAAATTTCGTTTATGGTTACAGCAGGTACGGTTTTGACTGAGTGTCCGAAATGTTTAAGGGCCGCTTGCTGGGTAAAGGTACCTTCAGGGCCTAAAAAAGCTATCTCCATCGGCTTTTCCAGCGCCAGGCAGGCTGACATCAATTCTTTAAAAAAACGTACCGCCGTATGATCAGACAATGGCCCCGGATTTAACTCTATAATCCTTCTTAAAATCAATGATTCGCGATCCGGGCGGTAAAAAGTCCCTTGTTCACCCTGGGCAATTTTGGTTTTGGCGACATCTATCGCACAAGACGCACGCTGGTTAATCAATTGCAGTATCTGCTGATCGATAGCATCGATTTTTTCTCTTAATTCACAAAGTGGAGTTATGAAAGTCATTGCTGCTATTTTTTTAATGGTGCCCAGTTAATGAGTTCTTTCAAATTCAGTCATAAAATCAATCAGGGCAAGCACGCCGGCCTCAGGCATTGCATTATAGATACTCGCTCGCATGCCGCCAACTGATCGATGGCCTTTTAACTCAAACAGCCCATTTGCTTCAGCTGCAGCAAGGAATTGTTTATCCAGGTTTTCATCGGCTAAAATAAACGGCACATTCATTCTTGAGCGGCAGTTTATTTCTACAGGATTATGATATAGAGCCGATTTATCAATGGCTTGATACAACAAGTCGCTTTTGGCAATATTGCGTTGTTCGATCGCTTCAACGCCGCCCTGCCCTATCAGCCATTTAAGCACTAATCCGACCAAGTACCAGTTATAGGTCGCCGGCGTGTTCAGCATTGAATTATTCTTAACCTGCTCAGCGTAATCAAACACGGGCGGTATGTTTTTATTAGCTTTGCCCACCAGATCTTCCCTGACAATCACTACTGTAACACCCGCAGGTCCCATATTCTTTTGTGTCCCCGCATAAATTAAACCATGCGCACTGACATCACATGGACGCGATAAAATATTGGATGACATATCCGCAACCAGGGTTAAGCCATTACCGCCCGGCGCTTCAGGAAATTCCACGCCATGTATGGTTTCATTGGCAGTATAGTGCAGATAAGCCGCGCCGCTATCCAGTACCCAGCCTGAGAAATCGGGGATGCTGGTAAATTTGGTATTTTCCGAACTGGCGCTTACCACAACCTCGCAATAACTCTGCGCATCTTTTATGGCTTTTTCCGACCATGCGCCGGTATTAACGTAACAAGCCCTGGTTTTACCTTGCAGAATATTCTGGGGTATGAAAGAGAATTGAGCCGTTGCGCCGCCCTGCAGGAATAACACTTTATAATTTTGGGGAATACCCAGCAACGACCTAAGATCGCTTTCAAGTTCCTCGGCGATAAGGGAGAAATGCTTGCCCCTATGGCTCATTTCCATAACGCTCACGCCGCTGCCCCGCCATTCCAGCAATTCATCCCGGGCTTGCAGCAATACCGGCTCGGGCAGCACTGAAGGGCCCGCACTAAAATTATAAATTCTCGACATTATGATTAATCTCCCGATTCAATGTCATCACTATCACTCTCGTCTGCAATGGTGTCCTGTTCCAGGATAGCAGCGTCTTCATTTCCATTATCTTCTTCCTCTTCGCCAATTAATCCTTCTATCCGATCAACGCCGATAACTTTTTCTTTTTTATCCAGACGGATAATGGTTACACCCTGGGTATTTCTACCGACAATCGAGATGCCGTCAACCCGGGTTCTAACCAAGGTACCGGCATCGGTGATCAGCATGATTTCATCGTGATTGTTGACTAGGACCGCGCCGACTACCGCACCGTTGCGTTTGGAGGTTTGTATTGCAATCAAGCCCTGGCCGCCGCGCTTATGACAGGTAAACTCTTCCAGCCTGGTACGTTTGCCAAAACCATTCTCGGTAATATTCAATACCGTGCCTTCGGTGGCAATAATCAGGGAAATGACTTTTTGCCCTTCCTGCAGGCGAATACCGCGCACACCGGATGCCGTCCGGCCCATGGAGCGCACATCGGCTTCATTAAAACAGACCGCCTTGCCTGTGCTGCCGAATAATAGAACATTCTGCCGGCCGTCGGTAACGGCAACCCCTACCAGCGTATCGTTTTCCCTTAAATCGATGGCGATCTTGCCGGAAGCGCGTTGACGCTCAAACTCGTTTAACGGCGTCTTTTTAACGGTACCGGCAGAAGTCGCCATAAAGATAAATTTATTTTCGCTGAACTCGCGAACGGGCAATATCGCGTTAATTTTTTCACTCGGATCCAGCGGCAATAAATTTACGAATGGCTTGCCTCGTGATGCCCGGCTTGCAACCGGTAGCTGATAAACCTTAAGCCAATAAACTTTCCCCAATGATGAGAAACATAAAATAGTATCGTGGGTATTGGCAACAATCAGCTTATCGACAAAATCCAGTTCTTTAGTCGCCGTGGCTGATTTGCCCCGCCCGCCGCGCCGCTGCGCTTTATAATCGCTCAAGGGCTGAGACTTGACATAGCCTTCGTGAGACATGGTCACCACCATATCTTCTTCAGTAATTAAATCCGAGTCCGATAAATCCAGATGGCTTTGAATAATTTCCGTGCGCCGCGGATCAGAATATTGTTCCTTAATAGCGACCAACTCTTCCCTGATGATCTCCATTAAGCGAATATCGCTACCCAAAATTGCCAGATATTCATCAATTTGTTCCAGTAACTGTTTATATTCATTGACTATCTTGTCCTGCTCCAGACCGGTTAAACGATGCAGGCGCAAATCAAGAATAGCCTGAGCCTGGGTTTCGGAAAGACGATAAATTCCCTCATGAATACCGAATTCCGGGGCTAAATCTTCCGGTCTTGAGCGGTCTGCATCGGCCCGTTCCAGCAAGGCGGAAACCAGTCCTGCATCCCAGGTTCTGGCTAATAAGCCTTCTTTGGCTTCGGCCGGGTTGCCGGAAGCTTTGATTAGCTCAATCATGGCGTCGATATTGGCCAAAGCCACGGCAAGCCCTTCCAGAATATGCGCTCTTTCGCGGGCTTTGCGTAGATTGTAAAGGGTTCTGCGAGTAACTATTTCCCGTCTGTGATTTACGAAGGCGCTGATAATCTCTTTCAGGTTCATACAGTGCGGCCGTCCATCCAGCAGGGCAACCATGTTAATGCCGAAGACCGTCTGAAATTGAGTCTGCTTGTAAAGATTATTTAAGACAACCTCCGCTACTTCACCGCGACGCAGCTCTATAACCATACGCATGCCGTCTTTATCGGATTCATCCCGCAATCCGGAAATGCCTTCGAGTTTGCCTTCTTTAACCAGCTCGGCAATCTTTTCCAGCAAGCGAGCCTTGTTGACCTGATAAGGTAATTCGGTGGTAATAATCGCTTGCCGGCTACTGTCGCCGATGTCTTCAAAATGACAGCGCGCGCGCAGATAAATCTTTCCGCGCCCGGTTGTATAAGCACTATAAATTCCTGAAGCGCCGTTAATAAAACCTGCCGTAGGAAAATCAGGCCCCGGAATGTTTTCCATTAAGTCATGAACAGTCACATCCGGCTGATCAATCATAGCCAGACAGGCACTAATGACTTCCGTTAAATTATGCGGCGGAATATTGGTAGCCATCCCAACGGCAATGCCTGAGGAGCCGTTAATCAATAAGGTCGGCACTCGGGTCGGCAAAACCTTGGGTTCAGATTCCGATTCATCATAGTTGGGGATGAAATCGACCGTTTCTTTATCAATATCAGCCAGCAGCTCATGAGCAATTTTCGACATGCGCACTTCCGTATAACGCTGCGCCGCAGGCGGATCGCCATCCACCGAACCGAAATTGCCCTGCCCGTCTATCAGCATATAACGCAGGGAAAAGGGCTGCGCCATGCGCACCATGGTGTCATAAATCGCCATATCGCCATGCGGGTGATATTTACCCATGACATCCCCGACAATACGCGCTGATTTTTTATATGGCTTGTTCCAGTCGTTACCTACCTCACTCATTGCATAAAGTATGCGGCGATGAACCGGCTTAAGACCGTCTCTGACATCGGGAAGAGCTCGACCGACGATAACGCTCATGGCGTAATCGAGATAGGACTGTTTCATCTCGTCTTCGAGATTGACAGAAATAATTTCTTTAGCGAAGTTTGACATTGATCCCTATATAAACATAAATGCCGGAAGATACCGGCACGGTTTCTCGATTAAAGGCAAACGCCCGGCTCCTGATTCCTTGGAGTCAGATGCGTATTGCCTATGATTAATTTAGAAATTATAACAAATACTCGCCTTAGAGTCGAAGGCGTTAATGTTATTTCCAATCAGTTCCCGTATAAAGGAACCGGATAGTACAGTTTCTCAACCGACTTGCGCTGCATTTTTATTCAATGTCCAGACGGATTATTGCGTTCACACATAAATGGATAAAACCAGATGACGCTGTCTTCGTGTTAAAGAATCATTGCCCTTAATTGACAGCAATGCTGTCATTGGCTATAGTAAATCTTCATATCTTTATTACTCATACGACTATGGCAACATTAACCATACGGAATCTTCCTGACCATATACATTCGGCATTACGCCGGCTGGCGGCTCAAGATGGGCTTAGCGTAGAAGCTGAAGTTCGCAATATTCTAACCACTGTATGCCTGAATGACAGAAAACCTGTGTCCGGCTTGCAACAGCTCGTGGACCAGCTTTATCAAGGAAAAAAACCTGCCAACGTGGTTGAGCAACTCATACAGGAACGCCGATCCGAAGCGGAAAACGAATGATTGCACTCGATGCTTCGGCGTTGCTGGCTTACCTGTTTCGTGAAGCAGGTCATGACGTCGTGGAAAAATATATTGAAAGCACCTGCATCTCCACCGTTAATTTAAGCGAGGTCGCAGGACGATTTACTCGTGATGGAATTGACGCAACTCTATTACTTCAACAGATACAGCAAACATCCATAGAAATTATCCCTTTCACCCAAATACACGCCCTCCATGCCGCCCGCCTTATTCCCCATACCCAACGCTGCGGATTATCGCTGGGCGACAGAGCTTGCCTGGGATTGGCAAAAGAAAAGCAGTTGGCCGTATTAACGGCGGATACAGTGTGGACTGAATTAACGGGCATTGAGGTTGATATCGTTCAAATTCGATAAAAAACAAAATCTAAACGAAGATTTGGATTATTGATTTAGTTTTTGGCGGACTTGGCATTATTTTTAAGAAGCTGCTAGGCTTATATATTTATTGAGCTTATCTTGCTTTGGCTGCTATCTGTTCGATGGTTATTACAGCTTGACACGTACTGTCTTAGGAAAAATACCTTGGAAAATGATTTAAATACCGGCTTATTTGTATTGCAAAGCCATTTGGAAAGCATGCTCGGACGCGTCAGGCAAAATAGCACTACTTTACAAAGGTTTCAGGCATTCGAAATGAGATTGCTAAATCTTAATTCATTAGCCGATATAATTGACCACATACTCGAAGATGCCAGGCATCATTTTGATCTGGATGTCATCAGTTTATGCCTGGTCGATGAAAAAGGAGAAATCGCCAAATTTTTGAACGAGGGCTGTTACGAGTGTAGCTCTAAAAAAGGCTTGATCTTTCTGGATAATGAAAGTTTGCTGCTATTAACGTTGGGTTCAGCAGCTCATCCGTATATCGGCGTCTACAAAAACGACAAATATGAGAATTTTTTTTCGGAATTTGAAAAAAAACCCGCCAGTGTCGCCATTACGCCATTAAATCGACGCGGCAAATATTCGGGCACTTTAAACCTGGGCAGTTATGAGGCTGATCGATTCGCCGATACGATGGCAACAGATTTTGTTGAACATCTGGTTTCCGTAGCCGGTGTCTGTCTGGAAAATAATATTACCTTTGAAACAATCAAACGAACCAGTTTCATTGATAGTTTGACCGGCATCAATAACAGACGTTTTTTTGAGCAGCGGATAGGCGAGGAATTGGATCGCTGCCAAAGGAATCTCGACCCCCTCTCATGTCTATTTCTGGATATTGATTTTTTCAAGTTGGTTAATGATAAACAGGGACATCAGGGTGGCGATAGGGTGCTGTGCGCAGTGGCCGGCGCCATCAAAACTCAGTTGCGCAGTAATGATATTTTAGCGCGGTGTGGGGGCGAGGAGTTTGTTATTCTATTATCGAATGTTAGCGAAATGAGGGCTCTGGAAATTGCTGAACGGATACGCAAGACTATCCAGTCGCTGGTTATCAAACTTGATGAAAATTCGATTTCTGTGACTATTTCTATCGGCTCATCAACTTATTTGCCCAATTCGGCGGCATCTTCAACCGATAATGATATTTCCCCACATCTGATTAAGCTGGCTGATTCAGCCTTATATAAAGCCAAACACAAGGGCCGCAATTGTGTCGAAAATGGCGGGGTAGTTTTAGAAAAACCGGCAATGGATATAGTGACGGCATTCTAACGCTGAGATAAATGAACGAGGACTTCCAACATCTCATTGCTAATCCAAATTTCTTTGCGGCCACCAAAAGCACGGCTTTCTCATAAAAAATTAACTTGCTTAAGCATGGAAATCAAAGATTCGGGGGAGTCCGTAAACTTTTCAATGCTTGCTTGAAAATTTTGAGATCCAGTCTTTGCCCAGCGTAGCAAATTCATAGAAACACAACGCAACTTGCCCATGATTTGCGCTTGATTGCCATTTTTAACCTGAACACGGTCTTCGCCAAAGGTGACGTCTAGCTGCCAATTGTTGGACTCCACGCTCCCATGTCCACGAATAACGCTAGCTAAACTTTTAATGGTTTGTTGTTTGTTATCATTCTGATAATTACTCAGGTAGTAGGCGGTTTCATTGGTGGTCTGTTGACTCGATTGATCAAACGTTTCGCGATTCATCACGACCAATGTCCGCAGACCCCTGGGTTGCCAACGGTTATCAATATCCAATAAGAGCACGTTGTGCAGATTGGCTTGTCGTGGGGTAATGAAGCCATGACCGCAGTCATGTTCAATGGTTTTAGCAAGGGCTGATGGTTCCGCTAAAGCACGGCAATGCTCAAGTAACTTGGGCTGGTTTTCTTTGACTTGAATTAGATAAAGACCTCCAGCCTGTTCGATTTGTGTCATGGTTTCAGGATTACAATGATGAGCATCCAGGCTTATTTTAGCTTTTTCTAAGCCGGTTTCTTTAAGAAATTCACGCATTACTGGGATTTCGCTGGACTTATCACCTGCTTGACGAGCTGGCGCCACATCGATTCGGCTCTCATGCGAGACCGCATGAATGATGGCCGGTTTTTCACCTGACTTTAGTGCGCCTCTCATGACTTTGCCATCAGCGCTTATCCATTCATCCTGAATCATTTGCGCAGTTTGCTCACCAAAACAATCAGTAATCACAACACTTAACATCGGCCAGTCCAGACTCGCCAACCTTCTCGGCAAATGGGCGCGAGAAATCGGGGTAGCAACCTTAAACCCAGTCGTTTCGCGTAACCCCTCAATTTTATTAGTCAGGTAGCGATGTATACCTGACACGTTTGATCGGCCAACCCAGATGGCAAAAACAACAGTGACTATTAAAAATGCCAGTAAATGCCGCTTGCCACGGTTATCTCGTGGATCGGGTAATGATTTGAGTGCATCTATAAATTTTATTTCTTCTACGCCCAGTTCAATTTCAAGTGCGTTGTTATTCGCTGCGGTTATGGTTGACCTAGTATCGTGAGTTAAAATCGCCCCATTTTACAATATGTCAATAATTTTTTTATGAGAAAGCCGTGCCACCAAAGGCAATCCGTAACGAAAGCTGCGACACCCGTATTTTATTGATAATGTTTGGCAACGGCTTGCACGTAACAGCACGAAGCGCAAACCTTCTCAACTTACTGCGTTCGGCAAGGGTTGATACAGCGCTTTGACACGCAAATTATCTGGGGTAGCGACAATAGCGGTTATGTATAGCTAAGCAAAAATTTCCGTCAGAAAATTTTCCATTGCAATCCATGAACGCCTGTCTGCGTCCGCTTGATAGACAGTGCCGAAGCCGGGGTCATTGGCGACGGGGTTGGTAAAGGCGTGTTTGGTATTACCGTAAATATGCAATTGCCAGTCTGCGCCTGCAGTAGTCATTTCCTGTTCAAAGGCTATTACTTGCTCGTGCGGAGCCAGGGGATCGTCATAGCCATGCAACGCCAAAATTTTTGCCTTAATCGCCTTATCTTTTATATTATCCGGCCCGCCCAGCAAGCCATGAAAACTGACCACGCCTTTCAGGTCAGCGCCGGTTCGGGCCAGGTCAAGCACGCATAAGCCGCCAAAACAAAAACCAATCGCCGCTATCTTGGCATGATCGACCCAGGGCATTAATTTTACCGTGTCAAAAGCGGCCTTGATCCGTTTTTGCAGCATTCCCCGGTCGGCCATAAAAGGCTGCATAAGTTTTGCATTCTCTTCAGGCCCCGAACCTATAATACCTTTTCCGTACATATCAAGCGCAAAACCGACATAACCTAACTGTGCGATTTTTTTAGCCTTTTCAGCTACAAAACCATCCCGCCCTCCCCAGGCATGATTAATTAAAACAGCCGGTCTGCGGCCTGAAAAGGAATCATCAAAAGCAAAAAAAGCGTCAAGTACTACTTCGCCATCTAGATAAGAAACAGTATTTGAAACTATTGCCATAATCTCTACCTTTTCGTCATAAAGTCATAAAAGCCGGATTCGCCTGCACTACACTTACTGTTTCAGACAATATGTCCTGTTTCGCGTAATGCTTTTAAAAATCCGGCTGACGCTTCTTCGATCATATCCAGCACTCTTTCAAAGCCATATTTCCCGCCATAATAAGGATCAGGAACGTTGCGCTCGCCAAGATGGGAAGCATAATCAAGAAAATATTTGATTTTCACTTTGTGTGTATCGTCGGGGCAGGCATCGATTAATGCCGAATAATTATCACTATCCATGGCCAATAGAAAATCGAACTCCTCAAAATCCTCCAGAGCGACTTTTCTAGCCCGCAGGTTTATTAATTCAATACCCCTGTCAAGAGCTGCCTTTTGTGCTCGAAGATCCGGCGGTTCCCCAACATGGTAAGCATGCGTACCGGCTGAATCGATAGTAAAATACTCTTCCAAATCATGCTCCTTGAGAAGTTTGGCGAATACGCCTTCTGCTGTCGGGGATCTGCATATATTACCCATACACACAAAAAGAACTTTTATTTTTACCATATCTTTGCTCATTTCAGGAAGCCAATAACCAAAATCAGCATATATTGTAACGCCTGGGCAATTAAATGGGCAGAGTTGGACTAATCATTTTTGCAGCTACCCCTGTGATAGAGCCTATTAATATTTTAATTGTCGGACGTAATCAAACAAAAAGAGGATAGAACATTGTCTAAGCTCATGATAACGCCGGAAAGCGGCTATTTTTGCGGACGCTAATGAAAATCCAAGCCTTATTGATTTGTAGAGATAAAGTTCTCCTATTTATCTTCTACATTTCTGAAAAAAACTCCAGCGCTTCGGAAACAGTCGAAACGGAACGAATCTCCAAGCCCTCAATGGGTTTTTTAGGCGCATTCGCCTTGGGTATCACAGCCTTTTTAAAGCCGTGTTTGGCCGCATCATTCAAGCGGGCATGACCATTCGCTACCGGCCTGATTTCGCCGCTAAGGCCAATCTCTCCAAAGAAGAACGTATCATGCGCAATTACTTTATCTTTTAAACTGGAGACAATCCCTAGGATTATGGCCAAATCGGAGCTTGTTTCCGTCACTTTAATACCGCCGACCACATTGGCGTAAATTTCATCATTGGCGGTAACGATTCCGCCGTGCCGTGACAACACCGCAAGCAGCATGGCCAGACGATTCTGGTCAAAACCCACCGCCAGCCGGCGCGGATTTCCATACTGGCATTCGGTCACCAGGGCTTGAATTTCCACTAGCAACGGCCGGGTACCTTCCCACAGAACAGTCACAACGCTGCCCGAGGATGGTTTTTCCGGCCTGTTCAAAAACATGGCCGACGGATTCTTAACCTCTTTAAGCCCTGCACTGTCCATGGCAAAAAAACCCAGCTCGCCGACGCTGCCAAACCTGTTTTTATCCGCTCTTAAAACCCTGTACCGGGCATCATCAGTAGCAGACAGAATCACCTGCGTATCTACAATGTGGCTTAACGTCATAGGACCCGCCAGGGAATGATCTTTTGTGACATGGCCGACCATAAAAATCGAAACATTATGTTTTTTTGCATATTGCGTCAGATAGCTGGCCGACTCCCGGACTTGAGACACTGATCCGGGCGCTGAATCCGCATCCTGGGTATGCATAACCTGAATCGAGTCTATAACCAGAATTTGCGGATTGACTTCATCCAGCACATCACAAATCCGCTGCACGGAAGTTTCGGTAAGCATCATGATCTTGTTTGCAGGAAGCCTGAGTCTGTGCGCTCTTTCGGCAACCTGTTGCAAAGACTCCTCACCGGAAACATACAGAACACTTACGCCGCGTTCCGCAATATTAGCAATGGCCTGAAGTAAAATGGTGCTCTTTCCTGCTCCCGGCGCTCCGCCAATTAATACCACGCTGCCGCTGACGATGCCGCCGCCTAATACGCGGTCGAACTCTGAAATTCCGCTGGAAATTCTCTCAGTCTGTAAAAGATTTATATCCGATAATAATTTCACTTCCGACCGGCTTCCCGCATAACCCGCAGAACGATAATTGCGATCTGCTGCCGTTGATCCCAGTCTGACTTCCTTGATCGTATTCCATTCACCGCAGCTTGTACATTGTCCGCCCCAGCGCGGATAATCAGCTCCACACTGATCGCAGACAAACGCGGTTTTGTTTTTCTTACTCATCTTGATTGTAAAATTGGTCCTGCTATTTTAATTATCCCAATGCTATTAACTTATAGGGCTAATATTGATAATGGGGAATGGGTTCTATCGTATAAAAATAATTTAAAGTCGGTTGAAATTATACTAAATCGCAACCTATCGCAGTATTGCAGTAATTGCCAAGCTTGGTAATTTGCCCAAAAAGCATGGCTTACAGTCAGTTTCATTAACTGACATTAGCTCATATCCATCTTTGAAATTCATTGTCATAAAAATGTAACCAATTAGACATCAAAATAACATCTTTGTTTTTTATCGTATTGCTATCTTAATTATTTTTATTAAAGCAATGAAAACATTGGATACGCAGGTAAAAACAAAACAACCCGGGCGTCTTGAGTGCCTCATTACTCTGGATGAACAATTGATTAAGCAAGCCCAGAAGCTGCGCTATCAGGTATTTGCCCGCGAAATGGGGGCTAAATTAAAAACCGCAGATGAAGGACTCGATTATGATGAAGTCGATGACTATTGCGATCACTTAATTGTTTTTGATAATGCCACACAGAAAATTGTCGGCTATACACGCCTGTTAAATCAGTCTCAAGCCCGGCAATTGGGCCGGTTTTATTCACAAACTGAATTTTATCTGGATCGTGTTTTAGCAATGCCCGGCCGTTTCCTGGAAATAGGCCGCACTTGTGTTGACCCCAATTTCCGCGGCAGCGCGGTGTTAACGACGTTGTGGTCAGGGCTGGTCAAATACGCGCAGGCAGGCCGCTACAATTACCTGATCGGCTGCGCCAGTATTTCTCCCGGCCCTAACGGCTTTGCCGTGGATGCCGTCTACCGGAATATTGACGCAAAAAATATCGCACCGTCCAGTTTAAATGTCAGTCCGAAAATCCCCGTCCCGGATTCATTAAAATGTCAAAGAGATGAATCGGGAATCCCGCCATTACTTAAAGCCTATTTACGATTCGGCGTTCAAATTTGCGGCGCGCCTTTCTGGGATGAGGATTTTAATGTGATGGATTTATTTATTATGCTGTCTCTTGATCAACTGGAAGACAGATACACGAAACATTATATGAAAAATCCATTATCCACTCATGACAATCAGACTACGGTTATTCTATAAGGTCATATTGATTATTTTGCTGTTTCTGGCAGGGTTGATAATTGCCGGCGTCATTTTTCCGATAATCCACGCCACTTGCAGCATCAGCAAGGCCGGAGATAATTGTAATCAATTAAAGGTAAGCTGGTTAAAATGCTTTAGCCGTATTTTAAATCTGCGCATTAAAATAGAGGGAGCAGTGGTTGACGGCGCCGCTATTCTGGTCAGCAACCATATTTCATGGCTGGATATAATCGCTATTGGCCAGCACATGCCTTCCTGTTTTGTCGCTAAAAACGATATACTGAACTGGCCGGTAATAGGTTATCTGGCTGTGCAGGGCGGCACCATTTTCATTCACCGCGGAGATAAACAACATGTTCGGACAACGGCGGAGAAAATGGTTTGGCTGCTAAAACAAAACCGCAAAATCATTGCTTTCCCTGAGGGCACTACCACTGACGGCAGTTATGTTCTGCCTTTTCATTCCTCCCTTTTCCAGCCGGCATTGCTTACCAAATCGGCTATCCAGCCTATCGCGCTTGAATACCTGGGCGAAGCCAAACAACAGGCGCCTTTTATTGGTGAAGATGCTTTCGTACCCCATTTACTGCGCATGCTGGCTATGAAAGAACTTCATATAAGCATGAAGATTTTACCTGTCATCAAGACGTCCGGTAAAAAGCGTCATGAACTGGCAAAGCATTCCAGGGATAACATTTGCTCAGCGATTTTCTCTGTATCCGACTATCCTCACGTCTTACAAACAGCGCCGAAATAGCGCTGTTACCGGACAGACGCGGTTCATCCGGCCTGCCAGGAATCAATTCTATTTCTCCATCCAGTATAAGCACAGGTAAAAAAATCAAGTCAAATTCGGCATTTGATTATAAAATATGCCGTTTACCTTATCCTGTTATACCTTGGAGTTATTATGAATCAAGATAGCATCCACCTTATAGAACAGTACTATGCCGCTTTCAACAATGGCGACATGGATACTTTCCTGAACTTGCTCACAGACGATGTTATACACGACATCAATCAGGGCAAACGGGAAATCGGCAAGGAAGCGTTCACCCAGTTCATGGCCTGCATGAACTATAATTACAAAGAACAACTGGTCGACATGGTCATTATGGCCACACCCGACGGCAGCCGGGCTGCTGCCGAATTCGTTGTCTTGGGTGAGTACATTCAAACCGACGAGGGATTGCCGGTAGCACAGGGACAAAAATATCGCCTGCCTGCCGGGGCATTCTTTGAAATTCGTGATAATAAAGTCGCCCGTATTACCAATTACTATAACCTTCAAGACTGGATTGCCCAGGTCAATCCGTAACTAAATTGCCGAAACCTGATTTTCCTGCCCCCCTAGCCCGCCCTGAATTACCAGGGCTGCTTCATGCCTTTTCAACCGTTTTTAAGCGCCCGTGATTTAAGAATTTAGAAATAAATACGGATAAAATATAAAAAAGTGGTATAAAATTTCGAGTTTTGAATTTAAAGCTCGAGCTTCCCGTATTCCTATAACAGTGACTTAATTATGCGATGCCCGTTTTGTACAGCACAAGATACTCGCGTTCTTGATTCCCGATTGGCAAATGAAGGAGATCAGGTTCGCCGCCGGCGCGAATGTAATGTTTGTAAAGAAAGATTTACAACTTATGAAGTAGCTGAATTAACGCTGCCTCGCATTATCAAGCGTGACGGAATTCGGGAGCCTTTTGAGGAAAACAAATTACGTTCAGGAATGCTGAAGGCTTTGGAAAAACGGCCGGTTGTCAGTGATGACATTGAAGCGGCCATCCATCGAATTAAAAAAGAATTGCTGGCAAAGGGCGAGCGCGAAATACCTGCGCAGGAATTGGGCGAAAAAGTCATGAAAGAACTGAGCTTACTGGATCATGTTGCTTTTGTGCGTTTTGCATCGGTTTATCGAAGTTTTCAGGATGTCAGTGAATTTACCGACATTATCGAACATCTGCAAAAAAAATAACATGACATCTTTAGCTCAGCAGGATGCTGTATTCATGTCCAGGGCACTCACTCTTGCTAAAAGAGGACTCTATACAACCAAGCCAAATCCGCGTGTAGGCTGTATTTTAGTCAAAAATGATGTGATTATCGGCGAAGGCTGGCATGTTAAAGCCGGACTTGGGCACGCCGAAATCGAAGCATTAAAAGCTGTACCTGATGCTAACGGCGCAACAGCCTATGTGACATTGGAACCCTGTAGTCATCACGGCAGAACGCCTCCCTGTTGCGACGCGCTTATAAAAGCCGGCGTAATCAGGGTTGTCGCAGCCATGCAGGATCCCAATCCGCAGGTATCGGGCAGAGGTCTGGAAAAGCTTAAAGCGGCAGGAATTAATGTGGTATGCGGCGTATTAGAGGAAGATGCTCAGGCATTGAACCGCGGTTTTGTTAAAAGAATGACTGAAAACCGCCCTTTTGTGCGCAGCAAACTGGCGATGAGCCTGGATGGGCGTACGGCAATGGCATCGGGCGAAAGCAAGTGGATTACTTCGGCTGAGGCCAGAGCTGATGTGCATAAGTTAAGAGCCGAAAGCTCGGTGATTTTAACCGGCATCAATACCGTTTTGGCGGACGATCCGGCATTGACGGCGCGCCTAGATACGGAGGTAGTACAACCGGTCAGGGTAGTATTGGATTCCCAGTTGAAAATGCCGCTAGATGCATACATGGCCTCGATACCCGGACGTAATCTGATTTTGACCTGCTCTCATGACAAAACCAGGCAACAGAGTTTGGAAAAAGCCGGTTTTGAAGTTTATCGTTTGCCTGATAAAAATGGCCGGATTGATCTGCATGAAGTCATGATTTTTTTAGCATGGCAACAAATCAATGAAGTACTGATCGAGGCCGGTTCCCTATTGAATGGCGAACTACTGGCTGAAGGACTGGTCGATGAATACGTGATTTACATGGCGCCCTGTATTCTTGGGGATCAGGGCCGCGGATTATTTAATATGCCCGGTTTACAGCAGTTGGCTGACAAGAAGCATTTAAAACTGCGGGATGTCAGGCAAATTGGCCGGGATTTAAAATTAATACTAACACCGTAGCGGCGGCTAAAGCGTTTTTTAACAGAAGGTACTAATGTTTACAGGCATTATTTTAGCCGTAGGAAAAATCGCGGCAATCGTACAAAAATCAGGTGATTGCCGGTTAACAATAAATACGGGTAAATTACCGCTTAATGACGTTGCGCTGGGCGACAGCATTGCAGTCAACGGCGTATGTTTAACGGCTGTGGAGTTGGGTACGGATTATTTTTGCGCCGATGTGTCTAATGAAACCTTATCCAGAACCATATTAAAGAGCGCGACTACCGGCACTGCGGTTAATCTGGAGCTGGCTTTAACGCCATCGACCCGCATGGGAGGGCATATCGTCAGCGGCCATGTTGACGGCATTGGCCAAGTTATCGAAAAAAAAGCGGATGGGCGCTCTTTCCGCTTTAAATTTAAGGCGCCGGATAATCTGGCGAAATATATTGCCGAAAAAGGCTCTATCTGTGTCAATGGCATTAGCCTGACTGTCAACGAAGTCAATGGCGCCTTGTTCAGTGTTAATATCGTGCCGCATACGCTCAAGGAAACCACGCTCGGCCATGCTGTTGTCGGAACTCCGGTCAATCTGGAAGTCGATTTAATGGCTCGTTATATGGAGCGATTAATGATGAGGGAGACAGCAGCTAAAAGCCAGGGCGGCATCACTGAAGAATTTTTGCAAAAAAGCGGATTTTTAAACCAAGGACATCTGTGAATACAATTGAAGAAATCATAGCGGATTTGCGCGAGGGCAAAATGGTTGTCATCATGGATGATGAAGATCGCGAGAATGAAGGCGACCTGGTCATGGCGGCTGCTTTTACACGTCCCGAAGATATCAACTTCATGGCGCGTTACGGCCGCGGCCTGATTTGTTTAACCTTAACCAGTGAACGCTGTCAGCAGTTGCGCTTGCCGTTAATGGTCAATGAAAACAAAACGGCCCATTCGACGAATTTTACGGTATCTATCGAGGCCGCAACCGGCGTAACGACCGGAATTTCTGCCGCTGACCGGGCGCGTACTGTGCAATGCGCCGTCGCTGCGGATGCTAAGGCGGATGATTTGGTGCAGCCCGGGCATATATTTCCTTTGATGGCCAAGTCCGGAGGCGTATTAAATCGTGCCGGACATACCGAAGCCGGATGTGATTTAGCCAAACTGGCCGGTGTCGAGCCTGCGTCCGTCATTGTTGAAATACTCAATGAAGATGGTTCAATGGCAAGAAAACCGGATCTGGAAGCCTTTGCCGAACAGCATAATCTTAAAATCGGGACTATTGCTGATTTAATTCATTATCGTATTCAGAATGAAAATACGTTAGAACGCATCATTGAGTGTGCTTTTCCTACTGAATTTGGCGATTTTCGTCTCTATGCCTATCAGGACAGAAATGACAATAATGTGCATCTGGCGATGGTTATGGGGCAGATTTCAGGAGATAAACCGGTTTTAGTCAGAGTCCATGCGCGCAATTTACTGGATGATGTGTTTGCATCAAAGCGCACTGACAGCACTGTTTCAATACGTGAAGCGATGCAAAAAATAGCTGAAGAAGGACGCGGTGTTTTAGTTGTCGTCAGGCAGAGCGAAGACAACAAATCCCTGGTGGAATTGATCCATCATTATCAACTGGAAGACCATGGAATTTTTGGTTCAGCACAGAATCCGGAGGCTACGGATTGGCGCATGACCGGCACCGGAGCCAGAATTTTGGCTGATTTGGGTGTGCATAAATTAAAGGTTCTAGGCACCAAAAAGAAATATGTCGGATTGTCAGGGTTTGATCTGGAGGTGTCCGAGCATGTTGGTTATGATACGTGACACTATCGTTTCAGAAAATAATATTCGTAATTAAGTAGAGAAGCATAATGTCGACAGTAAAAACATTTGAAGGAAATTTATTAGCTCAAGGAGGTAAATTCTGTCTCGTAGCATCCCGTTTTAACAGCTTTATCGTTGAACAGTTGATATCCGGCGCCATTGATGTGCTGGTGCGTCACGGTGTCGATAACGCTGATATTCATCTGGTAAAAGCCCCCGGAGCTTATGAATTGCCCTTGGTCGTTCAGCGTATAGCCGCCCAAAAAAGATATGATGCCATCATTGCATTAGGCGCTGTTATTCGCGGCGGAACTCCCCATTTCGAATATGTAGCCGGTGAATGTGTTAAAGGCTTGGCGCATGCTTCCTTACAATACGATGTGCCGGTCAGCTTCGGGGTGTTAACCGTTGACACGATTGAACAGGCGATAGAACGTGCAGGCACCAAAGCCGGTAATAAGGGCGCGGAAGCTGCATTATCAGCCATAGAAATGGTGAGCTTATTTAAAAATCTGGAAGGCTGATGAGTCAAGCGCGTACCAATGCCCGGAAAGCTGCTGTGCAGGCATTGTATCAATGGCAGATGACCGGACAGAATCTTGGCGAAATTGAGTTACAGTTTTTAGAGGAAGAACGGCTTAAGGATGCCCAGAAAAGCTATTTTACCGAGTTGTTTCACGGGATACCTAAAAATTTGGAGGCACTGGACCAGGCATTGACTGAATTTGTCGACCGTCCTGTCGATCTGATTGATCCGGTCGAAAGAGCCATTTTAAGAATTGGCGCTTATGAGTTGTTGCATAGACTGGATATGCCCTATCGGGTCATCCTGAATGAAAGCATAAACCTGGCTAAATGCTTTGGCGCCGATGGCAGCCATAAGTATGTTAACGGCATTCTGGATAAAATCGCCCAGAAAAAAAGAGCGGTAGAAATTAAAGCCAGAGCTGCCGGTAATAAATAATTGTGCCGATTTCTGAGTTCGCCCTGATTCAGCGTTTCTTTACTCAACAAAAGGTAAAAAATTCTTCAACTCGCCTAAGCATCGGCGATGACTGTGCGTTATTATCAATTCCGGAGGGTTATGAATTAGCTGTAACCACCGATACGATGGTTGAAAATGTGCATTTTTTTGCCGGAGTCAATCCTGAGCAGCTTGGACATAAGCTATTAGCCGTTAATTTAAGTGACCTTGCCGCCATAGGCGCAAAACCGGTTTCTGTCACGCTGGCATTAACTTTACCGGCAGTTAATGAAAATTGGCTGACTGATTTTAGTAAAGGTTTTTTGGCCTTAGCCGAGCGATATTCAGTGGATTTGATTGGGGGTGATACGACTTCAGGTCCCTTGACCTTAACTGTTCAGGCTATGGGTCTGATTCCAACGGGTCAGGCATTATTGCGTTCAACTACAAGGCCCGGCGATTTTATTTACCTGACCGGGTGTCTGGGCGATGCAGGACTCGGGCTAAAGATTGAACAAGGTTATTGCTGTGCGAATCCTGAAACTGCATTAAAACGGTTTAATCAGCCTGACCCTCGAGTTGACGCAGGCTTGGCTTTACGGGGTATTGCCAGCGCCTGCATTGATGTCTCTGATGGTTTGACCAGTGACTTAGGACATATTCTCGAACAAAGCCGGGTTGGCGCGTGTCTCGATTGGAATGCGCTGCCGCTATCCGATGCCGTACTAGCCTATATAAAAGAAACCAACGATTGGTCTATGCCATTGGTTGCAGGCGATGACTATGAACTGTGTTTTACCGTAAATTCAGAGAAAGCGGTCAAATTGGCTATCGATTGCAGAAAAATTGGTGTAATCGAGTCCGAACCGGGTTTACGGCTGAATAAATCGGGTAATATTCAGCCATTAAAGGTAAAAGGTTTTGAGCATTTTTCATAATAAACAGCACGGCAACAATAGGCTCTCGCCTAAACAGATTCTGTCTGATCCTGTCTTGTTTCTGGCTTTCGGTTTTGGTTCAGGACTGGCAAAAAAAGCGCCGGGCACTTGCGGTACATTGGCTGCAATTCCTGTTTATTGGCTATTTGCACAAACCCATATTGTCATTTACAGCCTGTTGACAATTGCAGTCACTATTTCCGGCGTGCGGATATGCGGATGGGCGGCAGAAAAATTGGGCGAACATGATTATGGCGGCATAGTTTGGGATGAAATTGCAGGCTATTTGATAACCATGTGGTGGGTGCCTTTTACCTGGAAAACCATAGTGTTGGGTTTCCTGTTATTTAGGGTGTTCGACATTCTAAAGCCGTGGCCCATCAAATGGGTAGACCAATATGTGGGGGGCGGCCTGGGGATCATGCTGGATGATGTTTTAGCAGGAATATTTGCAGGGATTTTGTTGTTCTTTATTAATTGGAGCTAAGCTGCTTAACTTATAAGACACTGGAGTCGCTGATGAATAATGCTATGATCCTCGATATAAGGTGAGTTAAACTTTCATTCAAAATAAAGTTGTTATATATCCCCCGGCTCGTAATCATTCATTCGATTAATAAGACAATACTATAATTTCCCCCTCATCCATTTAAGTTTTAAAAGTTGACAAGTTAGTAGAAAAAGTGGATTAGCATAACAGTAAATAAGTTTTTCAACTTGAACTACCGATCGCAGTTACTGTCTTTGATGACGAATGTGGCATTCGGAAGCAGTAAAAACCTTAAATATAAATAAGTTGCTAAAAACTTGTAAAGTCTTTATAATTATTAAATCAATCGCGGGGTGGAGCAGCTTGGTAGCTCGTCGGGCTCATAACCCGAAGGTCGTAGGTTCAAATCCTGCCCCCGCTACCACACACTGAGACCCCTTTTTGGGGTTTTTTATTTTTGGGCTTCGGTTTGTGGAAGCTTACATGGGTTATTAATGGAAGAGCCTTTGGCTCTTTTTTTATGTGCGTCAGTAAATGAGGAAAAAATGAAGCAGGCTCCTGAGCATTTGGTTAATTTAATTGAGCCAATAGTTGAAGGTTTAGGTTATGAATGCGTAGGCATTGAATATAATCCACATCCTAAACATGGATGTTTAAGAATTTACATCGATAACGAACAGGGAATTCTGGTTGAAGACTGCTCAAAAGTAAGTCATCAAATCAGCGGCGTCCTGGATGTCGAAGATCCTATACAAGGCTATTATCATTTGGAAATCTCCTCGCCTGGAGAAGACCGGCCTTTCTTTAAGATCAGTCAGTTTGAACAGTTCATAGGCAGCACGGTATTTGTTAATTTATTTAAAGCTATAAATGGCCGGAGAAAAATTATCGGCCGGATTGAAAAGGTCGAAGACGATATTATTACGCTTGAGGAAGCGGGTCAGGTTTATGAGGTTCCGTTTAACGCCATGAGCAAAGCGCGTTTGGTTCCTGAATCCCGTTTATTTAATCCGAGCATTGAAAAAGGAGCACGCAGTGGCAAATAAAGAAATTTTATTAGTAGTGGAGGTTTTTTCCAATGAAAAGGAGATTGAAAAAGAAGTCGTATTTCAGGCAATAGAATCAGCACTGGAAGCGGCTACGATCAAACGCCATACTAATCAAATTAAAGTCCGCGTGGTTATAGACAGAAAAACCGGTGATTACGTTACTTACAGGCTCTGGGAAGTTGTAGCCGCCAATAACCTGATTGATGGCGATGTTGAATTTCCGGAAACGCAAGTTTTGCTGGAAGTCGCCCAGATGGACAATTCTGAAATCCAGATAGGTGATTTTGTAGAGGAAGAAATTGAATCTGTTGATTTCGGACGTATTGCCGCGCAAACTGCCAAGCAAGTTATTATTCACAAAGTCAGGGAAGCCGAGCGCAGGAAAATTGTTGAGGCTTATAAGAACCGTGTAGGCGAACTGATAACAGGCATCGTAAAACGCATCGAAAAAGGCAGCGTATTCCTGGACTTGGGTGGACATGTGGAAGCTTATATCGCAAGGGAAGACATGATTCCCCGCGAACCCATTCGCATTGGCGATAGAATAAGAGGATACTTGAAATCTGTACGTTCAGAGCCTCGCGGTCCTCAATTATTTGTCAGCCGGACAGCGCCTGAATTACTGATTGCCCTGTTTCGTCTTGAAGTGCCGGAAGTGGGTGAAGGCATGATTGCAGTAATGGGCGCAGCGCGTGATCCCGGCTCTAGGGCCAAGGTTGCAGTGAAAAGCAATGATCCGCGACTTGATCCGGTTGGAGCTTGTGTCGGCATGAGAGGATCAAGAGTACAATCAGTTTCAAATGAACTCGCCGGAGAACGTGTTGACATTATTCTTTGGAACCCAAGTGATGCTCAATTTGTTATTAATGCCATGTCGCCCGCTGAAATTCAATCCATTGTTGTTGATGAAGACAGACATAGCATGGATTTGGCGGTAAATTCAGAAAACCTGTCTCAGGCTATTGGTCGTGGCGGACAAAACGTGCGGCTGGCAACGCAGTTAACCGGATGGGAATTAAATGTAATCGATGCATCCAAAGCGGAAGAAAGCAGCGAGGCTGAAGCCGATAAAATTAAACAGTTATTCGTAGAGCAACTGGATGTCGATGAAGACATCGCCTTGATCCTGGTTGAAGAAGGCTTTAATACAGTTGAAGAAATAGCTTATGTTCCGGTCAGTGAAATGCTGGAAATTGAAGGATTTGATATAGACCTTGTTAATGAACTGAGAAGCCGGGCCAAAGATGCCTTACTGATTAGCGCCATTGCAGACGAAGAGAAAATAGAAACAGCTGAGCCGGCGCAGGACTTGCTGGAAATGGAAGGTATGACAAGAGATCTGGCTTATGATATGGCTAGTCAAGGCATAATTACAATGGATGACCTGGCAGATCAATCGATCGATGATTTGATAAATTTTTCAGGCATGAATGAAGAGCGGGCGGCAAAATTGATTATGAAGGCGCGTGAGCCTTGGTTTGCTGAGGAACATGGCGAGTAGTAAGGGGCAGGCAATGAGTAACAAAACAGTACGGCAATTAGCTGAGGTTGTAAAAATACCTTTGGAACGATTATTAGAGCAGCTGAAAGAGGCAGGGTTATCTGCAAACGCCGCTGATGATGTAATTAATGAAGATGAAAAAATGCAGTTGCTTGCGCATTTGCGTAAACGTCATGGTAAAGCCGATGGCGAAGATAAAAGCTCGCCAAGGCGGGTGACTTTGGAACGCAGGAAAGTTATTGAGATTAAACAGGCAAGTGTGCCGGGAAGCTCCACTAAAACCATCAGCGTTGAAGTGCGTAAAAAGAAAACATATATCAAGCGTAGTGAAGTAGTCGATGCCGACGAACAAAAAGAATTGGAGCCAAAACCTGTTGAGAAGGCTCAGCGCCAGCCCAGTGATCACGCTGAACAAGCGCAAAATCAAACCGAAAAAACGCTTCCCGTCGAAGCTCGAGCAGTTGAAACTCAGGTAAAAGAAGCGATTAATGAACACCCGGAAACTGCAATAGCAGAAGAAGCTGCGATTGAGCCGGAAATTCATCCTGCCGCCGAGGTCGAACTTGAAACCGTCATTGAACCTGAGATTGATAGCGGGCCTGAAGTTAAATTTGACGCTTTAAAAGCTAAGGAAGAAAAGAAAACAAAACAGGAAAAGTCGGCCAAAACCAAAGAACTTGACGATGCTCGAAAAAAGCAGCAGGAGAAAGAACGCCGGCTTGAAGAATCCATCAAAAGGAATGCCGATAAAGTCAGGCAACAGGCTGGAGCCAAACAGGAAACCTTGCATAGAAAAAGTCAGGAGGAAGGAGCGCGCACAGGCAAAGATGCTAAAAGAGGCAAGAAAAAAACCAAGCAAACTCAACGTGTCAATATTCAGTCCGATACCAGGCATCAGTTTGAAATGCCGGTTGCGCCGATCGTGAAAGAAGTTGCCATACCGGAATCGATCATTGTTTCCGATCTGGCCCAGAAAATGAGTATTAAAGCTGCGCTGGTCATTAAACACTTGATGAAGCTCGGCATTATGGCCACCATTAATCAAAGTATCGACCAGGACACAGCCGTTATTTTGGTTGAGGAAATGGGCCACAAAGCAATTATGCAAAGTGATGATGATCTTGAGCAGGAAATGCTGTCTGAGGCACAGGTAGAGGATAATCGCGTAGCCTTACCCAGAGCGCCTATTGTCACTATTATGGGCCATGTGGATCACGGAAAAACCTCATTATTAGATTATATTCGCAAAACCCGCGTTGCTGCCGGTGAAGCAGGTGGTATTACCCAGCATATCGGCGCCTATCAGGTAAAAACTGATCACGGATCAGTGACATTTCTGGATACCCCGGGCCACGCTGCATTTACAGCTATGCGAGCCAGAGGCGCCGATGTCACCGACGTAGTGATTGTGGTTGTTGCGGCTGATGACGGTGTTATGCCCCAAACCAAGGAGGCGGTAGAGCACGCCAGAGCTGCAAATGTACCGATTATTGTCGCCATCAACAAGATCGATAAGCCGGATGCAAACCCTGAAAAAGTGATGCAGGAATTGGCAAACATCAATGTACTGCCTGAAGAATGGGGTGGCGATGTGCAGTTCCTTAAAATTTCAGCTAAAACCGGTGAAGGCATTGATGATTTAATTGAATCATTAATTGTCCAGACTGAAATTCTGGAATTAACAGCGCCCATAGAGGGCCCTGCTTCCGGTATTGTAATTGAGTCGAGACTGGATAAAGGCCGTGGCGCTGTTGCCACGGTGCTGATTCAAAAAGGCACATTGGAAAGCGGGCAAATGGTTTTGTGCGGCCAGGAGTTTGGCCGCGTCAGAGCGATGTTTAATGAAACCGGCAAAGCCATTAAAGAAGCCGGTCCTTGTGCACCGGTTGAAATTCTTGGTTTGTCGGGCACACCGAATGCCGGCGATGAATTTTTGGTAGTCCAAAATGAACGTATTGCGAAAGATTTGGCCAAACACCGTGAAGACCGCAAAAAAACAAGCCGGCATGCTGCGCAACAAGCCTCTAAACTGGATGAGGTATTTTCCAGAATGGCCTCAGGTGAAATTGCCAGCCTGAATTTGGTCATTAAAACAGATGTTCAAGGTAGTCTGGAAGCATTACGCAGCTCACTGGTCGAGTTATCTAACGACGAAGTAGAAGTTAAAGTTGTTTTTGGCGGCGTTGGCGGCATTAATGAAGGTGACGCTAACCTGGCATTGGCTTCCGGCGCAATATTAATGGGCTTTAATGTGCGGGCTGATGCCACTGCCCGAAAACTGATTGAAGAAAAAGGCATTGATCTGCACTACTACAGCGTTATTTATGATGCGATTGATGAGGTCAAAAAATCAATTAGTGGCATGTTGGCGCCTGAAATTAAGGAACAGATTGTTGGTCTTGCTGAAGTACGGGATGTCTTCCGCTCGCCAAAATTCGGTGCTATTGCCGGTTGCATGGTGATTGAAGGCTTTGTGAAAAGAAATCTGCCTATTAGGGTTCTACGTGAAAACGTAGTGATTTATGAAGGTCAGCTGGAATCCTTACGCCGGTTTAAAGATGATGTAAGTGAAGTTAAAATGGGCATGGAATGTGGCATTGGGGTAAAAAATTACAACGATGTTAAAGCGGGTGACCAGATCGAAGTTTTTGAACGTATAGAAGTTAAACGGGGATTGTAATCCTTATGCCAAAAGAATTCGGCCGCAGTGCTCGTGTTTCATCGCAAATGCAGAAAGAACTTTCCTCAATTCTGCAGCGCGATATTGATGATTCAAGGTTGGGCTTTATTACCATTAACGAAGTTGACGTCACTAAAGATCTTGCCTTGGCAAAAGTTTATTTTACTGTATTAAATGTTGATGAGCAGGGCAAACAAAACAACGTTAAATGGTTAAATGAACTGGCGCCTGTTATTCGCCATGAATTAGCCAAAAGAATGCGCTTGAGACATATATCGGAATTGCGGTTTTATTATGATGATTCATTTGATACCGGCATGCGTGTTTCAGAACTCCTGAGTGATTTGCACAAGCCTGATTTGGATAAGTCCGGCAAGGAATGAGCTAGACCAGTATGAGTAAACGCAATTCCGGGCATAATATTCACGGAATATTATTGCTGGATAAACGCCCTGGCGTATCTTCCAATAAAGCCTTACAGGAAGTAAGACGCTTGTTTAATGCCAATAAAGCGGGGCATACCGGAAGTCTGGATCCTCTGGCTACGGGTTTGCTGCCGCTTTGTTTTGGTGAAGCGACAAAAATTTCTGCCATGATGCTGGAAGATAATAAACGCTATCAGGTTGTCGTTCAGCTTGGGATTATGACAGATACCGGTGATATGGAAGGTGCTGTTATTGACACAAAACCGGTCCCTGCCCTGTCGATTGACGATATAGAAACGTGCCTGAAAAAATTCACCGGTAATATGGATCAGGTTCCTCCCATGTACTCGGCTTTAAAGCATAACGGTAAAAAGCTTTATGAATTGGCGCGGGAAGGTATAACAATCGAGAGGAAAGCTCGCCGAATCAATATATTCGAGCTGAAGCTTGTTGATTTTTCCAAAGACGAATTGACATTAAATGTATTGTGTTCAAAAGGTACGTATATCCGGTCTTTGGCTGAAGATATCGGTCATTATCTGGGTTGCGGCGGCGCGGTAAAAGAATTGCGTCGATTGCAAGCCGGCCAGTTCAGCATTAAAAATGCCAATACCATCGAGCAGCTAACTGCAATGGACCAGCAAAGCTTATTGCTCTGCCTGATTAAGATTGATAAACCATTGGCTACCCTGCCTGCCGTCCAATTATCAGACGAACAAGCCACTCGTATAAAGTACGGGCAATCGCTTGCCTTTAAAGAAGAAAACTTTCAAGGCATAGTGCGGCTGTATAATTCGGAAGTCTTTTTGGGCTTGGGAGAAATGTTATTGGATGGTAAACTAGCACCAAAAAAATTGTTCAATTTGAGCAATGAAAAGGTCTGAGTTACACGCTCGGAAGAGGTCATTCCCAGCCTAACCGCAGGGAGAGACTTAAACTCTACACCCTATCGTGGAGATCGTGTATTGAGGAGCCGTCGTTTGACAGCTCTATTTTTAATTTTTAATCTAATAGGGATTACAAATGCCATTTACTGCGGAACAAAAAAAAGCGGTCGTAGAAGCGTATCGTCAATCAGAAACCGATACCGGCTCGCCTGAAGTTCAGGTTGCTTTGCTGACAGCACATATTACTCATCTAACGCCGCACTTCGCAACTCATAAAAAAGACAATCATTCACGTCGCGGACTGTTGCGTATGGTTAACCAGCGTCGTAAGTTGCTGGACTATCTCAAAAACAAAGACAGCAACCGCTATCGTTTATTGATTGAGCGTCTCGGTTTACGCAAATAATAAGCACAACAAAAACGGCACCTATTTAGTGCCGTTTTTGCTTTAGCACAGTCATGGATTGAATAAAAACTTTAACAATCTCTACACAGGAACCCTATAGTGAATCCTATCAGGAAAGAATTTCAGTACGGCAATCAAAAAATCACTCTGGAGACTGGTGAAATAGCGCGTCAGGCAGACGGTGCAGTGATGATTGATGTAGATGGTACATCAATCCTTGTTACCGTCGTTGGCAAAAAAGAGGCTAATGGCGGCGATTTTTTTCCACTGACAGTGAATTACCAGGAAAAATCGTATGCAGCCGGTAAAATACCCGGTGGTTTCTTCAAAAGAGAAGGGCGTCCAAACGAAAAAGAAACGTTAACATCGCGTTTGATAGACAGGCCTATCCGTCCGCTTTTCCCTGAAGGTTATACTAACGAAGTTCAGATTATTGCAACAGTCGTCTCACTGAATCCTGAAGTTGACCCCGAAATTCCTGCTTTATTGGGTGCTTCTGCTGCGTTGGCAATATCAGGATTGCCATTTAACGGCCCGATAGGAGCTGCCTGTGTGGGCTATAAGGACGGCGAATATCTATTAAATCCGTCCCGAGCCGCTTTAAAAGAATCCAGGCTGGAATTGGTGGTTGCAGGTACGGCGCATGCGGTATTAATGGTCGAGTCAGAAGCTGATAATTTATCTGAAGAAATCATGCTCAATGCTGTTTTGTTCGGGCATGAACGAATGCAGATTGCCATTAATGCTATTAATGAATTCGCTAATGCTGCCGGAACCGGAGTTGTTGAGTGGGTAGCGCCTGAAGTTAATGCCGATCTCGAACAACTGGTGACTTCAGAAGTAGAAGCAGGCTTTAAAGCGGCTTATCAAATCCCTGAAAAACTGGTCAGACAAGAACAGTTAAAAGGCATCAGAAATGTCGTGCTAGGAAAATTGACGGCTAATGGACAATACGCTGAAGGCGACATCCGGGCTATTATCGAACGTGTAGAATCCAGGATTGTCCGCAATGCCATTCTTAATGAAGGCAAACGTATCGATGGACGCGCTTTAAACTCAATCAGACCCATTTCCATCAGAACCGGCGTATTGCCCAGAACCCATGGATCTGCCCTGTTCACCCGTGGTGAAACCCAGGCTTTGGTTATTGCTACATTGGGCACTCAGCGTGATGCCCAGGTAATTGATGCGTTAGCGGGTGAGTATAAAGAACCTTTTATGCTGCATTACAACTTTCCTCCCTACAGTGTCGGTGAAACCGGATTTGTCGGTTCGCCAAAACGCCGGGAAATTGGTCATGGCCGCTTAGCCAAGCGCGGCGTATCCGCCGTTTTACCGGATATGAATGAATTTCCCTATGTCATCCGTGTCGTTTCGGAGGTCACTGAATCGAATGGTTCAAGCTCCATGGCCTCAGTTTGCGGCAGCAGTCTGGCATTAATGGATGCCGGCGTACCCATCAAATCGCCTGTTGCCGGCATTGCAATGGGACTGATTAAAGAAGGTGACAGCTTTGCCGTACTGTCAGACATTATGGGTGATGAAGATCATCTGGGCGATATGGATTTTAAAGTTGCCGGTTCGGAAGATGGCATTACCGCCTTGCAAATGGACATTAAAATAGATGGCATTACTGCAGAAATCATGAAATCAGCCCTGGAACAAGCGAAACAAGGCCGCTTGCATATTCTGGGCGAAATGAATAAGGCGCTGTCTATTACGCGTGAGCAAATGTCAGACTTCGCTCCGCGTATTATTACTTTCAAGATTGACCCCAGCAAAATCCGTGAAGTTATCGGTAAAGGCGGAGCCACTATACGCAGCATCACTGAAGTAACCGGTGCAAGCATTGATTTAACTGACGATGGCATAGTGAAAGTGGCTTCTGTTGATAAAGCAGCCGGGGAAGAAGCGCGTCGTCTTATTGAAGAAATCACCGCTGAAGTTGAGGTTGGAAAAATCTACGAGGGTAAAGTCGTCAGATTGATGGACTTCGGAGCTTTTGTCACTATTTTGCCGGGTAAAGATGGCCTGGTTCATATTTCGCAAATTTCGGATGAACGTGTTGATAAAGTAAGTGATAAATTGGCCGAAGGCGATATGGTCAAAGTCAAAGTACTTGAAATCGACCGTCAGGGCAGAGTCAGACTCAGCATGAAAGAAGCAGAAAAGGAATAACTACTACTTTTCTATAATAAAAACAAAGGGTCGTAAGGGCCCTTTTTTGTGAGGAATGAATAATGCAAAAAGCGCAGGGCTGGAAAAGCCTGTCACCTATTTTTTGCTCTTCTCGATGTTAAATATTATGTACAAAAATCTTCGATCAGGATTGCAAGTAGGGTAAAAGACTAACTATTTTTCGGTCTGAGACTATTCTGTCAGCTATATCCTACTTTTTGATGATATAAACATATATTATTGATTATAATAATCAATTTATTGTGTACTTAAATCTTTGATTATATTATCTGTAATAAAATTGACTTACTTTATGTTTGATAATTACATTCATAAACATAAGCGTAACTAAAATTAATGATTGAACTATTTAATCAATGTGGACAATTCCTATTTCATACTCGTAACGTTCTTTTTCCCGTCTTCATTATTCTGGATTTATATTTATGGCCTCCCGTGCCAATAAATAATACTCCAGGTATTTACTTGATGATCTTGGGCTTGGTAATGATCATGATGGGACAGGGACTCCGGATACTGACTATTGGACTTGCCTATATTGAGCGCGGTGGACGTAAAAGACGAATTTATGCTGACAAATTGGTCACTGCGGGGATTTTTTCACACTGCAGAAATCCTTTGTATGTCGGCAATATTTTGATTGTCACCGGTTTCTTGTTCATATCCGGTAGTTTAACTGGAATTATTGTCGGTTCATTAGCTTTTATAGGTATTTATCGACTTATTGTTTATAGTGAAGAAAATTTCTTAAGCACGAAGTTTGCGGAGGCTTATACGGCTTTTTGTGCTGATGTACCTCGCTGGATACCTAAATTAAAGGGATTGCGGGCGACAATCAAGAGCTATCAGTTCGATTGGGCCCGCCGTCGCAGTTAAAGAGTATGGCACGATATTTACATCCCTGATAATTCCACTGGCTCTAGTATCATGGAAACTATATCTGGTAAATAAATTGAGCCAATATCAGTACGTAATAACCGGATTGATAATAATTATAACTATCGCCTATGGAATTGTTCGTTTTTTTAAAAAAACCGAGCGCCTCGGGTCAATACGATAAGTTCAACTGTTAGAAGATCAGATCTGAAATAACTTGGTACAGGCCGGACGAGTAAGAGTTACCCTCAAACGTGTTGAAATTTTAATAATTTCTTTAGTGGCTTTTCAGGGCTAAAAACAAAAAACACAGTAACCAAATGAGGTGTATATGGTTAACAAAGATAAAATATTTCGACAAACGGGAAGGATAGAAGATTTTGCTTTCGATGAGCGTGTTGCACAGGTATTCGACAACATGGTTTCAAGGAGCGTGCCTTGTTATAGTGAAATACAGCGGCTTCAGTCCGACCTCATCATGGATTTCTTACCGGCAGATTCAGCGGTACTCTGCGATTTAGGCTGTTCTACCGGCACGACCCTCGAGCATATTGTCACGCACCCCAACTGCCCGGCATCTATCCGGCTGATCGGCTATGACAATTCAGCACCTATGCTGGAAAAGGCCCGCGCCAAATTATCCGAACACATCATTTCCGGGAAAGTCTCGTTCATCTGCACTGACTTAAGCAAACTTCCTGAGTTACCGGCGTGTCACGTTATTATCCTGAACTGGACCTTGCAATTTGTAAGGCCCATCCAGAGAGAACGCCTGTTGGGAAACGCATACCGAACACTAAGGCCCGGCGGTATATTGTTGGTATCTGAGAAAATCCTGGCCAATGATGCGGCCTTAAACCGTCTGTACATCAACCACTATCTCCAATTTAAAACCTTGCAAAGCGGTTATACCGATGAAGAAAACCGGCGAAAGCGTGAGGCATTGGAAAATGTACTGGTTCCGTATCGGCTAGATGAAAACTATGCGTTACTGGAACGTGCCGGGTTTAAGCGAATCGATACCTATTTCCGCTGGCTAAATTTTGCCTGTATTATTGCTATCAAAGATTGAATTATTTAATAGTTATTTTTCAGAACGCACAAAAAAGGCCTGTGAATGCGGGCATTCACAGGCCTTTTAGGATAAAGAGGTCCCGTACTAACTATTCAACGCCCCGGCATAAAACTTATCCACGTTGGGAATATGGTTATCCAGCCAGCCTTTCACCAGTTGACCCACTTCCTCGGTAACTTCCGCCTCCCCGGCATGAAACTTGGTTTGCAACCCGGCACATACGCCGATTAACGCCTCATGTTCGGCCTTGTGGGCCGGATAGCCTTCGTAATTTTTGGCCTGCATTTCTTTTTCTTCATGGGCAAAATGACCCCCCACATAAGCGATCAAATCATCCAGGGCTTCGCCTATGGCAGTGCGTGCGGCGCCACCGGTGGCTAACTCATATAAGTTATTGAGCTTACTAAATAAAATTTTGTGTTCTTCATCGGCAAAACCGACATTGGTGCCATATTGATCAGCTGTCCAGGTAATTAACGACATAACCGTATTCCTCATTAAATTTATTTTAATAACCACAATAAAATTATGGGATATAGCCTGCTTTAAGTCAATCGTTAGTTTTATTAACTGATTCAAGGAGATAAAATCAATGCGGCCAAACTCGATTGATATGTGATCTTTAGCCTAGTATAGTCACCGCTTATTTTTAACTGGAAACACGCAATGGCACGTTCACCCCGGCTCGCGTTCCCCGCTTCGGTCAATCTCAACATGTTCCACTTCTGCGCTAAAACCTATTATCTTTTCTATCTTGAAAAGTAATGGTTGGCTTGTGATAAACACAGCTGCCCTTTTGATTATGTTGATTGAAAATTCAGAAAATACTTTTGATGTAAAAGCATTTTTAAAAAATCTGACCACGCGTCCGGGCATTTATAAAATGCTCAATGAGCAGGGCGAGATTATTTATATTGGCAAGGCCAAAAATCTTAAAAATCGCGTATCCAGTTATTTCAAAACTCAGGCAGCTTCAATCAAACAGAAGACTATGGTTGCCAAGGTTGCGGACATTGAAGTGACTGTGACGCGCACGGAAGGCGAAGCATTATTGCTGGAATGCCAGCAGATAAAACGTTATAAGCCACGTTACAATATTTGTTTAAGGGATGATAAATCCTATCCTTATATTTTCCTCTCAAGTAAACAGGATTTTCCGCAACTCACACTGCATCGCGGAGCAAAAAATAAACAGGGAAAATATTTTGGCCCATATCCCAGCGCCGGTGCTGCCCGACACAGCCTGAAACTACTGCAAAAAATATTTCCGGTCAGGCAGTGTGAGGACTCCTTTTATAACAACCGCACCCGGCCTTGCCTGCAATATCAGATAGAACGCTGTACCGGCCCCTGTGTAGGCCTGATTGAAAAGCAAAGTTACGCACAGGATGTTGATAGCACTGTGATGTTTCTGGAAGGCAAAGGCGGACTGCTTATCGAGCAATTGATAACTAAAATGGAGCAGGCGGCAGAGGCTCGCAACTACGAGCAGGCTGCCGGATTCAGGGATCAAATCACAAAATTACGTGTCGTGCTGGAACAGCATTTCGTTCATGGAGAACGGGGCGATGTCGATATTATTGCTTGCGCAACCAAAGCGGGCGTGGCCTGTGTCCAGGTATTCTTTATCCGTAACGGACAACATTTGGGCAATAAAATATTTTTTCCGAAAATCACTGATGAATACGAACCGGCTAAAATTGTGCAGGCTTTTATTCCGCAATATTATCTGGATAAGCAGATACCTCATGAATTGATAGTGAGCCATGAACCGGAAGAAGCGGAGCTGTTGATGGAAGTTCTGTCCCAGCAGGCAAAACATTCAGTGGCTATTTCCCCCAACGTCAGGGGAGAGCGTTTAAAATGGCTGCAGATGGCTTGCACTAATGTTGAAAATTCATTGTTAAGCAAGCTATCCAATAAACAAGGTATTTATGCCCGCTTTACCAGTCTCCAGGAAGAGTTAGGGTGCAAAGAGTTGCCAAAGCGCCTTGAATGCTTCGATATCAGTCATACACAAGGTAACCAGACGGTCGCGTCATGTGTCGTTTTTGACCGGGAAGGACCCGTCAAATCAGCTTACCGCCGCTTTAATATAGAAGGCGTCACAGGCGGAGATGACTACGCAGCCATTCATCAGGCGGTTTTTCGGCGCTTTAAAAGACTGAAACTGGGTGAGCATGAAGCGCCTGATATCTTATTTATTGATGGCGGCAAAGGCCAGGTTAACGCAGCGCAAAAGGCATTAGCGGAATTAGACATAAACAATGTTATGATAGTCGGCGTTTCCAAAGGTCCGGACAGAAAACCCGGAATGGAAAAATTAATTCTACCCGGACAGGAACAACCGCTTAATGTAACACCTGGAGCCAGCGGTTTGCTGTTAATTCAGCATATTCGCGATGAAGCCCACCGGTTTGCGATAACCGCACACAGGCAGCGTCGCGGTAAGGCAAAAAGACAGTCGGTACTGGAAAATATTGCAGGATTGGGGCCTAAACGGCGGCAGGTTCTATTAAAACAATTTGGGGGTCTGCAAGGAATCTCACAGGCTGGCGTGGATGCACTTTGCGGTATAGACGGAATAAGCCGTCATTTGGCACAACGGATTTACGAACTATTTCATCATCAAGATGACGCTTGAATTTAATATACCCACAAATCTTACGCTGCTAAGAATTGCATTAATTCCTTTATTAACCGTGGTTTTTTACCTGCCTTGGGAATATTCGAACATTATTTGTACATTAATTTTTATATTGGCGGGATTCACCGATTGGCTGGATGGTTATCTTGCCAGAAAAATGAAGCAGGAAACATCTTTTGGCGCATTTTTAGATCCGGTAGCAGATAAATTGATGGTGGCCATTGTCCTAGTCCTGGTTGTTCAGCAACAGGCAAATCCTTACCTCGCTATCCCGGCCGCAGTTATTATCGGCCGGGAAATAACCATTGCCTCCCTGAGAGAATGGATGGCGGAAATCGGCCAACGTGCAAAAGTCAAGGTTTCCCATTTGGGAAAATGGAAGACCACCTCCCAAATGGTCGCCATTGGCATGCTGCTATACCATGATGATCTCATAGGCATACCTGTCAACTTATGCGGGTATATTTTATTGTATATTGCCGCCGTATTAACGCTATGGTCAATGATTAATTACTTAAACGCCGCAATAACAATTATCAGGGCACAGTAATTTCCCTGCAAATCCTGGTTTATAATTATAAATTTCGAATTTTTATTAACAAGAGAAGACAGCCTATTGAAGCGGCTGTGAAAGAGGAAAATGGATAAGGAAACAGAAAATAGCCAGACGAAATCTGAAATACAGGATGAAATATTGCTAGCAGCCTTGACTCTATTTGCCGAAAAAGGCTATTTCAATACATCGTTAACTGATATTACTCATGCCGCAGGCATAAAAACCACCAGTGGAATCTATCAGCACTTTAAAAATAAACAAATGATTGCTTCCGCTCTTTATACAAATATCATCGACAGCCTGAATATCTCTATCGATGATATCAGGCGTAGAAATCAAAAGTCATCTGAACAACTGCGCGGCATTGTTGATTTATTATTCAAATTAACTGATGACGCGCCTTATGTAATGCAGTTTTTATTAATTTTGAAAATCAATGAATTTTTGCCCGAAGAAAAGCCTCTTCGGGAAACAGCTCCCTTCGTGAAATTCATCAAAATCATTGAAACCGGCATTAAAGCCGGTGAAATACGCAATATTGATCCGTTAATAGGCTATGCTTATTTTTTCGGCATTATTAATAGCACCTTGAGCATGGTGTTGAGCGGAACGCTTGGAAAGAAAGCCGATGCTTATCAATCACAAACATGGCTTACAGCATGGAATGCCATCGCCAAAAAGTGAGTTTACAAGTGTCAATTACAAATCGTTTAGCGAGGGGGTAAATAAGGATATTCTGATTCTTCATCGATTATCTTTAACTTACCCTGCTCTGCTATTTTAAAATTACCCTGGCTACACCTGACTATCCAGATAATCTTCGTAATTACCATTAAAATCGACAATGCCGCCGCCCGGTGTTAATTCTATAATCCGCGTCGCTAATGATGATACAAATTCCCGGTCATGACTGACAAAAACCAAGGTGCCGGGATAGTTTTCCAGGGCCGTATTGAGCGATTCTATCGATTCCATATCAAGATGGTTGGTTGGCTCATCCATGACCATAATGTTATTTTTTTGCAGTATCAGTTTGCCGAATACCATGCGTCCCTGCTCTCCACCGGAAATAACTTTGACAGATTTATGGATATCGTCCTGTGAAAATAATAACCGGCCTAAAGTGCCGCGTATGGCTTGATCGTCATCCGACTCCTTGCGCCACTGCCCCATCCATTCAATCAATGGCATGTCTCCGGCAAAATCTTCGGCATGATCCTGCGCAAAATAACCCACTTCCGAGTTTTCCGACCATTTGACTTCACCGGTATCGGCTGCTAAATCGCCGACCAGCGTGCGCAGTAATGTAGATTTACCAATGCCGTTAGGACCGATAACAGCTACGCGCTCTCCGACGGCAATCATCAGATTCAGGTTTTTGAATAAAGGCTGTTCACCATAACCTTTACTTAAACCCTGGACTTCCAGCGCCAAACGGTGCAGTTTCTTAGTTTGATCAAAGCGGATAAAAGGGTTGACCCGGCTTGAAGGCTTAACTTCATCCAGCTTGATTTTATCCAGTTGTTTGGCGCGTGAAGTGGCCTGTTTAGCTTTGGATGCATTAGCGGAAAAGCGGCTGACAAACGTTTGCAACTCGGCAATCTGGGCTTTTTTCTTGGCGTTTCCGGCCAGCAGGCGTTGACGCACCTCAGTAACGGCAGTCATATATTCATCATAATTGCCGGGGTAAACCCGCAATTCGCCATAGTCCAGGTCCGCCATATGGGTGCAGACGCTGTTTAAAAAGTGGCGGTCATGCGAGATAATGATCATAGTGCAATTGCGCTCGTTGAGTATGTTTTCCAGCCAGCGTATGGTATTTATGTCCAGGTTGTTGGTAGGCTCATCCAGTAACATAATATCGGGATTCGCAAACAGTGCCTGTGCCAGTAATACCCGTAATTTCCAGCCCGGAGCTACGGCGCTCATCAGCCCATAATGCTGCTCCGGCGGAATATCCAGGCCCAGCAGTATTTCGCCCGCCCTGGATTCTGCGGTATAGCCGTCCATTTCGGCAAATTCCACTTCCAGTTCGGCAACCTGCATGCCTTCTGCTTCAGTCATTTCCGGCAAAGAGTAAATGCGGTCGCGTTCCTGTTTGATTTTCCAGAGCTCTTTATGACCCATAATCACCGTGTCAATAACGTTAAAGTCCTCAAAAGCAAACTGATCCTGCCGTAAATTGCCCAGCCGTTCATTGGGGCTCACGCTGACATTGCCGGCGGAGGGTTCCAGATCACCGCTTAATATTTTCATTAAGGTGGATTTGCCGCACCCATTTGCGCCGATCAGACCGTAACGGTTGCCGTCGCCGAATTTGACAGAGATATTTTCAAACAGGGGTTTGGCCCCGAACTGCATGGTGATATTAGCTGTAGAAATCAAGATGTTATTCCGAAGATTAAAGGTAAAAAAAAGATGGATGGTTATGCATTCGTCACAAAAGACGCAGAAATCACGAAGAAGACAATATTAATCTTCGTGTACTTAGTGCGCTTCGCGGTGAATATAAAAAGTGTTTCAGGTTTTTAAGCAAGCCAGGTTTTGCTTATCGATATTTTACAGCAACAACTTATCCTCAATGGCTATAAATCGGTCAGCTGAATTTATAAGTGAAGGCGCAGTCAGTGCAGGCACGCCATACACTTCTGTTGCGACAGGATAAGAGTTTCTGACTTTATTTATCAGCAGGTCAAAATCGCCATCCCCTGATAAAAGAATAATGATATCGACCTTGGGTGCATACTCGATAATATCCAGTGTAATGCCCACGTCCCAGTCGCCTTTCGCGGAACCGTCCATACGCTGGATATAAGGTTTCAGTTTCACTTCAAAACCGATGTTTCTGAGTATCTGCTGGAAGCCCTGCTGCTTGCTGTCACCTTTATCGATGGCATAAGCAAACGCCGCCGCAAGTTCCCTGTTGCCGGTTGCCTGAGTCCAGAATGCGTTGTAATTAAAATGCCGTTGATAGCACTCTTTAACCGTGTAATAAATATTCTGCACATCGGCAAAAATGGCGACTTTTTCCATGCGTAATACGGGTTGCAGGCGGTGAACGATTATTGGGACTACTTGACGAATGAACAGCAATAGTCAGTCGGAGTTTTGATTTTTACAGTAAATGCAGCATTAGCAGGAACATTAAAAAATTCGCCGGTTTTTATGCTTTGCCACTGCTCCGTTCCAGGTAGTAAAACATCCAGATCGCCGTCGATTATTTCCATCACTTCCTTGTCGGCAGTTTTAAATGTGTATTCTCCAGGCAACATGAACCCCAGTGTTTTTAATGAACCATCCGTAAAACGAAGCGTCCGGCTACTGACCTTGCCGTCGAAATAGATATTAGCTTTTTTGATGACTGACACATTATTAAATTCTGACATTTGTTGCCCTTGTAGTAGAAAGAAGTAAATGAAACGGACTAATGATACCAGAATGTTGCTTAATCAGTGTGTCTTGCGGGTTATTGGGGGTGCGATTAAACGTGCGATTTTAAGCTCCAACACAGGCTTGACCGCACGTTTAATCGCACCCGGTTATTGGTATAAAAATACCTCGAAGCATTCCTGATTCAATCCCGCTCTTCGCGCCACTGTTTTTTTCAAATAGTCTAAGCTTAAAGAGTTAATAAAACTCGAAAAATCCTGAGTAATTGTATGCCAAAAGCATTATCACAATCGGAATACCTCAAACGAAAATTTATTTCTTCTCTACTCATTATCAGCACAGTCATTGGTGTTTCCTCCCTGCTGGTAATGATGTTAAGTGATTCATTCAATCAGTGGGGAATCGTATTGACTGATTGGCAGGATACCGCCTTCGATACAGCTCTAATGACGATACTAAGCACGCTCCTGCTATGGCTTCTTTCATTGCGTCCCCTGGCGATGAAAATTGTCCGTATTCAGGCTCAAGCTGAGGAGCAGGCCAGACTAAATTCCGATCTTCGCTCGGCTCTGGACGCTCATGCCATGGTCAGTATTGCGGATATCTCCGGACAAATATTTTATGTTAACGACAGATTCTGCAAGATTTCCGGCTATACGCAAAAAGAACTCATCGGCCAGGATCATCGCATAGTCAATTCCGGTTATCACAGCAAAGATTATATTCGCAACCTGTGGCACACTCTTGCCAGGGGACACTACTGGAGGGGTGAATTTTGCAATCGCAACAAGAAGGGCGAGTTATACTGGGTGGACAGCACTATCGTGCCATTATGGGGGAGTGATGACAAACCGTGCCAATACATTTCCATACTTCGGGATATTACTCTATTAAAAGAGCATGAAGCTAAACTCACAGCACTTAAACGCGCGCTTGATGCCAGTAGCGAAATGATCCTTATTACCGACACTAAAGGGTATATCCAATACGCTAATCCGGCTTTATACCTGATCACAGGCTGGACCCGGGAAAGCTTGATCGGACAGCAGCCTAACATTCTCGATAGCCCAAATGCCGATCAAAAAACGCTAGCCGAGATGCAGGAAAGGTTTAGATGCGGTGAAGGCTGGTCGGGGCGATTGCTTAACCGGCGCATGAACAAAACCATCTCGGGAGAAGAAGCTACTCCTCCGGAAGCTTTGGACTACTGGGCTAAGATCAACACAACCCCAATTCTGAATACAGATGGGACAGTGGCTGGTTACGTACAGATCCAGCAGGATATCAGTGAGCAGGTCGACCGGGAAACGGCTATGCAAATGGAAAAAGATGATGCCGCAGCCAGCTTGTCCATCGCAGAGACTCTTCAATTAACCAAGCCGCTAGCCGAACGCTTTAGCCAGACGCTGGATATCCTGTTCAATATCAAAGGCGCAGAGGGACTACGTAAAGGCTGCATATTCCTGAAAGCGCAAGGTGAAGATTATTTGGGCAGATTCGTGCTGCAAGGAAAATTCAACGAGAAATTTATCCACAGTAAAAATCATCTCCCTCCTGATGCCGGCGTGTTGAGGAGCGCCTTTATTTCACGCCGGCTTGTCGTCGCCGACACCTGTTTTTGTGACCCTCAACATGGGCAACAGCTTGAGTGTCCGAAACCTCATGGACATTATATTGTGCCTATTGCTTCGGGCGAAGACATCCTTGGCGTAGTATTTCTTTATACCGACGCTTGCCCCGCGCAAAGCGATGAACGTATTGCCATGCTCAACGGAGTAGGTGAAAAAATGGCTCTCGCCTGGTTGCGGGAACAGGCGAAAGAATCCCTGGAGGCCGCGCGCGATGGCGCCGTGCAGGCAGCTCTCATGAAAAATGAATTTCTAGCCAACATGAGTCATGAAATCCGCACTCCCATGAATGGTGTACTGGGCATGCTGGATCTTTTAAAAGACTCAAAGCTGCCCTGCGAACAACGCGATCTGGTGGAAACTGCGGCGAACTCGGCCGAGGCGCTCCTGGACATCATCAATGATATTCTGGATTTCTCCAAACTTGAGGCAGGCAAGATTGAAGTTGAGCAAATCGATTTCGACCTGTCTGCTCTGGTAGAGGAGGTTTGCTCGCTCCTGGCCGCTCGTGCGCATGCAAAAGGACTGGAATTAAACTGCTTCTTGCCGATGAATCTGCCGCCGCGTTGGCAAGGCGATCCTACCCGTATCCGCCAGGTGCTTACTAACCTGATAGGCAACGCGGTTAAATTTACCGATCTGGGTGAGATATCGATAAAGCTTATAGTGCCTGAATCGATTGAAGGAAAAGTCGAATTACGCTTTGAAGTGAAGGATACCGGCATCGGTATTTCCACCGAAGTACAAGCGCGATTATTTCAGGCGTTCTCCCAAGCCGACAGCTCTACCGCCCGCCGTTTCGGAGGAACGGGCCTGGGGCTATCTATCAGCAGGAGTTTGGTCTATCTCATGGGTGGAATGATCGGTGTGGACAGCGTTATAGGATCAGGAACCCTTTTCTGGTTTACCGTGCCATTGACGCCGTCAGATAACAATACCCAGCCTCTACTTCTCGACATTTCCGGCAAGCGGGCATTGATCGTAGATGACAACGCCACCAATCGCCTTATCCTGGAGCACTACCTAAGCCATTGGGGTATCGCCGTCGAGCAGGCAGACAACGCCACGGATGCATTAGTTTCACTGGAAACGGCCGCTCTGAAGGGCAAACCGTTTGATCTTTTGCTTACGGATCTGCATATGCCGGAAATGGACGGGCTAGCCTTAGTGAAAGCAATAACCGAAAGACCCGCTATCGCGACAATACCACGTTTAATATTATCCTCAGGCGATTTAGTGGATAACGAAGAAAAATCAGCATTGGGCATTGCCCAAAGTCTGTTAAAGCCAGTGCGTCAATCGCAACTCTTCAATGCCATTAGCGCTGCTTTACAGTCTTCAGGCCGGCAACCGTTACCCGTTAATAGAACGGAGACTCATCTGCCTAACTACAGCGGTAAAAAAATACTGGTGGTAGAAGACAACAAGGTTAACCAGAAAGTGATACTTTCCCTGCTTGCCAAATTTAAGCTTAAACCCGATCTTGCTGAAAACGGACAGGCAGCTTTGGATCAACTGAAACGGGAAACTTATGATCTCATATTAATGGATTGCCAAATGCCGGTTATGGATGGTTATGAAGCCACTCGCAGTCTGCGCTCACAGGAAATGGCCGAAGGCCTCACTTTGCGCCTTCCGGTAGTCGCGCTTACTGCTCATGCTGTGTCTGGTGAACGTGAAAAATGCCTGGCTGCGGGAATGGATGATTATCTGAGCAAACCCATTGCGAAGACTGAGTTAGCCGCGGCATTATCGCGCTGGCTGACTGACAGTGTACATCTGCCTGTATCACCTTCCCGGGAAGGCTCTATTCGTGAGGAATCGTCACTGGTTATTTGGGATAAAGTTTCAGCACTTAAACGGCTGGAAGGCGACGAAGCGCTTCTGGCAGAAATGATTACGTTGTTTCTTCAGGATGCTCCCTTGCGCCTGAGCGAGCTGAATAAAGCCCTGGCGGAAAATGATTTGCCCGCGCTGGCCGATGCTGCCCATGCGCTCAAGGGAATGGCGATGCATTTTTGCGCAGCCACTGTTATTAATCTTGCCGCGGAACTCGAGCGAAATTCTCGTAATAAGTGCAACCAACCCGAGCTTAGACTAATGACGGAACAATTAACAGAAGCTATCAACAATTTAATCGAGAACCTGTCGCAAAAACTAGGACAACCCTGTGGATAACGAAATTGCTTTCCATGAACTGAAGGCTGCTGACCGTCTACCCTCCCCCTCCGGAACGGCACTGGCTATTATGCAACTCGTTCAACGCGAAGATTCGAGTGCACAACAGGTGGCTCATTTGGTTCAGTGCGATCCCGCCTTGAGCGGTCGAGTCCTGCGCTTTGCCAATTCCGCCGCTTTCGGGATAGGGAGATCTATCGCCAGCGTTCAGGAAGCAGTATTAATGATGGGTATGCAGGCGATCCGTAATTTTGCGCTAAGCCTCTCTCTTATCGGTATCCAGCACAATAGCCGCTGCCAGGGTTTCGATTACGCAGCCTACTGGTCAGATTCGTTATTGCTGGCCGTAGCTATTGCCGGTATTACCGCACGCGAACGCACTGTTGCTCCCGAAGAAGCGTTTACCCTGGGACTGCTCGCTGACATCGGTCGTCTTGCTTTGGCAACGGCATGGCCTGAGACCTATGGCGAATGTTGTGATCCGGCACAGGCCGATCGAATCCTGACCCTGGAAAGGGAGCGTTATGCCATTGACCATGAAACCTTGAGCCTAATGCTGTTAGCTGATTGGGGGTTGCCGGGGATATTTCTGGATGCACTAAAACATAGCCGGGGACCGGAAGTAAACGAGGCCTCAAGAGCTGTCCGCTTTTCCCGGCAACTGGCTTTTGCCCGATGCCTTACACATTACTGTTTAGCCAATGATGCCCATCAAGCTGTCCTGTTGCCGACCCTAGAGATAGAAGCAAGCCATCATGCCCTGGATAAAGCGGCTTTGTTAAAGCTTGTTAATGAAGTCAATATGAATTGGCACGATTGGGGGAAACTGATTGGACTAAAAACAACTATTCGTCCTTCTTTGCCGGCTATGATCCCGTCCAGGGAAAAGATTTTACCAGGCCTGGACTTATTACTTGTGGATGACGACCCAATGATGCTCGCCCATCTTTCCAAGCAGCTTGTAACCGCCGGGCATCGAATTAAAGTTTGCCGGAACGGAGAATCGGCTCTGAAATATGTAATTGAACATACTCCCCATTTAGTGATTACTGATTGGCATATGAAACCCCTGGACGGACTCCAGCTCTGCAAAACTCTCCGCGCTTCCAACTTTGGAAAAAATCTCTATCTCATCATGCTGACTGCTACTGAAAGTGAAGATGCTCTGGTAGAAGCCTTCGATGCAGGTATCGACGATTATGTGATCAAGCCAGTCAGCCGTAGGGTGCTTCTGGCCCGCGTCCAGGCCGGGCAGCGTATTATTATGCTGCAGCAGGAGGTTGAAAAGGAGCGCAGGAATATTGAGCGTTATTCAGCCGAATTGGCGATTGCAAACCGGCGACTCAAACACATGGCAAATACGGATCTGCTTACGGATTTACCCAACCGCCGCTATGCCATAAGCCGACTGCAGCAAGAGTGGACAATAGCACAAAAATCCCGGCGCCCATTGAGCGTTTTGATGCTGGATCTGGATTACTTCAAATTGATAAACGATACCCTGGGTCATAATATCGGCGACAAGGTATTGACACATACCGCCAAAATCATACGCGAAACTATACGCACCATCGACATTCCGTGCCGACTGGGAGGTGAAGAGTTTCTGGTGATTTCTCCCAATACCGATACGGCTGCCGCCTTGCAATTAGCCGAGCGTATTCGCCGTAACATTGAAAAAAAACAACTGGTCAAGATTGCCTTGCCCCGCCCTCTCACCATCAGTATTGGTGTGGCTGGGTCCACAGGAGCCAAACCGGATTGGGAAGAGCTGATAAATCTTGCAGATCAGGCTTTGTACCGGGTAAAGCAGGGCGGACGCAACGGTGTTCAGCTTGCCCAGTGACTTATGGGAAGCTCTAAAAATACCTTACGTTCATAGTTCGACACGCTCACCACAAACGTAAGGTATTGATAATGTTATAACCGTTCGTGCTGAGCCCTTAGTCTACGCTCAGGAGAGCCTTGTCGAAGCACCGTTTAGCGGAAGCTAATTTTATTCGGCAGAGTTGAAGCTAAACCTATCAGAAAAGCCTTTCTCCAATAATCCTTTATAACCGGTTAACTCAACATAACCCTGACCTGAAATGGATTTACCTTTTTTTATACCATTAACGCTAACTGCTCCTTCCCAGTAACGGTAACTGACATTGAGTTCCTGATCATTTATTAAAGGAGTAACATCAATTTCAATATTCTGCTTGGGTATCGATAAATGCCATTTAGAAGGATAAATACTATTTGAATGAGGACTCCTCCAACTATCCAGTATGTTAATCGTTACATCCTGTGCTTTGAGAGATATTTTCGAACTGTCCGCCAAAATAATAGAGCCGGAACTGTTGCTATCCGGCTGGCCGTCTTTTCGCCTTAACTGATAAAACATTAATTCACTGTTGTCGGTGAACTGTAGCGCAAACCAGTCCCAGCCGGCTTGCTCATCCGACAAAGAACTCGTGCTCCATTCCCTATCCATCCAGCTATCACCCATGACGGAAAACTTATTATCGCCGATGTTGATATTGCCCTCCGTCGTTAAGCGGGAATAGGAATAATAGTAAGAGGCATTGCCGGGTTTTTCACTTTTCCGGCTCAATCCCTGTTCACCTTGTAAAACCGGATTCTTTGCAGTTTTAAGTAATAGGTCAATTGCAAATCCAGGGCTTTTAGCCTGGAGGCGCAACGGAAAGTCTGAATCACCGATAGCTGATGCCGACCAGTCATGCAGCCAAACCTGATATTTTTTTGTTGATGCGCCGGCAAGATTATTACCCGCGCGGCTCTGTCGTTCATCCGTATAAAAAAGGTTATTTTCTACATCCGTCAGGGTTAAATGGGCCATGTATATTTGATTGTTGCGCCAAGCAGATTTGGATGGCGGAGTCTCCGCTTTCAGCGCAAAACGAAAAAAAGTCAGCTCATAACCAAATTTTCGGCCATATGGATTTTTTAGATTACCGGTGAAGTACCACCATTCAGTCCGATATGGGTTGTGCGCGCCATGATCAGTTGGAAATGAGAATTTTCGCGGCTTTAATGCTCGCGCGAAACCCTCATCTTCCTGAAATAATGTTTTACTGAAAGAGTTATCGTCAGCAGGCGCGGTAGCAGTAGTAACACCGGAAAATATGAAAGGCCGCCACCAAAAAACTAGCGGGAAAGCGAGCAGCAATATAGCCAGGACAATAACTGCTTTCCTATTTTTCATTCCAGGCGCAAGGCCTCGGCTGGTTTAATCTGAGCCATTTTCAAGGCAGGAAATACTCCGGCAAGAACTGCTGCAATAATGGCCAGCGCCAGTCCCTGATAGATAACCGCCGGATCAAAATGAAATGCCATGGTCCAGCCGAATGAACGTTCATAAACTACAAAAATCAATATATAAGCTACGATATAACCGGCAGGAATGGCAAACAATCCGGCAATCAGGCCCATCAAGCCGGTCTCACTGATAACCAGGCATGTCAATTGCCTAGGTGTTAAACCTATAGCGCGTAAAACGCCCAACTGCCGGGTTCGCTCAAACTGTAAAGCCATCAATGCGCTTAAAACTCCTACAAAAGCGACCGCTGCCGATAACCAGCGTAATGTTTCAGTAATGGAAAAAGTCTGCTCAAAAACTTCCATGGAAGCTTTATAAATGGCCTTATCGGATTTTACCGATTGTTGCCCACTCAGTAATTTATACAACTGATTTTCAAGCTGTCCTAAATCGGTATTTTCACCGGCATAAACGCCAATGCCGGAATAACCTAAATCGGGCCAATATTGTTGATAATTTTGCCGGCTCATGCTCAGGCGTCCCTGATCACCGCTATAATCTGCATAAACCGCTATGACTTCAAACGGTTGTTTGCCCTTATCAGTCTGCAATAGGATTTTCTGACCAACATTTATGGCATGATAATAAGCGTAAGGCTCAGTTATCATGACTGTGTGTTGCTGTTCAAACCTGTCCCAAAGGCTATCACTCACCTTGTGCTTAAAAATAAAACCTTTTCGGGATTCCGGATTCAGCTCAAATACAGACACTTTGGTAAATTCATCATTAGCAATGATTTTAGTGTGCAATACACTACTCAGCATTTGCACGCCGGGCAGTTCAGCCAGTTTTTTCTTTAATTGATGTTCCTCAGTCGCTTTACCGGCTATCATCTTTTCTTCCGGCAAAGAGACATAAAAATCAGCAGGCAAACTGGCTTGCACCCACTCTGTCACAGTCTGACGGAAGCTGCCTATCATTAATTCCATGCCAATCGTTGCCGAAACCGCAATCATTAAAGCAGCCAAGGCAATGCCTGTCCTGCTGATTTCCGAAGCAACCATTCGTGGAGGCAAGCGCCCTACAATACTTAAAAATCGCCCGAATAATTTATCCGTCAACTGCATAAACCAAAGGGTAAAGGCCGGTGTAAACAAAGCGAATCCGAACAATATCAGGAAAATTGCAGCCAAACCGCAGCTAATGCTTTTGCCTGAAAAAAATGCCAGGGTTATTCCACCAGCTATTAATATGAAGCTTAGCAACTTCGCCACACCAACCACCCGGCGAGTGTTTGATTCCAGCCGGGATCTAATCAATGCGGTAACAGGCGAAAAACGCGTGGCTTCCCAGGCCGGAGGCAGTACCGCCGCCAAAGTAGCGCCAATGCCCAGGCAAACACCCTTGCCTATTTGAGCCGATGTAATCATTAGCGAAGCCGTATCGATGCGAAAATAAATGGCATTAATAGTTTCCGAGACCATATAAAGCAAACCTTGTCCCAATGCGATACCCAGCGCAATACCGATCAGCGTGCCGATAATCCCCAACAAAAAAGCTTCACCGATAATTAATTTAAAAATCTGCCGGCGAGTAACTCCAATTGCTCGCAAACTGCCGATTAATTTTCGCCGCTGCATGACCAGAAAGGTCATAGTGTTATAAATAAGAAACATGCCGACCAGTAAGGAAAGCAAACCCAATGCATTTAAATTGATTGAGAATGCCCGGGTCATTTCCCTCATGGATTGTGATTGGCTATCTACCGAAATAAACAATGCAGAGCCAGGTAATACTTTGAGTATTTTGGTCAGTGTTTCAGGCTCGTAGCTATCCATTAAAACTTCAATAGAACTGAGCCGGCCAAATGACCCCAGCACTTCTTGAGCGCTGGCAATATCAGTAATTATGAGTTTAGCCAAAACCTCTTCTGAAATGGCATTGTTCGCATGCAACAAGCCAATGATTTTTAAGCGCTGCTTCCCGTTATCTGTAAGAATTGTAAAATCATCATTGATTTTCAGATTCAGGCTTTGGGCTGTCTTATCACTTATAAGGACAGTATTTGGCTCGACAACCAAACGCATTAAGAAATCGGCTGTTTGATTTTTATTTTGTTCTTGTTGCCAGATGGGTTTAAATGATTTTTCAATGAACGGATCGATGCCAATTAACTTAAATCTATTATCACTCTGCGCCGCCAACTGAACATATCCACTAACAACCGGCGATAATTTTATTATGCCCTGCCCGACTCTAAGTTGCGTATACAGTTTTTCATCAAGACCGCCATCACTGGCTATAATTCTATGGGTTGCAGTTCCGGAAAAGGCCTTGCCTGCCTGATCAAATGCGGTTAGCGAACTTTCCATAGCCAGATCAATAGAAATCACCACGGCTACTCCCAGCGCAATCCCCACTATAGCCAGCGCCAGTTGCCATGGATGCTGCCATAAAAAATTACGGCTGGATTTATTAAGTATGGGGTTCATAACTGATGTAGATCATTACTGAAATACTCCAATGTCTAGATAGCAGGTAAAAGGTCTCCCTTTTCCAGAATGAGAGCGTCTATCATCAATTCAGTATTAATTAATGACCAGACACTTGTTTTTAATAGAAAAAACTCGGTCAGCTTTACCAATGACTTCCTGGCTGTGAGTTACCATGATCATAGTCTTACCAGCTTTTTTGACCAAGGTATCCAATAGCTCCAATACTTGCTGACCGGTATCCAGATCAAGATTACCCGTCGGCTCATCAGCCAGTATCACATCCGGATCGTGAATCAGGGCTCGAGCTATCGCCACCCGCTGTTGTTCACCACCCGATAACCGGTCAGGATAACTGTCAAGCCGATCAGCAAAGTTTAATTTTTCCAGTAATTCACAGACCTTATCCCTATCCTTTTGGGTTATGCGCTTGATCAGTTCCAGGGGAAGCAGAAGATTTTCCGCGACGGTCAACGTAGGGATCAAATTATAGGACTGAAATACAAAACCAATATGATGGCGGCGAAACAAAGTTCTATCGTGTTCGGACAGTGCGGTAATATTGGTACCGTTAATGATAATTTTACCCCTGTCAGGACAGTCAATTCCGCTGATAAGATTTAAAAATGTCGATTTACCAGAACCGCTTCGGCCAAGCAAAACAATAAATTCGCCATTGTTTACATTCAGATTTAATCCTTTAAATATATCGTGCCGAACCCCGGACTCTTGATAACTTTTATTAAGTTCCTTAATTATTATAGCTGCTTCTGCTTGCATATCGATTTAATATAAAACAATCTTCAAAGCATAACAGATTTCTGTTAGATTTATATATAGGAGGAATGATTGTGCTAATTTTAACCTGGCTTATTATTGTTCAAGAGAAAAAATGTCTGTCTTTGACAAGAGATTTTTTATTATTCCAACAAGGCGATTCCTAAATAGCAGTCATTTCCGGAAAAATTTATTTCCCGATATAAAAGACACTTTTCAGCCGAACAAACTTAGTAAATGATTTAACGGTTAAAAATTCAATGTATTTTATAAAACGGATTACAAATCTTATTCCAATTAACCAAGATTCATTGATAACTTAAGCGTTGCAAAGCTAAAATCAACGGCAGACAAACTGTAACTTCAATCAAAGTGCTAACTATGGATAAGGATAAAGAATTAGAACTTTTCCGCTTCATACGAGATGCTGGAAAAAAAGCTCGCCGGGGCTATAGCGATTTCTTTAATTGGCCTATAGACCGGGAGTTTGAAGAATGGGGTATCGTCGATACTTTAAAAAGATCTCTAGAAAAATCTGAAGCCGGTTTTTTTGACCAAATTATCACGAGAGGTCGGGGCAACGATCCGCCGGATTGTGAAGCAATCTTGTTTAATGGCCAAAAACTTGGCGTCGAAGTTACCGAACTCGTTGACCCGGAGGCTATAATGGCTTATAAAAATGGCGATGTAGATCAGTGGGCTGAATGGAGCCACGAAAAGCTGATAAACTCAATTAAAAAACGCCTTGAAGCTAAAGACATATCAAAAAATATCAAGGGGGGCCCCTACGATATTTATATGGTTATTATTCACACTGATGAACCTATCCTGAATTTTGATTATACTTTCCCGATTTTATCTGAATATATTTTTAAATATTATTCAATAATAGACAGAGCCTTTCTGTTAATGTCTTACGATAACAAATATAATCTATGTCCATATATTGAGCTAAATATATCAAACTATAATTATTAATTATTCAAAAGTTTTATTATAATGAATAGCTCATATTTATTAGTTATTAAATATATTATAATAACCTGGGATCTGAATAAGCAATCAAGCTTAAGACACGCTATTGACCTGGACTAAGGCGGGCCTGTTATCGAACCAACCATAGGCCAGGATGCCAGCCATGAGATTGACCACCAAATTAAAAACAGAACGGGAGTTTTTAAACAAATGGGTCAATACTGTTAACAGGCATAGCGGTTTTGGTCGTTGACATTGGAGAGTTCCATTTTCGCCATCAGATTTAGAGCAAAAGATAGCCGGGGTTTTACCTCGTAAACGAATGGGGTTATGCCATTTTTGGATCCGACCAAAGCATTTGTCGGATTTCGCCAGGCCTTTAAAACAGCATAGAAGACCACCTGAACGCAGATTGCACAACAAAGGTGCCCTGATAGTTGCTAATGTTCCGCAACAATTGCGCTACCTGTTTCGGATCAATGATCGCGGCCCGGTGACTCACTTTTTGAGGCTGGTATCTGTTTGGCGACTGGCTGCGCCGGATCGTAATCGGTAAAGCTATGCACAATGGCATAGGCAAATATCGAACTGATTTCCGAGTGTAGTCGGTGCGCGGCTTCAAGCTGGCTTTTTTCAATCAAGGGCTTTAGGATCGCCAGCACATCGACGGATAGATCTCCTTGATCGGTTTATTGCCTAAAGACGGAAACGCCAGCCGTTCAATGCGGCTAGATTTTTGGGTATGTATGATCGGACTGGTTAGGTAGGCGATTGAATCCAGCTATTGCCGGGTAACATCGACGAAAATGTCCAGAATTGGCAAGCCGTCGTTTACCCTTTCTTTATTCATTTTGGCAAACTGTTTGCTTTTTGGCTTCGTTTCTTTCGGGTGTCAGCCGGATCGATGCCGTTGGCAAGTTGTTAACTCGTTTCTTCGGCCTTACGTCGTGCTACTTCCAATGCCACATCAGGGTAAGCACCCAGCGCAAGCCGTTTGCGCATCCCTTCAATTGTATAAATAAATTACCAGAGTTTAGAACCTCTTGATTTCACTCACAGATACCCCGCCACCATCATCTATAAAATTTAGGCTTGGCAATCCTGTAAACCGCGTCTTTATTGAGTTTCTCTGCCATTTTGTGTACTCGTGTGGGTACGTTTTTGGAATGTTTTCCAAACATACACGATTTAGTGTGTACTTGACAAGATTTCGCTGAATTGCTACGGATAATAAGAAACCCGCAAGCCTTATGACTTGCGGGTTTTTGTACTTCTTTGGCTCTCTTAAGCCCTTCATTTGGTGCCGATGGCCGGATTTGAACCGGCACGACTTGCGTCACCACCCCCTCAAGATGGCGTGTCTACCAATTTCACCACATCGGCTAATATAAAATTATTTATGTAACGCTATTTCCCTGCGCTGTCTTTACTCTTATTCTTTGTTTCTTTAACCGGTTTATTTTCTTCTATCGGCTTCGGCACCACAGTTTTATCTATTTTTGTTTCATTCACTGGTTTTGTTTCATTCACTGGGGCTTTAACTTGGTCAGCTTTTGATTGAGTATCTGGATTTGCAGGCGCCGCTGGCACCTCTACAGAGTTATCGCCAGGTACTGCAGGAGGAATAGCGTCTGTCGTTTTTCCGTCCTCTACTTCAGGTATGTCTATGGTATCTTGCTCAACTGCCGGTTCACTCATTAAATCATAAGCTATGCCCTGGTGACTATTTAGTATAGCGAGCCCTAAACTGGTTATAAAAAACAAAGTCGCCAAAATTGCTGTAGAACGGGACAAGAATGATGCCGCACCCTGAGCGCCAAAAACCGAACCTGAAGAGCCAGTACCAAAAGCTGCGCCTGCATCGGCTCCTTTGCCTTGTTGCATTAGCACTAATCCAATTACGCCCAAACCCAACAATATATGAATAACAATGATTACCTGATACATAAAAAATTTAAACTGCTCTAAACCGAATGATAAATCTTTAAAAAGGATTCCGCATCCAACGAAGCCCCGCCTATTAAACCGCCATCAATATCCGCCATGGCAAATAAACCTTTTGCATTATCCGCCTTGACGCTGCCTCCATATAAAATTTGTATTTTATCTGCAATAGCCTGATCTTTAGCGGCGATATCCTGCCGGATATAGTGATGAACTTCCTGGGCCTGATCGTCTGTCGCAGTTTTTCCTGTGCCTATAGCCCAAACCGGCTCATAGGCAATCACCGCATTATTAAAGGCTTCTATTCCAGCCAAACTTATAACAGCAGAAAGCTGAGCATCAATAACAGCGAATGTCTGATCCTGTTCCCGTTGTTCCAGAGTTTCACCTACGCATAAAATAGGAATAATGACCTTTTCTTGCGCCTGGCAAAAACGTGCAGCCACCGACTCATTAGTATCTCCATAATAACTGCGTCGTTCTGAATGCCCTACAATGGCATATTTGCAATTAAACTCACCAAGCATAGCAGCCGAAATTTCTCCGGTATAAGCCCCTGACGACTTATCTGCGACATTTTGAGCGCCCAATGCCAGGGAGGTATTTTTAATTATTTCAGAAATGGCAGATAAATAAACATACGGCACACATACGGCGATATCTGCGCCATTAGACCCTAACCCGGCAATGATATCTTTCGCAAGCAACTCAGAGCTGGAACGCGTTCCATTCATTTTCCAATTTCCTACAACCAGAGACTGCCGCATCATTACCTTCCCATAGAATCAAACGGTCTATGATATATACTAATAGCTCCCAGTTCAAGCCCCTATTGCTCTCTTGACCTCGTCAGCCAATTGATCGGCATAATTTCTGACCAAATCGCCATTCTGTCCCTCAACCATCACCCGGATTAAAGGCTCTGTCCCCGAAGCTCTTAGCAATACCCGCCCACTATCATTCAACTTTTTCTCCACAGCCTTTACTGCTTTTTGTATATTTTCGTCATTTTCCGGATTTACTTTTTTATCTGTTTTTATATTTATCAGAACCTGAGGGTACTTGTACATACCGCATTTTAATTCATGCAGATTTTTACCCGTATTGTGCATTTCCGCCATTATCTGCAAGGCAGCAATAATGCCATCGCCCGTGGTAGTTCTATCCAGGCAAATGATATGACCGGAATTCTCACCTCCCAACACCCCTTTATGCTCGACTAGCATCTCCATTACGTACCGGTCACCAACTTTCGCCCTGATCAGACTTATTCCCAACTTCTTCAAGCCATGCTCCATTCCCAAATTTGTCATTAACGTCCCGACGACAGGTCCCGACAAATGTCCGGTTTCTAATCTTGATTTGGCAATAATATAAATAAGCTCATCGCCATCGACGATTTCACCTTTATGATCCACCATCACCAATCGATCACCATCACCATCCAATGCGATACCCAGATCAGCTCCATAAGCTAAAACCGTTGCTGCCAGTTTTTCAGGCTTGGTTGCGCCGCATTCGTCATTAATATTAATGCCGTCAGGTTCTGCGCCAATGGTAATAACTGTTGCGCCCACTTCACTAAATACATGAGGGGCTATGTGATAAGTGGCTCCATGAGCACAATCGATTACGATTTTCATGCCGCTAAAATCAAGCCGTGTCGGTATGCTTGCCTTGCAAAATTCAATATATCGCCCGGCAGCATCCACTAATCGCTTGGCCTTGCCTAATTTTGAAGACTCCACGGTAGTCATTGGCGAATCAATATAACGCTCGATTTTTTGTTCTATGTCGTCAGGAAGCTTTGTCCCTTGTACAGAGAAAAACTTAACTCCATTATCGTAATAAGGATTGTGGGAAGCGCTAATGACAATACCTGCCTGCGCCCTTAATGTTCGAGTTAAATAAGCTATTCCCGGTGTTGGCATAGGCCCCAGCAAACGCGTATCCACACCTGCCGCAGTTAATCCGGCCTCCAGCGCAGATTCAAACATATAGCCTGAAATCCGGGTATCCTTACCTACCAGTACGAAGCCATGTCCCTCATTGGCAAATACACGGCCTGCAGCCCAGCCCAGCTTCAAGAGAAAATCTGCCGTTATAGGAGGTTCTCCTACCCTGCCCCTGATGCCATCGGTACCGAAATATTTTCTTGTCATGATTGAAGCTCCCTACCTGGATAAATATTGAAACCTGAATTGTTCCAGAGATTATTATGATAATAGATATGCTTTAACGCCAAAAATGGCTTTACATTTAGAGTTTAGCCAACAAATTATAAAAAAAAAGGAGAGGCATAGATATATGCCTCTCCTTTTCTCAATAAAGAAATCTATCAGCTTTGCTCGGCTGTTCCACCAATAGATTTCCCGCTTTTCTTGTTGTCCTTGCCTTTAATATCATCTGCCTTTACATCATCATAAGATTGAGGCGGAGGAGTGTCATCCCAGCCTTCAGGATCCCTTACCGGTTTCCGGGCCATTAAATCGTCTATTTGATGTTTATCTATAGTTTCATATTTCATTAAAGCGGATGCCATAGCATGAAGAATATCTATGTTTTCTTTTAAAAGCCTTTCCGCCCGTTCATAATTCTTATCAATAAAAGAACGTATTTCTTCATCAATAGTATGGGAAGTCTCTTCAGCAACAGTTTTATGCTGTGTTACCGAACGTCCAAGAAATACTTCGCCTTCTTCTTCACTGTATGTCAAGGGGCCTAATCGTTGAGATAATCCCCATTTGGTCACCATATTTCTGGCTAATTCAGTAGCCCGCTCAATATCATTGGAAGCGCCGGTACTTACCTGCTCCCAGCCAAAAATCAACTCCTCGGCGATACGTCCGCCATATAGGCTGGAAATCATGCTGTCCAGCTTTTGCTTACTGGCACTGTACTGATCCTTCTCGGGGAGAAACATGGTAACGCCTAAGGCACGGCCTCTAGGCATGATACTGACTTTATAAACAGGGTCGTGCTCAGGAACCAGCTTGCCGACAATTGCATGACCTGCTTCATGATACGCAGTCATTTTCTTTTCTTTCTCACCCATTACCATTGAGTGCCTTTCAGCTCCCATGATTATTTTATCCTTGGCTTTTTCCAAATCAACCATGCTTACCAGACGTTTATTCATCCTGGCAGCAAATAAAGCCGCTTCATTGATCAAATTAGCCAGATCAGCTCCGGAAAAACCCGGCGTACCTTGCGCTATATACTTAACCTCTACATCATCAGCAGCCGGTACTTTTTTCATGTGCACGTTAAGAATCTGTTCACGCCCCCTGACATCAGGCAAACCTACGGTGACTTGCCTATCGAATCTACCGGGGCGTAATAACGCTTTGTCAAGCACATCCGCACGATTGGTGGCTGCAATGACGATAATTCCTTCGTTGCCGTCAAAACCATCCATCTCTACCAGTAATTGGTTCAAAGTCTGCTCACGCTCATCATTGCCGCCGCCTAAACCGGCGCCCCGCTGACGACCCACAGCATCAATCTCATCAATGAAGATGATGCAAGGGGCATGTTTTTTAGCTTGCTCAAACATATCCCTGACACGGGAAGCGCCCACGCCAACAAACATTTCTACAAAATCCGAACCCGAAATAGTAAAAAACGGAACCTTAGCCTCACCGGCAATTGCTCTTGCCAATAAGGTCTTACCTGTTCCCGGCGGGCCAATCATCAGAGCTCCGCGAGGAATTTTGCCGCCCAATTTTTGATATTTTGCCGGATCTTTAAGGAAATCCACCATTTCGACGACTTCTTCCTTCGCTTCATCGCAACCCGCAACATCAGCAAAGGTTACTTTAATCTGATCTTCTTCCAGCATACGCGCTTTACTTTTGCCAAAGCTCATCGCGCCTCGACCACCCGCGCCACCTCCCTGCATCTGCCGCATAAAGAAAACCCAGACCGCAATCAGCAATAGCATAGGCCCGAAAGAAACCAGCAACTGCATTAACATGGAAGGTTGTTCCGGCGGAACAGCCTTAATTTCAACGCCATTTGCAAGCAAGTCATCAACCAGATGAGGATCTGAAGGTGCGTAAGTTTTAAATATTTGTCCCCCCTGCATTTTGCCTTTAATGACATGCTCATCAATCATCACCTGCTGAACCTGACCGGCTTTCACTGATTCGATGAACTGTGAATACGATAGCGAGGTATCTGTTCGATCGCTTTGGGGACCAAAATTATTAAATACGGACATCAATACAACAGCAATGACTACCCATAAGATTATATTTTTTATCATGTCGTTCAATTTACACGCCCTAGGCCCAAATGGCTCGCGGTTTAAAAACTCAGTGATTATATCAGGAGTTAATTTCCTGACGGTCGTTATTTATCTGAAATTTACCGAATCAATAAAAAATTATAATGTTCCTTTTGCTGGTAGATTTCCTAATATCAAAATATATATGGGCTGCCGGAGACTATTTAAACCCTTTAGCTAAAATATATACTTCATTACTGCGCGGCCTTGATGCTTTAGGTTTTCTAATATTTACTTTTGAAAAAAACTTCTGCACTTCCTGATGAAATTTCTCAAACCCTTCTCCTTGGAACAATTTAACCAAAAAGGTTCCATCTTTTGCTAAAACAGTTTTTGCTGTATCTAAAGCCAGTTCACTCAAATAAATAGAACGAGGCTGGTCTACGCCTTTATTGCCGCTCATGTTAGGCGCCATATCTGACATTACCAAGTTAACCGGTGCGCCATCAAGCATTGTATATAACTGGTCAAGTACAGCACCCTCTTGAAAATCACCCAAAATAAAATCAACACCTTCAAGTGGCTCCATCGGCAAAACATCCAATGCGATAAGCTTGTTTTTTTTACCGATAATCTGCCGCGCAAACTGGGACCATCCACCGGGCGCCGCCCCTAAATCTATAACATTCATCCCTGATTTAATAACTTGGTCTTTATCCTGAATCTCACTTAGTTTAAAAACTGCACGAGAGCGGTAACCTTTGGCTTGTGCCAATCTGACATATTCATCATCAAAATGTTCCTGTAGCCAGCGATTACTACTGCTGCTTTTACTTCGTCCCATAACTATTTTTTAAGGTAGAATTATATATTTGATTTAGGAATAACAATGTGAAGGGCATAGATAAGAAAAAACTCCGGGCTCAGGCCCACGCCTTAAAGCCCGTCATTATGATCGGCCAGGCAGGATTTACGCAAGCCGTCCTGGCCGAGACTGATCTGGCCCTTGATAGTCACGAACTCATAAAAATAAGAATACGTGCTGAACGGGAGGACCGCAAGCTTATCAGCGAAAAAATCTGCCATGACACAAGGGCCCAGCTCATTCAGGCTATTGGTCAAATTGCCGTGATTTACAGAAAAAACCCGAATAAGTAAATGCAGCAGGGGTATATTAACGATTACCCCTGCTTTTTGACCCGAATTGATTCTACTTTGTCAGATTATATGACTCATATTTACCAACATCGTCATTCCGGCATGGATTGCCGGAATCCAGGCTCCAGGGACGGCTTTGTGCCGGACCCATTCGCCAGGAGCGGATTGGCATTTACCCCTTAGGGTGCGGAGCAGGAAAGCCTCGCATGACCAATCTGTCCGGAACAGATTGGCATTGACCCCGTTGGGGTGCGGGGCAGGAAAGCCTCGCATGAATCCAGGCTCCACGGCTGGGGTTTAAGCTTGCCATCCCTGGCACTGGATACCCTCCCGGCGAATATGACGAGCTTTTGCATAATCTGACAAAGTAGAATTAATAATGCCGGTTAAATATATTGAATCGAGATAATTTCATAATCAACATTACCAGCCGGCGCCCTCACCGTGACCACATCTTCCACTTCCTTGCCGATTAGTGCCCGTGCAATAGGTGAACCAATTGAAATTCGGCTTTCCTTGATATTGGCTTCATCCTCTCCAACAATCTGGTAGATTACTTTTCTTTCAGATTCAATTTCTTCTATTTCTACTGTTGCGCCAAAGACTACCTTGCCATTTGCATCCACTTGGGTGATGTCAATAATTTGCGCATTGGAGAGCTTGCTTTCAATTTCAGCAATACGCCCTTCAGCAAAGCTTTGCTGTTCCTTCGCGGCATGGTATTCCGCGTTTTCTTTTAAATCACCATGCGCCCTGGCAGTAGCAATTGACGCGATAATTCGCGGCCGGACAACTGACTTTAACTCGTCCAATTCGGCGCGCAATTTTTCCGCGCCCTTCACGGTAAGAGGTACTTTATTCATTTTTCAATCACTCCAAAATACTTATCAATGTCTTAACTGGAAGACTTATCTGTCAAATGCAGATTATTTTTACACAGTCAGGGTTTTATGCAAATCCTGCAGGCAATTCACATCGCCGGCATCCAATTCTCCCAACGCGTAACAAGCCGCTCGGGCTCCTGCCATCGTCGTGTAATAGGTTACACGATGCTGTAGCGCTTCTCTACGCATGGTAAACGAATCTGAAATCGCTTTTTTGCCTTCGGTGGTATTAATAATCAGTTGAACCTGGTCATTTTTGATCATATCAACCGTATTCGGCCGTCCTTCGTTTACTTTATAAATAACTTCACAGGGAATTCCTGCATTTTTAAGATAGCTTGCCGTTCCACCGGTGGCGACGATTTCATAGTGTTTCTCCACCAGCATTCTGGCGATATCAGGCGCCTTGGCTTTATCCGCATCGCGAATACTAATCAGTACTTTACCGCTATGATTCAGGTTGACGCCGGCCGCGCGCTGGGATTTGGCAAATGCCTCGCCAAAGGTTTTTCCAATCCCCATGACTTCACCCGTTGACTTCATTTCAGGCCCCAACAACGGATCAACACCGGGAAACTTGACAAAAGGGAAGACCGCTTCTTTAACAGAATAGTAAGCAGGGATACGTTCTTCAGTAACACCTTGCTGCGTCAGCGTCTGTCCAACCATGCAGCGGGCAGCAATTTTGGCCAAAGGATAACCCGTGGCTTTGGAAACAAAAGGCGCAGTACGCGAAGCCCGCGGATTAACCTCGAGCACATAAATATCGTCGCCCTGAATAGCAAACTGGGTATTCATCAATCCCCTCACCCCAAGCGCTTCGGCCATTTTTGCTACTTGTTCGCGTAATTTATCCTGAATCCTTGGCGCTAACTCATAGGGTGGCAACGAACATGCCGAGTCACCCGAATGCACACCGGCCTGCTCGATATGTTCCATCACACCACCGATTAATATCCGTTCACCATCATAAATAGCATCGACATCCATTTCAACAGCATCATCAAGAAAACGGTCCAGCAGTACCGGTGAATCATTGGAAACACTGACCGCTTCTTTCATATAGCGCTGCAGGCCTTCTTCATTGAACACGATCTCCATAGCCCGGCCGCCCAATACATAGGAAGGTCTGACAACTAAGGGATAACCCAGTTCTTTTGCCGCATTAATGGCCTGTTCAACTGAACGCGCCGTGGCATTCGGCGGCTGCTTTAAATTCAACCGTTCCAGTAGTTTTTGGAAACGTTCACGGTCTTCTGCCAAGTCAATCGAGTCAGGCGAGGTGCCGATAATCGGCACGCCCGCGGCTTCCAGCGCGCGCGCAAGTTTTAACGGGGTCTGCCCGCCGTATTGAACAATCACGCCTTTAGGCTTTTCAAGATGAACGATTTCCAGCACATCCTCCAGGGTTAAGGATTCAAAGTACAATCGGTCCGAAGTGTCGAAGTCGGTGGAAACCGTCTCAGGATTGCAATTGATCATGATGGTTTCATAGCCATCTTCCCGTAATGCCAAGGCGGCATGTACACAGCAATAATCAAACTCAATCCCTTGACCGATGCGGTTAGGACCGCCGCCTAAAATTATGATCTTCTCCCTGTCCGAAACCCGCGCCTCACATTCTTCTTCATAGGTTGAATATAAATAAGCCGTATCGGATGAAAATTCAGCCGCGCAGGAATCTATGCGCTTGTAAACCGGACGGATACCGAGTTTATGCCGGACACTGCGTACTTCCGTTTCCGAGGTATCGAGCAGCTTGGCTATTCTTATATCGGAAAAGCCTTTACGCTTTAATTTAAAAAGTTCGCCTTCTTTCAATGTCGACAGGGTTTTAGTTGATAATGACTTTTCGGTGATGACCAGATCTTCAATCTGCGCCAGAAACCAGGGATCGATTTTGCTGGCATCATGAATGTCTTCTAAAGTCATGCCGCTACGAAAGGCGTCGGCGACATATAGCAAGCGGTCAGGCCCCGGATGGCGCAGTTCACGCTGCAGTTTTTCGGGCGCGTCGTCCTTGCTCAAATCAGTAATTTCATTGAGCCCGCTAATACCGATTTCCAGGCCGCGCAATGCTTTTTGCAGCGATTCCTGGAAAGTACGGCCAATCGCCATCACTTCACCCACCGACTTCATCTGTGTGGTCAAACGGTCATCCGCTTGCGGAAATTTTTCAAAGGTAAATCGCGGCGCCTTGGTCACGACATAATCGATACTCGGCTCAAACGATGCAGGCGTCGCTCCGCCCGTGATTTCATTTTTCAATTCATCCAGCGTATAGCCTACCGCCAGTTTCGCCGCCACTTTAGCTATAGGAAAACCGGTTGCCTTGGACGCCAGAGCGGAAGATCGCGATACCCGCGGATTCATTTCGATAACGATCATGCGACCGTCTTCAGGATTAATCGCCACCTGCACGTTAGAGCCGCCGGTATCGACGCCAATCTCACGCAACACCGCCACCGAGACATTGCGCAGAATCTGATATTCTTTATCAGTTAAGGTTTGGGCGGGCGCTACTGTAATTGAATCGCCGGTATGCACGCCCATCGGGTCGAAATTTTCAATGGAACAGACAATAATGCAGTTATCTTTAGAATCGCGCACAACTTCCATTTCGTATTCTTTCCAGCCCAGCACCGATTCTTCAATCAATAATTCATTAGTAGGCGACAAATAAAGCCCGCGTTCACAGATTTCCACGAATTCTTCCTTGTTATAGGCGATACCGCCGCCGCTGCCGCCCATAGTGAATGATGGGCGGATAACCGTCGGATACCCCACTTCCTTCTGGGCGGCCAACGCTTCTTCAAGGGAATGCGCCGTCTTGGATTTTGCCACTTCAAAACCGATTTTCCGCATGGCCTGATTGAACAGTTCGCGGTCTTCGGCTTTATTAATCGCTTCTTTGGTGGCGCCGATCATTTCGACGCCGTATTTTTCCAGCACGCCATTGGCATCGAGCGCCAAAGCGCAGTTCAAGGCGGTTTGGCCGCCCATGGTCGGCAGTATGGCGTCGGGGCGCTCCTTTTCAATAATTTTCTCTACCGTCTGCCAGTCAATGGGTTCGATATAAGTCGCATCCGCCATATCGGGGTCAGTCATGATGGTCGCGGGATTGGAATTTACCAGAATCACGCGGTAGCCCTCTTCCCTCAGAGCTTTGCACGCTTGCGTGCCTGAATAATCAAACTCGCAGGCCTGGCCGATCACGATAGGACCGGCGCCCAGTAATAAAATCGATTGTATGTCCGTTCTTTTTGGCATTTTGGTGCTTTACTCTGTTAATTATTAACCGGCTGTCTGCCTGGCGGCGGCTTGATCCATTTTTTCGATGAACCAATCAAATAATGGCTGAACATCATGCGGCCCCGGGCTTGCTTCAGGATGCCCCTGAAAACTCATTGCTGGGCAATCCTTCCTTTCAATGCCCTGTAAGCTGCCATCGAATAAGGAACGGTAAGTCGCTATTAAATTCTCCGGCAGACTGTCTTCATTGACCGAAAACCCGTGATTTTGACTGCTGATCATTACGCGCCCCGTCGCTATTTCCTGCACCGGATGATTGGCGCCATGATGACCGAATTTCATTTTTTCAGTTTTTGCCCCGCTAGCCAAAGCCAGTAATTGATGACCCAGACAAATCCCCAATACCGGGATTTTCTTTTCCAGGAATGTTTTAATGGCCTTGATTGCATAAGTGCAGGGCTCAGGGTCTCCCGGGCCATTGGATAGAAAAACGCCATCGGGATTCATGGCCAGTACCGATTCCGATGAAGTTGCCGCAGGCACAATAGTGATACGGCAACCGCGATTGGCTAATAACCTGAGTATGTTGCGTTTAATGCCAAAGTCATACGCGACAACATGTATAGTCAGATTTTCCGCTTGCGTATGGCCTTTTTGCAGATGCCAGATATTTTCGGTCCACTCATACGATTCCGTGGCCGAAACAACTTTGGCCAGATCCATGCCTTTTAATCCCGGAAAACTTTCAATTGCTGTTTTTGCAAGCTCCGCATCAACTGTCTCACCAGCCATAATACAACCGCGCTGCGCGCCTTTATCACGCAACAGCCGGGTTAATTTACGGGTATCAATGTCAGCAATGGCCACCACATTGTTATCAAGCAAATATTGTTGCAGCGTTTTTTCGCTGCGCCAGTTACTTGCCAATAACGGCAGATCCCTAATCACGAGGCCGCTGGCAAAAACCCGGGGCGATTCATTATCTTCGCTATTGGTGCCTGTATTACCAATATGAGGATAGGTTAATGTCACAATTTGCCGGGCATAAGAGGGATCACTGAGAATTTCCTGGTACCCGGTCATTGCCGTATTAAAAACGACTTCACCCACGGAATAACCATCTGCACCTATAGCTACACCGTTAAATACCGTTCCATCTTCCAACACCAATAATGCAGACCTAGTCAAATACGCCACCTCAAATGTGCAAAACGGGATGAACCCTTAAGGACTCATCCCGTTATAAAAAAACAAAACCTGGTTTAATTTTACGAGATTATGCTGTTTTGGTCATTAACAATTTTATTTCAAGGAAATCCCAAGGAAGCGAGCCGGTCATGCTTAGCGCATAAGAGACGGAAGCTCCGGGAAGAATTCCGCCTGCATTCTCTGACAATAGTCATTGAGGTTTTTTTGGGCCAGTGCAAAATCTTTCACCGGAGATTCAATCGGGCAAGCCATTACGTTTGCCAGAAAGCCGAATGCCGTAGCATCCAGGACAGAAGGCTGATGACCCATAAAGTATGGTTTATCGCCAAGAAAATCCGCAAGCGCATTAATATTCTCCAAGCCAAGTACTATCACTTCACCGGGAGAATATAAACCCATGCCGTGCCCGCGAATTTGCGACTTGATCCGGCGGCGGTAGCCCCATGCGACAATATCACGAGCGATTGAAGGCAGACCTCCGAAAATGGCTTGTTTGTTACTGCCAGTTTGCGTCGCTGTAACTCCATCGGGTATACATGCTGACCCAATATAGATGCTCCTCAATCAGTCTTTGAAAGGCTTTTGCTATGCTTTTTTCTTCGCTTGAGAGGCCGGCATTCAGTGAATCTCCGTAAGTTGACTGCAAATAATCCAGAATCAGCAGGGAATCGCTGATTTTCCTGCCGTTATCTTCTATATACGGGAGCTTGCCGCGCGGCACCTTGAGCGGCAGGGTGCAAACGACTTCGTAGGGCAATTTGGCCATGCGCAGATAGGTTTCTATCTTGACGCAAAAATGACTTAAATTCGGTATATCCCAGGTACGTTCAAATTGATACAGCGTGATCATCTTGCTTTATAAGAGTTGAAAATAATCGATGGCTACATCCCTGTAACCTGGATACCGGCAATCCATGCCGGTATGACCACTTAGCTGAGGAGGCATCTTGCTAATCAGGTTTCAGAATGGCTCAGCGAACCGAAATATATCCACCCGGCACCCCGTTTTTAGACAACACAATTTGCCAGAGCTGATTACCCCGGGCCCGGAAAATACCGGCGCAGGACAGTAAATAGTATTTCCACATCCGGAAGAACCGCTCATCATAGCTATTGGTATTTGTTATAGTCTTCCAGTTCCTGGAAAAATTTTCAAACCAGCACATAAGCGTCCGGTCATAATCGGCCCCAAAATTGTGCCAGTCTTCCATAACAAACTTTCCCTCGACAGCTTTTGAAACTTGCCTGATCGAAGGCAGCATACCGCCCGGGAAGATGTACTTATTCATCCAGGCATCCAGAGTTATGACGGATTTATTTCCGCCAATGGTGTGTAACAGAAATAAACCGCTATCCTTAAGGCAGTTTCGGGCAATCTGCATATATTGGCTATAATTTTTATAGCCGACATGCTCAAACATGCCAATAGAAACAATATGGTCAAACGGCTCATTAAGTTCCCGGTAGTCTGCCAAACGTATTTCTACAGGCAAACCGGCACACTGCTCTCTAGCCAGGGCGAGCTGTTTATCCGCCAGGGTTATTCCAACACAGGAAACGCCATAATTTTCAGCCGCATATTTCATAAAACTTCCCCAGCCGCAGCCAATATCAAGAATTTTTTGGCCGGGTTGCACATTCAGTTTTCTGCATATCAGCTCGAATTTATGCTCCTGCGCCTGCTCAAGCGTCCGGGCATTCCTCCAATAGCCGCAGCTATAAGTCAGGCTTGAATCAAGCATTGAACGGTATAAGTCATTCCCGATATCATAATGCCGCTTCACGGTATGAGAAACGAGGCGTCTGCTTTGCCTGTTCAGGAAATATGCCCAAAACTTATGCATTAGAGTTGGAGAACCCCTGCCCTGAGTTACGAACTGGGTGGAACAGATTTTATTGAACAAGACATCAAGCCGGTCACAATCCCACCAGCCGTCCATATAGGCCTCACCCAATCCCAGCGACCCCTGAGTGAACATCCTTTCATACAGGTCCGAATTATAAACGCGGATATCCCACGGATTATTGCCGTTAAAGGCAATATCAGTACCTTCAAATATCTCAAGTTTCGCCCGAAATTTATTTTGCGTATTATCAATTGTTTTGCTCATGGCGGCTATCGGCGGCTTAGTCGCTTTTGAATTGCAAACAGCGTCGTAATAAATCCAGCGCCAATAGCGCTGCCTGATTTTGCTTGCGCTTGATGGGGCCGGCTACGGAATGAACGGCTTGATGAAATTCGGCTCCCGTTAGCCCGTAGGCTGGGTTGGAGCTTTGCGTAAACCCAGCTTCTTGAGGGCGTCAATGCGCTGGGTTTCGTTCCTCAATCCAGCCTACGGACTGGACTTTTCCCAAGTTCAGGGTATGCATTTCTTTTCTTTATTTCATAGGGGGGTGGCATTTTGGGAATGATACTTGTCTTATCCGTGCTAAGGAAAAGCGCCTGATGAGGCATAGACCGCCTAGAGCAGAGCCGAACAGCAAGATTCCTGCAGGCAGTGGTACTACGGCGGTACGCGTCCATGTGCCTGGGTTGTTAAGAGATCCTAACCCATATCGCAGAGATTCGATGCCGATATTATTCTCTGAATAATCAAGGTTGGGGCTTGGGGAGTTGTTATATGCACTCCCAAGATTATGAATGTAAAGACGGAAATCATAAAATTCTTGACTAGCGGCTATGTCCCAACGCCCACTAACGTTGCCTTCGGCATCCGTATCGAAAAGTAGATGGAGGCTAGGAGTCTGCGCGTAGTAGTCATAGGGATTAGTAGTGGGAATGCTAAGCACCCCATCAGTAATCAAAAAATTTTTTAAGGGAAAATTCATATCCGTTGGATCACTATTTGGCAGCTCAAAGGTACCGTTCTTCGGTACCAGCGAGTCATCAACGGTGAACTTAATACTTACGTGCTCGCCGCCGCTATACCCATCTGGATATCCATATAGTGGACCGTAGTCGGGATCAACACGTATTACTGTGGGACTAAATGTATTTCCCGTATAAGTATATTGAACCAAAGCGGCATAAACCGGTGAGCTCAGGCCGGTGAGTACAAATATTGCAGCAGATAATACTAAAAGGCGATGTAAATGATTCATGATATTCTCCTATGGCTAGTGATTGCTTTTGAGACAACCCGTGTTTTCAAGAAAATGGGTTATCTGCCTGACAAATAAAACATCCTGATAAACATCTCCATCACGCCATATATTCATAAAATTGTCAATTCCGGCAAGATAGTATTCATCATTTTATTATTCAGTCATAAAAATTTAGAACTTGATAATATTGACATCATCATTAAATAAAATCAGTTACACAAAATTGATTACCGGAAATTGCCGCTATAAAAAACCCCATAAACACAAGCGTCTGCGAGTAGTGGCAAGGCGCGATTCGACTGTGATTTTTCAATCAGCAAGTCAAGTTTGGTAGCGAGCTTTATTGCCTCGCCGATGCCGTTATTCCTATAAGTTTTTTTGCCCCTTATCTTTCCCGCTTTTTTACGGCAATTGATGGGCGAACACTATAAATTGCTGATTTTTTTGAATCTCCTCTCCCTAGCCCTCTCCAGCAGGAAAGGAGATAAAGGCCGATGAGTTTATTTATGCTGCAAACAGCGACGTAATAAATCCAGCGCCAATAGCGCTGCCTGATTTTGCTTGCGCTTGATGGGGCCGGCTACGGAATGGACAGATTGATGAAATTCGGCTCCCGTTAGCAGAGCGTTATACAGGACAATGGACTTGTCTTTGTCGTGCAAAGCGGTATTATCGCCCGCATAGAGCTGAACGAGAATAAAGTCGGCAGCGCTGGATTTTTGCATGGCGGCCGCCAGGGCTTGCGCAGTTTCCATCAAGTCATCAGCATTAATTTCAACCGCCAGCTTATCTCCCAGTCGTCCCAAAGATTGTTCATACATCGTTCTGAGCAACCATTGCGCTCCTATGCACTTAGCGGTCAGTAAGCCCTGACTGGCTGTTTCAATAACAGCCAGGGTTTGCTTTCCGGCAGTCATCAGCTTATCGACAACAGCGGCCAAATCACCGGTTGGCTCAGTCAGGCCATCAATAGCAAAAACATAGTCTCCCAACTGGCTCGCAACAGTTGTGATTAAGGTTGCCATTGCCGTTTCCGGATAACCATTGGGAAACCATAGCTTGGTTTGGACTTCATCCGCACCCGCACGAAAACCCAATTGAACCTGGGCCGGTATGTCAACCGCGCTTATCCGTTCCTGAATATCGGACTCGCCAATGCCTATCGTTTTAATGCTGATTAATTTGCCGGGCTTTAAGGAAAACCGGCTTTGCAGTCCGGCTTTTATTGTTTCCAGAAATAAATGCTGCATTTCCATAGGCACGCCGGGCACAAAAGCAAACCAGCAGCGTCCGGCTTGCAGGGAGAAGCCGGGCGCAGTGCCCCAGGCATTATCTATGCGCTCAGAGCCTTTGGGAAACAGAGCCTGTTTGCGGTTTAACTCAGGCATAATCCTGTTTCTGCGCGCGAAAAAAAGTTTGATCTGTTCAAAGGCCACGTTATCAAATTCCAGCGGCAAGCCGAAAGCTTCAGCGACCGCTTCCGCAGTCAGATCATCACTTGTGGGGCCCAAGCCGCCCGTGCAAATGCAGCAATCCGCGCGCGCTGAAATTTCCCTCAGTAAACCTACCAGATCATCCAGCTTGTCGCCTACGGCCGTATGGCGCGTTACCGTAAAGCCCATTTGCGCCACCTGTTGGGACAACCACGCCGCATTGGTATCAACCGTTTGTCCGGTCACAATTTCTTCTCCCTGAGAGAAGATTTCCATGGTTGGATTCATTTAAAAACTCATCTTTATCAATACGCTATGCCAGAACGGCAGCATGACCAGGCTTAAAGCAGTCGTTACCGTTACCGCCATCGCATAGAGTGAGCTGTCGAGATGATAGCGATCACAAAAAACAATGCCCAGTACCATGCTCGGCATGGCGATATCAAGCACGGCTGCAGCTTTATAGCCATCACCCAAGGTTAACAGCCCGACAAACCATAAAGCAAACCCGGGCATGACGACCATTTTTATGAGGATAACCGGCAATATAAAAGGCATATTACGATAATTCACCGCCCGCCAGCTGAGCGCCAACCCTAAGGAAAACAACATGATAGGCACGACGCCAGCGGATAATTTCTGCAAAATACCGGCCAGCCAGCCGGGCATGGCAATATTGTTTAAGTTGAGTATGACGGCAATGATGGCCGCCCAAAATGGCGGCGCATTTAAAAAGGACAAAACGGATGGGTGCTTTCCGGAATTATCTTCGCCGTAATGCCGGGCCGCCATAATACCGGCTGTGAATAAAATGGGCGATGTTGCAAACAGGTCAATTTGTATCGCAACCGATCTTGCCCATTCACCAAAAGTCTGTTCCAGCACGGGCAATCCCAGGTAAGTCACGTTAGGGAAAGTAGCGGCAAGAAGAACTGCGCCAAACTGTTTATTTTTAAATTTAAGAGCCCGCCCCAATAACCAGATACACGCCATGCCGATGAAAATGCTGGATACGCCTAAAAGCGTATATTGCAAGGACTGTATGCCAATATCCGACTTCCACAATACTTCCAGAATCATTGCCGGCAGGAATAAATAATACACAACCGTGGTAAGCACAGGCCGGGTGTGCTCTGCTGAATAACCGGCCGGCTTTATAATTCGCCAGACTGCGCCACAGGCGATCAATACTGCCATTTGTATTAACGTCGAAGTCATGATTAAGAAACGTAGTTTGAATACTGCATTTTAACATTCACGGTTAAAACAAGTTTGGGTATTCTCCCGTACGGACCAGCCGGACCCGTGAGTGTAATTTTAAAAAAATATGGTTAAAGTCGTGGGCTTCGACCAAAATAGAAAAAATCAAAGGTATACCCGTAACCAGAGAATTAAGCCAAAAACAGCCATTTCAAACACCAGGAATATTTAATCAGCTAACACTTCACTCGAAAACATACGTTAGCTAATTATCAAAACAGAATACAGATTTAAGCTGTTAGTATTCTTTAATTTACCGAATTTAAAAACAACAGATAAGCAGAAGGTAGGGATATGAGTGAATCCAGAGCTCTGGCGCTGCGCTTAATCAAGCTGGTTTCCCAACCTCTGGGAGCAGCATCATTAGTGCTGATGGTTTACCTTGCGGCGCCTATCGTTAATGCAGACATTTCAGTTTCGGGCATTCAAGGAGAAGCTGAGAATAACGTCCGGCTAACGTTGTCTTTGGGAAAGGAAAAATGCGCTTCACCGGAATGGAAAATACGCGGGTTATTCGCCAAAGCGGATCAGGAAATCGACGAAGCTTTGCGGGCTTTGGGCTATTACCACGCCGTTATTAAAAAATCATTGGCTTTCAACGACGCCTGCTGGAATGCTAGCTTTGACATTAACCCCGGCCCGCGGGTTATTGTCAGCGACATCCGTTTTTCTATTAAGGGAGATGCTCAAAATGATTCCGCCTTTCAAAAATTGCGTGACACCTTTCAGTTAAAACCCGGCAGTCCCCTTAATCACGGCCAATATGAAAAGATGAAAAGCCGTGTGGAATCCCTGGCGCTGGAAAGAGGTTATTTAAATGGAGCGTTTACTGAAAAGAAATTATTGATTGATAAAGAGCGCAATACCGCAGAAATCGAATGGGTGTTTGATTCAAAAAAACGCCTGTACTTCGGCGATATTGCCGTTGAACAGGATATATTGAATCCGGATTTCGTAAGAAAATATATTACGATAAAGAACGGAGAGTTTTATACGAGTGAGGAACTGGGTAAAACCTATAATGCGCTTTCACAAAGCGGCTATTTCGATACGGTAGACATTCTGCCTGACACTGAAAATACAGAGCGGGAACATGTGCCTGTCACCATTAAACTGCACCCTAAAAAACAGCATCATTATACTTTCGGCTTGGGCTTCGATACCGACATAGGACCCTTGGGCAGTGCTTCTTATATTAACCGGCGCCTGAACCGTCGCGGCCACTTTCTGACTTCCAGTATTGATATTTCACCGGTATTATCGACTGCCGATGTGCAATACAACGTGCCCCTGGATAATCCTGTCAGTAATTCTTTCACTCTGGGCGGCGGACTTAAATATGAAAATACCGATTCTTTCAAGTCCAAATCAGCGAAGCTTTCAGGGCTTTTAAAACATGCTTTTGCCAGCGGCTGGAAACAGACGCTTTTCCTCGATCTTAGCTATGAGGATTTTGTTACCGGGGCGCAATCAGGTAAAACGCTATTATTGGTGCCGGGCGCCAACTGGCTGCGTTCCGTCTCCAATAACCTGCTGCGTCCCACTAAAGGTTATCGGTTAAAATTTGAAGTCAGCGGCAGTTATAAAAATCCTCTGTCTGATGTCAGTTTTGTGGAAGGAGCCTTGTCGGCGGTGTGGATTCATCCAATGCCCTGGAACGGCAAATTTATCGCACGCACTGACCAGGGCGCCATGCTGATTGACCGGTTTGACAAACTCCCGACTTCATACCGGTTTTATGCGGGCGGCATTAATAGCGTTCGCGGTTATAATTATAAAGAATTGGGGCCCAAAGATAATCTGGGCAATGTCGAAGGCGGCCGGTTCTTGAGTGTTGTCAGCGTGGAATACGAACAGGCTGTTCTGAATGACTGGGGAATCGCCGCCTTTATTGACACGGGCAATGCTTATAATCTCGACAGCATCAGTTTTAAAACAGGCGTAGGGCTGGGAATAAGGTGGTACTCACCTATCGGGCCGGTGCGGGTTGATTTTGCGGTACCCTTGAATGATTCAGATTCTTCATTTCGCATCCACTTTGCTGCAGGCGCCAGAATATGAGGAAACGCATAATCCTGATTGTGCTGTTGATAATCCTGATTATTCCTGCTGGCTTACTGGCGCTGATCAGCAGTGAAACGGGCAGCCGCTGGCTGTTGCGACAGGTTTTCGCACATTTGCCGGCGCAGGTTTCTGTTGAAACAATAGAAGGCCGGTTAATTAATCACGTTTTGCTTAAGAATATTCACTATCAAACTGATGCGCAAATCATTGATATTAAAGCTCTTACTTTCACCTGGCAACCCTCCGAACTGTTTTCAGGGGCATTAAAAATTATTGAACTTGGCTTACAGGGCTTAACCGTTAATATTCCTGAAACCCAAAAACAACAAACAAGCGAATTTAATCCTGAAGCCGAGCTAGGCTTACCGGTGCAGGTTGTGCTTGAAAATTTCCTGTTGACTGACATGCAGTTGCACACCGGCAAAGAAGTGTACAAGCTGGAAAAACTGCACTTATCGGCTGCGGCTAAAGACGGCCGGCTTAAAATTGTATCGCTGACTGCGAATGCCCAACCGCTTGCCGCTTCCTTACAGGGAGAAGTTACTTTGGGCAAAGGGTTTCCTTTCAACTTAACAATGAATTGGCAGCTCAATGCGAAAGAAAACGGGCTTTGGCAAGGTTTAACTACCGTGAAGGGAAACATACATAAGCTGGCTTTCGATAATCATTTATCTTCGCCTTTCCAATTGATATTAAAAGGCAATCTGGATAATTTACAGAAAAACCCGCGCATTGCAGCTCGCGGTGACTGGCAAAATATCAAATGGCCGATTACCGGTGCAGCCCCGCAGCTAAAAAGCGAACAGGGATACCTTGAACTGAGCGGTTTGCTGTCTGATTATAAAATCATTCTAAATGGGCAGTTAACCCAGCAGTATTTACACAAAGCAAGCTTATCCTTTAACGGCAAAGGCGGTCAGGAGGCCATGACTATTGAAAAGCTGGAGCTGAAATCGACTGATGGAATATTTAATATTAATGGTGATGTATCGTGGAAGGATTCGCCGGCTTTTGATCTGACTGCAAAAGGACAGAACTTTAATCCGGCCATTTTGCTTCCTGAGATTCCCGGCAATCTGACTTTCAGCAGTCAACTCAAAGGCAAGCTGGCTGAAAACGCGTTACAACTTGACGCGGGTATAGACCATCTATCCGGAAAATTACGGGGCTATCCGGTAAGCGCAAACGGCAAACTGGGCTTAACCGGCGATCAGCTCAAGGTTGATGCGCTGCATGTTACTTCCGGTATCAATAAACTGGCGGCAAATGGCATGTTAAGCCAAAAACAAGGAGTTCTTGATGTTTCTATTGACGCGCCAAATTTAGCCTCCCTGTGGCCGAATCTGGGCGGTGCTCTGGCTGGAAATGGCCATTTACAGGGCGCATGGAAAAACCCCGCAATAAAATTCCAGGCAAAAGGTAATCATTTGCATTTTGCCGAATACAGTGCCGGACAGTTAGCGATAAACATCGATTACAATCCCGATAACCAAAAAATCTCTACGATAAACTTATCTGCCAACTCAATCAAAAGCGGCGAAACTCAACTAACAAAACTGCTTGTTGATGGCAGCGGCACACTTAAACAGCATACTGTTAAAGCTGATATCAACTCATCCTACGGTGTTGTATCGGCGGCGTTAACTGGCGGCGTTAAAGCTGATACATGGCAAGGCGGGCTTTCCAGGCTGAACCTGACAACGCGGGATTGGGGAGTTTGGCAGCTTAATAAAAATATGGGGCTGCGGATAACGCAAAAGCCTTCCGGTATTGATGCGGCTTTAGATGAAGGCTGTTTGATTCAGCAAGCCGCATCCCTGTGTACCCAAGGGCACTATTTTGCCAACGCTGATTTTCAGTTTGACCTGAAAGCCACGGCATTACCGATGGCGCTCGTGCAACCCTATTTACCACAGCAGGTAAAACTGCAAGGCATTATTAATGCCGATGCTGAACTGCGCAACAAAAACCGGTTGCTTGCAGGACATTACAACCTCGATATACCTGCCAATGCGAAAATAATAGTCCTGACCAAAGACGTGACAACCACTATTCCACTGGGCGCATCTTCCCTGTCAGGAAAAATTAACGGTGAAATTGTTTCAGCTGATTTTAATCTGGCATTGGCCGCTACGGATTATGTGCGGGGGCAACTCCAGGTTGATACCGGCGAGGCCCAAGCCATAGCCGGTCAGATAACGGCATCTGTTGTTGAGTTTGCGCCGCTAAATGCTTTATTTCCCGAGCTGCCGGGCATTCAAGGCCATCTCACGAGCGATTTATCCGTGCAGGGCACTATAAATAAGCCGGTAATAAAAGGCGCAATCCATCTTGCCGCTGCTGTTCAAGTGCCGGAATTTGGCCTTGATCTTCATGAGATCAAGCTTGACGCCGTTGCTCCAGCCGATAATACCGGCCTTATCGAGCTTACAGGCTCGGCAAAATCAGGTGAAGGATTTGTTATGCTGAATGGCCATGTACTATTACAGTCGGAATCAGGCTGGCCTGTCGAGTTGAGGCTGACCGGGGAAAATTTTGAAATTGCTAAACTGCCGGAAGCGCAAATAGCTGTTTCACCTGCATTGAAACTGGAATTTGCTGATGCCCACGGGCAAGTCACCGGTAAATTAAAAGTGCCGAAAGCAATCATGCAACTTAAACAACTCCCTGAAAATGCCGTAAAGGTCAGCCAGGATGAAATTATTATCGGGCAAGAACAAACTGAAGAAAACGTTCCTGCTGCTCCCGGTACCGATGCGGATATAGAAATTGAACTCGGCGAGAAAATAAGTTTTACCGGCCAGGGATTAAAAACCAATCTGAAAGGTAAATTGAAAGTTATTAAAACCGGAGAAAAAATAATTATGTACGGCAATGTTGAAATGAAGGATGCGACTTATAAAAGTTATGGCCAGGACTTAACTGTTCGCAAAGGGCGTTTCGTCTTTAACGGCCCAGTCGATAATCCCTGGCTGGATGTTGAAGCTATACGGGTTTCAAGCGATAAAACCGTAACCGCAATTCTCAGCTTGACAGGTCCGCTCAATTCGCCGAAAACCAGCATATCTTCTGACCCTGCCTTACCGGAAAGTGAAGCGCTTGCCTATCTGATTACCGGTAAGCCATTAAGCCAGGTTAGCCAGTCGGAAGGCAATATGGTTGCCAGTGCAGCCTTGTCTTACGGTGCAGGACAAGTATCCTGGCTTGCCGGTAAATTTGGAGTCGATCAATTTGAAGTTGAGCAGGGCAAAACGCTTCAGGATACGTTGCTCGCGGTAGGACGACAACTGACACCGGATTTTTATGTGGGCGCCAAAGTGGGTTTGTTTAATAAACAGGCATTGTTGATACTAAAGCGTAAATTGACCAAATCGCTCAATGTTGAAACGCAAACGGGGGAGTCCCAAAGAATAAAATTAAACTATGAGCTTGATACTGACTAAAATACCGAAAGAAAGCAGGCTCGCACTCGTCCGTACTTGCGATTTTGACTTTAACCCGGCTTCGCTAGCTTCTCCGTCTTCGTTATTCTCCCTTATCCTGAAAAATAAGAAGAAAGTTATCCATACTCTGCAAACTGAATAATTTATGAGAAATTAATTACTTGTTTTTCAAGAAGTTTTTAGAATTCCTTTATCCGCTGGAAAACCGTTTTTATTAAATCCTGAACTCCTTCCTAATGCTTATTGGTTTATTTCATGCCAAAATAGGGATTATCCTGTGTCGTAGAGAAATTAATTTTTTATGAAAATTGCTATTTTATCCCGTAACCCCAAGTTATATTCGACACATCGGCTGGTTGAAGCTGCACAAGCACGAGGGCATGAAGTACGGGTTTTGGATATACTGCGTTGTTATATGAATATTACTTCCCATAATCCGTCCATACATTATAGAGGAGAAGATTTAACAGGATTTGATGCCGTTATTCCTCGAATTGGCGCTTCAGTTACCTTTTATGGTACAGCCGTATTAAGGCAATTTGAAATGATGAATGTATTGCCGCTGAATGAATCTGTAGCCATATCGCGTTCGCGGGATAAATTACGCTCCGTCCAGTTACTCGCCAGAAAAGGGATAGGTTTGCCGGTAACAGGCTTTGCAAATAATCCCGATGATATCGAAGATTTAATTACCCAGGTAGGCGGCGCGCCCTTGGTAATTAAATTATTACAAGGTACCCAGGGAATCGGCGTAGTTATGGCAGAAACCCATAATGCCGCTGAAAGTGTTATTCAGGCTTTTATGGGATTGAAAGCTAATATTATGGTGCAAGAGTTTATTAAAGAAGCCGGCGGCAGTGATATCCGCTGCTTTGTCGTCGGAGATAAAGTGGTTGCCGCTATGAAACGGCAAGGTGAGGAAGGAGAATTCCGTTCAAATTTACACCGTGGCGGCTCTGCTACTTTAATCCGGTTAACGCCTGAAGAACGCTCCACTGCGGTGCGGGCAGCGAAAATCATGGGGCTCAATGTCTGTGGCGTTGATATGCTTCGCTCCAATCACGGTCCGGTAATAATGGAAGTCAATTCATCGCCGGGATTGCGCGGAATTGAAGAAACCAGCGAGAAGGATATTGCCGATATCATTATTCAATTTATTGAAAAACGCTTCGAAACGCTGGAAATTACCAAGGATAAATCCCCTACCCGAACACGTACGCGAGGAAAAGGATAGGCTATTAGTCGACTTTTATTTTCGCTTTCGAAAATCCTTTCCTGTTATAAACAAAAAACCCAGCTTAAGCTGGGTTTTTTGGTGGTGCAGAAGTGCTTTGCTTAAAGTTCGATAGAGCTGGAAACTTTTTGCTTAGAACCGTCTGGATCATCCATACAGCCAGCTAAGCCAACAATCATTAATGCCAGAGCTAAAAGTGATAAAACTTTTTTCATAATAAATATCCTCCAAAGGGGTTTAAATTATTTTTATTTATTGTGCGCCAATTTATAAAAGCACATGCGTTTTATATCATGACTGGCATTATGTTGCAATAATAAAAGAAGATTAATTACCGGGAATAGTTAGAGCTTATTAATATTCTCAGGCAAATCAAATGATACTATTTTATGAGTCCATTTTACTGTTCCGATGGTTTGCCAGTCAGCTTTAAAATTATTATGTAATTGATCATAAACCCAATAAGTCGTCGAGCTAATTTTTTTAAGCTTTATGTAAAACTCGGTTTCATCAAGATTTAAACCGGTTTTTATGCCCCAAAAAGCCGTGACTTTCATAATAAATTTCTGCAATCGCTGATTGTCGATATTAGGGGTAACAGCAATATTGGCCCACATGGACTGAACGCGGCCCCAGTTCGGAGCAAGCAGCCGGCCTTGTTCATTAACGAAGGGTAACCAGCGCTCAATGCCGGTTGGATCAATGTAAGTGATGGCTATAATATGATCATAGCCGGCAAAATGATCATGCAGGTAAAGCGCATGAGGGGTAATACCGACAAAGACCTGCGAAATCTGGATAAGAGAGTTACTGGCTTGGGAGATAGCAGCGATGACCGGGTTTTGCCTGGTATTAATATGCAGTCTATAAATAATTCCGTAATGAATAGAGCTATTTAATTGCAAAAGCAGAAGTGCAATAGTTATTTTTGCAAGCTTTCTGACAAATAGCTTAGGTTTGCGGGTAGCAATACACTCAAAAAAATGATGATATAAAGTATTATCTTGCAGTTTTTCAGGCATAGGACATTCAGATGAGCATTTGAGCCGAATCCGTGAGTCGGCAATAGAGCGATACTTTTTTGATGCCCATTTATATATGCCTGGAACGCTTAAAATCAGCCCAATTGGCGCTAAATACCGCATCTTTAGAAAAATTTGAATATAAGTGTTAAGCCCCGAGTAAATACGGTTGTTTTTATCTAAAGCGTATAGGTCGGTTAATAGAACTTCCTGACTGATGGATTCAAGCGCTGGATAATTGACTGCATGTTCTTGGGCACTTTTAAAGTCTATGCAGCTGAATATATCAAAATGATTAAGTATAAGAACAGTACGGTTACATAAGGGGCACTGTTGATCATAGAATACAATTAGAGAAGGAGTTTTGGCTTTAAACAGCCGGCCCATTGCGCCCCACCATTCGGGCGGAATAATCAGCGTATAAAATATAAGCATTCCTAGGCCGTAAGGATAAACATTTAAAGAGAAAATAATGCCAAGATGCAAACTAAGACCTATTAATAGATAAATCAGGCGGAACCTGCGATCTGCAAATAGGAAAATAAAAGAAAACTGGAAAATTAAAACAGTATAACCAATAGCATTTTGCAGAAACTCATTATTCAGCAAATACGACATATCGATGGCTGAAACATAATAAGGCTGGGTTAACGGTAGCCAGGAGCCTAGCCCATTTCGCCAATGTTCAGCAAACAGCTTGTGAATGGCGGAGTCAAAGTAAAGAAAGCCAAGACCTATGGCGACAGGCAGATAATAAGCAAGTTCTGAAGCAGTTCGAGTGTTGAAAAAACGATAATGACTAAAAGGCGTGCTGAGTTTGTATCTAAGGTTATCTATGGAAAATGCCCGGTCGCCTGGCATAAAGAGCAGAAAAAAACCTGCACTAATCATCAATGCATCAAAACCGCCGTCAAAATCCCGCTGCATGGGGGTGAAATTGACAAAGATGATCCAAAAAATGTAATTGCAAATAACAGCAAATTGATAGTGATAGCCAATCACAATAAAACAGGCTATAAGCAACCAGATAGATAAAAAAAAGGGGATCATTGAAAATTCGACATCCATGTAAGGGATAGGATCGAAAATCAAATGATTAAAATACAGCAGGAAAATTATTTCCTGGAAGGTAACTAATCCGTAAAAAAACCGAAATAAACCAATGCCGGTGGCAGTTGTTTGCTGAGAATGAAGACTTGAAATTTTAGATGTTATAAAGTTATACATTTCAAAGTTCGAAAAATCGAAAAAAAATGTATATATTATAAAATAATTATTCGACTAAGGTTGTGGAATATGCAGAGAAACTAAGGCCGCTAGCCATTCAGAAATAAATGGTAGCGACCCACGTATGGACGAATTTGTTGACAGCTTATTGTTCGTCGTCAGGGTGCGCAGCAAAAACCCATTTTACGAGGAAATAAATAGCAGCTATAACTACAACAGCGCCGACCATGCCAGCTGGTTCTTTTAACATTTGAGTGAGATCTAAGATGAACCCCATGGATGTCCTACCTATAATTTTTGTATTTTAGAAATTGCTAATTACATAGCAAGCGGAAGTTCCATAATACTTTAGGTAAAGTTAAAGTCAAGATTTATTGTTGCCTGACTTTAGAAGTTGATGCCCGCCAATATTGTTTTAGTTTCGAAACTTATAGCTCGAAAGCCGATGTGATATAATTCTATATTTCAGAGTTCAAATAACTATAAGAGGTAAGGAAATGATGAAAAAATACATTAGAATACTTTCATTGACAGCAAGTTTTTTTATACTTTCAGCTCATGCCGACGTCGCATTAAAAGATAACTCTGAAATCTTGGGAAAATGGAAGTTATATGCTGAAGCGGCTAAGTTAGAGGGAGAGAAAAAAGCGGTTACTATTGAATGGGATTTTAAAGAGGACGGTGTGCTTCAGACCAAAGCAACAGACTCTGTCGGTCGAACTAAAGAGATGAGCATAGCAGTGAAATATTCAGTCGCGGATGGAGAAATTAAAAAGCAGGTATCGCCTGGGCGGGAAAAATATGAATCCTGTAAAGTTGTTGAAAAAAACGGCTCCAACATGGTTTTAAAATGTACATATCTTTTCTTCTTTCTAACAAAAATATGATAATTAAAAAAGGGTATAACTATGATAGGTGGAATTATAATGATTTTAGTAGCTGTCTGGGTCTATCAGTCGGCTGTAAAAGCAAACGTTAGTAATGTGCTGATGTGGATCGGCATCAGTGTTGTAGCTTTTTTTGTTGTGCAAACATTATTGGTTCAATTAAATGTTTCTATTTTAGAGTCAATCCGGGGCGGCGAAGCTGATGCGGGTTATGAGCGGGATTTAACAAGTATTGGCGATAGAAAAAATCAGGGCGGTTTTCAGGGAATCAGCGGTTATTTATTGTCAGTATTTTTTGAATTAATGCCCCCGTTCGCTGGTTTCCTTGCTGTTGCGCTTATTCGCACCAAACTTATTCTCAAGGAAAAAATTTCAGTTACCAATTTATTCAGTGGCCTGAAAGAATTATTTCAAAGCATAAAACAAAGCTTTACAACGGCCGAAAAATAGAAGTTAAAGGTTGGTTATAAACAAAAGCTCAAGCGTTGCTTGGGCTTTTTTTATGAATGTAAAGCATCAGATGGTTTTACTAGGTGTATTTCTGCCCAAAATTTAACATTAACCACCTATAACGGTTGAAACAAGAAAAATGAGCCCGACAACAAAAACTATAGTAAAAATTAACCCTGCAATAATATAGGTTGTAAGTGATCCATGTTCGAAGTCCTGCTTTCTATTCGCTGTGCTTTGCACGCCGATAAAGGCAGACAGTGTACTTTTAATGACCTGAATAATCGTTTGTTTCGGCATATCCATTTCCTGAAAAATAGAACAAAATAGTATAGGTTGATCGCTTTTTAAGCAATCATAATATTCAGACAATTCGACAAATTCCGGGCAGTCTTCATGAATAGAACAGAATTATTAAAGCAGCAATTATCCCAAAGAATCCTGTTTCTTGACGGCGCTATGGGCACCATGATCCAAGGCTACAAACTGGATGAGAAAGATTATCGTGGCGAGCGTTTTGCTGCATGGGATGTTGACCTAAAGGGAAATAACGATCTGTTGTCGTTAACCCAGCCGGATATTATTAAAGCCATACATTCTGCTTATTTTGAAGCGGGCTCCGATATTGTTGAAACCAATACGTTCAATGCAACCCGTATCGCCATGGCCGATTATAGAATGGAATCCTTGGCGTATGAGATTAACCTTGAGTCGGCTCGCCTCGCAAAAGAAGCTGCTGATGAATTTACTCAGAAAACGCCGGCCAAACCGCGTTTTGTCGCAGGCGTATTGGGACCTACCAACCGCACTGCATCGATGTCACCCGATGTCAATGATCCAGGGTTTCGCAATATTACCTTTGATGAGCTGGTCGAAGCCTACACGGATGCAACGCGTGGGCTTATTGATGGCGGCGCGGATATTATCCTGATTGAAACTATCTTCGATACCTTGAACGCCAAAGCGGCAATTTTTGCTGTTGAACAGTACTTTGAAAAGCTGGGCTATAAACTGCCGGTAATGATTTCCGGCACGATTACCGATGCCTCAGGCAGAACGCTATCAGGACAAACGGTTGCCGCTTTCTGGCATTCATTAAAGCATGTGGAACCGATTTCATTCGGCTTTAATTGCGCTTTAGGGGCCAAGGAGCTTCGGCAGTACATAGCCGAATTATCCACCATTTCAGACACGCACGTTTCCGCCCATCCCAATGCCGGTTTGCCTAATGAATTCGGGGAATACGATGAATCGCCCGAAGCCATGGCGAAAGAACTGGAAGACTGGGCGAAAAGCAGCTATTTGAATATTATCGGCGGTTGCTGCGGAACGTCACCCGAGCATATTAAGGCGATAGTCGAAGCCGTGCACACTTACCGGCCTCGCGTGCTTCCGGTCATAGAAAAACAATGCCGGTTAGCTGGTCTTGAGCCCATGAGCATTGGCCCCGACTCCCTGTTTGTCAATGTCGGGGAGCGCACGAATGTCACAGGATCAGCGGCATTCAAGCGCCTGGTGATTGAAGGTAATTTTGAAGCGGCCCTGGAAGTTGCCAAACAGCAGGTCGAGAACGGCGCTCAAATTATCGACATCAATATGGATGAAGGCATGTTGGAGTCAAAAGAAGCGATGGTGCGGTTCCTGATGCTGATTGCATCAGAGCCGGATATTGCCAAAGTGCCGATTATGCTCGACTCTTCTAAATGGGATATTCTGGAAGCCGGTCTTAAATGTATTCAAGGCAAAGGCGTGGTGAATTCCATTTCGCTTAAAGAAGGCGAAGAGGCTTTTATCAAACACGCCAAACTTGTCCGGCGCTATGGCGCGGCAGTCATCATTATGGCCTTTGATGAAGAAGGCCAGGCGGATACAAAGCAAAGAAAAGTCGGCATATGCCGACGGGCTTATAAAATCCTGACTGAACAAATCGGCTTTCCGCCTGAAGATATTATTTTTGACCCCAATATTTTTGCCATCGCCACCGGCATTGATGAACATAATAATTACGGCCTGGACTTTATTGAAGCCACACGCGAGATCAAGCAAACCTTGCCTCACGCATTAATTTCCGGCGGTGTTTCCAATGTGTCGTTTTCTTTCCGCGGTAATAATCCGGTGCGGGAAGCGATTCATGCTGTGTTTTTATACCATGCGATTCAAGCCGGCATGTCTATGGGCATTGTCAACGCCGGGCAGTTGGCGATTTATGCCGATATACCGGACGACTTGCGTAATGCCGTTGAAGATGTCGTTTTAAACCGTCACGATGGCAGCGGCACCGATAAATTGCTGGAACTTGCTGACAAATACCGGGGTGACGGCAGTAGCAGCGCCGGAAAAGAGCAGGATCTGGAATGGCGCAGTTGGCCGGTCGGCAAGCGTCTGGAACATGCGCTGGTAAAAGGCATCACTGATTACATTGATGAAGATACCGAGCAGGCGCGGCTCGAAGCTGAACGGCCCTTGCATGTTATTGAAGGCGCATTAATGGACGGCATGAATGTAGTCGGTGATTTATTTGGCGCCGGTAAAATGTTCTTGCCGCAAGTAGTCAAATCGGCGCGGGTAATGAAAAAAGCCGTAGCGTATTTAATGCCGTTCATGGAAGCTGACAAATCGGGAGCAGACCGCCAAACTAACGGCAAAATTCTGATGGCAACCGTGAAAGGCGATGTGCATGACATTGGTAAAAATATCGTCGGCGTGGTGTTGCAATGTAATAACTATGACGTTATTGATCTGGGCGTGATGGTGCCTGCTGAAAAGATTTTGCAAACCGCGCGTTTGGAAAATGTCGATATTATCGGATTAAGCGGCTTGATTACGCCGTCGCTTGATGAAATGGTTTACATGGCCAAGGAAATGGAGCGCCAGGGTTTTACTATTCCGCTAATGATAGGCGGCGCAACCACTTCACGTGCGCATACCGCCGTAAAAATTGCTCCAAATTACCATGGTCCTACTGTGTATGTTACCGATGCTTCTCGAGGCGTGGGCGTAGCCAGCAATCTGTTAAGTGGTGAGTTGAAAGAAGAGTTTGTTAAAAGTGTGCATGACGAATATGAAGAGGTAAGGAAAAGACATAAAGGCAGGGAGGCTAAAACCAGGCAGCATTCCCTGGATGAGGCGCGACGAAATAAATTCAACGGCGCATTGCCGGAACCGGTAAAGCCCTCTTTTTTGGGAATAAAAGTCATCGATCATTTTCCCTTGCATAAATTGGCCCGATATATCGATTGGACGCCTTTCTTTCAAACCTGGGAAATGGCCGGAAGCTATCCCAAAATACTGGATGATAAAGTCATCGGCGTTGAAGCCCGAAAGCTGTTTAATGACGCTCAGGATATGCTGAAAAAAATCGTCGGCGATGAATGGCTGACGGCACGTGCTGTTATCGGCTTCTTTCCTGCCAATAGCGAAGGCGATGATGTCATGGTCTATACCGATGATTCCCGCACACAGCAACTGGAAATATTGCACCATTTACGGCAACAGAATATCAAAGCGCCGGGCAGACCCAACTATTGCCTGTCTGATTTTATTGCCCCGATTGACAGCGGTAAAGCGGATTATATCGGCGCCTTTGCCGTAACCACAGGCATAGGCATAGAACAAAAACTGAAAGAGTTTGAGCAAGATCATGATGATTACAGTTCAATCATGCTCAAAGCCCTGGCCGACAGGCTGGCTGAAGCGTTTGCAGAATATATGCACGAGGCGGTCAGGAAAGACTACTGGGGTTATGCGAAAGATGAAATATATGATCCCAATGAATTAATTAATGAGGCTTATCAGGGCATACGCCCTGCCCCCGGCTATCCTGCCTGTCCTGATCATACGGAGAAAGGCAAGTTATTTGAATTGCTGAATGTTACCGAAAATACCAGCATAGAATTGACTGAAAGTTATGCCATGTATCCGGCATCGGCGGTCAGCGGCTGGTATTTTGCCCATCCTGAAGCGCAATATTTTAATGTCGGCAAAATAGACAGGGATCAATTGAAAGATTATGCCAAACGTAAAGGCATAGCGGAAGAAGTGGCTGAACGCTGGCTGGCGGCTCATATACATCATTAAGAAATGACTCGCATGACCACAAAAAACAAAATAGAACAGTCGCTGGAAAGACTGATGTACGCGAGCCGCTGGCTTCTGGCGCCGATTTATTTTGGAATGAGCTTGGCTCTTCTGGTGCTTTGCATAAAATTCTTTCAGGAGCTCTATCATTTTATTCCGCTGGTCCTTGAGATTGAAGAGTCTCAGTTAATCTTAAAACTGCTGACGTTAATTGACCTGACACTAATTGCAAGTCTCCTGGTAATCGTTATGTTTAGCGGTTATGAAAATTTTGTTTCCCAAATGGATCTTGTTGAAGATACGGAAAAACTGGATTGGTTGGGAAAGCATGATTACGGGGCCCTTAAAATTAAAGTATCCACCTCCATTGTCGCCATCTCGGCTATTCATCTCTTAAAGATTTTTATGAATCTCCAGACGACGGACGACAATAAAATAATGTGGTATGTGCTGATTCATCTGACCTTCGTAATATCGGCCGTGTTTATGGGATACCTGGATAAACTGACTAAACATTAATGATACGTTTAGTGTTATTTGGAACTTCCGGTTGTCATCTTTGTGAACAAGCCGAACAACTTATCCGCGAGTTCTTGCGAGATGATTTTGAGCTGTTTATTGAAACCATCGATATTGCAGAATTTGAACAATGGCAGGAAAAATATGCACTCCGTATTCCTGTTTTATATCATCCTGAAACTCAAAATGAACTGGGATGGCCATTTGATCAAACAAATATAGAAGAATTTATCAAGAGGTTAACCAATGGCTGAAAATTACCGAATAGAAAAAGACAGTATGGGCGAGCTGGAAGTCCCGGCAGAGGCCTTGTATGGCGCGCAAACTCAACGAGCCATCAATAACTTTCCGGTCAGCGGTTTAACCATGCCGCCTGCCTTTATCAAAACCGTTGCACTGATCAAAAAAACTGCTGCAAAGGCCAATATGGAATTGGGCGAACTTGATGTCGCGCTGGGCGATGCGATTATCCAGGCGGCGGAACAAATCATTCAGGGACAGCATCAACAGCAATTTCCTATTGACGTGTTCCAAACCGGCTCCGGCACCAGCACCAATATGAATGTCAATGAAGTCCTGGCTAATCTGGCAACCCGTATGCTCGGACAAAACGTCAGCGCCAACGATCACGTTAATATGGGGCAGAGCAGTAATGATGTCATTCCTACCGCAATTCATGTCAGCGCCGCCTTTGAATGTCAAAAAACGCTGCTGCCGGGCTTGACTCATCTTGCCGAAACCATAGAAAAAAAAGCCGCGTCACTGGATAACATTACCAAAACCGGCCGCACGCATTTAATGGATGCAATGCCGGTGCGCCTAAGCCAGGAATTGGGCGGCTGGGCCCTCCAAGTTCGCAACGGCATAGACCGGATTAATTCGGCCTTGCCAAGAGTCTATAAATTGGCTCAGGGCGGCACGGCCGTAGGAACCGGCATTAACGCGCATCCCGAGTTTGCAGCGCAGTTTGCCGGGATTTTAACTGAAGAAACCGGTTTACCTTTTCAGCCGAATGAATCATTTTTTGAAAGCCTGAGCGCCCAAGACGCCATGGTTGAATTATCGGGCCAAATGAAAGTTATCGCGATCAGTTTAATGAAGATCGCCAATGACCTGCGTTGGATGAACAGCGGCCCGCTGGCAGGGCTTGGCGAAATAGAACTGACAGCCTTGCAGCCGGGCAGCAGCATCATGCCGGGTAAGGTCAATCCGGTTATTCCGGAAGCAACGGCTATGGTCGCCGCGCAGGTAATAGGCAACGATGCTACGATTACTCTTGCCGGTCAATCAGGCAGTTTTCAGCTAAATGTCATGCTGCCGGTAATCGCCTACAATATCCTGCAAAGCATAGAAATCCTGGGTAATGTCAGTAAACTGCTGGCCGATAAAGCCATCGCCGGTTTTACGGTCAGGGAAGATAACCTGCAACAAGCGTTGGCAAAAAATCCTATTCTGGTGACGGCCTTAAATCCGCTTATCGGTTATGCAAAAGCGGCTGAAGTGGCTAAAGCGGCCTATAAACGAGGCCGCCCTATTATTGAAGTCGCCGCTGAAATGACTGACTTGAGCCTGGAAGAATTGGAAAAATTGCTGGAGCCTTCGCATTTGACGCAGGGTGGTATTAACGAATAGGAGGTTGTGATGGGGAATCCACGTAGTTTGATGAGAATTGCGAAATCGGGGACCAATGCGGTTCTGATTATCCCGGATTCCCCTGCGTTTCATCCAGGCTACTTGCTTTGCCTCACAAGTTAGTGGGTTGCTAGTAGGAGGAATGCTGCGGTTTAGTTTTTATTAGATTTTAGCGAACTGCAAAAATATCGTAACCCCATTTTTTTTGTTTTGTTAATAGGTATTGAAAAGTTTGCTGGCGCCGTCTTCATGATGATGAAAACACAATGGGCATTGGGATCAATCGTTCGGTCATCCGCCTAGGCGGATATCGAATGTCTGCTTTTCAAGTTTGAGCAACTACTTAAAATTAATAGGTGACCGTCCGTTGATGGCGTTATTTAGCATTCAGTGCCGGTTAATTGGGTCTATTGTCAACGGCCGCTTTAGGGAGTGGGCTTGATCTGGCAGGACTGAGTTAAAGCGTATCTGTCAGGAGGCGTCGGCCTGGACGCTTTACTTTCCAGAGTTTTTGCTAATGAGTAAGGTCGCCATAGGTATTCTGGCACAGCTGATCCCCTCTATAAAATCAGGAATTACCCGAGTCTCTATCAGTTTTCTTCAACGGTTGGCTGTCTTAACCGGGTAAAATTTAGCTATTCCACTATGACGCTACTATCAATCCCTGGTATTTAACAGCGGGGCAAAGAGCGGATAGATAACGGGAATCGGGCTGGTGTTAACGGGTTAAGACTGTGAATTGACATAAGAATAATGGGATAATTAATTGATTTAAATATTGCTTAATTTACCCATGACCTGTTATCACGAAATCATTTGCCCAAAATGTGGCGGCAACAACATTGCAAAATCAGGCTTAAGTGCGCATGGCGCA